>NZ_SLVM01000011.1:0-107164 GCF_004339675.1 Rhodovulum steppense
CGCAGCGTCCGCTCATGCGGGATGGTCCGGGCTGGAGACGGCCGGATCGCGGGCGGCCAGGGTCATCGGCATCGTCCTCCTTCGTTTCCGGGGAGGCGGCAGGCACCGACCATCCTGGCCAGTCGCCCGCAGGCCTCCCCGGAAGGGCGGTGTTCCGGTCTCGGCTGGCCGCAGAAGCGTCTGGCATGAGTCACGGAAATCCTGACAAAAATAATAAGGCATGGCAAGCCCCGCGTGCACAGCCTTTGCATTTTCGGCATGTTGCCACGAAAAGGCGGGCCGCATCGCTTCGGACGGAATGTCGCGGCATTGGTTCTTGATAAAAAAACTAAGGTAAGATTTGATGACCTGTGTGACTGCCCCAAGCCCGCCGCCAGGGGAATCGTTGACCGCATCCGGCGGCATCTGGCCGCCGCCCTGAAGAACGAGGTTCCCATGCACTTTCCGACCAGATTACCGCTTTCGCTTGCTGCCCTTCTGGGGCTGGGCCTGGCGGGCGCCGCGCTGGCGCATACGCCGCTGTGCTCCTGCTACGACAATGGCGACGGCACGGTGCTGTGCGAGGGCGGGTTTTCCGACGGGTCTTCGGCCGCCGGGGTCAAGATGTCGGTGATGGACGGCTCGGGCGCCGCCCTGATCGAGGGGGCAATCGACGCGAATGGCGAGTTCGTGTTCGACAAGCCCGAAGGTGCCTTCAGCGTGATCTTCGACGCGGGCGAAGGCCACCGCATCACCATTTCCTCCGACGCGATCTATTGAGGGGAACCGCGATGAACCGCCTTTTCGCTGCCGCGCTTGCCGCCACGCTTGCCACCCCCGCCGCCGCGCATTTCCAGCTGATCTATGCCCCCGACCCGAATATCGAGGCCCCGGGCGAGGTCACGCTCAAGCTGATCTTCTGGCACCCGATGGAGAACGGGCACGCCATGGACATGGGCGCGCCGCAGGAATTCTTCTATGTCTTCCGCGACGAGCGCACCGACCTGCTGCCCAGCCTTGCGCCGATCACCTTCAAGGGCGCGGATAACGAGGCCGCAGCCTTCGAGGCCACGCTGCCCGTCCGGCGCAATGGCGACTACATCCTCGCGCTGACGCCCGCGCCCTATTACGAGGGGGGCGAGGACATCTACATCCAGCAGATCACCAAGGTCTTCTTCAACAAGGCGGGCCTGCCGACCGGCTGGAACGAACCCCTTGGTCTGCCGACCGAGATCGTGCCGCTGAACAAGCCGACCAACATCCTTGTCGGCTCCACCTTCTCGGGGCAGCTTCTGTCCGAAGGCGAGCCCGTGGCAGGGGCCGAGATCGAGATCGAGTATCTGGCCGCCGAGCCCGACATGGAGACCAACACCGCCGGCGAGGCCACGGTGGGCGAGGCGCCGGGCGGCACGCTGGTTGCGATCACCGATGCCAACGGGGTCTTTACCTTCGGGATCCCGCGCGCCGGGCATTGGGGCTTTGCCGCGCTGGGCACCGGCCCCGAGACCGAGCATGAGGGCAAGGAACTCAGCCAGGACGCGGTGATCTGGATCAAGGCCTATGACCTCGAATAGGCGTTAACCTGAGCAGGGGGGGGCGGCGTCCCGTGCCGCCCCCGGCCCGTCCCCGCGACCGCTGTCCGGCCGCCGACGGGAGGCCCAGGACGCGGAACGCCAGGCGCACGCTCCCAGGAAACGGCCCCCACGAAAACGGCCCCCAGGCAGAACGGATCCCAAGACATGAAACGCGCATTTTTCGGCCGCAACGGATGGGGCAGAGGTGGTCGGGGCACCGGCGGCGGGCAGGCGGATGGCTGCCGGGCCTGTGCGGATGGCTGCAGCCTTGACGCGCTGGCGCCCGGAACCACCTGCCGCATCCGGCGGCTGATGGGCTGCGGACCGGTGCGCCAGCGGCTGCTGGATCTGGGCATACGCCCCGAACGCGAGGTGACGGTGCTGCGCGCCGCGCCGCTGCTGGACCCGATCGAGCTGCGCGTGGGCGACAGTTTCATCGTCATCCGCCGCCGCGAGGCCGCCCAGATCGAGGTCGAGGATGTCTGATCGCCGCCTCGTCGCGCTGGCGGGGCAGCAGAACGCGGGCAAGTCGACGCTGTTCAACCTGCTGACCGGCCTGACCCAGCATATCGCCAATTATCCCGGCGTCACCGTCGACAAGAAATCGGGCCGCTATGCCCATGCCGACCAGAGCGTCGAGGTGGTCGACCTGCCCGGCTGCTATTCGCTGACCTCCTATTCGCCCGAGGAACGGGTCGCGCGGAATTTCCTGATCGAGGATCGCCCCGATGTGGTGGTCAACGTGCTCGACGCCTCGAACCTGCGCCGGGGGTTGCCGCTGACCTTCCAGCTTCTGGAAATGGGCATGCCGGTGATCGTGGCGCTGAACATGATGGATGTGGCCGAGGGGCGGGGGTTGCAGATCGACCTGGCCGCGCTGGAACGGCGGCTTTGCGTGCCGGTCGTGCCGGTGATCGGGCGCAAGGGGCAGGGCGGCGAGGCGCTGAAGGCGGCGATTGCCGCCGCCCGCGACACGCGGCCCGCGACGCTGAATTACGGTGCGCTGGAACCCGCGGTTGCCGAGCTTCAGGCACGGCTTGCCGACCGGGGCGAACTGGCGGGGCTGTCGGCGCGCTGGCTGGCGGTCAAGCTGCTGGAAGCCGATGCCGAGGCCGAGCGGCTTTTGGCGGCCCGGCTCGACAATCCCCATCCGATCCTCGATCTGGCGCATCGGCTGCGCGCCCAGGCAGGCGGGGCCGAGATGGCCGCCGACCGGATCGCCGCCGCGCGCGACATGCTGGCCGCCGATATCGTGAACGGCTGCATCATCGCCACCCGGGCGGGCCATGTGCCGCTGTCCGAACGGATCGACCGGGTGGTGCTGAACCGCTTTGTCGCGCCGGTCTTCCTGGTGGCGATCGTCTGGGCGATCTACCAGCTATCCATCGTGCAGGGCTATGAACTGACCAAGGTCACATGGCCGATCCTTGCGGGCTTTCGCAACCTTGCCGCGGGCGTGCTGCCCGATGCGGGGTTTCTGGTCGATCCGCAGGTCCGGTCGCTGGGCCTGTGGATGGTCGACTCGGTCAACACGCTGCTGAACTATGTGCCGATCTTCCTGATCCTGTTCGCGCTGATCGCGATCCTTGAGGATTCGGGCTACATGGCGCGGATCGCCTTCATCCTCGACCGCATCCTGCACCGCTTCGGCCTGCACGGGCAGTCGACGCTGCCCTTCATCCTGGCCGGCGTATTCGCGGGGGGCTGCGCGGTGCCGGGCGTGATGGCGACCAAGGGCATCCCCGACGCGCGCGCCCGGATGGCCACGATCCTGACCGTGCCCTTCATGAACTGCATGGCCAAGATCCCGCTCTATACGCTGCTCATCAACATCTACTTCCCCGAGGCCAAGGGGCTGATGCTGTTCTACCTGTCCACCATCACCGTGATCGCGGCGCTGCTGGTTGCGAAGCTTCTGACCACATCGGTCCTGCGCCACCATGAAACCGCGCCCTTCGTGATGGAACTGCCGAACTACCACCTGCCCACGATCCGCGGCGTGGCGCAGCGCGCCTTTGACCGGACCTGGCTTTACATCAAGAAGGTGGGCACCGTGGTCGTGGCCATCGCGGTCGTGATCTATGTGCTGCTGCAATTCCCCGGCGTTCCGGCCGAGCGCGAGGTCGCCTATCAATCCCGCGCCGAGACCGCCATCGCCGACTTCTACACCGCGCTTGGCGACAACCCGCACCGGGCCGCCGTGCCCGATCAGGCCGCACTGGTGGCGTTGGTCAATGCGGCGACCGATTACCGCGCGGCGCGGCTGAACGCAGGCGGGCGCGCGGCGGCCGAGGCGATCGACGCCCGCTTTGCCGAGCGGTTCCCCGATTTCGTGCCCTTCGTGCTGCGTGCGCAGGACGACGCGGCCCGCGCCGCCTCGGCCGCTTTGCGCGATCTGGCCAATGCGCGGACCACGCTGCGCCGCGAGATGCGCCAGGACAAGATCGAGTCGAGTTTCCTGGGCATGATCGGCCGCAGCATGGAGCCGGTGACGCAGTTCGCGGATTTCGACTGGAAGATCAACGTCGCGCTTCTGGCCTCCTTTGCGGCGCGCGAAAGCTCGGTCGCGACGCTGGGCGTGCTGTTCGACCAGCCCGAGGGCGAAGGCGCGCAGACGCTTGAGCAACGCATGGGCGCCGAGCAGCACGCCGAGGGGCGCACCGCGCTGTCGGCTGTCGCGCTGATGCTGTTCTTCGCGCTCTACCCGCCCTGCCTGGCGACCGTCATCATGGTGCGGGTCCAGACCGACAGCTACCGCTGGATGGGCTTTGCCATCGTCTTCCCGACGCTTCTGGGCCTTGCGGTGGCCAGCGCCGTCTTCACTCTGGGCAGCGCGCTGCACCTGACCGGCCTCCAGACCATGACCGCGGTCTACCTTCTCAGCCTCGCCGCGCTGCTGATCGTGGCGCTGCCCAAGCCCTGGCTGCGCCTTCCCTCACGCCGACCGGCACAGGACATGCCATGACCCCCCAGATCGACCTTGCCACCGAGACCGCCCTTGCCGGGCACGAGATCGCCCTGATCGCGCTGGCGCTTGCCGTTGCGCTGGGCTTCCTGTTCCGCGGGCTGATCCGGCGCCGCCGCGGCGCGGCACGGGCCTGTGGCGGATGCGCGGGCTGCGGCGGGGCAAGCTGCAAGGCCAGCTCCTTCGACCTGCCCGACGCTCAGGACCGGCCCGGCGCCGTCAGCGACCCTCGATCCTGATCGAGAAACTGCGCTGGGCCCCGCTTGGCGGCGCGGGGAAGGGGGCGGCGCGTTGCACAAGGCGCAGCGCGGCCTGATCCAGACTGGCCGAGCCCGAGCTTTGCGCAAGCGATGCGCCCGCCAGCCCGCCATTCTCGGCAATGCGGAAGGCCACGACCGCCGCGCCATGGCTGTTCACCCGCGGCCGTGGCACGCGCGCCAGCTTGCGCATGACAAGACCGGGATAATTGCTGACC
Source organism: Rhodovulum steppense (assembly GCF_004339675.1). Classification (GTDB taxonomy): domain Bacteria; phylum Pseudomonadota; class Alphaproteobacteria; order Rhodobacterales; family Rhodobacteraceae; genus Rhodovulum; species Rhodovulum steppense. The sequence continues at coordinate 4,994 of NZ_SLVM01000011.1, forward strand.
GCGGCATTGCCCACTTCGGCGGCCCGCCCGGCCTGTCCGCTGGTCGTCGCCTGTGCCTGGGGGCGACCGCTTTCCTGCCCGGCGCTTGCATCGCGCTCGGCATTGCCACGGGGGGTTGCGCGCGCCTCGCGGCGCGGCTTGTCCTCGGGCCTTGTCTCGGGTCTGGGCGGGTCGCGTGCCTCGATCCGCTCGGGAACCGGCCGGGGGGCCGGGCGCGTGCTTTCGCCGTGGTCTGCCGCCGACACGATCCCGGGGGACAGCGCGGCCATCAGCTCCGGTGCCGCAAGCGGCGCGGTCTCGGCGGGCAGGGGGGCAAGCGTCTTGTGCGGGACGGGCGGCACCGTCTCGGACGGTGTCACGGCCTCGACCACCTGATGCGTCGCCATCGCCGACAGCGTGCCCGCCGCCATGTCGGCGAAACTGGTCCCCAGCCGCGCCTCGGTCGCCCCGGCGCTGCCGGCGATCTCGATGGCGTCCTGCGGGACCAGCACCAGCGCCAGCGCCCCATGCGCCGCGATGGCAAATCCCAGGGCCGCGCCCCGGCCCAGTTGCGAAGACGGAATCACGGCAACCCCCTCTCGGTCACGATCACCACCCGCCCGGCCCCGGCGGCGTGCAGCGCGCGGCCCAGCGCGACCAGATCACCCGCCGCCGCCTCGCGGTCGGGCACCACGCGCAGCACCGCCCGCCCGGCCTCGTCCAGCGTGGCGACATGGGCGGCGGGGTCGGTTTCGGCCCCGTCGCGCGTCACCCGCCCGTCGGGATGCAGCACCAGCGCATCGGGGGGCGCGGCGCCCTGCAGATCGGCGGTGCGCACCAGCCGCAGATCGGCGTCGAGCGGCCGCGCCAGGCTGCCCGCCACCAGGAAGAAGACCAGAAGCAGGAAGACCACGTTGATCAGCGCGATTGCGGGTTCGCGCTCGGCCCGTTTTGCCCGGCGTCTCATGGTGCCCCCAGAACCGTCACCTCGATCCCCGTCACGCCGCGCAGCACCACCAGAAGATCGGTCAGTCGTTGCGCCGTCACAGCGCCGCGCAGCGCGACCAGCACGGGTTGCGCTGCCTCGGCGCTGCCCGGCTCGATCGCCCCGGGCAGCGCCTCCAGGGCCAGATCCCGGCCGTTCAGCCGCACCGCCTCGGGTTCGAGTTGCAGGAAGACCGGCCGCGTCTCGGGGGGCGCGGGCCGCGCGGTCCCGGCGGCGGCCAGATCGACCTCGGCAAAGCGGGTGAAGGTGGAACTGAGCATGAAGAACAGCAGCAGCAGGAAGATCACGTCGATCAGCGGCGTCAGCGACAGCCGCCGCCGCCGCGCCGCCCTACGCATGGGATGCGGCGCCGTGCGGGACGCCTTCGGCGTGGCCCGTCTCCACCCGCCGACCGGCAGGGGCCAGGACCGTGTGGATCGCCTGTCCGGCGAGAACCCGTTCGGCGTCGATCCGACCCTCGAACCAGCTGAGCATCAGCGCGGTCGGCATCGCCACCGCCAGCCCGACCGCCGTGGTCAGCAGCGCGACCCAGATGCCGCCTGCCAGAATCGAGGGATCGACCTGTGCGCCCGCCTCCTGCAGGGCCTGAAAGGCCGCGATCATGCCCAGCACCGTGCCGAACAGCCCCAGCAGCGGCGAGACCTGCGCCACCGTGTCGAGAAAGCGAAAGCCGCGTTCCAGCCGGGCAAAGCGCGCCTCGGCCTCGGCCTCGAGCCGGGCGCGATCGGCCTTGCCCGCCATCGCCATCGCGATCACCGGGCCCAGATAGCCCGACGTGCCCGCCAGCGCGCGCCGCGCGCCCGCCCGGTCCCCGGCATCCCAGGCGGCCACGGCGTCGCGCAGGGCCCGGTGCCGCCCGACGCCCGCCGCGGTGAATTGCCAGAGCTTGTAAAGCACCACCGCCAGCGCCGCCACCGACAGCGCGGCCAGGATCACCACCACCGGCCCGCCCAGATCGGCGCCGCGCCGGATCGCCTCGATCGTTGCCCCGATCATCCGATCACCTCCACATCCGTCCGCGTGCCCAGCCGCAGCCCCTCGGCGCAGGGCGCCAGCCCCGGTTCGCCCGCCTCGCAGAGATGTGCCCCGTTGATCAGCACGCGGCCCAGATCGGCGCAGGCCAGATCGGGCACGACGAACTGGCGCACCCGCGGCCGTCCCGCGGGCAGCGTGCCGAAATCGAACAGCGTCAGCCGCTCGACCCGCCCCGTCGCATCCATCAGCACCGTCTCGAACACCGCCGCGGCGATGTCGGTCGCGTGGCCATTTTCGGCGACAAAGGTCAGCAGACAGCCGCCCTCGGCCTCGGCAACGGCATTCAGTTCCAGCGACAGCGCGGCGGAGGCGTCATCCGCACCCGCGGCCAGCGGCAGCGCAGTCAGACAGGCCGAAAGGGCGGCCAGCCGCAGGATTTGGTTTCTCCGGATCACGTTCGCACCCCTGCCACCTTGGTTCAGGTTCGCCTGGCGGGGCGCGTCAGGGGGCGCCGTCTGGCTGGATCGAACAGGCGACAGCACAACATATCGCGCGGCCCTGCGCAATACCTTACTGAAATTGTCGGACCCTGTCGGCGTCCGCGCGCCAAGGAAAAAGGGGCAGCGCCCGGCGCTGCCCCTTGTGACGGTCTGGTAAAGCTGGCTGGGGGCTTCGTGGCTGGCCTGCGGGGGGCGCGGCTGGCGTCAAGCGGACCTGGCTGGCATCCGGGCCGCGTCAGGCGGCCTCGGTTTCGTCCTCGAAATGGCCGCACCAGTCGTCCGACCGGACCACCGGCCACAGGCCGCGGGAATCGGCCTCGGGCTGCGAGATCGGCGGGTTGAAGCGGCACAGGCCGGCGCCGTCGAGCCTGCTGGCGGTGTTGGCCGCATGATCTTCGAAGAAGGTGCAACTTGCGCACATGGTCGTGGACATGAACTGTCTCCTTTTCAGTCGCGCCGTCCAGCCGCGGCGCATGCTGACTTGTATCGCGAATCCGATGCCGCATGCAATAAAAATCCATTGAAAAACAAATACTTGACGGTTTTCATCGGGCTTCGGTTCATGACTGTTTCGGTCGGAATCCGCCCGGCCGGGACGACCCCGCCCACGACCCGGCGCCGCTCAGCCGTCCCGGGTGCCGCCCTTCGGCGGGGCGGCCATCGCCAACAGATCCATCGGCAGCGGGAAGACGACGGTATTCGTCTTGTCGGTCGCGATATCGGCCAGCGCGATGAAATAGCGCAACTGCATCGCGTTGGGCTGCTCGGCCAGCATCGCGCCCGCCTCGACCAGCTTGGCGGCGGCCTGCTGCTCGCCCTCGGCATTGATGACGCGGGCGCGGCGCAGCCGCTCGGCCTCGGCCTGCTTGGCGATGGCGCGCACCATGCTTTCGTCGATATCGACATGCTTGATCTCGACATTGGCGACCTTGATGCCCCAGGCGTCGGTCTGCCGGTCGAGGATCTCCTGGATGTCGGCATTCAGCTTGTCGCGCTCGGCCAGCATCTCGTCCAGTTCGTGCTTGCCCAGCACCGAACGCAGCGTGGTCTGCGCCAACTGGCTGACGGCATCCGCGAAATCGGCCACGTTGATGATCGCGCGCTGCGGATCGACGATGCGGAAATAGATCACCGCATTGACCTTGACCGAGACATTGTCGCGGCTGATCACGTCCTGGCTGGGCACATCCTCGACGACCATGCGCAGGTCGGTGCGCACGATCTGCTGGATGAACGGGATCAGGATCACGAGGCCCGGCCCCGCCACCCTCGTATAGCGGCCCAGCGTGAACACCACGCCGCGCTCGTATTCGCGCAGGATGTGGATCGCATAGGCCAGCAGCGCCAGCGCAGCCGCCAGCGCCAGGACCAGGAATACCGAATCGAAGATCGCGGATGCCATCATGTCTCTCCCTTGCTGTCCGTCGCCGCGTCCAGGCGCAGCGTCAGCCCGTCCATGTCGCGCACCGTGGCCATGTCGCCCGGGCGCAGGCCTGCGCTGCCCGTGGCGTGCCAGCGTTCGCCCTCGAACCAGACGAAGCCCTCGGTCCCCGACCAGTCCAGCACCCGGGCCTCGGTGCCGATGAACGCCGCGCGCCCGCTGGCCGGGCGCGTGCGATAGGATCGGAACGCTGCCCCGATCAGCAGGACCAGCACCGCCCCGCTGAGCGCCGCCACCGTCCCGATCAGCCACCACGAGACCTGGAATTCGGGCACATCCGTGTCGATCAGCATCGAGGCCCCCAGCACGAAGGCCACAAGCCCGCCCAGCCCCAGTATTCCGAAGGTTGGCGTCACCGCCTCGGCCACCATGAAGGCGATGCCCAGGGCGATCAGGCCGAGCCCCGCGAAATCCAGCGGCAACTGGTTCAGCGCATATAGCCCCAGCGTCAGGCAGATCGCGCCGATGACGCCCGGCCCGATGCCGCCGGGGCTGAGGAACTCGAAGATCAGCCCGTAGACCCCGACCATCATCAGCACCAGCGCGACATTGGGATTCGACAGCACGCTGAGGATGCGGGTCATCGCCGTCATCGCGATCGTCTCGACCGGCAGGCCCGCGGTGGCCAGCGCCCGCGCGCTGCCCGCGACGGTCACGCTCCGGCCATCGGCTGCCGCCAGAAGCGCGTCCAGATCGGCGGCCACGATCTCGATCACCCCCAGGTCCCGCGCCGCGTCGGCCGACAGGCTGGCGGCCTCGCGCACGGCCCGTTCGCCCCAGTCGGCATTGCGGCCATGCAGTTCCGCCAGGCTGCGGATCAGGGCCACCGCGTCATTCGTGGCCTTGGCCGCCATCGCATTGCGCGGCGGCGGGGGGCTGTCCTCTCCGGCATCGCCTTCGCCGGGCGGGCGGTCCTGGCCGGGCAGGCCCTCGGGCATGCCGCCGATCTGCACCGGGGTCGCCGCGCCGATATTGGTGCCGGGCGCCATCGCCGCCAGATGCGTTGCATAAAGGATGAAGGTGCCCGCGCTGGCCGCATGCGCGCCCGCAGGCGCGACATGGCCGATCACCGGCACGGGGGAGGCGAGGATCTCTGAAATCACCTCGCGCATCGCATCGGCCAGGCCGCCCGGCGTGTTCAGCCGCAGCACCAGCGCCTCGGCCTGCCTTTCCGTGGCAATCCCGACCGCGCGGTGGACATGGGCCACGGTGGCGGGGCCGACGGGACCCTCGATCGTGGCCACCAGAACCACCGGAGCGCGCGTCTGCGCCCCCGGATCCTGCGCCCCCGGATCCTGCGCTGCCGCCAGCGCCACCCCCAGGGCAAGGCACAGCAGGGCCGCCACTGCGGCGTTCCACTTCCTGCGCATGGGCACGCCCTCCTCCCTTCGGGATATAGGGGCGCGGCGGGCGGCTGCAAACCGCGCGCCGGGTTCAGGCGGGTCCGCCCCGCAGACGCGACAGCACGCTCTGGCGCGAGACCCGGCCCAGGATGCGGCCATCCGCGCCCACGCTCAGCGGTTCGCCCTCCGCCGCCAGCCGGTCGATCACCGCGCCCAGCGGTGCATCGGGCGCGAGTGCGGCCGCCCCCGTGCCTTCGGCCGGGTCCATCACGTCGCAGGCGCAGAACACGCCGAGCGGGTTCATATGCGCCACGAAATCGGCGACGTAATCGTTCACCGGATTGGTGAAGATCTCGCGCGGGCTGCCCGATTGCACGATCCGCCCACCCTCCATGATGGCGATGTGATCGCCCAGCTTGAACGCCTCGTCCAGATCGTGGCTGACGAAGACGATGGTGCGGCCAAGCTGCTTCTGCAACGCCAGCAACTCGTCCTGAAGATGCGACCGGATCAGCGGATCGAGCGCCGAGAACGGCTCGTCCATCAGCAGGATCGGCGCTTCGGTGACGAAGGCGCGCGCCAGCCCCACGCGCTGCTGCATGCCGCCCGACAGATCGCCCACCCGCCGCTCGGCCCAGTCGCTCAGGCCGACCAGGGCAAGCTGGCGGTCGATCCGGTCCTGCCGTTCCCGCGCCGGGATGCCGCCCAGTTCCAGCCCCAGCCCGACATTCTCGCGGACCGTCCGCCAGGGCAGAAGCCCGAATTGCTGGAACACCATCGAGATGTCGTTCAGCCGGATGTCGCGCAGCGTCCGGCCGTCGGCGCGCGTCACCGAGGCCATCTCGTCCCCGCGCCCGATCAGCACCTCGCCGCGCGCGACCGGGTTCAATCCGTTCACCGCGCGCAGGAGCGTCGACTTGCCCGAGCCCGACAGCCCCATCAGAACCAGGATCTCGCCCGATTCGACCTCCAGCGAACAATCATGCACGCCCAGGACCTGGCCTGTCTCCTTCTGGATCGTGGCGCGGTCCAGCCCCCGGTCCATCAACGGCAGCGCCGCCTCGGGCCGCTCGCCGAAGACGATCGAGACGTTGCGGAACGAGACCGCGCTCATTTCCGCTCCACCCGCAGCATACGGTCCAGCACGATGGCCACGACGACGATCACGAACCCGCTCTCGAAACCCAGCGAGGTATTGACCTGGTTCAACGCGCGCACCACCGGCACGCCCAGCCCGTCCGCGCCGACCAGTGCGGCAATCACCACCATCGACAGCGACAGCATGATCGTCTGGTTCAGCCCGGCCATGATCTGCGGAAAGGCCGCGGGCAGTTCCACCTTGCGCAGCGTCTGCCAGGGCGTGGCGCCGAACGCGCGCGCGGCTTCCAGCAGGGCTACCGGCGTCGAGGAGATGCCCAGATGCGTCAGCCGGATCGGCGCGGGCAGCACGAAGATCACGGTCGCGATCAGCCCCGGCACCATGCCGATGCCGAAGAAAACGATGGCCGGGATCAGGTAGACGAAGGTCGGCAGCGTCTGCATCAGGTCGAGCACCGGCCGGAGCCCGCGATACAATCCGGGGCGATGCGCTGCGGCGATGCCGATGGGCACGCCCAGCGCCATGCACAGCACGCAGGCCGACAGCACCAGGGTCAGGCTTTCGGTCGTCTCCTTCCAGTAGCCCTGGTTGAGGATGAACAGAAACCCCAGCGCCACGATCAGCGCCGGTTTCCAACTGCGCTGCAAGGCGAAGGTCAGCGCCGCGAACAGCGCCACCACCAGCAGCGGCGGCGGGGCCTGCAACGCCCAGAGCACCGCATCTATCAGCCGCTCGAGCGCGTCGGCCAGGCCGTCGAAAAACCAGGCGCCGTTCGACTGGAACCAGTCGAACACATTCGCCGCGGTCCGGCCGACGGGCAGCTTGTTGTCGGTAAGCCAGGACAAGACGCCCCCCTGTCGTTGCGCATTGCGAGGAAAGAGGCGCCACGCCCGGGCCGTGCCGGGACCGGGTGCGGCGCGGATGCCCCCGAAGGGATGTCAGAGACCGAGCGCCGCGCGCATCGCCGCCATCGCGTCGCCGCCCTCGCGGGTGGTGACGCCCGCCAGCCAGACCTCCAGCACCCCGGGATTGGCCGCCAGCCAGTCCCGCGCCGCGGCCGGCGGGTCCTGCCCCTCGTCGAGGATCGCGGCCATGATCTCGTTCTCCATCGCCAGCGAGAACTCCAGATTGCGCAGCAGGGCGCCGATATTGGGGCAGGCCTCGGCATAGCCCGCGCGGGTATTGGTATGCACCGTCGCGCCGCCCAGGTCGGGGCCGAAGAAGTCATCGCCGCCGGTCAGGTAGGTCATCTGGAAATTCGCGTTCATCGGGTGCGGCTCCCAGCCCAGGAACACGATGGGCTCGCCGCGCCGGTCGGCGCGGGCGACCTGGGCCAGCATCCCCTGTTCCGAGCTTTCCGCCACGCTGAATCCCGCCAGCCCGAAAGCGTCCTGCTCGATCATGTCGAGGATCAGCCGGTTGCCGTCATTGCCCGGCTCGATCCCGTAGATCCGGCCGCCCAGCTGCTCGCGGAACCGGGCGATGTCGGCGAAATCCGCGATGCCCAGATCGGCCGCGGCCAGGTTCGCGGCCAGCGTGTATTTCGCGCCGGTCAGATTGGCGCGCAGCGTGTCCACCGTGCCCGCCTCGCGATAGGGGGCGATGTCGGCCTCCATCGTCGGCATCCAGTTGCCCAGAAAGACGTCCACATCGCCCTTGGCAAGCGAGGTATAGGTCACCGGCACCGACAGGATCTTGATGTCGGTCTGATAGCCCAGGGCATCCAGGACCACGGTGGTCGCGGCGGTGGTGGCGGTGATGTCGGTCCAGCCCACATCCGAGAACACGACCCGGTCGCATTCGGCCCATGCGGGCAGCGCAGCCACCGCAAGCAAGGCCGCGGCAAGCGTCTTCTTCACGCGCATCTCACTCTCCCTGTTTCCGGCCCATGTTCTGGGCCTGTTTTTGGATTGACTGATCAATCAAAAACAAATCTAGAAGGAAAAAGCAATCCCGACGGACGGAGTCATGCCCAGGATCGGAATGGAACCGATAAGGCGCGCCGCGCTGATCGAGGCGACCATCGCCGAGATCGGCGAGGCGGGGTCGCTCGACATTCCCGTGGCGCGGATCGCGCGGCGCGCGGGCGTGTCCAGCGCGCTGGCGCATCATTATCTCGGCAGCAAGGAACAGATCTTCCTGACCGCGATGCGCTACACGCTGGCCGAATACGGCCGCGCCGTGGCCCGCGCGCTGGCCGCGGTCGACGGGCCCGAGGCGCGGCTGCGCGCCATCGTCGAGCAGAGCTTTTCGCCCGTGCATTTCCGGCGCGGCACGATCAGCGCCTGGATGAACTTCTATGCGCTGGCCCATTCCAACCCGACGGCGCGACGGCTTCTGGGCATCTACCGGCGGCGGCTGGGGTCCAACCTGCGCCACGCGCTGCGCCCGCTTCTGGGCGCGCGCGCGCCCGCCGTCGCCCAGCGCATGGCCTTCCTGATCGACGGCGTCTACCTGCATGAGGGGCTGGGCGACGGTCTGCCCGACGGTGCCGCCGCGGCCCGGCAGGTGCTCGACTATCTCGCTCTCGAATGTCGCGGCACGTCGCGCTGACGCCGCAGACGCAAGGATCCCGACCGATGACCCACACCGCCCAGCCCACGGCCAGCCATTTCGTCAACGGCACCCATCTCGAGGATGCCGCGGGCGATGCGATCGAGGTGATCCACCCCGCCACCGGGGCGGTGATTGCCACCGTCCACGCCGCCACGCCCGCAGTGATCGAGGCGGCGCTGGCGGGCGCGGTGGCGGCGCAGGCGGACTGGGCCGCGCGCACGGGCACCGAGCGGGGGCGGGTGCTGCGCCGGGCGGCCGACCTCATCCGCGCGCGCAATCGCGAGCTCAGCATCCTGGAAACGCTGGATACCGGCAAGCCGCTCCAGGAAACGCTGGTCGCCGATGCCAGCAGCGGCGCGGATGCGCTGGAATATTTCGGCGGGATGGCGGGCACGCTGACCGGCCAGCATGTCGCGCTGGGTGCGAACTGGGGCTACACGATCCGCGAGCCGCTGGGCCTGTGTGTCGGGATAGGCGCCTGGAATTATCCCACCCAGATCGCCTGCTGGAAGGCCGCCCCCGCACTCGCCTGCGGCAACGCGATGGTGTTCAAGCCCTCCGAGGTGACGCCGCTCTGCGCGCTGAAGATCGCGGAGATCCTGGTCGAGGCGGGCGCGCCGCCGGGGCTGTTCAACGTGGTGCAGGGCGCGGGCGCGGTCGGGGCGGCCCTGGTGGCCGATCCGCGCGTGGCCAAGGTCTCGCTGACGGGGTCCGTTCCGACCGGGCGCAAGGTCTATGCCGCCGCGGCCCAGGCCATGAAGCATGTCACCATGGAACTGGGCGGCAAGTCGCCCCTGATCGTTTTCCACGATGCCGATCTGGACGACGCGGTGGGCGGCGCGATCCTGGGCAATTTCTACTCGACCGGGCAGGTCTGCTCGAACGGCACGCGGGTCTTCGTGCAGAAGGGCATCCGGGATGCCTTCCTCGCCCGGCTGACCGAGCGGCTGGCGGGCGTGCGGATGGGCGACCCGCTGGACGAGGCCACCAATTTCGGCCCGATGGCCAGCGCCGCCCAGCGCGACATCGTCATGGGCTATATCGCGCAGGGCATCGCCGAGGGCGCGCGGCTGGTCGCGGGCGGCGGCTGTCCCGAGGGGCCGGGCTTCTGGGTCGAGCCCACCGTCTTTGCCGATGTCACCGACGCCATGACCATCGCGCGCGAGGAAATCTTCGGCCCCGTCATGTGCGTGCTGGACTTCACCGACGAGGAGGAGGCGATCGCGCGGGCCAACGCGACCGATTTCGGGCTGTCGGCCGGCGTCTTCACCCGCGACCTGACCCGCGCCCACCGGGTGATCGCGCGGCTTCAGGCGGGAACCTGCTTCGTCAATTCCTACAATGACGCGCCGGTGGAACTGCCCTTCGGCGGTTTCAAGATGTCGGGCCTGGGCCGCGAGAATGCCGCCGCCGCCATCGCGCATTACTCGCAGCTCAAGTCGGTCTTCGTCCGCATGGGCCGGGTCGCGGCGCCGTTCTAGGGGGGCAGGGAATGGAGGCCGATTTCGTCATCGTCGGCGCGGGATCCGCGGGCTGCGTGCTGGCCAGCCGACTGTCCGAAACCGGCGCCAGCGTGCTGGTGATCGAGCATGGCGGCACCGATGCCGGGCCGCTGATCCAGATGCCCGCCGCGCTGAGCTATCCGATGAACATGGCGCGCTACGACTGGGGCTTTCGCACCGAGCCCGAGCCGCATCTGGGCGGCCGCCGCCTGGCCTGCCCGCGCGGCAAGGTGATCGGGGGCTCGTCCAGCATCAACGGCATGGTCTATGTCCGCGGCCATGCGCGCGACTATGACCACTGGGCGCAGGCGGGCGCGGCGGGCTGGGCCTATGCCGACGTGCTGCCCTATTTCAAGCGGATGGAGCATTGGCATTCCGGCGGCCATGGCGGCGATCCGTCCTGGCGGGGCTCCGACGGGCCGCTGCATGTCACCCGCGGGACGCGGCGGAACCCGCTCTTTCACGCCTTCGTCGAGGCGGGGCGGCAGGCGGGCTATCCGGTCACGCCCGATTACAACGGTGCCCGGCAGGAAGGGTTCGGCCCGATGGAACAGACCGTCTGGCGTGGGCGGCGCTGGTCGGCGGCGAATGCCTATCTGAAACCCGCGCTCAGGCGGGCGCAGTGCGGGCTGGTCCGGGCGCTGGCCCGGCGCGTCGTGTTCGAGGACCGGCGGGCCACGGGTGTCGAGATCGAGCGCGGCGGCACCCCCGAGGTGATCCGCGCCCGGCGCGAGGTGATCCTTTCCGCCTCCACCATCAACTCGCCCAAGCTGCTGATGCTGTCGGGGATCGGCCCGGCCGACCATCTGGCCGAACACGGGATCGAGATCATCGCCGATCGCCCCGGCGTCGGTCGGAACCTTCAGGACCATCTGGAACTCTACATCCAGATGGCCGCCAGCCAGCCGGTGACGCTCTATCGCTACTGGAACCTGGCGGGCAAGGCGCTGGTGGGCGCGCGATGGCTGTTCACCCGCACCGGCCCCGGCGCCTCGAACCAGTTCGAAAGCGCGGGCTTCATCCGCTCGCGCCCGGGGGTGGACTACCCCGACATCCAGTATCACTTCCTGCCGCTTGCGGTGCGCTATGACGGGCAGGCCGCGGCCGAGGGGCATGGCTTCCAGGCCCATGTCGGGCCGATGCGCAGCCCCTCGCGCGGGGCCGTCACGCTGCGCAGCGCCGATCCGGCCACTCCGCCCGCGATCCTTTTCAACTACATGTCGACCCCGCAGGACTGGCAGGATTTCCGCACCTGCATCCGCCTGACCCGCGAGATCTTCGCGCAGGAGGCGTTCCGCCCCTTCGTCCGGCACGAGATCCAGCCGGGGCCGCAGGTGCAGAGCGATGACGAGATCGACGATTTCGTGCGCGCGCATGTCGAAAGCGCCTATCACCCCTGCGGCACCTGCCGGATGGGCGCGGCGGGCGATCCGCTGGCGGTGGTCGATCCCGAAACCCGCGTGATCGGCGTCGCGGGGCTGCGCGTGGCCGACAGTTCGATCTTTCCGCGCATCCCCAACGGCAACCTGAACGCCCCCACGATCATGCTGGGCGAGAAGGCCGCCGACCATATCCTCGGCCGCGCCCCCCTGCCGCGTGACGAGGCACAGCCCTGGATCAACCCGCACTGGCAGACCCGGCAACGCTAGGGCCGGTGCCGTGCCGCGCCCGTCCGGGGCTCAGATCGCCCTCACGCCATATCCCGCCCCCTCGATGGCGGCGGCCACCGCCCTGGGGTCAAGGACGGTCTCGACCCGGACGCTATGCGCGTCGAGATCGCAGGTGATGCGTGCCGACGGGTCGCGGTGCCGGATTGCTGCCTCGATTGCCGCGCTGCAATGCCCGCAGATCATGTCCGGAACGGAAAACTGCATGTCTGGCCCTCGTGCCGGGGGTGCGAATGAGGCCTGTATCGGGCTTCCGGTAGCTGGAAGGTCAAGACGTCGTTTCAGGCGGCACCCTGTGGCAGGTCACTTCAACTGGCTGTCCTTGGAGCCGCGCCGGTTGATGCCGCCGCGCTGCACGGGCCGCGCATCGCGCGCCTGCTGGCAGTCGATGCACAGCTTGACGCCCGGGATCGCCTGCCGCCGCGGTTCGGGGATCGGCTCGTCGCATTCGGCGCAATGGGTCAGGCTTTCGCCCCGCGGCACTGGTCGGGCCTGCATCCGGCGCAGCTCGTCCTCGATCGAGGCGTCGATCTGATCCTGAACGGCGCCATCCCGCGCCCAGCCGCCTGCCATGCTGCGCCCTCCGTCCCGGTATCCTAACCGATGGGGCGGGGATTGTCGCGCATTGCGGGCTCAGAACATCGCATGCGCGCCCAGATCGACCGTTTCCTCGCCCGCGAGCAGCCTGTCGTAATAGTGAAACAGCGTTTCGGTGCCATAGGCGGGGGTCGCCTCGGCGTCGTAGCGCCCGGTTGCGGGGTCGAGGACCAGCATCGACTCGGTGGCGTAATAGCGGCCGATCCGGGCAAACTCGGCCTTGTCGCGCATCTTCGGCGAGACGCGGCCCAGAAGCCCCAGCACCGCGATGATCGCATCCATCATCCCCACCGGGACCGAGCGGAATTTCGGCTCCCGCCCCAAGGCGCGGAACAGGTATTCGCCCTGCTCGCGCGGGGTGATCGCGGGTTTGGGGCCGCCGATCGGCAGGATGCGGTTTCGCAACGCCGGATCGTCCAGGCAATCGGCCATGAACCGGCCCAGATCGGCATCGCTGATCGGGGTGCAGGCGGTCAGGGTGCCGTCGCCGAAGATCAGGAAGGGCTTGCCCTGGCGCACCCGCGCGACCTGGCCCGACAGCGACTTGAAGAAGGCGGTGGGCCGCACGATGGAATACTCCAGCCCCGAGCCGATCAGGTCCGCCTCGAAGGCAAGTTTCGCCTTCTGGAATTCCAGCAGCGGCTTCTGCACGCAGATCGCCGACAGCAGCACCACATGGCCGACCCCCGCCGCGCGGGCGGCGGCCAGCGCGTCGGAATGGGCCTTGTGGTCGATGGCCCAGGCGTCCCGCGGCGTGCCGCTGCGCGAGGCAAGGCAGGAGACCAGCACATCGAACCGCTCGCCCCGGAACCCGTCGCGCGCCAGGGACGCCGGATCGGTCACCTCGCCCTCGCGCAGCGCGACGCCCGGCGGCAGGCCCCGGGCGGCCGCAGCACCCGTGCCCGGCCGGACGAGACAGACCACCTCATGCCCCCGCTCGGCCAGCGCCGCCACGCTGGCCCGGCCGATGGTGCCCGTCGCACCAAGCACGAAGACCCGCCGCGGCGCGGGTGAACGGGCAGGCAGAGCAGGGGCGGGGTCGGTCATGTCATGGATCCTTGCCGAAAGGGCGGCCGCGCGGGCCGCGAGTCGGCGCCATCCTAGGCAAGCCGCCGCCGATCCTGAAGGGGGCGCGTCCGGCACCGTCCGGGCATGGCGATCCGGCCCCGTTGCGGCCCGGCGGGCAGAACCCTGATCGCCGGGCCGTTTTCGTGCTATCCTCCGGCGCAGGGGACCGCATTGGGAGGATGAGGCGATGACAGGCAATGGCTGGGCTCCGGCCCTCGATGCCGTGCTCGGCGGCGTGACGCAAGGCGAGATGGCGGCGCGCGTGCCGGGGGTGGTGGCGATGCTCACCGACCGTCAGGGCAATGTCTACGAGGGCGCGCGCGGGCTGCGCGACCTTGGGACGGGGACGGCGATGACGACCGACACGGTCTTCGCCATCTTCTCGACCACCAAGGCGATCGGCGGGACCGCGGTGCTGCAATGCGTCGAGGAGGGGCTGCTCGATCTCGACGCCCCGGCCAGGGACTATGCCCCCGGGCTGGGCGAATTGCAGGTGCTCGAAGGGTTCGGACCGGGCGGCGTCCCGCGGTTCAGGCCGCCGAAATCCGACATCACCACGCGCCAGTTGCTGCTGCATACGGCCGGCTTCGGCTATGATTTCTTCAACCGGGACTACCTGAAAATGGCCGCCGAACATGGCCAGCCCTCGGTCGTGACCGCCAGCCGCGAGGCGTTGATGACGCCGCTGCTGTTCGATCCCGGCGAGAAATGGGAATATGGCAGCAATATCGACTGGGCAGGCCAGGTGGTCGAGGGCATCCGCGGCAAACGTCTGTCCGCCGTGCTGGCCGAGCGGGTCTTCGCGCCGCTGGGCATCACCGACATGGCCTTCACCCGCAGCGCGGAGATGAAGGCGCGCACCGCGACCGTCCATGCCCGCGGCGCGGACGGGTCGCTGACGCCTCTGGATTTCGCGCTGCCCGACAATCCCGAGATCGACATGGCCGGGCACGGGCTTTACGGCACGGTGGGCGAGTACATGAAATTCATTCGCATGTGGCTGAATGACGGGATGGGGCCGCAGGGTCGCGTGCTGAAACCCGAAACCGTCGCGATGGCGGTGCAGAACGGGCTTCAGCCGCATCAGCAGGTGGTGATGCTGCCCGGTGTGATCCCGTCGCTCTCCAACGATGCCGAGTTCTTCCCGGGGCTGAGGAAAGGCTGGTCCCTGACCTTCATGGTCAACGAGGAAGAGGCCCCCACCGGGCGGCCCGCCGGCGCCATCGGCTGGGCGGGGTTGGCCAACCTGTTCTACTGGATCGACCGGCAGAACGGCTTCGGCGGGTTCTGGGCCACCCAGATCCTGCCCTTCGGCGACCCGGTCTCCTTCGGCGGCTATCTCGATTTCGAGACCGCGGTCTACGACCGGCTGCGCAACCGCCCCGCGGCCTGAACGGCGCGCGGGGCGCGCGCGGCCTCAGCCGCCCGCCAGTTGCGCCTTGCGTTCGATCCGGCGGGCATGCAGCACCGGCTCGGTATAGCCCGAAGGCTGGATGCGGCCCTTGAACACCAGGTCGCAGGCGGCCTGGAACGCGATCCCGTCATAGCCCGGCGCCATCGGCACATAGGCCGGATCGGCGGCGTTCTGGCGGTCCACCACCTCGGCCATGCGGCGCATGACCTCCATCACCTCATCCGCGCCGACGATTCCGTGATGCAGCCAGTTGGCGATATGCTGGGCCGAGATCCGGCAGGTCGCCCGATCCTCCATCAGGCCGATATCGTTGATATCGGGCACCTTGGAACAGCCCACTCCGGCGTCGATCCAGCGCACGACATAGCCCAGGATGCCCTGCGCGTTGTTCTCGACCTCGCGCAGGATCTGGGGGCGCGACCATTTGCGGAAGGCGGCCAGCGGGATTTCGAGGATCCCGTCCACATGCGCCCGGCGGCCGCCCTTCCGCAGCCCCGCCTGTACCGCCAGCACATCGACCTGATGGTAATGCAGCGCGTGCAGCGTGGCCGCCGTGGGCGAGGGCACCCAGGCACAATTCGCCCCGGCCTTGGGGTGTTCGATCTTGGTGGACAGCATCGCCGCCATCCGGTCGGGCATCGCCCACATGCCCTTGCCGATCTGGGCGCGGCCCGACAGCCCGCATTCCAGCCCGATATCGACATTCAGGTTCTCATAGGCCGTGATCCAGCCCTTGCGCTTGATGAAATCCTTGCGGCTGAACGGCCCCGCCTCCATCGAGCTGTGGATCTCGTCGCCGGTGCGATCAAGGAAGCCGGTATTGATGAAGGCGACCCGGTGCTTCGCCGCGCGGATACATTCCTTGAGGTTGACCGAACTGCGCCGCTCCTCGTCCATGATGCCCAGCTTGACGGTGTAGCGCGGCAGGCCAAGGATTTCCTCGACGCGGGTGAAGGTGTCGTCGGCAAAGGCCACCTCGTCGGGACCGTGCATCTTGGGCTTGACGACATAGATGGACCCGGCGGGGGAGTTGCGCGGGCCGTCGGTCTTTTTCAGGTCATGCAGCGCGATCAGCGTGGTGAGCGCGGCGTCCATCAACCCCTCGAACACCTCGGCGCCGTCCCCATCCAGGATCGCCGGGTTGGTCATCAGGTGGCCGACATTCCTGACCAGCATCAGCGCCCGGCCCTTGACGGTCAGGCTGCTGCCATCGGGGGCGGTATAGGTGCGGTCGGGCTCCAGCGCGCGGGTCAGCCGTTCGCCGCCCTTGTCGAATTCGGCGCTCAGATCGCCCTTCATCAGCCCCAGCCAGTTGGCATAGGCCGCCACCTTGTCCTCGGCATCGACACAGGCGACCGAATCCTCGCAATCCATGATCGCCGAGACGGCCGCCTCCATCCGCACCGCCGCCAGCCCGGCCTGATCGCGCGCGCCGACCGGGTGGGTGCGGTCGAAGACCAGTTCCACATGCAGCCCGTTATTGCGCAGCAGGACCGCCTCGGGCGCGCGGGGGTGGCCGCGATAGCCCGCGAATTTCCCGGGCTGTTCCAGCGGCAGATCGTCGATCAGAAGCGCGCCGCCCCTGACGTGATAGCGCCGCGCATCGGCATGGCTGGTGCCCGCGATGGGAAACGCCTCGTCCAGAAAGACCCGCGCGCGCGCCACGACACGGGCGCCGCGACCGCGATCATAGCGCCCCCCGGGCGGCGGGCTGCCCATCGCGTCGGTGCCGTAAAGCGCGTCGTACAGGTTGCCCCAGCGCGCATTCGCGGCGTTCAGCGCGTAGCGGGCATTGGTGATCGGCACCACCAGTTGCGGCCCCGGCACGGTCGCGATCTCGGGATCCACATTGGCGGTCTCGATCTCGAACGGCGCGCCTTCGGGGCGCAGATAGCCGATCTCGGTCAGGAACGCCTTGTAGGCCTCGTGGTCATGGGGCTGGTTGCGCCGCGCCAGATGCCAGGCGTCGATCTGCTGCTGCATCGTCTCGCGGATCGCCAGCAATTCGCGGTTGCGCGGGCTCAGGTCGCGCACCAGCCCGGCAAGGCCCTCCCAGAAGGCGCCCGCCTCGATCCCGGTGCCGGGCAGCGCGCGGGCCTCGACGAAATCGGCCAGCACGGCCGCGACCTTCAGCCCGGCCCGGTCCTGATATGTCTCGCCGCCCATCTTCGCCTCCATGCTGTCCTTGTCCCGCATAGCTCAGAGCAATTCCACGCCCGCAATGCAAGTGCAGCCTTGCCCGCCCGGCATCGTCCCCGCCCGCAAAACCCGCGCCGCGCCGCCGATCCGGCCAAATCCCCGGCGCTGCGCGTTTTCCCGCCATTTTATCGTCTGCGCCCCGTGGTGCCCGGCCCGCGGCCTGCGGTATGAAGGGGCATGGACATCGTTCTGCTGACCACGGTCATCGCCTCCCTGTTCCTGCTGATCGGCGCGGCCGAGCCGCTGGCCGCGCGCCTGCGCCTGCCCTTCAGCGTGATCCTCGCCGCGCTGGGCATCCTGATCGGGGCGGGCGCGCTGTTCTTCCTGCGCACGGACCTGACCGATGCGCTGAACCCGGTGGCCGAGGCGATCCTCGCGGTGCCGATCCGCTCGAACGTGTTCCTTTACGTCTTCCTGCCGACCCTGCTGTTCCAGGTCACGCTGGGGATGAACCTGCGCCGGATGCTGGACGACTGGGTGCCGATCCTGATGCTGGCGGTGGTCGCGGTGGTGGTGGCGACGCTGTCGGTGGGCTATGCGCTGGCCTGGGCCAGCGCGCTGCCGCTTGCGGTCTGCCTGCTGGTGGGCGCGATCGTCTCGACCACCGATCCCTCGGCGGTGGTGGGCATCTTCCGCTCGATCTCGGCGCCGCGCCGCCTGGCGCGGATCATCGAGGGCGAAAGCCTGCTGAACGATGCCGCCGCCATCGCGCTGTTCGGCCTGTTCATGGGATTCGTGATGCTGGGCATGCCCGATCCCAGTCTCGGCGACGCGCTGGCGCGCTTTCCGCTGCTGATCGCGGGGGGCGTGCTGACCGGCTGGCTGGCGGCGCGGATCGCGGTCCGGTTGATGGCGATGTTCGCGCGCTACGAACTGGCGCAGATCTCGGTCTCGGTGGCGCTGCCCTACCTGGCCTTCATCATCGCCGAACAGAGCGTGGGCGCCTCGGGCGTGATCGCGGTGGTGACGGCGGGGATGACGCTGAACCTGATGGGGCCGGGGCGGCTGCCGCCCGCGTCCTGGTCGAACCTGCGCGAGGTCTGGGATCTGCTGGCGCATTGGGCGGGGGCGTTCATCTTCATCCTCGCCGCGTTGTTGATCCCGCGGCTTCTGGAAGAGGTGCGGATCGGCGATTTCGCCCTGATCGGCGTCGTGATCCTGGCCGCCCTGGCGGCGCGGGTGGTGATCCTGTTCGGCCTGTTGCCGCTGCTGTCGGCGGTCCGGCTGTCGCCGGTGGTCGAGCGGCCCTATCGCGTCGCGATCCTGTGGGGCGGTCTGCGCGGCGCGGTCACGCTGGCGCTGGCGCTGGCCGTGACCGAAAGCGTCCGCGTGCCGGTCGAGGTCAAGCGCCTCGTCGCGATCCTGGCCACCGGCTTCACGCTGTTCACGCTGATCGTGCAGGGCACGACGCTGCGCTGGATCATCCGGCAACTCGGGCTCGACCGGCTGTCGCCGATCGACCAGGCGCTGTCCAACCAGGTGGTCGCGGTTGCGCTTCAGACCGTGCGCGAGGACGTGGCCCGCAGCACCGAGAATTACGAACTTACCCATGACATCGTCCGCTCCGAGGCCAAGCGTTTCGGCGAACGGCTGGACGGCGCGGTCAAGACCGCCGAGGAGAATACCGAGATCCTCGACCGCGACCGGATCACGCTGGGGCTGATCGCGCTGGCCGGGGCCGAGCGCGACGCGATCCTTGCCCGCATCAGGGACCGCACGATGTCCTCGGGGCTGGCGGAACGGATCCTCTCCGATGCCGACCGGCTGATCGAGGGCGCGCGCAGCGGCGGGCGGACGGGCTACCAGCGCGCGGCGCGGACAAGCGTCGGCTACGGGCGCAGCTTCCGGGTGGCGGTGACGCTGCACAACCGGCTGCGCCTGTCGCGACCGCTGGCGCTGATGGCGGCGGAGCGGTTCGAGATCCTGCTGTCGCAGCGGCTGATCCTGCGCGATCTGGGCGGCTTCATCGACGGACGGATCCGGCGTATTCATGGCCGCCGGGTGGCCGATCTGCTGCACGAGATGCTTTCCCGCCGCGCCGAGGCGGTCGATACCGCGCTGGAAGGGCTGCGGCTGCAATATCCCGGCTATGCCGAGGAACTGGAACGCCGCTTCATCCGTCGCACCGCGCTGCGGCTGGAGGAACGCGAATATGACGCGATGCGCGAGGACGGGCTGATCGGGGCGGAACTGCACAACGCGCTGATGCAGGACATCGCCCGCCGTCGCGCCGGGCTGGACGCGCGCCCGCGCCTCGATCTGGCGGTCGAGAAGGCGGAACTGGTGCGCTGCTTCCCGCTGTTCGACGATCTCGACGGCAAGGCGCGCAAGCGGCTGACCCAGGCGCTGGTGACGCGCTATGTCAATGCGGGCGATGTTCTGATCCGCAAGGACACCCAGCCGCGCAGCGTGTTCTTCATCGCCTCGGGCGCGGTCGAGGCGGAAAGCGCGGGCCAGGTCTTGCGGCTGGGCCGGGGCGAGATGTTCGGCCAGATGGCCGTGTTGATGCAGAAACCGCGCCGCGCCGAGGTGCGCGCGATCGCCCCCTCGACGCTTCTGGTGCTGGACGAGGCGCGGTTCCGGCGCCTGCTGCGGCGCAGCCCGGCGGTGCAGGCGGCGGTTCGGGAAAGCGCGCGCAGGCGCGGCATCGCTCCCGAGACGCTGATGCCCGACGGGTCGGCCACCGCCTGAGCCCGGCCCCGCCCCTCGCATCGCGCTTGGTGTGCGCGCGCGATCCGGGTTAAGCTGCCGGATCGGGAGAGGAACCGGGCGGCGTCCGCGGGAACGGAACCGCCTGTCAGGGAGGGGAACGGCCCATGTGCCAGATTTTCGCGGGGCAGGATCCGCAGCGCTACCGCTCGACCACGCGCCGGTTGCGGCTGAACGGTCATTCGACCAGCATCCGGCTGGAAAACAGCTTCTGGGCAATCCTTGACGAGATTGCCGCGACCGAGGGCGTCACCACGCCCGCCTTCCTGTCGCGGCTGCATGCCGAGGTGCTGGAACTGCATGGCGAGCCGGTGAATTTCACCTCGCTGCTGCGCTGCGCCTGTCTGGTCTTCATCGAGACCGGGCGCCGCGGCGGGGTCGCGATGGCCGCCGAATGACGGCTTTCGGCGCGGGGTAGTAAGGCGCTACTACCCGCAGGGCGCCCCGCGCGGTCTATGCTGGCCCCGAAACCAGCAACAACCGGCGGGAGGCATTGGTGGCCAAGGCAATCCACAGCATGATCCGCGTGCTCGACGAGGCGCGCTCGGTGGCGTTCTACGAAAAGGCGTTCGGGCTGACGGTGGCCGACCGGCTCGACTTTCCCGAGTTCACGCTGATCTACATGAGCAATTCCGAAACCGGGTTCGAGGTCGAACTGACCGTGAACAAGGGCCGGACCGAGCCTTATGCGCTGGGCGACGGCTATGGCCATCTGGCCGTGTCGGTCGCGGATCTGGACGCCGAACATGCCCGCTTCGAGGCCGAGGGGCTTGCCCCGCGCAAGCTGGTCGCCTTTGCCCCCGCGGGCGAGGTGATCGCGCGGTTCTTCTTCGTCGCCGATCCCGATGGCTACCAGATCGAGGTTCTCGAACGCGGGGGGCGTTTCAAATAGGGGATTTCCGGGCGGTTGGGAGGCCGCCCCGGGACATCAGGGACGTCATTCAGGGAGGAGACAGAATGACACTTCAGCCAGCAATCCGGGGTCTGACCCGGCGCCAGCTTCTGTCGCGCGCCAGTGCGGCGGGGGCATCCCTTGTCATCGGGGCGGGCTTCGTCGCCGCGCCCGATGCGGCCTGGGCCTACGAGACGGCGCATCTCAGGCCCGAAACCTTCGCGACGCTGGTCCGGATGGCGCGCGACATCTATCCCCATGACCGGATCCCCGACGCCCATTACGTCATCGCGGTCAAGGGCTATGACAGCGCCGAGGCCGCCCCGGGCATCGCCGAGGGGATCGCCGCGCTGGATGCCGCGGCGCAGGCCGGGGGGTTCCCCAGCTATCTGGACACCGGCTGGGAACGCGACCGCGTGGATATCCTGCGCTCGATCGAGGACAGCGCCTTCTTCCAGACGATCCGCGGCGGGCTGGTGACGGGGCTTTACAACCAGAAAGCGGTCTGGCCGATCTTCGGCTACGAGGGCGAGAGCTATAGCCAGGGCGGCTATATCGAACGCGGCTTCAACGACATCGACTGGCTTTGAGGTCTGGGGGAGGACTGGCAATGGCTGCATCTTTCGAACTGACCGACGACAGCGTGGTGGTCATCATCGGCACCGGCGCGGGCGGGGGCGTTCTGGCCAACGAACTGGCGCAGAAGGGCGTGCGCGTCGTCGCGCTGGAGGCCGGCGGGCGCTACCTGCCCGAGGATTACGTCAATGACGAATGGGAAAGCTTCGGCCAACTGGCCTGGCTGGACCCGCGCACGACCAGCGGCGACTGGCGCGTGGCCAGGGACTTTTCCGGCCTGCCCGCCTGGATCGTCAAGGCGGTGGGCGGCACCACGACGCATTGGGCGGGCGCCTCGCTGCGGTTTCAGGCGCATGAATGGAAGGCCGCGACGACCTATGGCGCGGTCGAGGGCGCGAACCTGCTCGACTGGCCGATCGACGCCGCCGAGATGGAGCCGTGGTATGACCTCGCGGAAAAGAAGCTGGGGGTGACGCGCACCAATGGCATCGCGGGGCTGCCCGGCAACAACAACTACCTGCTCTTCGAAAAGGGCGCCAAGGCGCTGGGCTATACTGAGGTCCATACCGGCCGCATGGCGATCAATTCGGCCGAATATGACGGGCGCAGCTTCTGCCACCAGACGGGCTTCTGCTTTCAGGGCTGCAAATGGGGCGCGAAATGGTCGGCGGCCTATACCGACATCCCCCGCGGCGAGGCGACCGGCAATCTGGAGGTCCGCGAGCGCGCCCATGCCGCGCGCATCCTGCATGACGATGCGGGCCGCGTGACGGGGGTCGAGTATTTCGACCGGGACGGCAACCTGCACTTCCAGCGCGCGCGGATCGTCTGCGTGGCGGGCAACAGCTTCGAAAGCCCGCGGCTGCTGCTGAACTCGGCATCCAGCATGTTCCCTGACGGGCTGGCCAACAGTTCGGGCCAGGTCGGGCGCAACTACATGCGGCACATGACCGGCTCGGTCTATGCCACCTTCGACAAGCCCGTGCGCATGTGGCGCGGCACCACCATGGCGGGGATCATTTCGGACGAGGCCCGCCACGATCCCGGCCGCGGTTTCGTCGGCGGCTACGAGATGGAGACGCTGGCGCTGGGCATCCCGTTCATGGCGGCCTTCCTCGACCCGGGCGCCTGGGGGCGCGAATTCACAACGGCGCTGGATGCCTATGAATACATGGCGGGCATGTGGCTGGTGGGCGAGGACATGCCGCAGGAAACCAACCGCGTGACGCTGAACGCCGAGGTCAAGGACCAGTGGGGCCTGCCGGTCGCGAATGTCCATTTCGACGACCATCCCAACGACATCGCGATGCGAAACCACGCCTACCGGCAGGGCAGGGCGGTCTACGAGGCGGTGGGGGCCACCCGCACCTTCCCGACGCCGCCCTATCCCAGCACGCATAACCTGGGCACCAACCGGATGAGCGAACGGCCCGGGGATGGCGTGGTGAACCGCTGGGGGCAAAGCCATGACATCGCGAACCTGTTCGTCTCGGACGGCTCGCAATTCACCACCGGCGCGGCCGAGAACCCGACGCTGACCATCGTCGCGCTGGCGATCCGGCAGGCCGACCACATCGCGCGCGAAATGGCGGCACAGACCCTCTGAGGGGACGAAGACCGGGCCGCGGCGTCCCGCCGGGCGCCGCGGCCTTCCCCTTGGCCGCCCCGGGAGTTGCGGATCCCCCTTGCCTTGGGTATCGCTGGACCCGGGCACCGGCGCATGCGTCGGCCGCAACAGAGGGGAAGAAAGACGGTGCTGTTGATCCTCGGTCTCTATCTGGGTTTCTCGCTGGTCCTTTTGCTGGGCGCGGCCGAGGTCGAACGCCGCGCCATCGTCGCCCGCCGCCTGGGCCCGAACGGCCGCGCCATCCTGATCGCGCTGGTCGTCTCGGTGGTGGCCTCGCTGGGGGTCGTGGTCGCCGGGGCGGTCACGGGGGGCCTGCTGCGCACGCTCCACCTGCTGGGCGGAACCATTGTCTATCACGGCGCGATGGGCGTGCTGCTGGTGCGCGGGTTGCAACGGGTCTCGGCCCGCGTCTTCGACCGGACCGCGCCCTGAGCCCGGCCTCACGTCTCGTCGGCGTCGTTCCGGCCCGGGCGCCGCGGAACAGGCGACATGACAGACGCGGCGTCACTCGTCAAAGGCGCTGAAATGGCAACGCGGGCAAAGGCCGTCATGCAGGGCCTCGCCGCAGCGGCTGCACCGGGCACGGCCTTTCAGCCAAGCCAGAATCGTTCCGAGGATCTTCATGCGTCCGGGTCCTCCTGCGGCCTGGATCGGGTGACTGCGCACCGCCCGACCCGGGCGCTCGTGACTGCACCATTGCGCCGGGATGCGCTCTGTCCGGCGTCTTCGCCGCCGTCCCGGAAGTCTGCGCATCGCTCCCCGACAGATCCTGTCATGTGGGGGACGGCGTAAGCCCGTTTTCAGCCGCCCCGCCGCCCGGGCGGACCTCTGGCGGCAACTCGGCCGCGGAACCGGGCACGACCGGCAGCCGCGTCGGCGCGCAGATCGCGCGCGGTGGCAGCCAGGAGCCGCACCGACTGGAATCGCCTCGCTTCATCTTCTGGTGCTTCGCGTTGCAAAACCCACTGTCGCACGAAATGTCCACAAGATATTGAGGTAGATCGCGGCAGGTTAACCAAATTCTCCTTTACAGACTCGGGCTTTGCCACCACCATATCTTGTAAGGGCCTTCGGGAGTTCCCGCAGACCCTGCAGCAGGCACCTAAGCCTTGTGGGCTGCCACCCAGACAGGGCTACAACCGAAGAGGCCGGGCATGTCGCTTTCCGAAGATTTCCCGCACAGCGAAGACCTCCACCCCATCGACATCGTCGAGACCCTGGCCGAACACCGTGACTGGGAATTCGACCGCGTGACCGACGACCAGATCGCGATGGCGGTTGTCGGGCAGTGGCGGACCTACGCGATCACGCTGGCCTGGTCGGGCCATGACGAGATGCTGCGCCTGATCTGCACCTTCGAGATGGAACCCCCCGAGGACAGGCTGCCCGCGCTCTACGAGACGCTGAACGCGACCAACGACATGTGCTGGGCCGGGGCCTTCACCTATTGGCATGACCAGCGGCTGATGGTCTGGCGCCACGGGCTGATGCTGGCCGGCGGCCAGCCCGTCGCCGCCGAACAGGTCGACCGGCTGATCCGCACCGCGGTCTCGGCCTCGGAACGCTTCTATCCCGCGTTCCAGCTTGTCGCCTGGGGCGACCGCAGCCCCGCGGATGCGCTGCAAGTCGCCATTGCAGAGGCTTACGGCCGCGCCTAACCTCGCCCCCCGAGGATAACAGGGGATCACGGGAATGCAGATGGACGACCTCGCCGCCCGGGGGCTGGTGCTTCTGGGCTGCGGCAAGATGGGCTCAGCGCTTCTGGCGGGCTGGCTGAAGGGCGGTCTGCCCGCCGGTTCGGTCTGGGCGGTCGATCCCGGCCCGTCCGACTGGCTGCGCGCCCGCGCGGCCGAGGGGCTGAACCTGAACGCGCCGCTGCCCGGCAATCCCGCCATCGTGCTGCTTGCGGTCAAGCCGCAGGCGATGGAGGCCGCGCTGCCCCAGGTCGCGGGGCTGGCCGACGGGCGCACGCTGTTCCTGTCGGTCGCGGCGGGCAGGACGCTGGGCTGGTTTGCCGAACGTCTGGGCGCATCGGCCCCGGTGATCCGCGCCATGCCCAACACGCCCTCCGCCGTGGGCCGGGGCATCACCGCGCTGATCGGCAATGCGCAGGTCGATGAGGCGGGCCTCGCGCTGGCCGAAACGTTGCTCTCGGCGGTGGGCCAGACCGTCCGGCTGCAATCCGAGGACCAGATGGACGCCGTGACCGCCGTTTCCGGCTCGGGTCCGGCCTATGTCTTTCACCTGATCGAGACCTTGGCCGCCGCCGGAGAGGCGCAGGGCCTGCCGCCCGCCATGGCGCTGCACCTTGCGCGCGCCACCGTCGCAGGCGCGGGCCAGCTTGCCGAACAGGCAGCCGAAAGCCCGGCCGAGTTGCGCGTCAACGTCACCTCGCCGGGGGGCACCACGGCGGCCGCGCTTTCGGTGCTGATGGACCCGGAAACGGGTTTCCCGCCGCTTCTGCACCGCGCCGTCGCCGCCGCCACCGCCCGCAGCAAGGAACTGGGATCGTGAGCGAAATCACCTATGACGACTTCCTGAAGGTCGATATCCGCGTCGGCCGGATCACCCGCGCCGAACCCTATCCGGAGGCGCGCAAACCCTCGATCAAGCTCTGGGTGGATTTCGGCCCCGATATCGGCGAGAAGAAAAGCTCGGCCCAGATCGCCACGCATTACAGCCCCGACGACCTGCCGGGAAAACATGTGCTGGCGGTGGTCAACTTCCCGCCCCGGCAGATCGGCCGGTTCATGTCCGAAGTGCTGGTTCTGGGCTTGCCCGACGCGGATGGCGAGGTAGTTCTGATCGGGCCGGACAGGCAAGTACCGATCGGGGGGAGGATGTTCTGATGACGAAGATACTGGTGACGCGGCCGATGCCGGGCCGCGTGGGACCGGCCGTGCGCGAACTGGGCGAGGTCGAGATGCGCGACAGCAACCTGCCGCTGTCCGAGGACGAGATGCGCCGCGCGCTGGCCGAGTTCGACATCGTGCTGCCCACGCTGGGCGACCGGTTCTCCGCCGCGATCTTCGCCGCCGCAGGCCAGCCCCGCGCCAGGCTGCTGGCCAATTTCGGCATGGGCTACAACCATATCGACGTGGAAGCCGCCCGCGCGCTGGGCATCGCCGTGACCAACACGCCCGGCGCCGTGACGGACGCGACGGCCGATATCGGGATGCTGCTGATCCTGATGACCTGCCGCCGCGGCGGCGAGGGCGAGCGCATGGTCCGCGCCGGCCGCTGGGAGGGCTGGCACCCGACCCAGATGCTGGGCCTGCATGTCACCGGCAAGACGCTGGGCATCGTGGGGATGGGCAATATCGGCCAGGCGCTGGCGCGGCGCTGCCATCACGGCTTCGGCATGGACGTGGTCTATTACACCCGCACGCCCAGGACGCTCGATTTCCCCGCAACGCCGGTGGACAGCCTGACCGCGCTTGGGGCGGCCTGCGATATCGTCGTCTCCTGCGTGCCCGGCGGCGCCGAGACGCGGCACATGATGGGGGCCGAGCTGTTCGCCGCGATGAGGCCAACGGCGCATTTCGTCAACATCTCGCGCGGCGACGTGGTCGACGAGGCGGCGCTGATCGCGGCGCTGTCCGAGGGCCGGATCGCGGGCGCGGGGCTCGATGTCTACGAATTCGAACCCCAGGTGCCGCCCGCGCTGCTGGCGATGGAGAATGTGGCGCTGCTGCCGCATCTGGGCACCGCGACGCTCGAGGTGCGCGAATCGATGGGCATGATGGCGGTCGAGAACATCCGCGCCTTCCTGGCAGGCCAGCCCCTGCCGAACGCGGTCTGAGCCCGCCCCCGCGCCCCGCCCCTTCTTCTTGGCGGAAATACCCCGGGGGTCCGGGGGCAGCGCCCCCGGCGGGTCGCCCGGGCGTCAGCCCGGGCGAAACCTGGCCGCGTCCCCGCGCCCCCTTGTCTCGCCCGTCCCCGAAGGGCTAGAAGCGCGCAACCGGATTTGCCCCGCAGGATTTCCCATGACCGACAGGCCGCTCTACGATTTCAACGACCGCATGCTCTCGCTGGGCCTCGCCCGCGTCTCCGAGGCCGCCGCGCTCGCCTCGGCAAAGCTGATCGGCCATGGCGACGAAAAGGCCGCCGACCAGGCCGCGGTCGATGCCATGCGCGTCCAGCTCAACCAGCTCGAGATCGCGGGCGTCGTGGTCATCGGCGAGGGCGAGCGCGACGAGGCGCCGATGCTCTATATCGGCGAGGAGGTGGGCGCAGGCTCCGGCCCCGCGGTCGATATCGCGCTCGACCCGCTCGAAGGCACGACGCTGACCGCCAAGGACATGCCGAACGCGCTGGCGGTGATCGCGATGGGCGCGCGCGGCTCGATGCTGCACGCCCCCGATGTCTACATGGAAAAGCTCGCCATCGGGCCCGGCTATCCCGAGGGGCTGGTCACGCTCGACATGCCCCCCGCCGAGCGGGTGCGCAAGCTGGCCGCGGCCAAGGGCGGCACGCCCGCCGACATCACCGTCTGCATCCTCGAACGCCCCCGGCACGAGGCGCTGATCGCCGAGGTCCGCGCGACCGGCGCGGCGATCCGGCTGATCACCGATGGCGATGTGGCCGGCGTCATGCATTGCGCCGAGGCGCAGCGCACCGGCATCGACATGTATATGGGGTCGGGCGGCGCGCCCGAGGGCGTTCTGGCGGCCGCGGCGCTGAAATGCATGGGCGGGCAGATCTTCGGCCAGCTGCTGTTTCGCAACGACGACGAACGCGCCCGCGCCGACCGCGCCGGAATCGCCGACCTGAACCGGGTCTATGCCCGCGACGACATGGTGCGCGGCGACGTGATCTTTGCCGCGACCGGGGTGACCGATGGCTCGCTCCTGCCCGGCATCCGGCGCGAGGTCGGCTGGCTGACCGCCGAGACGCTGCTGATGCGCTCCAAGACCGGCTCGGTCCGGCGCATGACCTACCGGACCCCCGTGAAATAGGCGATGGCCCGGGCGTTTCTCGACGTCGACTGCTCCGCGACGGGCCGACGCTGGACCGGCCCCACGCCCGAACAGGCCCGCCAGGCCGAGGCGCTGGAACAGGCCGCGCGCCTGCCCCCCGCCGTGGCCGCCGTGCTGGCCCGGCGCGGCGTGGCCCCCGAGGCGGCCGAGGGTTTTCTCGATCCCACGCTCAAGGACCTGCTGCCCGACCCCTTGTCGCTGCGCGACATGACGGCGGCGGCCGAACGGTTCCTTGCCGCGCTGCGCACCCGCCAGCGGATCGCGGTCTTCGCCGATTACGACGTGGATGGCGGCGCCTCGGCCGCGCTGATCCTGACCTGGCTGGCCGCGCAGGGCCACAGGGCCACGCTCTACATCCCCGACCGGATCGACGAGGGCTATGGCCCGAACGAACCCGCGATGGAACGGCTTGCCCGCGACCACGACCTGATCGTCTGCGTCGATTGCGGCACGCTGAGCCATGGCCCCATCGCCGCCGCCCAAGGCGCGGACGTGATCGTGCTCGACCATCACCTCGGCGCCGAGACGCTGCCCCCCGCGCTGGCCGTGGTGAACCCCAACCGCCAGGACGAGACCGGCGATCTGGGCCATCTCTGCGCGGCGGGCGTCGTGTTCCTGATGCTGGTCGAGGTCAACCGCCAGATGCGCGCCGCCGGGATGGCGGGGCCGAACCTGATCGACTTCCTCGACCTCGTGGCGCTGGCGACCGTGGCCGATGTGGCGCCGCTGACGGGCGTCAACCGCGCGCTGGTGCGCCAGGGGCTCAAGGTGATGGCGCGGCGCGGCCGCCCCGGCCTTGTGGCGCTGTCCGACATCGCGCGCATGACCAGCGCGCCCACGCCCTATCACCTGGGCTTCCTGCTGGGCCCAAGGGTGAATGCGGGCGGGCGGATCGGCCAGGCCGATCTGGGCGCGCGCCTGCTGGCCACGTCCGATCCGCACGAGGCCGCGGCGCTGGCCGAACGACTCGACCAGTTGAACACCGAACGGCGCGAGATCGAGGCCGCGGTGCGCGACGCCGCGCTGGCCCAGGCCGAGGCGCGCGGGCTCGATGGCCCGCTGGTCTGGGCGGCGGGCGAAGGCTGGCACCCCGGCGTCGTCGGCATCGTCGCCAGCCGCCTGAAGGAGGCCACCAACCGTCCCGCCGTGGTGATCGGCCTTGAGGGCGACCAGGGCAAGGGCTCGGGCCGGTCGGTCTCGGGCGTCGATCTGGGCGCGGCGATCCACCGGCTGGCCACCGAGGGGCTGCTGGTCAAGGGCGGCGGGCACCGGATGGCCGCCGGGCTGACGGTCGCCCGCGACCGGCTGGACGAGGCGATGGAGCGTCTCGGCGCGCTGCTCGCGAAACAGGGGGCAGGGGCGTCCGGCCCGCGCGAGCTGCGGCTCGACGCGCTGCTGATGCCCGGGGCCGCCAGCGCCGATCTGGTCGAGCGGATCGAGGCCGCAGGCCCCTTCGGCGCAGGCGCCCCCGCGCCCCGCTTCGCCTTTCCGGGGATGGCCGTGAGCTTCGCCCGCCGCGTCGGCGACAGCCATCTCAGGATCGGATTCGGCGACGGCACCGGCCCGCGCCTCGACGCGATCGCCTTCGGCGCCTTCGACACCCCCCTCGGCCCGCTGCTCGAAGCCCATGGCGGCGCGCGCATCCACCTTGCCGGGCGACTCGAGATCAACGACTGGGGCGGCCGCCGCCAGGTCCAGCTTCGCCTCGAGGACGCGGCGCGGGCCGACTGACAGGTGACGAAAAAACCGCGAAATACCCCCTTGCGCAGCCCCGCCAATTTATCTAGGAAACGCCCCACAAGCCGACACGGCCCGTTCGTCTATCGGTTAGGACGCCAGGTTTTCAACCTGGAAAGAGGGGTTCGATTCCCCTACGGGCTGCCACTTATCCCTGTAAGTGACTGTTTTTTCTGATAAAAATTCAGCGCCGGTTTCTCTGCCTAAGCATTGCCTAGCGAAGCGACAGGCACCGAACGCCCCCGAAACCCCCGGCGAACGATCACGAAGACATGACCGCATGTCGCACCCGGCGCGTTGCGCAGGCCGCGCACGGCGAACGCTACTATGACAAGACACTTGAACTTTCGTGCGTCTTAGCCTACATTGCCGCTAAGTCGGGTGCGCTGACCTATTTGCGGTGCTTCGAGGAATACCTTGCCCGGCTTACCAGAACTATCTAGGGCTGCCCTCGGGCAGCCTTTTGTTTTTGTGGGGGATGATCGTGCATCTATTCTACGTCGATGAATCAGGGTCAGTTGCAGACCCCTCGCAACAATACTTCGTTTTGGCTGGCGTCGCGGTCTTCGAACGCAAGACGCATTGGGTTGAACAGGACTTGAACGCGATAGCCAAACGCTTCAACCCTACGACGCCCCACGATATTGAACTTCATGGTTCCCCGATGCGATCTGGGCGCGAAGGCTGGAAGGCGCACCCGTTGCCTGACCGGCTCGCCGCAATCAAAGATGCGCTGCAAAGCGGTGTAGCAAGCCATCATCCGAAAGGTGTGAGACTGTTTGGGGCGGTTGTGAAGAAATCCGCGTTGCCCGGTGCGGACCCGGTTGTTCATGCTTTCGAACAGATCACAAGCCGCTTTGACATGTATTTGCGAAGGCTCTACGCCAAGCACAACGACCCCCAACGCGGCATCATGGTCTTCGACAAGTCTTCGACCGAACAACGCATTCAAACGCTGGCACGGGACTTCAAGTATACGGGCCACACTTGGGGCACGACACAGAACTACGCCGAAGTTCCATTGTTCCTTGATTCGCGGGCATCGCGACTTATTCAACTTGCCGATTTGGTTGCCTATGCCTTATTCCGACACTACGAACACGGGGACGGTTCATTCTTTGATGTAATCAAGGACTGTTTCGACGCCGAAGGTGGCGTAAACCACGGTCTATACGTTCGCCAATAAAAAGAAGCCCCGGCTGCGACGGTGAACGCAAACCGGGGCTAGTTGGCACACTTCGCTAGCAGTGTCAGGGGTGTTCGCACAGGGCCGTGACGGTCGCCCGTTGGTTGGCGGGGATTGCCCACAGGGGCACGCAGAGGCAGGCCACGGCGTCAAGGTCAAGGTCGCCAGCCCTTTCCCCTGTCAGCACGTCCATGACGCTCTGCGTGGGCGAGGACAGCCGTACCAACTCCCAACAGCGATTGTTCAGCAACAGTCCGATGAGATTTCTATCGGACCCGCCAAGGCCTCCGTTCTCCACGGTGCAGTCCGCCACGAGGCCTGCCCGGACCCGGGCTGCCGCCCCTGCGACCTGTCGCCAGGGCGACGATTTGCCCGACTCGTGCTTCCGTGGCACGCTTGTGCCCGGGCGCGTCAAGACCAACAGCCAACAGCGCGCGCGACACAAGGGAGGAGCCGAAAATGAACCTGAGACCCGATCCGACATTCCACGCGACCCCGAGGCTTGCCATGCAGGCCCCGGTCGAAACTCTGGCCTTCACGCTGATGCTCAGCCCCGACGGGACGCAGCCCGACGGCCTGGCCGTCATCGACGTGGACCCGTCCTCCGGCAGCTATGGCCGGATCGTGCACCAGCTCATCATGCCCAACAGGGGCGACGAGTTTCACCATTTCGGCTGGAACGCCTGTTCCTCGGCGCTGTCGCCGCTGACCGGCCACGCCTTTCTGGAACGCCGCTACCTCATCATCCCCGGCATCCGGTCCTCGCGGATCTATGTCGTGGACGTCAAGGAGCCGCGCGCGCCGAAGATCCACAAGATCATCGAACCCGAGGAGGTCTTCGCCAGGACCGGCTATTCCCGTCCGCACACCATCCATTGCGGCCCCGAGGGCATCTATGTCAGCACGCTGGGCGGCGGCGGGCCGGACGGCACCGACGGCCCGCCCGGCATCTTCATCATGGATTGCGAGACCTTCGAGATCCGCGGCCGCTACGAGATGGACCGCGGCAGGCAGGACAAGCATTACGATTTCTGGTGGAACCTGCCGCGCGACTACATGGTGAGCAGCGAATGGGGCCTGCCGCCGCAATTCGAGAACGGCCTCGTGCCCGAGGATCTGCTGTCCAACCGCTACGGCCATGCCATCCATTTCTGGAAGCTGCGCGAGCGGCGCAACGTCCAGACCATCGACCTGGGCGAGAACCACCAGATGGCGCTGGAGGTCCGGCCCGCCCATGACCCGGCCAGGGATTACGGCTTCGTCGGCGTGGTCGTGGACACCACCAACCTGCAAGGCGCGATCTTCACCTGGTGGCGCAGGGATGACGGCACCTTCGCGGCGAAGAAGACCATCACCATCGACCCGCAACCCGCCGATCCGGCCGATCTGCCCGACCTGCTCAAGGGCTTCGGCGCGGTCCCGCCGCTGGTGACCGATATCGACCTCAGCCTCGATGACCGATTCCTCTATGTCTCGTGCTGGGGCACGGGCGAGATGCTGCAATACGACGTGTCCGACCCGATGGCCCCGAAACTGGCGGGCAAGGTCCAGATCGGCGGCATCGTCCAGAAGACCCCGCACCCCAGCGGCAAGGCCTTCGGCTACGGCCCGCAGATGGTCGAGATCAGCCGCGACGGCAAGCGCGTCTACTGGACCAACTCGCTCTATTCCACCTGGGACGACCAGTTCTACCCGGGCGAGGGGGGCGGCGCGATGGTCATGGCCCATGTGGGCCCGAACGGCGGGCTGACCCTGGACGAGCAGTTCTTCGTCGCGTTCCCCGAAGGCTATCGCAGCCACCAGATCCGCCTCGAAGGCGGCGATTGCTCGACCGACAGCTTCTGCTACCCCTCGGTCTGAGGCGTGGACGGCTTCGATACGACGACGGCCCTGTGGGGGGGCGTCGTCGCCTCGGGCATCTATCACGGCGTCAATCCCGGCATGGGCTGGCCGCTGGCGGTTTCCGCCGCGCTGATGGAGCGCAGGCCGGGCAGTCTCCACAGGGCCATCGCGGCGCTGGCGGCGGGGCATCTGCTGGCCATGGCCGCGATCCTGTTCCCCTTCACCGCGCTGCTGGTCCTCGCCGAATGGCAGCGCGAGATACAGGTGGGGGCGGCCTGCCTGGTGATCGGGCTGGGCCTCTACCTTCTGGTCAATCGCCGCCATCCGCGCTTTCTCGCCCGCGTGCCGCCCTCGCGCCTGGCGCTGTGGTCGTTCCTCGCGGCCATGGCCCATGGCGCGGGCCTGATGCTGGTGCCGATCTATCTGGGCATCTGCGCCACGGTCGAGACCGATACCGGCCATGCGGCGGCGGCGGATCTGATGGCAGGCAATGCCGGGATCGCGGCCCTGGTCGCCATTGTCCACACGCTGGCCATGACGCTTTCGGGCGGGGCGCTCGCGATTGGCGTCCATCGCTGGCTGGGCCTGAAATTCCTGTCGAAAAGCTGGTTCAACCTCGACCTGGTCTGGGCCACGAGCCTTGTTGTGGTCGGGGCGGTCGCGCTCCTCACGGTTCACTGAGGACGCGGCCGCGGCCCAGAGGCGCGCGCGCCCGGACCCGGCACGAGGCCGATGCCAGCCCCGTCGCCCGGGGTCGGCGGCCCAGCGTCAGCGCAGCCCCGCGCAGAAGTCCTGGATCCGCGTGCAGGCTTCCTTGAGTGCCGCGTCCGAGGTGGCATAGCTGACGCGGAAGGCGGGCGAGAGGCCGAAGGCCGCGCCGAACACCACCGCCACGCCCTTTTCCTCCAGCAGCGCGGTGGCAAAGGCCTCGTCGTCGGCGATCTTCGTGCCCCCCGCCGAGGTCTTGCCGATGCAGCCCGCGATCGAGGGATAGACATAGAACGCCCCCTCGGGCACCGGGCAGTCCACGCCTTCGGCGGCGTTCAGCATCTCCACCACCATGTCGCGGCGGCGCTGGAACACCGCGTTGTTCGACGCGATGAAATCCTGCGGGCCGGTCAGCGCCTCGACCGCCGCCCATTGCGCGATGGAACAGGGGTTCGAGGTCGATTGCGACTGCAAGGTGCCGATCGCCTTGATCAGGCTTGCAGGCCCCGCCGCATAGCCGATCCGCCAGCCGGTCATGCAATAGGCCTTGGACACGCCGTTGCAGGTCAGCGTGCGGTCGTACAGCCCCGGTTCCACCTCGGCGGGCGTGCAGAAGACGTAATCGCCATAGACCAGCTTTTCATACATGTCGTCCGACATCACCCAGACATGCGGATGGCGCATCAGCACATCGGTCAGCGCCTTGAGCTGGTCGCGCGTATAGGCCGCACCCGTCGGGTTCGAGGGCGAGTTGAAAATGAACCACTTGGTCTTCGGCGTGATCGCGGCCTCCAGCGCCTCGGGGGTGATGCGATAGCCGGTCTCGGGGCCGCCTTCGACGATCACCGGCGTCCCGCCCGCCAGCAGCACCATGTCGGGATAGCTGACCCAGTAGGGCGCGGGGATGATGACCTCGTCGCCGGGGTTCAGGGTGGCCATCAGCGCATTGTACAGCACCTGCTTGCCGCCGGTGCCCACCGTGACCTGTGCGGGCGTGTAGTCCAGCCCGTTATCGGCCTTGAACTTGGCGCAGATCGCGGCCTTGAGTTCGGGAAGCCCGTCCACGGCGGTATATTTCGTCTCGCCCCGGTCGATGGCGGCCTTGGCGGCGGCCTTGATGTTGTCGGGCGTGTCGAAATCGGGCTCGCCCGCGCCCAGCCCGATCACGTCCTTGCCCGCCGCCTTCAACTCGCGCGCCTTGGTCGTCACCGCGATGGTCGGCGAGGGTTTGACCCGCGAGAGTGTCGCAGACAGAAAGGACATGGTCGCCTCCGGTTTGAAAAGATTTCCCCTTTCTCATAGGGTGCCCCCCAAGGCCGTTCAAGCGCCTTTGCCGCAAGGGGGTTCCGCGATGACCGACAGCCGCACCGACTGGTATTCCGAAGAGACCGCGACCTTCGGCGACCGCCTTTCCGGCGCGCGCGAGGCGCTGGGGATGACCCAGACCGAACTGGCCAAGCGGCTGGGGGTGCGGCTTGCCACCCTCAAGGCCTGGGAAGAGGACCGCGCCGAGCCGCGCGCCAACCGGCTCCAGATGCTGGCAGGCGTGCTGAACGTCTCGATGATGTGGCTGCTGAACGGGCAGGGCGACGGTCTGGACGGCCCGCCCGAGGAGGGGGCGATTCCGGGCGATGTGCGCGCGATCCTGTCCGACATCCGTCAGGTCCGCTCCGAGATGGGGCGCCTTGCGGATCGGCTGGCGGTGCTGGAAAAGAGGCTGCGCAACGCCCTGAAGGAGACCGCATGAGCCTGACCGAATCCCCCGAGGCAAGGCGCAAGCGCATGCATATCCGTGCCTGGCGGCGCGGCACCAAGGAGATGGACCTGATCCTGGGGGGCTATGCCGATGCGCATCTGGCGGGCATGGATGCCGCCGCGCTGGACGCCTTCGAGGCGCTGCTGGCCGAGGACGATCACGACCTCTACCAATGGGTGACGGGCCAGGCCGTGCCGCCCGCCCACATTGCCCCGCTGATCGGGGAATTGGCCCTGCGCACCGCCGGTTAGATCGCTTTTTTCATGCTTTAACGGAATATTCGTCACTGATTCCGTATTCCTGCCGGGTCACAGTGAACGGCGGAGCAAGACATGAGTATCCATTCCCCCATCGAGACAGGCGGCAGGACCGGCGTGATGAGCGATTATCTCGACGCGCTGTCGCTGGTCGAGCGGCTGCACCGGCTGCTTCTGGACGTCATCAAGGACGAGTTCGAGCGGCTGGGCGTGCTGGATCTGAACGCGGTCCAGGCGCTCTTGCTGTTCAATATCGGCGAGAACGAGGTGACGGCGGGCGAGTTGAAGACGCGCGGCTATTACCAGGGCTCGAACGTGTCCTACAATCTCAAGAAACTGGTGGAAAAGGGCTTCATGCACCACCAGCGCTGCGAGATCGACCGCCGCGCGGTCCGCGTCCGCCTGACCCCAAGGGGGCGCGAGATCCGCGACATCGTCGCCGGTCTCTTCGCCCGCCATGCCGAGGGGCTGGTGGTGCGCGGCGTGGTCACCGCCGACGGGCTGGCCGAGATCGCCGACGCGCTCAAGCGGATGGAACGCTACTGGACCGACCAGATCCGCTATATCTACTGACGGCCCGGCCCCCCGCGCGGGGCCGTCCGCCTACCAGTGCCCGGTATTGGGCATGCTCGCCCAGGGCTCCTGCGGCTCCAGCGCCCCGCCCATCTGCAACAGCTCCACCGACACGTTGTCGGGGCTGCGCACGAAGGCCATCCGCCCGTCCCGCGGCGGGCGGTTGATCGTCACGCCATTCGCCTGCAGATGCGCGCAGATCGCATGGATATCCTCGACCGCATAGGCCAGATGGCCGAAATGGCGGCTGTCCGACGGCAGCCCCTCATCCCCGTCCCAGTTCCATGTCAGCTCCACCGGGCACTCCTCCTGTCCCGGCGGCGCCATGAAGACCAGCGTGAACCGGCCCTGTTCGCTCTCGACCCGCCGGACCTCCTTCAGCCCCAGCAATTCGTAGAACGCAATCGACGCCTCCAGGTCCTTCACCCGGACCATCGTGTGCAGATAGCGGATTTGCATGCGCAGCCTCCTTTTCCCGCCCGAACCCTAGCACGCCCCGGCCGCCGCGCCACACCCCCCGCATCTGGGTGTTTCACGATCCATCCCGCATAGATATAGTGTTACCCGACTCGTCTTCCGCGAAAGGACCGCGCCATGCCGCTCACCCAGGATCAGCTTGCCGAGATCGAGGCCCAGCGCGGCCAGACCACGCCCACGCTGCGCGCCACCGCGCCGGGCATGGAAAACCGCCTCTACACCGCCCATCCGGTGCTCGACCACGGGCTGATCCGGGTGATCGACTACATGGGCGACGATGCCGCGATCTGCCAGGCGGCGCGGGTCTCCTATGGCACCGGCACCAAATCCGTCAGCAATGACGAGGGGCTGATCCGCTACCTGATGCGCCACTGGCACTCGACCCCCTTCGAGATGTGCGAGGTCAAGTTCCACGTCAAGCTGCCGGTCTTCGTCGCCCGGCAATGGATCCGCCACCGCACCGCCAACGTCAACGAATACTCCGCCCGCTATTCGATCCTCGACCGCGAATTCTACATCCCCGCCCCCGACGCGCTGGCCGCCCAATCCACCGTGAACAACCAGGGCCGCGGCGAATTGCTGGAGGGGGAGGAGGCCGCCCGCGTCCTCGACATCCTGAAAACCGACGCCGCCCGGGCCTATGACAATTACGAGGCGATGCTGTCCACCGAAGGCCAGAAGGGCCTCGCCCGCGAGCTTGCCCGCATGAACCTGCCCGCCAATATCTACACCCAATGGTACTGGAAGACGGATCTGCACAACCTCTTCCACTTCCTGCGCCTGCGCGCCGACGTGCACGCCCAATACGAGATCCGCGTCTATGCGCAAGTGATGTGCGAGATCGTCGCCGACTGGGTGCCGCTGGCGTATAAAGCCTTTGCCGATTACCGTATGGGCGGCGTCAATCTGTCAGCTACCGCGATGGACTGTGTCCGGCGGATGCTGAAGGGCGAGACGGTGACGCAGGAGAATTCCGGCATGTCGGCGGGGGAATGGCGGGAGTTTGAGGGGGTATTGGGGTCAGGATGATTGACGAACGAAATGTAAATGTTTCATCTTTTACGCTGACACAAATAAGCAACATCATGCGAGCGCAAAATAAGGCGCGCGCGGAAGAGATCGAGGCTAAGTGTGTCGCGATGTGGTGTCAGGGGATGACGCCTGAACCAAGTGTTCTTAAACACTTGGTTTTTCTGCCGCAGGAGGATTTTGATAATATCCTTTCTAAGCACCCGTGTTATTCGATCGATGATGCGATAAAGCAGGTCGGTTCAGCGTTCAAGATTTTGACATCTGCGCACAACCAGATACTAGAAACATTCGGAAGATACTATTCGAATGTTGCTTTTGGTGACCTGAGTTCGAATTTAGATGTGGCTGAGCGCGCGACCTCACAAGTTTTTCAGTTCTCTTTTGCGGCTGCCGCACTGATTCAGACATATCGTAGACTCCTTTCAGTGTGTCCGGATCGCAAAGATGAGTTTACACAGCTTGTCAATCGAAGCATTGCCGACGAGTGTCTCGCTGGCTTCGTTCAGGAGCTTAGGAATAATTTCGGTCATGTTCGAATTCACTCCCCGAGTCCGAGGGGTACCTATGAAATCGGAGGGCAAAGAAACGCTAGCGTTAGTATTTTGTTTAAATCTTCTGATTTGCTGGAAGGCGGACAATGGAATTTGAAGGCAAAATCCTATATCGAGCGCCAAGATGAAATAGATATAATTAGTGTAATACATGAATATCATGGCTTTGCAAGCAAAATATTTATTTCATATTTGGCCCGAATTGGCTTGCTGTTCGATGTTGGTTTGGGTGAGTTGAGAAAAATACGCGCAATGCGGCGGCACACGCTAATGACCAGCTATCTTAACGCGATATTACCGGCCGTAAGCGGGGGAGATTTTGATCCTTACTGTCACTTAGACAAGATATTTTGTAATGAAGAGTTGGAGCGAATTTTGTCGCTGCCATGCCGTTCGCGACAACAAGTAGATTATATGATTATGCTTCGTGATCCTTTAGGTTTATGTGAGCAGAATTTTCGTGAGGATCTCTACAGGCTTTTCGGCGCTGAATAGCACCCGTAGGGTGGCTGCCAACCCACCATCCCCCGGCCACCCCACCACGCTCCCGCATTGCCCACCCCCGCCCCGCGCCCTAGGATCACCGGGAAAGCGCAAGGGGGGGCTCCATGTCGGTCGTCACGCTGATCGTTCTCTATCTCGTCACCGCGATCTTCTTTCTCGCCGTCGATGCGGTGATGCTGACCAAATTCATGCGCCCGCTGTTCGAGCGTTATGTCGGCGACTGGCTGCTCGACAGCCCGCGGCTGGGCGCGGCGGCGGTGTTCTACCTCGCCTATGTCGCGGGGCTGGTCTATCTGGTCTCGCGCCCCGCGCTGGCGGCGGGCGATCCGATGCAGGCGCTGGTGCAGGGCGCCATCCTCGGCGCGATGGCCTATGGCACCTATGAATTCACCAACTGGGCCACGCTCAGGAACTGGTCGGTCGTGCAGGTCGTCGTCGACACGACCTGGGGCGCGGTGCTGACCGGCGTCTCGGCCTGGGTCGGCGTGACGGTGGCGCGGGCGATTGCCTGAAAAACGGGCAAAACGACAGCGTGCGGCCCGTTAACCCGGGCCGCCGCCGGAAAAAGGTCCGATGGAATTCATATGGAAATCATATGGAATTCCGATTTGACGGAGTCAGAGCAGCCGCAGCTCGCCCGCCGATTTCCGCCCGTCGCGGCCCTCGATCATCTCGAAGGCGACCTTCTGGTTGTCGGCCAGCCCGGTCAGCCCGGCGCGCTCCACCGCCGAGATATGCACGAACACGTCCTTGCCGCCGTCATCGGGCGCAATGAACCCGAAGCCCTTGGTAGTATTGAACCATTTCACGGTGCCGGTGGGCATCGTCATCCTCTCCATCTTCGGTTTCCGCCCCCGCGGAATTGCCGGGCGCGGGTCACAGCCAGGTCTTCCAGTCTTCCGGCTGCCCCGAAAGAGGAGCGGTCGCCCAGGTCGTCTGCCGTCACGGGGCGAAAGCATGCGGGACGAATCAACCCAAAATCAAGTGAAGTTTACAAGGCCCCTTTTCCCCCCATACTGCACCGAAAAGGAGTCCCGAATGATCGTTTACGGCTTGAAAACATGCGATTCCTGCCGAAAGGCCCGCGCCGCGCTGACAGCCGCGGGCCACCCCGCAGAGCTGCGCGACCTGCGCGAAACCCCGCTCTCCCCGGCCGAAATCGCCCGCTTCCTCGCCGCCTTCGGCAATACCCTCGTCAACCATCGCTCGACCACCTGGCGCGCCCTGCCAGAGGCCGAGCGTGCGAAAGATCCGACCGCCCTCCTGGCCGCCCATCCCGCCCTGATGAAGCGCCCGGTGATCGAGGTGGACGGGCGGCTGCATCTGGGCTGGGACCGCGCGGTGCAGGAGGAACTGCTTGGCAAGGCCGCGCCGGGCGCCTAGATCGGGCCGAGACAGGCAAGGAGTCGATCAATGCGCAACGCCGCCCTGACCCTTGGGGTGATCGCGGGCCTGCTGGGCCTGATCGTGGGCTTTTTCGGCTATGGCTACACCGTCTTCATCGAAAGTTTCGGCGAAATCGGCGATCTGGCCCGGCAGGTCGAGAACCCCGAGCGCACGCGCATCATCTCGCTTCTGGCGCCGATCCTTGCGATTGCGGGGGGCGCGATGGCGCGGGCCCAGAACGTCGTGGGCGGGCTGATGATGCTGGTGTCCTGCGCGGGGATGTATTGGGGCTTTGGCTTCAACGTCTTCACCATGTTCCCCATCGCGATGTGCGGTCTGGGCGGCGTGCTGGCGCTGGCCGCCCGCCGCCCGGACCCGGCCTGAGATCAGGCCAGATCGGGGGGCAGGGCGGCCGCGGCGAGGTCTGCCACCACCGCGTCCAGCGCCACGGTCTGCGTGCCCTGTTCGCCCAGCCGACGCAGGGTCACGCTGCGGTCCTCGACCTCGCGCGCGCCGATGGCCAGGATCACGGGCACCTTGCCAAGGCTGTGCTCGCGCACCTTGTAGTTGATCTTTTCGTTGCGAATATCGGCCTCTGCCCGAACGCCCGCCGCGGTCAGACGCGCCACCACCTCGCGCACGAAATCGTCCGCCTCCGACACGATCGAGGCCACCACCACCTGCCGCGGCGCCAGCCAGAAGGGCAGTTTCCCGGCGAAGTTCTCGATGAGAATCCCGATGAACCGCTCGAACGACCCGAGGATCGCGCGGTGCAGCATGACGGGGCGGTGCTTGGCGCCATCCTCGCCGATATAGGTCGCCTCCAGCCGTTCGGGCAGCACGAAATCCACCTGAAGCGTGCCGCATTGCCAGTCGCGCCCGATGGCGTCGGTCAGCACGAATTCCAGCTTGGGCCCGTAGAAGGCGCCTTCGCCCGGGTTCAGCTCATAGGCATAGCCCGCCGCCTCGGTCGCCGCTTTCAGCGCGGCCTCGGCCTTGTCCCAGACCTCGTCGCTGCCCGCGCGCATCTCGGGGCGGTCCGAGAATTTCACCCGGAACTTCTCGAAGCCGAGATCGGCATAGATCGCGCTCAGCATCGCGATGAAGCGGCGGGTTTCCTCCTCGATCTGGCTCTCGCGGCAGAAGATATGCGCATCGTCCTGGGTAAAGCCGCGCACCCGCATGATCCCGTGCAGCGCGCCAGAGGGTTCATAGCGGTTGCACGAGCCGAATTCGGCCATGCGCAGGGGCAGGTCGCGATAGGATTTGAGCCCCTGGTTGAAGATCTGCACATGGCAGGGGCAGTTCATCGGCTTGAGCGCATTGACCGATTTCTCGCGCGCATGCTCCTCGTCCACTTCGACGATGAACATATGCTCCTGATACTTTTCCCAATGGCCCGAGGCTTCCCAGAGACGGCGGTCCACCACCTGGGGCGTGTTCACCTCGACATAGCCATTCGCGTTCTGCCGCCGCCGCATGTAGTCCTGCAAGACCGTGTAGATGCGCCAGCCATTGGGGTGCCAGAACACCTGGCCGGGCGCTTCTTCCTGCATGTGGAACAGGTCCATTTCCCGCCCCAGCCGGCGATGGTCGCGCTTCTCGGCTTCTTCGAGGAAATGCAGGTAATCCTTCAACGCCTCGCGGTTGCGGAAGGCGACGCCATAGATGCGTTGCAGCATCGGGCGATTGCTGTCGCCGCGCCAATAGGCGCCCGCGACCTTCATCAGCTTGAAGGCATCGGCGGGCAATTGGCCGGTGTGTTGCAGATGCGGGCCGCGGCACAGATCCTGCCAATGGCCGTGCCAATACATGCGGATCGGCTGGCCCTCGGGGATCATGCCGACCAGTTCCACCTTGTACGGTTCGTTATTGGCCTCGTAATACTTCACCGCCCGCTCACGGTCCCAGATTTCCGTGGTCACCGGATCGCGGCGGTTGATGATCTCTTTCATCTTCGCTTCGATCTGGCCCAGATCCTCGGGCGTAAAGGGGTCTTGGCGGTCGAAATCGTAATACCAGCCATTCTCGATCACCGGGCCGATGGTCACCTTGACGTCGGGCCAAAGCTCCTGCACCGCGCGGGCCATGACATGGGCCAGGTCGTGGCGGATCAGTTCCAGCGCGGCGGCATCGTCCTGCATCGTGTTGATGGCGATGGCCGCATCCTCATGGAGGGGCCATTGCAGGTCGAAATGCTGCCCGTTCACCTGGGCCGAGATCGCCTTTTTCGCCAGCGAGGTCGAGATCGAGGCCGCCACCTCGGCCGGGGTCGTGCCGGCCGGAAAGCTGCGGTGATTGCCATCGGGAAAAGTCAGCGTGATCTGGCCCATTGCGGCCTCCTCGTCGGTTTGGCGCCCACGGAACGCCCGGTTGCGGGTTATGTCGCGCCCCTGATGAACCCGGGCGTTGGGCAAGTCAAGACGGCGGGGCTGCGTAGGGTGGGTGTCAACCCACCGCCTGCCCCCGCCGCCCTCAGCCCAGTTCGGCCAGCCGCCCCAGCGCCGCGCGCAGCTTGGCGGCCTCGTCCTGCTTGGCCTCGGCCAGGTCGCGGGTTTCCTCGACCACGTCTTCGGGGGCGCTGTCGATGAATTTCGGGTTGTTCAGCCGCCCCATCAGCCCGGCCAGTTCCTTTTCGAGCTTGGCCAGGCTTTTTTCCAGCCGGGTCTTTTCGGCGGCGACGTCGACGATGCCTGCCAGCGGCAGGGCAAGGCTTGCGCCCTCGATGGCGATGGTCACGCAGCCCTTGGGCAGGTCCTTGACCTCGCTCAGGCTTTCGACGCGGGCGAGCTTGCGGATCAGGGCTTCGTTGCGGTCCCAGGCTTTGCGGGCGGCGGGGTCGATCTGGGTGGCGAGCATCGGGATCTGGGCGCCGGCGGGCACGCCCATCTGGGCGCGGGCCGAGCGGATTTCCTCGATCAGATCAATGACCCAGTTCATCTCGCGGTCGGCCGCCGCGTCGATCAGTTCGGCGCCATAGGTCGGCCAGTCGGCATGGACGAGCATCTTTTTGCGGGTGGCGGTGGTGGACCAGAGGTCTTCGGTGACGAAGGGCATGATCGGGTGCAGCAGGATCAGGCACTGGTCCAGAACCCAGGCCATGGTGGCCCGCGTCTCGGCCTGCTGGGCTTGCGTGCCGTCCAGAAGCAGCGGTTTCGAGAATTCCACATACCAGTCGCAGACCTTGCCCCAGACAAAGGCGTAAAGCGCGTTGGCGGCGTCGTTGAAGCGGTAGTTCGCAAGCGCGTCGTCCACGGTCTGGCGCACCCTTGCCGTCTCGCCGATGATCCAGCGGTTGACGGTTTCGGCCGGGGTCGGCGGTGTTTCGGACTTGTGAGTTTCGAACACTCCGTTCATTTCGGCAAAGCGCGCTGCATTCCACAGCTTGGTGCCGAAATTGCGATATCCGGCAATGCGTTGCGTGGAAAGTTTCAGGTCGCGGCCCATCGCGGCCATGGCCGTCAGAGTGAAACGAACCGCATCTGCGCCGAATTCGTCGATCAGCTCCAGCGGGTCGAGGACGTTGCCCAGAGACTTGGACATCTTCTTGCCCTTCTCGTCGCGGACGAGGGCGTGGACATAGACCGTGTGGAAGGGGATGTCGTTCACCACGGCAAGCTGCATCATCATCATCCGCGCGACCCAGAAGAAGATGATGTCGAAGCCGGTGATCAGGACATCGGTCGGGAAATACTTGCGCAGTTCCTCGGTCTGTTCCGGCCAGCCCAGCGTTCCGATGGGCCAGAGCCCGGAGGAGAACCAGGTGTCGAGGACGTCGGGGTCGCGGTAGAGCGGGATTACTTTCTCGGCATTCTCCGTTCCCGGTTCTAATCCTCTCCACGCGTCGCAAGCTTTGACATACTGTTCGTGGTTATCAAAAAGCTCCACAGAATAAGGCGCGTAGAACGCTTCTGCCTCTTGTTTGGCTTCTTCTTGGCTAACAGCGCAAAACGGATGGACTCGCGCTGCGTCGAAAGGCCGCCCGCGCTCATCGAAAGCATCTTCAGGGAAGGCGGGAAGATTTCGGCCTGAAGGGCCCATTTCTCCGGGCTTTCCCAAGAGTTCCGGCCCATACCAAACCGGGATCTGATGTCCCCACCAAAGCTGGCGGCTGATGCACCAGGGCTCGATGTTTTCCAGCCAGTGGAAATAGACCTTTTCGTGCTGCTCGGGCAGGATCTTCGTCCGTCCGTCGCGGACGGCGGCCAGCGCGGGTTCCACGATCTTGTCCGTCGCCACGAACCACTGGTCGGTCAGGTAGGGCTCGATGGCGGTCTTGGAGCGGTCGCCATGGGGAACCATGTGGCGGTCGGGGTCGATGCCGTCGAGCCAGCCATCGTCACTGGCCTCGTTGATGATCGCCTCACGCGCGGCGTAGCGGTCGGCGCCGTCCAGACGTTCGATGGCCTTGGCGACCAGATCGGGGTCGCAGCCCGCGGCGAAATCGGGGTTGTCCTTCAGCCACATCGCGGCCCGCGTGGTCATCACGTTGATGGCGCGCAGGCCGGCACGCTGGCCGACCTCCCAGTCGTTGAAATCATGGGCGGGGGTGATCTTGACCGCGCCGGTGCCCTTGGCCGGATCGGCGTAGTCGTCGGCCACGATGGGGATCGACCGGCCGCACAACGGCAGGCGGACGGTCTTGCCGATCAGGTGCTTGTACCGCGGATCCTCGGGGTGGACGGCGACGCCGGTATCGCCCAGCATGGTTTCGGGCCGTGTGGTGGCGACGACCAGATAGGGGCAGGGTTCGGTCGCGGTGACGTTGCCATCCTCATCCCATTCGGTGGG
Organism: Rhodovulum steppense; assembly: GCF_004339675.1. Lineage (GTDB taxonomy): Bacteria > Pseudomonadota > Alphaproteobacteria > Rhodobacterales > Rhodobacteraceae > Rhodovulum > Rhodovulum steppense. The sequence continues at coordinate 49,923 of NZ_SLVM01000011.1, forward strand.
GCGGTCCCAGGTCGCGCCATCCTCCAGCTTGTAGCGCAGGCGCCACATGGCGCCGTCGACCTCGACCTGTTCGACCTCGAGATCGGAAATGGCGGTTTCGAAATGCGGATCCCAGTTCACCAGCCGCTTGCCGCGATAGATGAAGCCCTTGTTGTAGAGATCGACGAAGACCTTGATGACGGCATCGTGGAAATTGCCATCTTCGCCCGCCGGTGCCCCGGGTGCACCCGACATGGTGAAGGCGTTGCGCGACCAGTCGCAGGAGGCCCCCAGCCGCTTGAGCTGGTTGATGATGGTGCCGCCGGATTGCTGCTTCCATTCCCAGACGGTTTTCAGGAAGTCCTCGCGCCCCATTTCGCGGCGGCCGGGCTTGCCCGCCTTGGCCAGTTCGCGTTCCACGACCATCTGGGTCGCGATGCCCGCATGGTCCTGCCCCGGCTGCCAGAGCGTGTCGAAGCCGCGCATCCGGTGCCAGCGCACAAGGATGTCCTGCAACGTGTTGTTGAAGGCATGCCCCATATGCAGGCTGCCGGTGACGTTGGGCGGCGGGATCATGATGCAGAAGGTTTCGGGGCGGGACGCGTTCGCCCCGGCCGTGAAGCACCCGGCCTTTTCCCAGGCGTCATACAGGCGGGCCTCGGCCTCGGCGGCGTTGAAGGTCTTTTCCATCGGCATGGGGCGCGGTCCTCGGCATCGGATGGGCATTGGCGCGTGACTTAGCGAATGCCCGGGCCAAGGCCAAGCCCCGGCGGGGCTGGACAGGGGCGGCATGGCCGCTATCGTCCGCCCCGACAGCAGGGGGACGCGGGATGGACAGCAAATTCGGCCAGAGCCAGCCGGGCGGGCGGATCGAGGATCGCCGCTTCCTGACCGGGCAGGGGCGCTATGTGGACGATATCGCGCCTGCCGATGCGCTGCATGCGCTGTTCCTGCGCAGCCCCGTCGCGCATGGCCGGATCGCGGCGCTGGACGTGGCGGCGGCGCGGGCGGCGGAGGGGGTGCATCTGGTGCTGACGGCCGGGGACCTGCGGGCGGCGGGCGTGACGCTGGAGATGGACGCAGCCCTTGTGCGCAACCGCGATGGCAGTTCGGGGGCGGCGACGGCGCGGCCGCTGCTGGCGGAGGACCGGGTGCGGTTCGTGGGCGAGGCGGTGGCGGTGGTGGTGGCCGACAGGCCGGATCAGGCGCGCGATGCGCTTGAGGCGATCGGGCTGGAGATCGAGGAATTGCCCCCGCATCTGGCGCTGGCCCCGGGCGGGGACGCGATCCATCCGTCCGCGCCGGGCAACCTGGCCTATGACTGGGCAATGGGCGATGCGGCGGCGGTCGAGGCGGCATTCGCGGCGGCGGCGCATGTGGTCAAGCTGGAGGTGGCGGATCATCGGGTGATCGTGAACGCGATGGAGCCGCGCGGCTGCTGGGCCGAATGGCAGGGCGGGCGGCTGCATCTGTGCGTGAACGGGCAGGGCGTGTGGGACCAGAAGGCGGGGCTGGCGCGGATGCTGCACCTGCCCGAGGACGCGGTGCGGGTGACCAACCCCGATGTGGGCGGCGGTTTCGGGATGAAGGCGATGAGCTATCCCGAATATTACGTCATCGCCCAGGCCGCGCGGATGCTGGGGCGCCCGGTGCGCTGGATGTCGGAGCGGACCGAGGCGATGCTGAGCGACAATGCCGGGCGCGATCTGGTCTCGAGGGTGGAACTGGCCTTTGATGCGGGGCACCGGATCATCGGCTACCGGGTCGGCAATGTCTCGAATCTGGGGGCCTACAATTCCGAGAACGCCCAGCCGATACAGTCCAGGCTGTTCGCCAAGGTGCTGACCGGGGCCTATGACATTCCCGCCGCGCTGTTGCAGGTGCAGGGCGTCTTTACCAACACCACGCCGGTTGACGCCTATCGCGGTGCGGGCCGGCCCGAGGCGATCTATGCGCTGGAGCGTGCGATGGACCATGCCGCCCGCGTGCTGGGCGTGGACCCGTGGGAGTTGCGGCGGCGGAACTTCATCGGGCGGGATGCCTTTCCCTATCGCACGCCGACGGGCGAGACCTATGACGTGGGCGATTTCGGCCGGGTTCTGGACCGGGTGCATGGCGTTGCCGATGTGGCGGGGTTCGCGGCGCGCAAGGCCGAGAGTGCGGCGCGGGGGCGGCTGCGCGGGCTGGGGCTGTGCTATTACATCGAATCGATCCTGGGCGATCCGTCCGAGGCGGCCGAGGTCGAGTTCCGCGAGGATGGCGGCGTGAACCTTTATGTCGGCACGCAGTCGAACGGGCAGGGGCACGAGACGGTCTATGCCCGCTTCCTGTCCGAACGCAGCGGCATCCCGGTCGAGGACATCCGCGTGATCCAGGGCGACAGCGACCTGATCGCGACGGGGGGCGGCACGGGCGGGTCGCGGTCGGTGACGACGCAGGGCAGCGCGACGCTGGCGACGGTTCAGGCGATGCTGGCCGCGTTCACCCCGTTTCTGGCCGAGCGGATGGGGGTCGATCCGGCCGATCTGGCCTTTGACGGCGAGACATTCCGCGCGCCGGGCTCGAACCTGACGCCGACGCTGGCCGAGGCCGCACAGATGGCGCGTGCCGCGGGGCGGGCGGACCTATTGCGTCACCGCGCCGAATACCGGCTGCCGGGGCGGTCCTATCCCAATGGCGCGCATGTCGCCGAGGTCGAGATCGACCCCGAGACCGGCAGGACCGAACTGGTGAAATACACCGTCACCGACGATTTCGGCACGCTGATCGCCCCGCAACTGGTCGAGGGGCAGGTTCATGGCGGCATCGCGCAGGGGCTGGGGCAGGTGCTGTGCGAACGCGCGGTGCATGACGAGACCGGCCAGTTGCTGAGCGCGAGCTTCATGGATTACGCCATGCCGCGTGCCGACGATCTGCCCTTTGTCACCTTTACCACCGCGCCCGTGCCCTCGACCGCGAACCCGCTGGGCATGAAGGGCTGCGGCGAGGCGGGCACGGTGGGGGCGCTGGCGGCCATCGCGAACGCGGTCGCGGATGCACTGTGGGAGCGCGGCGTGCGGCAGGCCGACATGCCGTTCACGCCGCACCGGGTCTGGCAGATGCTGCGCGCGGCGGGCTGAACCCGGCCCCTGCCCCTTGGCACCGCCTGCCCCCGCGTGTATGGCGGCGCAAGCCCAAGGAGAGACCGATGCAAGGCAGCGCCAATCTCAACATCATGATCAAGGCCGCGCGCAAGGCGGGGCGCAGCCTCGTCAAGGATTTCCGCGAGGTCGAGAACCTTCAGGTCTCGATGAAGGGGGCGGGGGATTTCGTCAGCCGCGCCGACATGGCGGCCGAGAAGATCCTCAAGGAGGAATTGCGCGGCGCGCGGCCCAATTACGGCTGGCTGGGCGAGGAGACCGGCGAGGAAGCGGGCGAGGATCCGACGCGGCGCTGGATCGTCGATCCGCTGGACGGGACCACGAATTTCCTGCACGGGCTGCCGCATTGGGCGATTTCCATCGCGCTGGAACACAAGGGCGAGGTCGTCGCGGGCGTGATCTTTGACGCGGCCAAGGACGAGATGTTCGTTGCCGAAAAGGGCGCGGGTGCCTGGATGAACGAGCGCCGCCTGCGCGTGTCGGGACGCGCGCGCATGATCGAGGCGATCTTTGCCACGGGCGTTCCCTTTGCCGCCAAGAAGACCCTGCCCGCCACCTTGCAGGACCTGGCCCGGCTGATGCCGCATTGCGCGGGCGTGCGGCGCTGGGGCTCGGCGGCGCTGGACCTCGCCTATGTCGCGGCGGGGCGCTATGACGGCTATTGGGAACGCGAGCTGAACGCCTGGGACCTGGCCGCGGGGCTGATCCTGGTGCGCGAGGCGGGCGGCATGGTCGGCCCGGTGCGCGAAGGCCATGACCCGCTGGTGCATGGCGATGTGATGGTCGCCAATACCGCGCTCTACGAGCCCTTCGCGAAACTGATAAGAAACACTTAACGGCCCGCGGCCCGCCATCGTTCTGCCCCTTTCCCCGGCGAAACCCGCGGAAAGGTCAAGGACGAGGGAGCGCAAGATGAGCATGGTAACGAGTTCGACCGCCGGGACCGGCCCCGGGGCTCGGATCGCAGCCTTTCTGGCGCGCGAGGATGGTGCCGTGACGGTGGATTGGGTCGTGCTGACCGCGGCCATCGTCGGGGTCTGCATCGGCATGTTCACCTCGGTCAATGCCGGTCTCTACAAGATGGGCGAAACCGTCGGCGAGGGCCTGAGCGAGGCGCAGGTGACCCGGCTGGATACTGTCCTGAAATGACGCCTAGCGCCGCCTGACTGGCGGGATCGTGGTCGGGCGATAGCGCGCCTCGGGATGCGGCGGGTGGCCATGGGTGCGCGCCCAGAAGCCCGGCCCGCCGCGCCGCAGCCAGAGCGGCAGGGTCAGCATCAGCCCCGCGGCAAAGCCCCCGGCATGGGCCCAATAGGCCACCCCGCCCCCGTCGCTGGGCGTCGAGAATCCCGCGAAAAGCTGGAGGCCGAACCACAGCCCCAGCATCAGCCAGGCGGGCACCGGCAGGATGCGGATGATGACGATCAGGAAGATCAGGATATCGACCCGCGCCCTGGGAAACAGCAGCAGATAGCCCCCCATCACCGCCGCGATCGCCCCCGAGGCGCCGACCATCGGCACCATCGAATAGGGCGCCGCCACATATTGCGCCAGCCCCGCGGCCAGCCCCCCGGCAAGGTAGAAGGCCAGAAAGCCCAGATGGCCGAACTCCTCTTCCAGGTTGTCGCCAAAGATCCACAGAAACAGCATGTTCCCGCCCAGATGCAGCAGCCCGCCATGCAGGAACATCGAGGTGAACAGCCCGTGCAGGTGCATCCCTTCGCTGATCGCGGCGGGGATCAGCGCCCAGTCCATGAAGAACCGGTCCAGCGCCACGGGGTTGGCGAAGAGGCCCCAGTAGGACAGGAACACGATCACATTGGCCGCGATCAGGGCATAGACGACATAGGGCGTCCTGGTCGACGGGTTGTGATCGCGCAGCGGGAACATCGCATGGAGGCTAGCCGCTGGCGGCCGCCGGTCAAGCGGAACCCGCCTGGGCCAGCAGCGCCGCATTCCCGCCCGAGGCGGTGGTGTCGATGCACAGATGCCGTTCATGGCGGGCATGGGCGGTATCGGGCAGGCCGGTGATGAACGGGATCAGCGGGCCGCCCCGCCGCGCCAGCGCCTGCGCATAGGCCCGGCCGGTGGCGGTGTCGCCCCACCAGAGCACGGCCGAGAACCCGGTGAGATGCTCCAGCAGATCGGCGGGCACCGCGCCCGGGACCGCGATTGCCGCACCGCCCAGCGCATGCACCGCGTCCACCTGCGCCTCGGCCGCCGCCCGGCCGGGGCCGAGGCAGAGCAGGGGCGGTCGGGGATGGGTGGACAGCCGGTTCGATTCGCCGGTGGGGCCGGGCAGGGCGGAGGTCTCGCTGCCCTGTGCGGGGGGTGCTTCGGCCAGGGCGCGGGACAGGGTGTCGGCGGTGACCGTGCCCTCTGGCACACCGGCGATCTTGGGCGCGGGGCGGGCAGTGAAGCGGGGCAGGTAGGACGGCCCGCCCGCCTTGGGGCCGGTGCCCGACAGCCCCTCGCCGCCGAAGGGCTGGCTGCCCACCACGGCGCCGATCTGGTTGCGGTTGACATAGAGGTTGCCGACCGCCAGCCGCTCGGCTGCGTGCTGCACGCGGTCGTCGATGCGCGAATGCAGCCCGAAGGTCAGGCCGTAGCCGGTGGCGTTGATCGCGTCGATCACCGCGTCCAGATCCTCGGCGCGGAAGGTCGCGACATGCAGGACGGGGCCGAAGATCTCGCGGTCGAGGGCGGCGATGCCGGGCACGCGGATCAGCGTGGGCGACAGGAAATGGCCGGTTCCGGGCGCCGGGGCCTGCCACAGCACGCGGGTTTCGGCCCGGGCCCGGGCGATATGGGCGGAGAAGTCGCGAAGGGCGGCGGCCTCGATCAGCGGGCCGATATCGGTTGACAGATCCCAGGGATCGCCAAGGCGCAGCTCGGCCATGGCGCCGGTCAGCATGGTCAGGAAAGCGTCCGCGATGTCCTGTTGCACATAAAGGCAGCGCAGCGCCGAACAGCGCTGGCCCGCCGACTGGAAGGCCGAGGCGATCACGTCGCGCACCGCCTGTTCCGGCAGCGCGGTGGAATCCACCACCATCGCGTTCAGCCCGCCGGTTTCCGCGATCAGCGGCGTACCGGGGGCCATGTGGTCGGCCATGGCGCGGGCGATGATCCGGGCGGTTTCGGTCGCGCCGGTAAAGGCCACGCCATTGACCCGCGCATCGGAGGTGAGCCGCGCGCCCACGGTTTCGCCATCGCCGGGCAGGAGTTGCAGGGCGTCGCGCGGCACGCCCGCCGCGTGCAGCAGGCGGACCGCGTAATGGGCGATCAGCGGGGTCTGTTCGGCGGGTTTGGCCAGCACCGCATTGCCCGTGGCGAGCGCCGCTGAAATCTGGCCGGTGAAGATCGCGAGCGGGAAGTTCCAGGGCGAGATGCAGGCGAAAAGCCCGCGGGGCGGCGCGTCCAGCGTTTCGGCCTGGGCGGCGTAGTAGCGCAGGAAATCCACCGCCTCGCGCAGTTCCCCGACCGCGTCGGGCAGACATTTGCCCGCCTCGCGCGCGAGCAGGGCGAAGATCGCGCCGAAATGGTCCTCGTAGAGATCGGCGGCGCGGCGCAGGATCGCGGCGCGTTCGGCGGGCGGCGCGGTCCACGGCCGGGCCGTGGCCAGCGCGGTTTCCACATCCGCCGCCGAGGCCGGGCGGACATGGCCCACGATATCGGCCGGATCGGCCGGGTTCAGGACAGGCGCGGCCGCGTCGGGCGCGGTTGACCCGGCGATCAGGGGGGCGGCCTCGAACCGGGTGGCGCGGTGGGGCGCGCGCGCGGCCTCGATCATCGCCAGATCGGGGGCATGGGCCAGATCCCAGCCGCGGGAGTTGCGGCGTTCGGGGCCGAACAGCGCAGGCGCGCGGGCAATCGCGGGGTGTTCGGGGGCGTCCAGATACGCCTCGATTTCGGCCAGCGGGTCGGCGGCGACGGCCTCGGGCGGCACGCTTTCGTCCACGATCCGGTTGACGAAGGAACTGTTCGCGCCGTTCTCAAGCAGGCGGCGCACCAGATAGGCCAGCAGGTCGCGATGCGCGCCGACGGGGGCATAGATGCGGCAGCGCGCGCCGTCCTGCCGGGCCATCACCAGATCGTGCAGCGTCTCGCCCATGCCATGCAGGCGCTGGAACTCATAGGCGGACCGGTCCGCGCCCATGTCGAGGATCGCGGCGACGGTGTGGGCGTTATGCGTGGCGAATTGCGGATAGATCCGGTCGGTCATGCCCAGCAACCTGCGCGCATTGGCGAGGTAGCTCACATCGGTCGCGGCCTTGCGGGTGAAGACCGGGAAGCCGTCCACGCCCATCACCTGTGCGCGCTTGATCTCTGTATCCCAATAGGCGCCCTTGACCAGCCGCACCATCAGGCGGCGGTCATGGCGACAGGCCAGCGCATGCAGCCAGTCGATCACCAGCCCCGCGCGCGGGCCATAGGCCTGCACCACCACGCCGAACCCGTCCCATCCGGCAAGGCGCGGATCGGCCAGAACGGCGGCGATCACGTCAAGCGAGAGGGCCAGCCGGTCGGCCTCCTCGGCATCGACATTCAGGCCGATCCCGGCCTCGCGCGCCATCAGCGCCAGATGCAGCAGGCGCGGGGCAAGCTCGGCCATGACCCGGTCGCGCTGGGCCACCTCGTAGCGGGGGTGCAACGCCGAGAGCTTGATCGAGATGCCGGGATTGGCGCGGATATCGGCGGATGTGGCGGCCGTGGCGATCCGGGCGATGGCCTGCGCATAGGCGTCCAGATAGCGCGTGGCGTCGGCCTCGGTGCGGGCGGCCTCGCCCAGCATGTCGTAGGAATAGGTGTAGCCCCGCGCCTCCATCCCGGCGGCGCGGTCCATGGCGGAAGCGATGGTTTCGCCAAGGACGAACTGGCGGCCCATCTCGCGCATGGCGCGCGCGACGGCGGCGCGGATCACCGGCTCGCCCAGCCGCTTGAGCGCGCCTTTCAGCGTGGCGGCAAGCCCCGGCCCCGGTTCGTCCAGCACCCGGCCGGTCAGCATCAGCGCCCAGGTCGAGGCATTGACCAACGGCGAGGCGGATTTGCCAAGATGGCGGCCCCAGTCCGACGGGGCGATCTTGTCCTCGATCAGCGCATCCATGGTGTCGGTGTCGGGCACGCGCAGCAGCGCCTCGGCCAGACACATCAGCGCCACGCCCTCGTCGGTGGAAAGGCCGTATTCGGCCAGGAAGACCTCCATCAACCCGGGGCGGTCCTGGGCGCGGATGCCGCGGACCAGATCGGCGGCGGCGGCGCAGATGCGCGCGCGGCCGGCGGCATCCAGCCCGGTTTCGGCCAGCAGGCGGGGCAGGATGTCGGCCTCGGGCGCATAGGTGGCGGCCTCGATCCGGGTGCGCAGGGCGGCGAACTGGTCTGTCATGGCGTTTCCCCTGGGAATGGGGCAGTATAGCGCCGTCGGGATGGCCTGTTCGTCCGGGTTTTCGGAATATGATGGACGATCCGTCCAAAATCGGGGGGTATTTCATGCCGAACGATCCTGTGCCGCTGGACCGCCATGATCGCACGATTCTGGACATTCTGGCCGGGGAGGGGCGGATCGCCGTGGCCGAGCTGGCCCGCCGGATCGGGCTGTCCAAGACGCCAACGCTGGCGCGGCTGAAGCGGCTGGAGGAGGCCGGCGTGATTACCGGTTACCGGGCCATGCTGAACCCGATCCGGCTGGGGCTTGCGCATGTCGCCTTTGTCGAGGTGCGGTTGTCGGACACGCGCGAGGCGGCGCTGCGGGCCTTCAACGCGGCGGTGCGGGCGATCCCGGAAATCGAGGAATGTCACATGATCGCGGGCGGGTTCGACTATCTGCTGAAGGTGCGCACCGCCGACATGGCGCGCTATCGCGAGGTGATGGCCGTGCGGCTGTCGGGCCTGCCGCATGTCGCCAATACCTCGACCTATGTGGCGATGGAGGCGGTGAAGGATGCGGGGCTTGCCCGGCCGGGGTGAGGGTTTGCGCGGGGGCGCCCTGCGCGTGCTAGAGTTCGGCACAGGACAACCACCGGGGAGAGAGCCATGCGATTCGTCCTGAGCCTGCTGACCTGCGTCGCGCTGCCCGTGGCGGCGCTGGCCGAGGAGATGCGCGCGATCACCGGCAGCCTGATCTATCGCGAGCGGATCGCGCTGCCGCCCGATGCCGAGATTCTGCTGGAACTGCGCGACGGGGCCGGGGCGCTGGTCGAGACCGCGCAGCATCCGACTGACGGGGCGCAGGTGCCGCTGCCCTTTGCGCTGGACGGTCCCGCGGGCACGGACCTGACCCTGCGCGCGGCGCTGCGGCTTGGCGGCGAGATTCGCTGGCTCAGCGATGCGGTGGAGATCGAGGCGGGCGAGGACGCTGTAGAGGCGGGCGCGCTGATGCTGACGGGTTTTCGCCCGATGGGCTTTGCCAGCACGATGAACTGCGGCGAACTGGTGGTGGAACTGGGCTTTGTCGGCGAGGGCGCGCGGCTGCGGATCGGCGGGCAATATGTCGATCTGGTGCAGGAAGTCACCGCCTCTGGCGCGAAATTCGTGGCCGAGGGCGATCCCGACACCTGGATCTGGACCAAGGGCGATGCTGCGACGCTGAGCCTGCATGGTTCCGAATTTCCCGAATGTCACGCGGCGCTGCCGGGGGCCAGCTATCGGGCGCGGGGCAACGAACCGGGCTGGACGCTGGAAATCGCGGGCGGGCAGATGCGCTATGCGGGCGATTACGGCGCGACCGAGATCGCGGCGCCGCTGCCCGAGCCCGAAATCGTGGACGGCGCGCGCCGCTATGCCGCCGAAGGGGCGGATCTGGTGCTGACCCTCACACAGGCGCTGTGCCGCGACACGATGACCGGCATGCCCTATCCCGCGACGGCCTTGGTTGAAACCGGCGGGCAAAGCCTGTCGGGCTGCGGCGGCGATCCGATGGACCTGTTGGCCGCGCATCCCTGGCGGGTCGAGGATATCGGGGGCGGCGGCATCGTCGATTCCTCGAATGTCGGCATTGCCTTTGGCCGCGACGGGCGCGTTTCGGGCAGCGGCAGTTGCAACCGGTTCATGGGCGGGGCCGAATTGTCCGGCGAGGGGCTGCGCATCGGCCCGGTCGCGGCGACGATGATGGCCTGTCCCGAGGCGCTGATGGAGCAGGAACAGCGCTTTTTCAGGCTGCTGGATCAGGTGGACCGGTTCGATTTCGCCGAGGATGGCGCGCTGCTGCTGATCGGGGGCGACACGGTGCTGGCGACCGCGCGGCGCTGAGGCTTTTCCCCCCACCAAGGCTTTCCCCGGGCGCGGCGGGCGGCTATGGTCCGCGCCAATGATGTGCGGACGTGGCGAAATCGGTAGACGCAGCAGACTTTGATTGGAGTGCCCGCGGGGAAACCCGCGGTGCAGAACCGCTCAAATTCGGGGAACGCTAACGGGCCAAGGCCCCATGCCAATCCCGAGCCAAGCCCCGCAAGGGGAAGGTGTAGAGACTGGACGGGCGGCGCCTAAAGCCCTTGCTGGCCATGGCGAAGGGACAGTCCAGACCACGAACGCCAGATGGCGGCGGCGAAAGCCGAAGTGGTACGAAAATCTGCTTCTCGCACGAGAGTACGGGTTCGAGTCCCGTCGTCCGCACCACCCCCCAAAGGGGTCAGGCCCGCGCCGCCATCGCCGCGGCGAAGCGTTCGAACAGGTAATAGCTGTCCTGCGGGCCGGGGCTGGCCTCGGGGTGATATTGCACGCTGAACACCGGCCGGTCGGCCATGCGGATGCCGCAATTCGAGCCGTCGAACAGCGAGACATGGGTCTCGACCACGCCTTGGGGCAGGGTCTGGCTGTCCACGGTGAAGCCATGGTTCATCGAGGTGATCTCGACCTTGCCGGTTTCCAGATCCTTCACCGGATGGTTCGCGCCGTGATGGCCGTGGTTCATCTTGATCGTCTTCGCGCCCAGCGCCAGCGCCAGCATCTGGTGGCCGAGGCAGATGCCGAAGAGCGGCACGTCCCGTTCCAGCACCTTGCGGATCATCGGCACGGCATAGTCGCCGGTCGCCGCCGGATCGCCCGGCCCGTTCGACAGGAACACGCCATCGGGGTTCAGCGCCAGCACGTCCTCGGCGGTGGCGGTGGCGGGCAGCACGGTGACCTCGCAGCCCGCCGAGGCGAGGCAGCGCAGGATGTTGCGTTTCGCGCCATAGTCGATCGCGACCACGCGATGCCCCGGCCCTTCGCGCCCTGCATAGCCTTCGGGCCAGGCCCAGCGCATCTCGTCCCAGCGATAGCTTTGCGCGCAGGTCACGTCCTTCGCGAGGTCGAGGCCCACCAGCCCCGACCAGCCGCGCGCCCTTGCCACCATCTTCTCGATGTCGAAGCGGCCTTCGGGGTCATGGGCCAGCGCCACATGCGGCGCGCCCTGCTGGCGGATCGCGCGGGTCAGCCGCCGCGTGTCGATGCCGCCGATCCCGATCCGGCCGCGCCGGGCCAGCCAGTCCTTCAACGCGCCCGCCGCGCGCCAGTTCGAGGGCTCGGTCGGATCCCATTTGACCACCATGCCCGCGGCGACCGGTTCGGCGGTCTCGTCATCCTCGGGATTGACGCCGACATTGCCGACATGGGGGAAGGTGAAGGTCACCACCTGCCCGGCATAGGAGGGGTCGGTCATGATCTCCTGGTAGCCGGTCATGGCGGTGTTGAAGCACAGCTCCGCCACCGTCTCGCCGGTCGCGCCGAAGCCTTGCCCGTAGAACACGGTGCCGTCGGCGAGCGTCAGGCAGGCGGTCGGGCGGGTTTGGGGGGCGGCGGACATCGGGCTCTCCTTGGGCAGAATCCGGCGGACACTAGGCCCCGGGGGGCAAAGAATCAAGGGTTGCGGCAAAATGTGAAGTTTCGTGATTTCAATGGGTTGAGCCTTTTGGCCGGGCTTGCCTCGCCCGGAGGGGGACACTATGTTGTCGCCCCTGACGCGCAACCGAGCCAGGGGATCCCCGATGGACCTGAGAACCCGCATCTCGACCGCGCTGACGGCCGCGATGAAGTCCCGCGAAGCGGAGCGGCTGGGCACGCTGCGGCTGATCAATGCCGCGATCAAGGACAAGGACATCGCGCTGCGCGGCGAGGGCATCGAAGAGGGCATTGGCGAGGCCGAGGTTCTGGCGATCCTCGGCCGCATGATCAAGCAGCGCCAGGAAAGCGCGCGCGCCTATGAAGAGGGCGGGCGGCTCGATCTGGCCGAGGCCGAGCGTGCCGAGATCGCCGTGGTCGAGGAATTCCTGCCGCGCCAGCTGAGCGAGGCCGAGGTGGCGCAGGCGGTCGATGACGCGATTGCCCGGACCGGCGCCGCCTCGATCCGCGACATGGGCCGGGTGATGGGCGTGCTCAAGGCCGAATATGCGGGGCGGATGGATTTCGGCGCGGTCGGCCCCGCGGTGCGCGAGCGCCTTGCCTGACGGCGGGGCAGGGGGACGGGCTTGCATCCGCGCGGCGCGGCGCCATGTCCTCGCAGGAGATTGTTGGGAAAGACGGGCCAGAAGGTCGGGGGCGGGTTTCGCCCATGCGCGCGCGGCGCTATGCTGAAGGCCGGAACCGAGACAGGATCAAGACGATGCTTATGAAATTCCTCAAGAGCGTGCGACCCGAGGACTGGCCGGCGGTCATCCTGCGCGGCGCGGCGCTGGTGCTGATCGTGAGCCACCTGATCGCGTTCTTCTTCATCTACTCGCATTTCATCTTCATCCTGACCGCATTGGTGATGGGCCTGCTGCTTGCGCGCGAGATGTATGAGGATCTTGCCCAGCGGTTCTTCCGGCTCAAGGCCCAGGCCTATGAGAAGGACCTGATGGAGCGGCAGGACCAGACCCAGCCGCCCGGGCGCGACTCGCTGCTGATCGAGGGGCGGCCCTCGATGAAGGACATCACCGACCGGGTCACGCGCAACTGACCCGCGCGGGCGGCGCTGCCGGGCCGAACGCCCGGTCGAAATTCCGCGCCAGCGCCACGTCCAGATCGGCCATCGTCACCGGCAGGCCCAGATCGACAAGGCTGGTGACGCCATGTTCGCGGATGCCGCAGGGCACGATGCCGTCATAATGCGTGAGGTCGGGTTCGACATTGATCGAGAGCCCGTGAAAGCTGATCCAGCGGCGCAGGCGCACCCCGATCGCGGCGATCTTGTCCTCGCGCGGGGCACCGGTGGGGCCGGGGGGCAGGTCGGGGCGGACGACCCAGACGCCGACGCGGCCCGCGCGGCGCTCGCCCGCGACGTTGAACTCGGCCAGCGTGGCGATCACCCATTCCTCCAGTTGCCAGACGAATCGGCGCACGTCGCGCCCGCGCGCGCCCACATCCAGCATCGCATAGACCACCCGCTGGCCCGGCCCGTGATAGGTGTATTGCCCGCCGCGCGGCGTGGGAAACACCGGAAACCGGCCCGGATCGGTCAGGTCGGACGGGTTGGCCGAGGTGCCTGCGGTGTAAAGCGGGGGATGCTCGACCAGCCAGATCGCCTCGCCCGCCCGGCCCGCCGCGATCGCCTCGGCGCGTTTCTCCATAGCGGCGCAGATCTCGGGATAGGTCGAAAATCCCTCGAAAACGGTCCATTCCGGCCGCATGGTCGTCAATTCCTTCCTTGACAGCTTTCACCGGTCGCCGCGACACTTTGCAAATCCGGGTGTAGCCGGGCGCGCGTGTGTGACAGCGCCGAAAGTGCTTTTCGGGAGAGATGGCATGATGAAGAAGAAATTTGCAATGGCCTGCCTTGCGGCCAGCGTCGCAGCCACACCGGCCACCCAGGTCGCGGCCGGCGGAAGCGATATCGCGGGCGGAATCATCGGCGGGATCATCGGTGGCGTGATCGTCAACGAGGCGAACAAGAACCGCCAGCGCCCGCAACAGCAGGTGCGCCGGACCGCGCCCAATCCGGGCGTCTCGGCGGCAACGCGCGCGCAGAACCGCGAGGTGCAGACCTCGCTGAACTATTTCGGCTTTCCCGCGGGCACACCGGACGGCGTGCTGGGGCGCAATTCGCGCAACGCGATCTCGCAATACCAGGCGTTCATGGGCTACGCGCCCACCGGCACCCTCAACCTCTATGAGCGCGATTTCCTCGTGACCTCCTATCACCGCGCGATTGCGGGCGGGCCTGCCACGACGCAGATGGTGGCGGCCAATCCGCTGGGCACGCGCGGGCTGTTGCAGACCTACCAGCAGCAGCTTGTGGGCGGCGGCATGGCCGCGCCGATGATGCCCGCCGCCCCGGTGCAGCCGGGCACCACCGTCGTCATCAACCCGCAACAGCCGGTGCCGCAACCGCCCGTGACCACCACGGTCGTCGTGCCCGCCGCGCCGCCTGCGCCTGCGGCGGCGGTTGCCGCCACGGCTGCGGCAGGCGCTGTTGCCGCGACTCCTGCGCTGCCCAATTTCCTGAGCCAGGGCAGCGGCCAGTCGCTGGCGTCGCAGTGCAACAAGGTCAGCCTTGTGACCAACAGCAATGGCGGCTTCACCACGGCGGCCAGCATGACTGATGCGGGTTTCGTGCTGGAGGAACAGTTCTGCCTTGCGCGGACCTATGCCATCGCCGAGGGCGAGGAACTGGCGGCCCGCATCCCCGGGGTCACGCCCGACCAGATCGCCGAGCAATGCGCGGGGTTCGGCCCGGCGCTCAAGGATCAGGTCGCGGCGCTGTCGTTCAAGCCCAGGGATCAGGTGCTCGAGGACGTGCGCGGCTTCGTGATGGGCTCGGGCATGCCGCCCGCCCAGCTTGCGGGCACCGCGCGGGTCTGCCTGTCGGTCGGCTACCGGACCGACAACATGGATGTGGCGATCGGTTCGGGCCTGCTGCTGGCCGCGCTGGGCGAGGATGTCTATGCCGAACTGATGGGCCATCACCTTGCGCAGGGATTCGGTGCCGCACGGCGGGTCGATCTGGCGCTGGACTGGTACGACACCGCGCTGGGCGCGGCGGATCGCGGCGTGGTTCCGGTCTTTGCCCCGGCCCAGCCCGAACGCGCCGACCTGATCCGCAAGGCCGCCTACCGGCTGGGCGGGCGGGACGACGGCGCGTCCCTGTCCACGGGGGAATCGCGGCCGCAGCCCGCGGCGCTGCCGACCTTTGCGATCGACAACTGACAGCCCGTGCGGGGGCGGCGGCGATTGCCGCCCCCGCCTTGGCCGCGCCCCGGAAAACGGGTGCAAAATCCCCCTTCACATCGGCTGGCCAAGCCGCTAAGAAGCGCCGCACTACCTGATCACGTGCGGTCGTGGCGGAATTGGTAGACGCGCAGCGTTGAGGTCGCTGTGGGGTAACTCCCGTGGAAGTTCGAGTCTTCTCGACCGCACCATCTCATCTAAAAAAGACATTTTCAGTCAATGAGTTAATGCTCGGAGACATGCAAAATGATCCACAAAATACGCCACACGACCCTTGTGCGCGGCACCTATCACTACAACAGGAGAGTGCCAGACCATGCGGTTGAAGGCTTCGGTAGCCGTTACGTCCGCCTTCCGTTGAGTCGAGACACAGAGCAGGCAGCGATGCTCGCTGAGGGTCTTTCATCCGCCCTTGACGGCATATGGTCCTCACCCTCTGTGCGGCCTGTCGATGTGAACAAGCTCCTAGAGCGCGTGAAGCCCCACACTTGGGACCTTGCATCTTGCCTAGACGAGTATCTCCGCCTCCATTCCATCAATGAGAAGCCAAGTCGCCTTGCCGTTGATGCTCTGATCCGAGTGGCAGGCAACAAGGCGATTGACACCTACACCCGTAGAGATGCCCGTGATCTTGTCTCGGAGCTACGCAAGCACGGCAACAAGACAGCAACCGTCCGCAGACGTATCCAGTCCCTCCATGCAATCATCGAGTTCGGGATGGTTGAGCTAGAGGTAGACAAGCGTAATCCGTTCTCCCGTCTTAAGATACCTCAGGAGGGGCAGGATCGACACCAGAGGCTGCCATTCTCGACGGAGCAAATCTCCGAGATTTACGCTTGGGCGATCCAGAGGAACAAGGACACATCCCTAATCCTGCCGGTACTGGGCGAGACTGGTGCCAGGCTGGCCGAGGTGGTTGGCCTGCGTTGGTATGACGTGTGTCTGCATTCAGCGACACTAACCATTGCCCCACACCCGCTGAGACGCCTCAAGACCCATTCCTCTGCCCGTGTGGTGCCCTTGGTCGGTGCTGGCGCTGAAGCTCTGTCCATCCTCAAGGCAAGGTCTGACGGCTCGCCCTACGTCTTCCCCCGCTGGAAGCGTGATGACCACTTCGCAGCCACCCATGCGAGCAACACCTTGAACAAGGCGATCAAGCAACTCGCCCCCGGTCAAACCTGCCACTGCTTCCGGCACACGATGAGGGATCGTCTTCGCTCCGTGGAAGCTCCCCTTGACCTGATCGACCAAGTAGGCGGCTGGACCACGAGACTAGGCACCGGGGCAACCTATGGGCGTGGTTACTCGGTGGCGCACATGCGCACATGGATGGAGAAGGTCGCTGCAATATTCTAGCCAAGAAGTCAACCGCCAACAGAATAATTCTTTCTAATTATAACATATACTTAGCCGGATACCCTAAAAATAGCCGTTGACTTTCCCGGCGAAAGATGTTATAATGTTACTGTAGGGTTTGGAAACATAGACCCTTACGAACTCCCCCGCTCAGTGAGCACTTCCCCAAACTTTCAGACCCGCAGAATGAGGCTCTGGCCTATTCTGAGTAAACATGACTCCCAATTTTAGAAAAGAGAATTTTGAATGACTGAAGATACCAACACGAAACGGAAGCCCAAGACGCAACAACAGTGGAGCAGGGTGAGGCGTGAAAATCCAAGACGCTTCTATTCCGCCGAAGCTCAGAACGTGATGCTGGAAGACCTGAAGGCCCTTGGTCAAGAAAAGTTCTTCAAGCGTGAGCGAGAGGAAGGTGATCTGTGATGAAGGATACACATGATTTCTGGATAGATTCGGAAAGACTGCCTGAAGACCTTTTCTCTACAGTTCACTCTGAGAAGGTGGCGTTAGCACTTCATGCTGATGGAGTACTGCCAGCACCGAGAGAGACCTTCTACGGCCTTCACCTTCGGTTTGTTCGGTTCCTCATTTCCCTTCCCGAAGAATCTGTAAGGTTCACCCGCAGACTTGATCTGTTGGGGCCTGCGTACCTCTACATCAACAAGGCTATCAAACAAGGCTACCTGACCACTTCCAAAGACCAAGAGACCGGAAAGATTCTTGTCGCTCCTTCCAAGAAGTTGAAAGATCTGATTCAGCGGACTGAGCCGACCGACGCTGAGGTGATCTCCGCATGAGTTGGACAGATAATATCCATGGCTTCGCTGTTGAAGAACCTCCTACGCATACGATAACCCTTGCTCCTGGCATCACTTTCGAACAGTGGAAAAGGCCGGAAACAGAAGATGTGGGCAAGATTCATTGTGATAAGTTCCCTTCTCCTGTCTCTGTAATCCGTGATCCACAGCTTGCCTACTATCACTTCTCTTCTAGCTGGTTTCTCCCTTCTGCCATTGAATCCCCTAATCGTTTCACCAGTCTGAAGAAGGCTCTTGAGGCGGCGGCCAAGAATCTGAACTCAGAAACCCTTGTGTGCAAGATGAAGCCAAAGACCAAGCCTGCCAAGATCGAGAAGCCGAAGGTGCTTCAGGAGGCTGTATTCGCAAGAAAAGGTGGTGTTGAAGTAACGCGATTGGTTCTTTCTGATCGCAGCACTGTTTACGAGTATGAGTGTCCTGTGAAATGGGATGGAAAAATTATCCTTTTCCAAGGCCCAGAGCGGGAACTGCTTCTGAAGGTCACAGAACTACCCAAAGAGGTCAAGATTCCCGATACATGGACTTCTGCCTTGGCTCTTCTCAGGTTCCTTGTCGATTCCAGAAAACAAGACTTAGCCTAAGCTGACTATTTTCACATTTTCCGGTTTCTGTCTTTTGGTGGCAGAAGCCATTCTTTCATTTCAAATCAAGAGATTACAGATATGAAGATTCAAGTTAACGACACTTGGCGTATCACCATTTGTCCTGCCAATCATCAATGGGTTCTGGAGGCAAGGAGGGGCAAGCGTTGGCACCCCAGAAGCTTCTTCCGAACTCGTGAGGCGCTCTTGCGTGTCACCCAACAAATAGCTGGAACGATCAATCCTGAAGCTTGGCAGCAAATGCAGACACTACCTCTACACTTTAAACCCATCGCAGAGGCGCTGGGAGGTGCGCAGGAGCGCCGAGAGGAGATTTCTGGTACACACCCACCCGAAGAGCAATTCGAAGCCTCTTGCGCAGCATTTTTGGATGATAAGGAAATTGAAGCAGGCAAGTACATTTATGACTCCTCTAAGTCTTCAGATGAGCGGTATCGACGGCTAAGTGATTTTGTAAGGGTGGTCTATAACATTGAGCAAGGCAGCTCGAAAAAGACTTCAGTTAAATATTTTTAAGTAAGGATATTCAAGGCATGTCCAAATTTACACCAATCAGACATGACAGAAAAGACAATCGACAGTGCATCCGCTGCAACTCAAGGCCGGTGCTGCTCAATAAAGGTACTTGGTATTCTCTCTGTGAGCAATGCCTGAAAGAAACTGAGTTAGGTCCGTATAAGGTAAGGCTTCCTCAGGTTGGGGAGGATTACAAAGCGTGGTGAAAGTATTCAGTCCAGAATTTTATGAAAAAGATATTTCAATTGCTGCATCTGATGCTGTCAAATCAACCCAAGAGCAAGTCTACCAGACTGTACTAAGCCGCCTTGCGGTGAAAGGTGCGCTGAGATTCTTTACGGCTGAAACCGGACTTGGAAAGACAACGGGCGCAAGGCTGGCAATGAAAAGAGTTTGGAGTGAGGTAAGTTCCGATATTCGGTTTCTTGTCCTTGTTCCGACAAAGAAGGATGCAGACATCTTTTTTCAGGAAATGGAAAAAATAGAAGCTGGCTGTGCCGCTGTATGGACGCAAAGCCATGACCCGACGGAATCCGTTCCGGTGGATTTTCCTATATCTGCTCAGTTTACAAAGTCTCAAGCCATCAAGAAGAAGTGCCTTATCCTGACCCATAATGCAGGCAAGGCGGCTGAAGAATGGGTAGGCAGGCGTGATGTAGTCATCATCGACGAGTACCCCCAGCCCGTGTTCAACGGCACTGTGCACCCGTATCAGTTCATCAAAGCCAGAGACGAAGAGCAGTCTTCCCCCTATGCTGCGGCTGCTAGGTGGGCTGAAGAGCAGAACACGCGAGGCTTGACGCCAGTAGGTGTGCCGTCCTGGGTGTACGATGTTGTGAACAGTAACCCCAGGTCTGACGCTGCCAGGGATATCAAGACGCTGGCAGAGCATATGTTGGCAGGCACGGCATTCCAGCGAAGAATTAATAGCTCTGTCTGGCACTGGTACAACTACAACCTACCGTTTGAAGAGCGGGCTATCATCTTCTCTGCCACGGCGCATACTGAAGGCTGGCACTTCGATCCCGCACAAGGGGGCAGTATCCCCCGTGAAGGAATAAAGGTTGATTACAGCAACATGGTGGCGAAGTATGTCCCATGGCCGGAAGGTGTATCTTGGTATCATCACGATGTTCTACGCGACCCGGATCAACGGGATGCTTTTGTTTCCTATGTAGCAGGAAAAGTGGGCTTTTGGGATAATCGTACACTTGTGGTTTGCCCTAAAGACTTTGAGAAAGATATAGCGCGTAAGTTGTCTTCAGCCTGTGTCACGCATTGGGGTTGTGATGTGGGTAGTAATGAGTATCGAGACTGCGATACCGTCTGGCTGGTATCCATGTTCCATCAACCAAATGATGTTCTGTTCTCTAAGTATCTCGGACATGCGAAGCAGAATGCTACGGAAGAGAATCTTGAAGCAGGGAAGAACACACAAGGCAACTTGATCCGTGAACTAAAGCGGCTGCACTATGCCACGCACATCAAGCAGATGGCAGCGAGAGGCACTTGCCGTTCTGTAGATGGTCAAGGTAAAGCAGCCTATATGGAGCTTAACTGCATCTTCCCTGATCGAGACGATTTCACGACTCTTCTTCCTGAGTTGTTCAGCGGTGTGAAACTTAGTTATGAGGCAGGATCAGAGCCAAATGCCAGAAATAATAGAAGTCTGATTGCAAGAATATCCGAATATCTGTGCAGGACTGATAGTGATTTTGTTTCAGCAGGTGATCTGTTGGCTTATGGTATCATTATCAGGGGCAAGCCTAAGAAGGTGCAGATTGAACAGCAGCAACAACACTGGACTTCACTGGGTTGGATTTTCGAGAAAGGAGAACCCGGAAGGTACGGAAATCCAGCAGGCTTCAGACGGCTGAATTAAAGGTCAGGGCGGGGCTTCAGGTTTAAAGGTCATTAGTCTTAGAAGACAATCTACCAAGAGTAGTGACCTTTAGAATTTATAAATAATAATAATTACTTGGGAAGATTGAGCTTGAGGAAGAGAGACAGGGGCGCTGCGCCCCCTGTACCCCAGCCAAGACAATG
Source organism: Rhodovulum steppense (assembly GCF_004339675.1). GTDB lineage: Bacteria > Pseudomonadota > Alphaproteobacteria > Rhodobacterales > Rhodobacteraceae > Rhodovulum > Rhodovulum steppense. The sequence goes on from NZ_SLVM01000011.1 coordinate 70,500, forward strand.
AAGACAGCGAAGCTGTAAAGGTGTGCGCCCTTGGTGCCCGCTGGGGGCTTGGTCCCTGTACCTAGACTTGAGGCCCGCACTTGTAGATATTTTATTTTTTGTCTTTTCAGCTCAGGAAGCCAGCCCCTAAGTTCCGCCTGGACCTTTGGTTTAGATGATGAGCCTAAGTCTCTTCAGGTCAGAAACCAAAGCGTTGTCAGAACTGTTCTTCAGAATGATCTTGTCAACTTCTTCTCGAAGCAATCCTAACCTCCTTTGCTCCATATCCATCTTTTCACCAACCCCTGAGATTGCTCCAAATCCGTACATAAGCCCAAGGCCGCCACCGATAACTGTCACTAGCAGCGCCTCCCATTCTAATGTGAAGAATAGATATACCACCCCTCCGCCAATCATTAAGCCCACATAAACGAATACTGCACATGCAGCTCTAACTTCGTCCTTGACCATGTTTCCCCCATTTCAATCTTTACGCGTTATATTGTGCATACTTCAGAATTTTGTCCAGAAATTTTCGGGTTGCCTTTCAATACTGAAGGAGGGACCCCCAGCCCCCCAGGGTGCCCCCACCGTATGGGGGCCAAACTCTTTTTTGTCTTCATCAAATCCGCGCTCCTTTTTCGATTCACATGCTCACTCGCCTAGCGTATAACACCTTCAACGTCCGTTGACATTTGCAACAAGCCGACTCACCAAGGCGAAGAAGAACCCAAGGACGAGTGAGGCAGCCATGTTGCAGTTCGTGATCTACCGCCGCGTCAGCACCGAGGAGCAGGGCAAGAGCAAGCTGGGTCAGGACGCCCAGCGCCGCGACATCGACCTCTACCTCGCCACCTATGCCGAGCAGCCCTTCGAGGTGCTGGCCGATTTCGAGGAGGTGCGATCAGGCACCGACAACGGCAGGCCGATGCTGGCCGAGGCGCTGGACCTGTGCCGCAAGACCGGGGCGACGCTCTTGGTGGCCAAGCTGGACCGGCTGTCCCGCAAGGTGTCCTTCATTGCGTCCCTGCTCGATGACCCCAAGGTGAAGCTGCGGGTGGCCTCGATGCCCTATGCCGACAAGTTCCAGCTGCACATCTACGCCGCCTTGGCCGAGCAGGAGCGGGACTTCATCTCGCTGCGCACCAAGGCTGCCTTGGCCGAGGCGAAGGCGAAGGGCCGAAAGCTGGGGGGCCTGCGCGATGCCACCGGCAAGCGGAATGAGGCCGTGAAGGCGATGGCCGCAAGGCAGGCCCAACGGGTGGCGGCGACGGTGCAGCCGCTGCGCGCGCAGGGCAAGACGCTGCGCGAGATCGCGGACGCCCTGAACACCTCGGGCGTGCCCACGGCGCGCGGTGGCCGCTGGCAGGCATCGCAGGTCATGCGGGTCTTGGAGCGGCTGGACGGGGCGGCGTAACACCCCCGGAGGACCTGCTATCGTCCAACGCCACATCGGCGCTGGGCCGCACCCAATCCAGATGTTGTGCCCCGCAGAGGCGCAGGCTCAAAACGGCCCAGGCCCGTGGAGCGCCGCAGGAGTCGCCTGAGGCGGCATGTGCGTTTTGGCCATGGTCGCCCACCTCTCCTCAATGCGGGCCGCAGGCGGCGTCTCAGGGGCGCTGCGCGGGCGGGTCATTTTCCCCCACTACTCCCCATAAATTCCATCGCAAACTCTCATCGCGCAAATCCTGTCACCCAACGGCAGCCGTGCTACCACATGTTGTGCACCATCTCTCCAAACGCCCGCGACCGCGGCACTCGACGTGCTGCAGATCGCCCCTGCCGCACGAAGCAGATCACGACGCGCTGGGGTGATGGCGCGCTTTGTGCGGCCGACCTTGATCACATCCTTCCGGCCGACGGGCGGCACCTTCCGGGGCAACCCATCGGGGCCGTGGAAAGATGAGCACGTCCTCACCAGTGACGGGGCGGTCCATGGATTTAGCAACCTGACCCCGCTCGCACCACCTTCGCGGCTTCCCTGACAGGGGCCGCGGGGGTCGCATCCGCCATCACCTCCAAAGGAAGATCACCATGACCAGACGCAACCACCGCAACGGTGGCGGCAAGGCGCTGCATGTCAGCGATCTTGAAGCCCTCGCCCGCCGACACCTGCCCGAGATAGCCGCGCACCCGCCGGGGCACCCCAGCAGGCGCACCCCGAGGGAAAACCTCTGGCGCACCATCAAGGCCCGCCCGGAGATCATCCAGGTGCTCGATGCGCTGGCCGAACGGCACGAGCAGGCCACCGGCCAGAAGATCACGAACTCCGAGATCATCGCCGCGGCGCTGAAACTCTCGCTGCCCGTGCTGGCCAGCCGGATGTTTCCCCGCGCGGACGACTGATCACCACCACCAACGAAACCTTCGGGCGCACCGACGGGATGGACCACCGACAACGTGGCATCATCCCCCAATACCCATTCGGCCACCCGAAACGCCAACCACCACGGCCCCTGCCACATCGGCGGGGGCCTTCTTCATTCCGGCCCATCGTGGGGCCGCGCGATCACCAAGGAACCACCCATGACCATCACCGCAAAAGCCACCGCCACGCCCAGCTACCGCCGCGCCTATGTCCAGCCCCGCGAGATCACCCGCGACCCGGCCTTCACGGTCCGCGGCATCCGCGAAGATCACGTCAGGACGCTTTATGTCGCCCTTCGCAACAGCGGACGCCTTGACCCGGTCCTTGTCTGGGAAGACCTCAGGGACCCCGACAGGCCCCGTCTGGTGCTTCTGGACGGCCAGCACATCCTCGCCGCCTACGAGAACCAGCGTCGCAAAACGAAGGTCGCCAAGGGCATCCCCGTCCGCATCGTCACCTGCGACGAGATCACAGCCCATCGCCTTGCCGCCCAGCGCAACAGCCGCGACAAGCTGCCCCTGACGTTTGCCGAGAAGATGAACCTCGCATGGCGTCTGGTGTGGCTGGCGGATGCCGTTCTTTCGAAGGCGGACATCGTGGGCGATACCGGCGCGAGCCGCACCACCGTTCACAACATGCGGCAGCGCCGCAGGGCAATGATCGCCGCCGGGAAGCAACCGACCGGGGAATGGTGGCGGGACGCCAAGGACACACCCCCGGAGCAACCAGAGGAAACCGACAACGTGCTGACGCCCGACCGGCTGGCCCGCCTGCCCGACCCGCCCGAGGGTTTCGAGGGGCTGCGCGTGGTCTATGCCGAGGGCTGCACCGTCTCGGCCGACCGGCTGAAGGCGTCGGGCGTGGTGTTCAAGCAAATCCCCTATCAGGTCGAGGGGGTCTGACCATGGCGGCGGTGAACTTCGAGCTGCGCAGCTATCAGCGTGAGGCCCTGCGCGCCCTGCGGGAGTATCTGCGCAAGGTGGTGTTGATGGACGCCGTCGCCGACAACCCGGCCAAGGCTGCCTTTACCGATGTGGCCGAGGGCAGCTATTCCACCGCGCCCTTCGTGGACCCGGCGACGCCCTATGTCTGCATCCGTATCCCCACCGGGGGCGGCAAGACCATCGTTGCGGCGCATGCCGTGGGGGTGGCCGCAAGGGAGTATCTGCAGGCCGACAACCCCATGGTGCTCTGGCTGGTCCCCTCGACCGCCATTCTGGACCAGACGCTTGACGCCCTGCGCGACCTGAACCACCCCTACCGGGCCGCGCTGGCAAGGGATTTCGGGCGCAACGTGGCGGTCATGTCGGTGGCCGAGGCGCTGGCCCTGTCGCGCCCCGATGCCACGGGCGGGGCCTGCATCATCGTGGCCACGCTGCAGGCGTTCCGCGTGGACGACATGACGGGCCGCAAGGTCTATGCCGATGCCGGGGCCTTGATGGACCATTTCAGCGGGCTGACGGCGGCGCAGCTGGAGCGGCTGGAAAAGGTCGAGGGGGCAGAGCGGCCCGTCGCCTCGCTGGCGAACCTGTTGCGGCTGCACCGGCCCATGGTGATCGTGGACGAGGCCCACAACGCCCGCACGGCGCTGTCCTTCGAGACGCTGCGCCGGTTCGACCCGTCGATGATTCTGGAGCTGACGGCCACGCCCCGGACTGACCCCGACCCGACAGGCGAGAACCCCGCGTCCAACATCCTCTTCCACGTCTCGGCGGCGGAGCTGAAGGCCGAGGAGATGATCAAGCTGCCCATCCGCCTGCAGACCGATACCGACTGGCGCAAGGTTGTGGGGCAGGCGCTGGACTGTCAGGCGGCGCTGGAGGATGCGGCGCGGGCAGAGCAGGCCGACACGGGAGAGTATATCCGCCCGATCATCCTGTTTCAGGCGCAGTCGAAGTCGAAGACAGACCCCCACCGTCTGACGCCCGAGCGGGTGGCGCAGTTCCTGACCGACGACAAGCGCATCCCGCGCGAGCAGATTGCCCTGCATGCGACCGGCTTTGCCGAGCTGGACCAGATCGAAGATATCGCCGACCCTGCCTGCCCGGTGCGCTACGTCATCACCGTGCAGAAGCTGCGCGAGGGCTGGGACTGTCCGTTCGCCTATGTCCTCTGTTCGGTGGCCGAACTGAGTTCCAAGGTGGCCGTCGAGCAAATCCTGGGCCGGGTGCTGCGCATGCCCAAGGCCCGGCGCAAGACCCGCGACGTGCTGAACCGCGCCTATGCCTTCGTCACCTCGCGCGACTTCGGCGAGACCGCGAACATGCTGCGGGACGGGCTTGTCGATGGGGCGGGCTTCGACCGGCTGGAGGCGGCCCAGCTGGTCAAGGCGCATCAGGGTCTTGGCTTCGAGGAGGAGCGGGCCGATTACGAGCACCGTTCGGACGCCCTGCCGGTGGCCCCCGGAGGGTCCGACGAGGAGGTCACGGCGGCAATCGCCAAGCTGCCCCCGTCACTGAAACTGCGGGTGAAGTTCGACGCCACGACGCGCGAGATCGCCGTCACCCGCGCCCTGTCACGCGACGAACGCAACCTGATGCATCTGGCCTTTGCCAAGGTGCCGGGGGCAGAGCAGGTGATCGAACGCCTGTTCATCCGGTCGAACCGCATACAGGCGACCGAGATGCCTGAGGGCGAGAAGCCGCCCTTCATCGTTCCCCGCCTCGGCATCCGCCGTCAGGGGGCGCTGGAGCTGTTCGGCCCCGACCATTTCCTCGACCTGCCATGGAACCTTGCCGAGTGCGACGTCGCGGGCTTCGTGCAGCGCTTCACCATCCACGAGGACAGCAAGGCGGGCGAGATCGACGTCAGCGAGCTGGGCAAGATGAAGATCAAGTTCGTCGGCCACCTGCACGACCAGCTGGCCATGGCGATACAGGAACCGGCCTGGAGCCTGCCCCGATTGGTCAACTGGATCGACCGGGGCATCCCGCACCCCGATGTGACCAAGCCCGCCGCACGGGTTTTCATCCAGCGGGCGCTTGAAGGGGGCATGGGGGCGAAGGGCTACACGCTCGACCAGCTGGCACGTTACAAATATGAGCTGCGCCGCGAGCTGACCGAGGAGATCAAGACCCTGCGCGAGACCCGCGAGAAGGGGAAGTATCAGGCGCTCTTCGCTGCCGACGCCCAAGCCTTCGAGACCAGCGCCGACCTTGCCCTTGTCTTCGACGAGCAGAGCTACGCCTACAACCAGCCCTACCGGGGCGCGCGGAAGTTCAACAAGCACTACATCCCCATCATCGGCGACCTGAAGCCAGACGGCGAAGAGTTCCGCTGCGCGGTGTTCCTCGACGAGCACCCGAAGGTGCGCTTCTGGTTGCGCAACGTGGACCGCAAGCCGAACGCCTTCTGGTTGCAACTGCCGGGCGGTCGTTTCTACCCCGACTTCATGGTGCTGCTGACAGATGGGCGTGTCGCCGCCGTGGAATACAAGGGCGCGCACCTTGCCGAGGAGGCGAGAGAAAAGCACATGATCGGCGAGCTATGGGCCGAGGCGAGCGGGGGGCACTGCATCTTCGACATGCCCACGGCGGGTGACTTCTCGACGCTGGATTCGAAGTTGAGAAGCACGGCTTAGTCAGCGTCTTGGCCATTGACCGTCGCTACAAAACGGCGCTACAAAGCGCACGAACCGGGCGGAAATAAGTCGTTATTTTTCAAGGTGATGGGTTGGCTGCGGCCGTCTCTTCTCGACCGCACCAATCACTCTCCCTCTCAGGACGGACGCCGCCCGCCTCCCCGCATCGGGGCGGCTTGATCGCGGCCCTTGGCGCGCCCGCGCGCCCGGCCTGCCTGCGCCCTGTGCAACCGGCCGCGCGGCTGCCGAAAGTCCGGGCATCGGGCGGGCCGGGGCCGGGCTTGCCTTGCGGTTCCGCTGGCAAGTGCCGTCGCCCTCATTCAGGTCTTGGCCCGACGGTCCGGCGGGTCGGGGCCGACCGGAAATCGGTCGCAACCGCCGCCGGAAATGTCGCGTTCCCGCGCGCATCCGGCGGGGCTTGCGCGGATTGAATGTTGAAAAGAAGGGGAAAACCGGGTCTTTCGTCTGTTTCCAAGTTCGGCGTTGCACTTGGGCGGGCACATGATACCGTTTCGCCAATCGGACGGACGATCCGGCAGAACGCGCCCACCAAGGGCGCGCGGCACAACAGGGGGTTACGGTTGACCGCTGCAACGGACAACGGGTTCGTGGTCTTTGACCGCGTCCAGAAAAGCTATGACGGCGAGACGCTCGTCGTCAAAGATCTCAACCTGTCGATCGGGAAGGGCGAGTTCCTGACGATGCTTGGGCCGTCGGGTTCGGGCAAGACCACCTGCCTGATGATGCTGGCGGGCTTCGAGACGGCCACGCATGGCGAGATCCTGCTCGACGGCAAGCCGATCAACAACATCCCGCCGCACAAGCGCGGGATCGGCATGGTGTTCCAGAACTACGCGCTGTTCCCGCACATGACGGTGGCCGAGAACCTGGCCTTCCCGCTGGAGGTGCGCAAGTTCGGCAAGTCCGAGCGCGAGGAGAAGGTCCAGCGCGCCCTTGAAATGGTGCAGATGGGCGCGTTCGGCGGGCGCCGCCCCGCGCAGCTTTCGGGCGGCCAGCAGCAGCGCATCGCGCTGGCCCGCGCGCTGGTCTTCGAGCCGGATCTGGTGCTGATGGACGAACCGCTGGGCGCGCTGGACAAGCAGTTGCGCGAGCACATGCAGTTCGAGATCACGCGGCTGGCGCATAATCTGGGGATCACCACGGTCTATGTCACCCATGACCAGACCGAGGCGCTGACCATGTCCGACCGGGTGGCGGTGTTCAACGATGGCCGCATCCAGCAACTGGATGCCCCGGACGTGCTGTATGAACAGCCCGTCAACAGCTTTGTCGCGCAGTTCATCGGCGAGAACAACACGCTGATGGGCACCGTCAAGGAGATCGAGAACGGCGTCGCGCTGGTCGAACTGGACGATGGCGAGGTGATCGACGCCAAGCCCGTGAACGTCAAGAAGCCGGGCGACCGCACGCTGGTCTCGATCCGGCCCGAACGGGTCGAGATCAACAAGGACCGGCTGTCGCCCAATGCCCATCTGATCCATGCCGAGGTGCTGGAATTCATCTATATGGGCGACATCTACCGCACCCGGCTGCGGGTGGCGGGCAACGAGGATTTCGTCATCAAGACCCGCAACGCCCCCGATCAGCGCCGCATGAAGCCGGGCGAGCATATCGAGATCGGCTGGCTGCCCGAGGATTGCCGCGCGCTGGACGCGCCCGCGTGACCGCTTCGGGTCCGCCGCGCCCGGGGCAGCGGATCCCTCGACCAGAACCCGGGAAACACAACTGGGAGACGACCATGACGATCAGAGGACTTCTTTCCGCAACCGCGCTGGTGGCGCTGCCCGTCGCGGCGATGGCGCAGGATCTGCCGCCCTGCGAGAACTGCGCCGACAGCATGACCGTTGTGTCCTGGGGCGGGGCCTATCAGACCAGCCAGATCAAGGCCTATGCCGAGCCCTATGCGGCGATGACCGGCACCACCTTCACCTGGGACGAAAGCTCGAACGAGGCGGTGGCCAAGCTGCGCGCCATGAACGAGGCGGGCAACATCACCTGGGATCTGGTCGATGTCGAAGGCCCCGACAGCCAGCGGCTGTGCGACGAGGGTCTGGCGATGGAGGTCGATATCGACGAGATCCTCGCCGCGGGCGACGACGGCTCGACCCCGCGCGAGGATTTCGGCGATTCGGCATTCAACGACTGCTACATCCCGCAGATCGTGTTCTCGACCACCTTCGGCTACCGCACCAATGTCGCCGAATGGGGCGGTCGCACGCCCGACAACCTGTGCGCGCTGTTCGACCTGGAGAACTTCCCCGGCAAGCGCAGCCTGGAACGGCGGCCGAAGAAGAACATCGAATGGGCGCTGCTGTGCGACGGTGTCGAGAAGGACGACCTTTACGACGTTCTCAGCACGCCGGAAGGCGTCGAACAGGCGCTGGCCAAGCTCGACACCATCAAGTCGGAGGTGATCTGGTGGTCGGCCGGTGCCGAGACGCCGCAGCGCCTTGCCGATGGCGAGGTGGTCATGGGCTCGACCTATAACGGGCGGCTGTTCAGCGTGATCGTGGAACAGAGCCAGCCGGTCGAGATGCTGTGGGACTGGCAGGTGTTCGATTTCGACGGCTGGATCATCCCCGAGGGGCTGCCCGAAGACCGGCTGAACCGGGTGCTGCATTTCCTGCATTTCGCGACCGACACCCAGCGGCTGGCCGATCAGGCCAAGTTCATCAGCTACGGCCCGGCGCGCGCCTCGTCGCAGCCGCTGGTCTCGACCCATGCCGATCTGGGCGTCGAGATGGCGCCGCACATGCCCACCAATCCCGAGAACCAGAAGAACTACCTGGTGAACAACATCGAATGGTGGGCCGACAACCAGGACGATGTCGAGGCCCGCTTCCAGGCGTGGCTGGCCCAGTAAGGGCCGGTTCGACCGCATGACCGGGCAGGGGGCCGCCAACCGGCCCCCTGCCATCTGACAAGGGGAATGGGGATGACCGAGGCCACCCGGACCGGCCAGATGCTGGCCGCCGACGGAACGCCGCTCAAGCGCAGCCTGCAACGCGCGCTGAGGGCGCAGAAATTGCGGGCGCTGATGCTGATCGCGCCGCTTCTGCTGTTCATAATGGTCACCTTCGTCGCGCCGATCGCGGACATGCTGTTCCGTTCGGTCGAGAACCAGATCGTGTCCGATACCCTGCCGCGCACCGCGCAGGCGATCCGCGACTGGGATCACAATTCCGGCGAGCCGCCCTCGGACGATGTGCTGGCCGCCTTCACCATCGACATGATCGCCGCGGTCGAGCGCAAGCAGCATACCCGCCTCGGCACGCGGCTGAACTATGAACAGAACGGGCTGTCCTCGCTGTTCCGCAAGACCGGCCGGGGCGTGGGCGATATCGGCGAGACCTATCGCGACCAGTTCGCCGCGCTCGATCCGGCCTGGACCGATCCGGGGACCTGGATCGCCCTGTTCGCCGATCCGTCCTGGCAGGCCGATCACGATGCCTGGGAGGCCGCCCGGACGGCGGCGCGCAGCGCCGGGCGTCCCTTTGCCGAGCCGGTTCCGCCCTTTCGCCTGAAGGACGGCATGGCCGGGGTGCTGCCCGAAACGGCGGACGCCTATCTCGATTTCGCCCGGGCCGTGCAGGGCAACCGCAACGGCGATCCGGCCGCCCGCGCGCCCTGGCCGCCGGTCTATCTGGCGCTGTATCGCGACCTGACCGCCGTGGGCGTGGGGCGCATCGCCACGCTGGACGAGGCGGCGCAGGCGCTGCTGGACCCGGCCCATTACGCCGTGCGCGGGTTCGAGCGCGCCGATCTGGCCGCGCTCTATGCCGGGATCGACCGTGCCTGGTCGCAGACCACGGTCTGGGCGACGATCCAGACCTTTTCGGCGCGCTACACGCCGGGTTATTTCCTGACCGCGGTGGATCTGAAACAGACGCCCGACGGCATCACCAGCCAGCCCGCCGACCAGAAGATCTATATCATGCTGTTCGAGCGCACGCTGGTGATGAGCCTTACCATCATGGGCGCCTGCGTGCTGCTGGGCTATCCGATCGCCTTCCTGCTGGCGAACCTGCCGATGCGCACCTCGAACCTGCTGCTGATCCTGGTGCTGTTGCCGTTCTGGACCTCGCTGCTGGTGCGGACCTCGGCCTGGAAGGTGCTGTTGCAGCAGCAGGGCGTCATCAACGACATCCTGGTGTGGATCGGGATCGTGGACAATGCGGGGCGGCTGATCCTCATCAACAACCAGACCGGCACCATCATCGCGATGACGCATATCCTGCTGCCCTTCATGATCCTGCCGCTCTATTCGGTGATGAAGACGATCCCGCCCTCTTACGTCCGCGCGGCGAAATCGCTGGGCGCGACCAATTGGACGGCCTTCTGGCGGGTCTATTTCCCGCAATCGGTGCCCGGCATCGGGGCGGGCTGCATCCTCGTCTTCATCCTGGCCATCGGCTACTACATCACGCCGGAACTGGTGGGCGGCACCTCGGGCACCTTCATCTCGAACCGGATCGCCTATCACATCTCCAGCTCGCTGAACTGGGGGCTGGCGGCGGCGCTGGGCACGATCCTTCTGGGCGTCGTGCTGGCGCTTTACTGGACCTATGACCGGCTTGTCGGCATCGACAAGGTGAACCTGGGGTAAGCGCATGTCACAGATGGATCTTCCCCCCTATGCCACGCCCGGGCAACGGCTCTGGCACTATACGTTCAAGCTGATCTGCGGGCTGATCTTCTTCTTCCTGATCGCGCCGATCCTGGTGATCATCCCGCTCAGCTTCAACGCGCTGGATTTCTTCACCTTCACGCCCGGCATGCTGGCCTTCGACCCCGAGGCCTATTCGCTCAAGCATTACCGCGACTTCTTCAACAGCCCCGACTGGCAGCAGGCGCTGGCGAACTCGATCCGCATCGCGCCCTCGGCCACGATCCTGTCGGTGGTGCTGGGCACGCTGGCGGCGGTGGGTCTCAGCCAGGACCATGTCCCGTTCCGGCGCACCATCATGGCAATCCTGATTTCGCCTATGATCGTGCCGCTGATCATCTCGGCGGCGGGGATGTATTTCTTCTATGCAAGGATCGGGCTTCAGGGCACCTATCTGGGCGTGGTGCTGGCCCATGCCGCGCTGGGCATCCCCTTCGTCATCATCACCGTGACGGCGACGCTGGTTGGCTTTGACCGCTCGCTGACGCGGGCTTCGGCCAGCCTTGGCGCGGGGCCCTTGCGCACCTTCTTCAAGGTGCAGATGCCGCTGATCCTGCCGGGCGTGATCTCGGGCGGGCTGTTCGCCTTCATCACCTCCTTCGACGAGGTGGTGGTGGTGCTGTTCGTGGGCTCGGCCAACCAGAAGACGCTGCCCTGGCAGATGTTCATCGGGCTGCGCGAACAGATCAGCCCGACGATCCTGGCGGTGGCGACCGTGCTGGTGGCGGTCTCGATCCTGCTGCTGACCGCGGTGGAATTGCTGCGCCGCCGGTCGGAGCGGTTGCGGGGGCTTTCGCCGGGCTGAGCACCGCCTTGCGCCACATCAATGCGGCCCGCGCCCGGGCTGGCCAGACTTGGGACGTGGTCAAAGCGGAGGATGCCATGAAACCCGTTCGCACGCTGGTGCTGATCGCCAACGAGAAGGAGGCGCGGCTTCTGGTCAATGAGGGACCGGGCAAGGGGCTCAAGGAACTCTCCGCCTTCGACAAGGCGACCGAGATCCGCTATTCCGAACGGCCCGGCCGCAGTCAGGCTGCGCCGGGGGCGGCGCGCCACGGATTCGAGCCCTCGACGCCGGAGCGGGAACAGAATCGCGAGTCCTTTGCCCGCGACGTGCTGGAAATTGCGGCGGCGGAATGGGCGAAGGGCGGCTATGACCGCTTCGCGATGAGCGCGCCGCCCGCAATGCTGGGCGCGCTGCGCGGACATATCGCCGCGGCGCTGGCGCAAGCCCTTGTTGTGGACCTCAACAAGGACCTGGTGGGGGTTGCGGCGGCCGACCTGCCGCGCCATTTCGGGGACGTGATCCTGTTCTGAGCCGGGGCATCGGCGCCCCGGCGCAACGCCCGGAGGCCCCGATGTCCGACACGCCCGATCCCAACCCGAACTGGAAACCCGCGCCCGAACCCGGCCCGCGGCCCGGCCCCTCCTCCCGCGGCTCGGCCGACGCCGGCCCGCGCGACAGCCGCGCGGTCTGGATCCGCGGTGCCTGGATGCTGGTGCTGCTGATCCTGTTCTCGGTCGCCCAGACCCTGCTGGTGGCGACCGCGCTTCTGCAATTCGGCTGGATGCTCTTCACCAGGCAGAAGAATCCCCACATCACCGAATTCGGCTCGCGGCTCGGCAACTGGATGGCGATCACCGCGCGCTATCTCGCCGTGGCGAGCGAGGAGAAACCCTTCCCCTGGACGGCCTGGAAGTAACGCCCCGGCTGGTTTCGGCGGCCGACATCTCCGCCAAAGACCCACCGGGCGCCCGCCCTCGATGGGCGGGCGCCCGGCCCCCCCCTTCAGGCTTCCATCGCTTCCAGTTCGTCGATCATCCCCTCGATCATCGACAGCCCCTTGTCCCAGAAGGCCGGGTCCGCCGCATCCAGCCCGAAGGGCGCCAGCAGCGCCTTGTGGTGCTTCGACCCGCCCGCCTTCAGCATGTCGAAATACCTGTCCTGGAAACCCGCGCCGCTTTCCTCGTAGACCGCGTAAAGCGCGTTCACCAACCCGTCGCCAAAGGCATAGGCATAGACATAGAAGGGCGAGTGGACGAAATGCGGGATATAGGCCCAGAAGGTCTCGTAGCCCGGCATGAACTCGAACACCGGGCCCAGGCTCTCGCCCTGCACGCTCATCCAGATTTCGTTGATGTCCTCGGGCGTCAACTCGCCCTGGCGGCGGGCGTCATGCAGCTTGCACTCGAAATCGTAGAACGCGATCTGGCGGACGACCGTGTTGATCATGTCCTCGACCTTGCCCGCCAGCAGCGTCTTGCGCTGCGCCGGGGTCTCGGCCGCCGCCAGCAGCTTGCGGAAGGTCAGCATCTCGCCGAACACGCTGGCCGTCTCGGCCAGGGTCAGCGGCGTCGAGGACAGCAATTCCCCCTGCTCCGCGGCCAGCACCTGATGCACGCCATGGCCCAACTCGTGGGCCAGCGTCATCACGTCCCGCGGCTTGCCCAGATAGTTCAGCATCACATAGGGGTGGACATCCGTCACCGTCGGATGCGCGAAGGCCCCCGGCGCCTTGCCCGGCTTCACGCCCGCGTCGATCCAGCCCCTGTCGAAGAACGGCGCGGCAAGCTCGGCCATCTTCGGCGAGAAATCGGCATAGGCGCCCATCACGGTTGCCTTCGCGGTTTCCCAATCCACCGTTTTCGGCTCCTCGATCGGCAGGGGCGCGTTGCGGTCCCAGACTTGCAGCTTGTCCAGCCCCAGCCATTTCGCCTTCAGCGCGTAATAGCGATGCGACAGCCGCGGATAGGCCGCGACCACGGCATTCCTGAGCGCCTCGACCACTTCGGGTTCCACGTCGTTCGACAGATGCCGCCCGGTCTGCGGGGTCGGCATCTTGCGCCAGCGATCCTCGACCTCCTTTTCCTTGGCCAGCGTGTTGTGGACGCGGGCAAAGAGCTTGACGTTCTGCTCGAACACCTCGGCCAGCGCATGCGCCGCCGCCTCGCGTTTCGCGCGGTCGGGATCGGTCATGAAGTTCAGCGTGCCCTCGATCCCGAAGGTCTCGCCGTCCACCTCGAATTCCAGGGCGGCGATGGTCTCGTCGAACAGCTTGTTCCAGGCCGAGGCGCCGACCACCGACTGGTCATGCAGGAACCGCTCCAGCTCGTCGGACAATTGATGGGGCCGCATCGCCCGCAGCCGGTCGAAGACGGCCTTGTAGCGGGCGAACCCGGCATCCGCCGCGAACAGCGCCTCCAGCACGCCGTCCTCGATGCGGTTGATCTCCAGCGAGAAGAACACCAGCGGCGTGGTGTAGCCGGTGATCCTGTCCTGGCAATCCGACAGGAACTTGGCGCGCGCCGCATCCACCGTGTTCTGGTAATAGCGCAGCCCCGCATAGGACATGATCCGCCCCGAGACGCGGTTGATCGCCTCGTAGCGCGCGATGCAGTCCAGCCAGCCGCCCGCATCCAGCCCCGCCAGCCTGCCCTCGTAATCGGCGGCGAAGCGGGCGCATTCGCCTTCCAGCCAGTCCATGTCGCGGGCGATCTCGGGCGCGTCGGGGGCGGCGTAAAGATCGGCCAGATCCCATTCGGGCAGCGCGCCAAGCCCCCCCGGACCCGTGGCATTGGCGTCGAAGACGGGGGCGGGCGGGATCATGCGCATCTGGGAACCTCTTTCATGTCGCGTTGACCCCAGACATAGGGCGCGGGGGCGGGGGGTATCAAGCGCGGGCAGGGCGGATCGGCCTTGCATCCGGTCGGTTTGGCTGGGAATCTGCCAAAGGGACAGGACAGGGGGACCGCCATGCAGACCATTCTCGTCACCGGCGCGGGCAGCGGCATCGGCCGCGCCACCGCCCGGGCCTTTCTGGATGCGGGCTGGCGCGTCGCGCTGGCGGGCCGCCGCGAGGCGCCGCTGGTCGAGACCGCGCAGGGCAATGCGCAGGCGCTGGTCCTGCCGATGGACGTGACCGATGCCGCGGCGGTCGAGGCGGGCTTTGCCCGGATCGCGTCCGAGTGGGGGCGGCTGGACGTGCTGTTCAACAATGCGGGCATCGGCCTGCCCTCGGCGCCCATCGACGAGATCGCGATCGACGACTGGCGGCGTCTGTCGGCGATCAATATCGACGGGATGTTCCTGTGCGCCCGCGCGGCCTTCGGCCTGATGCGGCGGCAGGATCCGCAGGGCGGGCGGATCATCAACAACGGCTCGATCTCGGCGCATGTGCCGCGCTGGGGCTCGGCGCCCTATACGGTGTCGAAACATGCCGTCACCGGGCTGACCCGCGCGCTCAGCCTGGACGGGCGGCGGTTCAACATCGCCTGCGGGCAGATCGACATCGGCAATGCGCTGACCGAGATGGTGCAGCAGATGACCCGGGGCGTGCCGCAGGCCAATGGCGAGATCGCGGTCGAGCCGGTGATGGATGTGGCCCATGTCGCGGCCTCGGTGCTGCACATGGCCGAACTGCCGCTGTCGGCGAATGTCCAGTTCATGACGGTGATGGCCACCGCCATGCCCTTCATCGGCCGGGGCTGAGGCGGGGCGCTTTCCGTTTGCCCGGCGGACGGGCCGGGGTTAGGCTGCCATCCATGCGACAGATCCGCCCGCTTCTGGCCCTTGGCCTTGCGCTCGGTCTTGTGCTTGCCTCGCTGGGCCTTGCGTCCGCGCGCGGCCAGCCCGGGCCTGTCGGAACGCTTGTGATCTGCACCGGCATGGGATTGCAGGCGATTGCCGTGGATGCCCAGGGCAACCCGGTCGGGCCGCCGCATATCTGTCCCGACGGGCTGGCCGCGCTGGCGGCCCTGATGCTGCCCGCCCTGGCGCCGCCTGCGCGACCCCTGCAACCCGGCGCGACGCGTCTGCCTCTGGTCGCTGCCATGGCGGAGGGGCGCGACAGCCCGCAACCGCGATCGCGTGGTCCGCCCGCTGCTGTGGCCTGACCCGAACGCGCCGAGAAATGCAACCGAAAGAACGGAGGGACAGATGTCCCCGAAAACCTTCCTGCTTGCAGGCGCCCTGGTGCTTGCGCCTGTCCTGCCCGCACTGGCAGACAATATCGAGATACACGATCCCTATGCCCGCGCGTCCACGATGATGTCGCAATCGGGCGCGGCCTTCATGGTGCTGGTCAATACCGGCGCCGAGGAGGACCGGCTGGTCTCCGCCACCTCGGACGTGGCCGAGCGGGTCGAATTGCACACCCACGAGGCCGACGCCAATGGCGTGATGCGCATGGTCGAGGTCGAGGAGGGGTTTGCGATCCCCGCGGGCGGCAGCCATGCGTTGAAACGCGGTGCCGACCATGTGATGTTCCTGGGCCTCACCCGGCCGCTGGCGCAGGGCGACAGTGTCACCGTGACCCTGACCTTCGAGAAGGCGGGCGAGATGGTGGTCGAGATCCCGGTCGATATGACCCGCGGCAGTCCCGCAGCCCCGCCCAAGGGCCACTCGCACTGAAAGGCTGCCGAAACGGGCAATCCGGCATTGCCGGGGGGAACTGTTCACGGGTGCTGAGGGCCGCGCCCGAGCCTGGGAGGGCGCCTCAAGACGCCGGTTCAGCGCGCCACGCTTGAAAGCACCACTGTCGCCCGTGCGATCCACGACATCGCCGATGCGCCCTCCCGGGGGGAGGGTCGGGCGCGGCCCGGGTGTCAGCCCGGGCCAGACCTGTTTCCGGCGCGGTGGGGAACGGTTCAGCCACCCGGTGCAGGAAGGCTCTCGACGAAGGACCGTTCCGGCAGCCCACTGATCGCCGCGCCGCGGTCTGGCCCCGGTCCGGCCCCGGTCTGGCCCCGTGCTCAGGCGACCTTTTCCAGATGCCCCGCGGGCAGCACGCCCAGCGCGTGGCAGATGTCGCGCGTCAGATGCGGCTTGTTGAGCGTGTAGAAGTGGAAATCCTGCACGCCCCCCTCCATCAGTTCGGTGCACAGCTCGGTCGCCAGCGCCTTGCCCAGCAGATCCTCGCGCCCGTCGCGGATCGCCTTGTCGAACGCCTCGTCCACCCAGGCGGGGATCTTGGTGCCGCAGCGTTCGGCAAAGCGGCGCACGCCGGCCCATTTCTCGATCGGCAGGATGCCGGGAATGATCTTCGTGCCGTCGATGCCCGCCGCGTCGCATTCCTCGCGGAAGCGGAAGAAGGTTTCGGCCTCGAAGAAGAACTGGGTGATCGCCGAATCCGCCCCCGCCTCGAACTTGCGCTTGAGCCATTGCACGTCATGCCCGGCACCGCGCGATTCGGGATGCGGCTCGGGATAGGCGCCGACGCGGATGGTAAAGGCCGCGCGCGCCGCCAGCGCCTCGATCAGGTCGCAGGAATTGGCAAAGCCCTCGGGATGCGGCGCGAAGACCCCCTGTCCCTGCGGCGGGTCGCCCCGCAGCGCCACGATCTCGGTCACCCCGGCCCTGGCATAGGCGTCGGCAATCTCCAGCGTCTCGGCCCGGGTGGCATCCACACAGGTCAGATGCGCGGCGACGTTCACGCCATAGCGGTTGTGGATCGTCTCGACCGCCTCATGGGTCAGCTTGCGCGTGGTTCCGCCCGCGCCATAGGTCACCGACACGAATTGCGGCTTCAGGGGCGCCAGCGCCTGCACCGTCTCCCAGAGCTGGAAACTCGCCTCCAGCGATTTCGGCGGAAAGAACTCGAAGGACACACGGGGGGCGGACATGGCACTTGCTCCGGCTGGATTCGGCTTCGCACGCTTGTCGCACGCGGCAGGTTGTGAAACAAACTCATAGTTCTCAAGATCAATATGAGTGTCGCGACAATATGCACCTCGAACTTCGCCACCTGCGCACGATCAAGGCCATCCATGATGCGGGCGGGCTGGCGCGCGCGGCCGAGCGGCTGAACATCACCCAGTCGGCGCTGTCGCATCAGGTCAAGGGGCTGGAAGACCAGGTCGGGATGGAGCTTTTCGTGCGCCGCACGAAACCGCTGCGGCTGTCCTCGGCGGGGATCCGGCTGTTGCGCGTGGCCGAAAGGGTGCTGCCCGAGATTGCCGCGCTCCAGGCCGAGTTCCAGGGGCTGCGGTCGGGCCGGTCGGGGCGGCTGCATATCACGCTGGAATGCCATGCCTGCTATGACTGGCTGTTGCCGGTGCTCGAATCCTTCCGCAAGGCCTGGCCCGAGGTCGATGTCGATATCCGCCCCGGCCTGTCCTTCGACGCGCTGCCCGCGCTGGCCCGCGAAGAGGTCGATCTGGTGATCTCCTCCGATCCCGAGGATCACGCCAGCCTGACCTTCGCGCCGCTCTTCGATTACGAACCCGTCTTCGTCTGTGCCGCCACCCATCCGCTGGCCGCGAAACCCTGTGTCGAGGCCGAGGATTTCCGCGACCAGACGCTCATCACCTATCCGGTGGACCGCGCCCGGCTCGACATCTTCACCGGGTTGCTGGGACCCGCCCGGGTGGAACCGCTGGCAGTACGGCCGGTGGAACTGACGGCCGTCATCCTGATGCTGGTGGCCTCGGGGCGCGGGGTGACGGTGCTGCCCGACTGGGTGATGCGCGATGCGCGCGGCCTGGCCGATCTGGCGATCCGCCGGGTGACCGAACCGGGCCTGACCAAACGCATCCATGCCGCCACCCGGACCGAGGACGCGGCGCGGCCCTATATCGCCCATTTCATCCGGCTCGCCCGCAGCGAACCGGTCAAGCTGCAACGCGCCAGCCCCTGACCCCGCGCCCCGTGTTTCTTCTTGGCCCAAATACCCCGGGGGGAGTCCGCAAGGACGGGGGGCAGCGCCCCCCTGCGCCGGTGGGGTTCTCAGGCCCCGATCCGGATCGTCTCGGCCTCGGTGACGATCACATCCAGATTCTGGTCGGTCGGCTCGACCGGGACATGCGCCACCTCCTGCGCGGCATAGGCAAAGCCCACCGCCAGGACCGGCCCGTCCGCGCGCAGCCGCGCCAGCGTGCGGTCATAGAAGCCCCCGCCATAGCCCAGCCGCGCGCCGCTCCGGTCGAAGGCCAGCAGCGGCACGATCAGCAGTTCGGGGCGCATCTCCTGCCCCTCGACCGGCACCGCCGCGCCGAAGGGACCGGGCCGCATCGCGCAGCCCGGCGTCCAGCGGTGAAAGACCAGCGCCGCGCCCCTGGCCACGATCACCGGCACGCCCACCGGCCCAAGCGCGGCCAGCGCCGCCATCGCGGGCAGCGGGTCGATCTCGTCGCGCATCGGCATGTAGCCGGAGGCGGGGCGGCCCAGTTCCGGGGCCAGCACGTTCAGCAGGCGCGCCACCGCCATCGCGCCGCGCGCCGCGTCATGCGCCGCCGCCCGCCGCGCCAGCGCCTCGGCCCGCAGCGCCGCCTTCCGGTCCTTCACAAGAGCACCATCGTCGCGATGCCGAGGAACACGAAGAAGCCCACGATATCGGTCACGGTGGTGACGAAGGGGCCCGATGCCAGTGCCGGGTCGACCTTCAGCCGCTCCAGCAGGATCGGGATCACGATGCCGCCGACCGCCGCGGCCATCAATGTCACCACCATTGCAAGCGCAATGACCACGCCGATCATCGGCTTGCCGAACCAGATCACCGCCACCACCCCCATGATCACCGCGAAGGCAAAGCCGTTGAGCAGGCCCGCCAGCGCCTCGCGCCGGATCACGCGCCACATGTTCGAGGCCGTCAGGTTCTTGGTGGCCAATGCCCGCACCGCCACGGTCAGCGACTGGGTGCCCGCGTTGCCGCCCATCGAGGCCACGATGGGCATCAGCACCGCCAGCGCCACGATCTGCGCGATCACCTCCTCGAACTGTGCGATCACGACCGAGGCGAGGATCGCCGTCACCACATTGACCACCAGCCACGGGAACCGACCCCGGGCGATGTCGAGCACGTTGTCGGTCAGGCTTTCCTCGCCGACACCGGCCAAACGCAGGATGTCTTCCTCGTGCTCTTCGTCGAGCACGTTCATCGCGTCGTCGATGGTGATGACACCCACCAGCCGCCCGCCCTCGTCCACCACCGGGGCCGAGATCAGGTGATACTGGTTGAAGGCATAGGCCACCTCGGATTCGGGCTGGGTGACGGGGATGGTGCGGAAACTGTCCTCCAGCAGCGCGGTCAGCCTGACCGACCGCTTGGAGGCCAACAGCTTGCCCAGCGTCACATAGCCCACCGGCCGGATGCCCGGATCGACCACGATCACATGGTAGAACTGGTCTGGCAGCGACTTCTTGTGGGCGCGCAGATGGTCGATGGTCTCGCCCACGGTCCAGTGTTCGGGGGCGCGCACCACCTCGCGCTGCATCAACCGGCCCGCGGAATAGTCCGGATAGCCCAGCGCCTGCTCGACCGCGACCCGGTCGGCCACCTCCAGCGCGTCGAGGATCGCCTCCTGCTGGGGCTGCTCCAGATCCTCGATCAGATCGACAACATCGTCCGATTCAAGGTCGCGCACCGCTTCGGCTAGGACATCGGGCGGCAGGAAGGCGATCACCTCCTCGCGCAGGCCCTCGGCCAGTTCGGACAGCACCTCGCCATCGAACTGACGCCCGCCCATCAACAGGATCTCGCGCCGCCTTCCGCTGTCCACCTGTTCCAGAAGGTCGGCGATGTCGGCCGGGTGCAACTGCTCCAGCAACGCGGCCAGCCGCGCGGAATCGCCCGCCGCCACCGCCAGCATGATCGCCGACACGGTGCGGCTGTCGAGCGCGTAGCCCTCTTCCTCCGGAACGGTCTTGTCGATGATGTCGTCGTCCATGCCTTGCCCTGCCCGATCCGTTGCCCGCACCATAGCCAAACCGGTCGCCCTGCAACAGGGTGCGATGCGGGATTTACGCCATCCCCGCACACCCATAGGGTTTGCGCAGGCGCAGGGTGCGGGGGGGCTTCGGGTGGAACTGATCCTTGGACAGGTGCTGCATTTCGCGGCCGACCCCTTCGCCGAAGGGCCGGCGGCCGCGCTTGTCGAAACGCGCGGGGGCGTGCTGGTCGACGGCACCCGGATCGCGGCGATCGGCCCGGCCGCGGCGCTGCGCGCGGCCCATCCCGCTGCGCGGGTCACCGACATGGGATCGGCGCTGCTGTCGGCCGGGTTCGTCGATGCCCATGCCCATTATCCCCAGACCGGCATCATCGCGAGCTGGGGCAAGCGGCTGATCGACTGGCTGAACAGCTACACCTTCCCCGAGGAAATGCGTTTTGGCGATCCCGCCCATGCCGCCGCGGTCGCGGCGCGCTATCTGGACCTTGTGCTGGCCCATGGCACCACGACGGTCGCCAGCTTCTGCACCAGCCATCCCGAAAGCGTCGATGCCCTGTTCGCGGCGGCCGAGGCGCGGGGGATGCGGATCGCGGCGGGCAAGACCTGCATGGACCGCAACGCGCCGCCCGGCCTGTGCGACACCGCCGAACGCGCGCATGACGAAAGCGCGGCGCTGATCGCGCGCTGGCATGGGCGGGGGCGACTGGTCTATGCGATCACGCCGCGCTTCGCGCCGACCTCGACGCCCGAGCAACTGGACGCGCTGGGCACGCTCTGGGCCGACCATCCGACCTGCCTGATGCAGACCCATCTGAGCGAACAGACCGAGGAACTGGACTGGGTGCGCGCGCTCTACCCCGAGGCGCGGGATTATCTGGATGTCTACGAACGCGCGGGGCTGCTGGGGCCGGGCGCGCTGTTCGGCCATTGCATCCACCTGACCGGGCGCGAGCGGATGCGCCTGCGCGAGGCGGGCGCGGCGCTGATCCATTGCCCGACCTCGAATGCCTTCATCGGCTCGGGGCTGTTCGACATGGCCGGGCTGATCGCCGAGGGCCAGCGCGTGGGGCTGGCCACCGATACCGGCGGGGGCTCGTCCTTCTCGATGCTGCGCACCATGGCCGCGGCCTACGAGATCGGCCAGTTGCGCGGCCGCGCGCTGCATCCGGCGGAACTGTGGTGGCTGGCCACCGCCGGGGGGGCGCGGGCGATGGGAATGGCCGAGCGGATCGGAAACCTGGCGCCGGGGATGGAGGCCGACCTGATCGCGCTCGACCTGGCCTCGACCCCGGCAATCGCCCAGCGCAGCGCCCGGGCAGGGACGTTCTGGGAGGCGGTCTTTCCGACCATAATGATGGGCGACGACCGCGCCATCGCCGGGGTCTGGGTGAACGGGCAGCGCCAGCGCCCCGCCGAAGCGCCGCGCGGCTAGTCCGGGGCGCGCGACAGGATCGCCAGCGCCTCGGCATGGACCGCACGGTTGGCCGCCGCCAGCACACGCCCACCCTGATGCGCCGACCCGCCGCGCCAGTCGGTCACGATGCCGCCCGCCGCCTCGATCACCGCGATGGGGGCCTGGACGTCATAGGCCTGCAAGCCCGCCTCCACCACAAGGTCGATCTGGCCCAGCGCGACCAGCGCATAGGCATAGCAATCCAGCCCGTAGCGCGTCAGCCGCACCTGCCCGGCAAGCGCGGCAAAGGCGCGGGCCTCTTCGGGGCTGCCGATCTCGGGGAAGGTGGTGAACAGCGACGCCTCGGCCAGCGGGCGCGGCGCGCGCGTTTGCAGCGGGTGACGCCCCGTGCGCGCCTGCAATTCGGCCAGGCCCAGCCCGCCGAGGAAACGCTCGCCGATATAGGGCTGGTCGATCAGGCCGAAGAACGGCCCGCTCTCGTCCGCCACCGCGATCAGAACCCCCCAGGTGGGCGTGCCGCACATGAAGCTGCGCGTGCCGTCCACCGGGTCCAGCACCCAGGTCAGCCCGCTGCTGCCCGCGACCCCGGCAAGTTCCTCGCCCAGGATCGCGTCATCCGGCCGCCGTTCGGCCAGAACCGCGCGCATCGCCGCCTCGGCCTCGCGGTCGGCCAGCGTGACCGGGTCGAACCCGGCACCGGCCTTGTTCTCGACCCCCAGCGCCGCAGCGCGGAAACGGGCAAGCGTCGCCGCACGCGCAGCATCCGCCAGCGCATGCGCGGTGGCGATCAGCTCGTCGGAGTCGAAACGGGGCATTCTGCCTCCTGGCTGGCCTGCGGAATGCGGGGCGCACCTCGCCCCTGGCCCGGGCGGTATCCGCCCGGCCGGGTTCCGTCAAGCGCGCGCGTCAGGCGACGTCGCTCAGCACCCGCGCCAGTTCGAACAACCGGCGCCGCTGGTTTTCCGGGATCGCATAGTAGGAGCGCACCAGTTCCAGCGCCTCCTTGTCTGACAGGATGTCGTCGGGCATGCCTTGCCCGTCGGCCTCTGCCATCCTGCCATCCAGCCCTTCGAAGAAGAAACTGACCGCCACGTCGAGCGCATCGGCGATGTCCCACAGCCGGGACGCGCTGACGCGGTTCATGCCGGTCTCGTATTTCTGGATCTGCTGGAACTTGATGCCGACCTTTTCCGCCAGCTGCTGCTGGGTCATGCCGACCATCCAGCGCCGATGTCGTATGCGTTTGCCAACATGTACGTCTACGGGGTGTTTCATAAGCGAACTCCTCTAACACCCGAATATAAAGCAAGTTGCGTGCCAAACTGACCAATAAAGCAACCAATGCGTGTAGTTTTGCATCAAGATGCTGTCGAAGAAAGAAATTTATTTTCGCGAAGGGTGCCGGGAGGGGCCTATTTCTGGTTAAGTAGGCTAAGTCATGCTCGCGCAAGGGTTGCGGGCCGCGAGAATCCGCCGATTGCTTTGCGTTTTGCAATGCGTATTGGCCGCACGCGGTTTGCAAACTGCGAAGGATCGGCCGCTGGCACCCGCTCGTCGCCGCCGTTACCGTCCGTCGGGAATCAGCCGCGAGAGGAGACAGACATCATGCGCGCCTTCCGGATCGCCGAGTTCGGCGCCCCCCCGCAGTTCGACAGCATCGCGATGCCCGACCCCGGGCCGGGCGCGGTCCGTGTGCGGATCGCGGCCTGCGGCCTGAACTTCGCCGATCTGCTGATGATCGAGGGGCGCTATCAGGAACGCCCGCCCCTGCCCGTGACGCTGGGCATGGAGCTTGCAGGCACCGTCGAGGCGCTGGGCGCGGGCGTCGATCCGGGGCTTCTGGGCCGTCGCGTCGCGGTCTTCGCCGGATCGGGCGGGCTGGCCGAGGCGGGCTGCTTCCCGGCCGCGCGCTGCGTCCCGCTGCCCGAGGGCATGACCTTCGAGGCGGCGGCGGCGTTCCAGGTCGCCTATGGCACCAGCCATGTCGCGCTGGACCACAAGGCGCGGCTGGCCCCGGGCGAAACGCTTCTGGTGCTGGGCGCGGCGGGCGGCGTGGGGCTGACCGCGGTCGAGATCGGCAAGCGGATGGGCGCCCGCGTGATCGCCTGCGCCCGCGGGTCCGAGCGGCTGGAGGTGGCCCGCGCGGCGGGCGCCGATCACCTGATCGACAGCGATGCGGGCGGTCTGCGCGAGGCGGTCAAGGCGCTGGGCGGTGCCGATGTGGTCTATGACCCGGTTGGCGGCGACCTGTTCACCGAGGCGATGCGGGCCTGCAAGCCCGAGGCGCGGATCCTGGTGATCGGCTTTGCCTCGGGCGACGTGCCGCAGATCAAGGCCAATCACCTGATGGTCAAGAACCTGACGGTGATCGGCCTTTACTGGGGCGGTTACCTGGCCTTCCGTCCCGAGGTGCTGACCGACAGCCTGACGACGCTGTTCCGCTGGCATTCCGAGGGCGGGCTGAGCCCGCATGTCAGCCATGTCCTGCCGCTCGACCGCGCGGACGAGGCGCTGGCATTGTTGCGTGAACGCAAGGCGACGGGCAAGGTCGTGGTGACGATGGGCTGAACCGGCCCGCGCCCGACCCGGTGCAGGGGGGTGCCGCCCCCCGTGACGCGGTTCAGGTGGTTTGATGCCGGGGCGAAAGGATGGCACGCCTTTTCAGTGGGTTGTGATGGGGCTGGGTCGCAAGGTTTGATGCCGCTGGGCGGGATCGGGGCCGGGGACGGGGCGAACGCGCAATCTTGCAGTAGAAAAAGCCAATGAAAGCAATGGGGTCTTGCAGGGATCATGCGCAAAAACGCGCATGACGCACGATCTATTGCCAGTCACCAAGCCACGGGTTGTCAGCGAAGTCCTGGGCCAGCCGATCCTCAACGCGCCGTGGCGTCGGGGGCGCGCAGGTCCTCCTGCATGATCAGCGCCTGGGCGGCGGCCAGGTCCACAGGAAGTGCCTCCATCTTCAAGCGAAGCTCGTGGACGGCTCGATGAAGGACCGGCCGGAACGGCCGCATATCGAGGAACACCGCGAGCGCGCGGTCCACCTCCTGGCTGCGGGCCGGCTCCTGCCGAAGAAGGGTGAAGCGCACGAGCGCGACCGATGCGGCCCTGTCCTGCAACTCCCCCCAGACTTGAGGCGTTGCCGATCCCGGCCCCTTATCGCCCGCCTCAAGCATCTTGACGAAGCGCTGCGGCACCCGCCCACGCGAGCGCCACGACGATATCGTGCTCTGGTCGATACCGGGCACCCGAGCGCCGCGCCGGCAAGAGCGCCCTTCCCGCCTGGTGGCAGAAGCCTCGGCCCGGCCGACAATGCCGGACAATGCCGGGCGGTGCCAGGCCATCCGGGATAGCCCCCGGACCTCGACCCTCTTCCGGTATCAAACCCCTTGTAACCCCCTGTCAGAACCACCCGTAACGACACACAGGCCGACCCGCCGGGGGCGCTGCCCCCGGACCCCCGGGGTATTTCGGCCAAGAAGAAACACCAGGAAGAAGCGCGGGGCCAAGGAGCCGGGCGGGTGGCATCCCGCCGCCGACGGCCCGCGCAGGGACAGGGGATCACTTGATGTAGTGGTCGATCACCCGGGCGAAGACAGCGGGCAATTGCTCGACCGTATAGCCCCTGGGGTTCTGCATCACCGCCAGCGCGATCAGCCCGCCCGAGATCAGCACCATGATCGCCCCCGCCCGGGGCGCGTGGCCATGGGCGAAGGCCGACAGCAATGCGGGCACCGCCAGCAGGCCGACGATGCTGCCGATCACCAGATAGAGATCCGCCTGCATGGCGCTGCTCCGGTCTGATTGCGCTGCGCCGATTATTCCGGTTCGACGTTGAAGATCAACCGTTCCTCGCAGGGGGCGACGCGCAGGATGTTGGTCGAGCCGGGGATGTTGAAGGGCAGGCCCGCGATCACGATGATCCGGTCCTCGCCATCGCCATAGCCGCCCGCGCGGGCTGCGCGCGCGGCGCTGACCACCGCCATCTTGAAGCGTTCGACCTTGTCGTTGAAGAAGCAGTTGATGCCCCAGGACAGGCAGAGCCTGCGCGCCGTGGCGGCATAGGGTGTCAGCGCCAGGATCGGCACGCGCGGGCGTTCGCGCGCGGTCTTGAGCGCGGTGGTGCCGCTTTCGGTGAAGCAGCAGATCGCCTTGATGTCGGTGGTCTCGGCGATCTCGCGCGCGGCGGCCACGATCCCGTCGGCCACGGTCGTCCGGCTGGCCTGGCGGCTCGATTCGATGATGGTGCGATAGGTCGGGTCGCTTTCGACCTCGACCGCCACGTTGTTCATCGTGGTCACCGCCTCGATCGGGTACTGGCCCGCCGCGGATTCCGCCGACAGCATCACCGCATCCGCGCCTTCATAGATCGCGGTGGCGACGTCCGAGACCTCGGCCCGGGTGGGCATCGGGCTTTCGATCATGCTTTCCAGCATCTGGGTGGCGACGATCACGGGCTTGGCCGCCGTGCGACAGGCGCGCACCAGCCGCTTCTGGATCGGGGGGACGTTCTGGACGGGGATCTCCACCCCCAGATCGCCGCGCGCCACCATGATCCCGTCCGACACGGCCAGGATCTCGTCGAAGCATTTCACCGCGGCGGGCTTCTCGATCTTGGACAGGATCGCGGCGCGCTCGCCGATGATGGCACGCGCCTCGGTCACGTCCTCGGGGCGCTGCACGAAACTCAGCGCGATCCAGTCGACACCGAGTTCCAGCACGAAGGCCAGGTCGCGCCGGTCCTTGTCGGACAGGGCGGCCAGCGGCAGCACCACATCGGGCACGTTCACGCCCTTGCGGTTCGAGATCGTGCCGCCCACGATCACCTCGCAATCCGCGAAATCGGGACCGCATGCCCTGACCCGCAGCCGGATCTTGCCGTCATTGACCAGCAGCGTCGCGCCCGGTTCCAGCGCGGCGAAGATCTCGGGATGGGGCAGTTGCACCCGATGCGCCTCGCCCGGGGTGGGGTCGAGATCGAGCCGGAAATCCTGTCCGTCCTCCAGTTCCGCCGCGCCATTGGCAAAGACCCCGCAGCGCAGTTTCGGTCCCTGAAGATCGGCCAGGATCGCGATGGGCCGTCCGGTATCCTGTTCGATCTGGCGGATGATCGCGTGGCGGCGCGCGATTTCCTCATGCGCGCCATGGCTCATGTTCAGGCGGAACACATCGGCGCCCGCCTCGAACAGGTTGCGGATCATGTCGTAATCGTCGGAGGCCGGACCCAGCGTGGCCACGACCTTGAGGTTGCGTAGACGTCTCATCCTGCCCCATCGTTTGGCTGAAGCCCGGCGCGGGTGTATGCCCCGGTACACACACTCTCTAGGGCAAAACCCGGCCCGGTGACAACTGGTGCTTCTGCCGCGGCTGTCCTATAGGTTTGTCACCGTGAAAGATGACACGCACATGACCTTTCGGCCGTTCGAGACGATCGAGGCGGGGCGCATGTCCCGCTGGCTGGTGACCTGCGACCATGCCACCAATATCGTGCCGCCCTCGGTGAACGGGGGCGATCTGGGGATCGCGGCGGCGGACATGGCCCGGCACATCGCCTGGGATCCGGGCGCGGCGGGCGTGGCGCGGCATCTGGCCGAAATGCTGGGGGCACCTTACGTCGCAAGCCGCTTCTCGCGGCTGGTGATCGACCCGAACCGGGGCGAGGACGATCCGACGCTGGTGATGCGGCTTTACGACGGCACCGTGATCCCGGCGAACCGCGCCGTGGACGAGGCCGAGACCCAGCGGCGCCTGGCGGCGTTCTGGCGGCCCTATGATGCGGAACTGGCGCGTCTGGCGCGGCGTCCGGGCACGGTCTTCGTTTCGATCCACAGCTTCACGCCGCGCCTTGCCGGGCGCGATCCGCGGCCCTGGCAGATCGGCATCCTGCATGCCGCCGACGACCGGCTGGCGCGGCCCCTGATCGACCGGCTGCGGCGCGAGCCCGATCTGTGCGTGGGCGAGAACGAGCCCTATGGCGGCCATCTGCCGGGCGATGCGATCGACCGGCACGCCATCGCCAACGGGTTGCCCAATGTGCTGATCGAACTGCGCAACGACGTGATCGCGACCGAGGCCGACCAGATCGGCTGGGCCGAGCGGCTGGCGCCGATCCTGACCGGGGTGCTGGCCGAAACCGGGCTTTGACAGGAGGAGGACCAACCATGGACGACGCCACCCGCACCGAGATCGAGGCCGCCGCTTTCCGCAGGCTGCGCCGGCACCTGATGGAGGATCGGCCCGATGTGCAGAATATCGACCTGATGAATCTTGCGGGCTTCTGCCGCAACTGCCTGTCGCGCTGGGTGCAGGAGGCCGCCGCCGAGCGTGGCATCGCGATGTCCCAGGCCGAGGCGCGCGCCGATTTCTACGGCATGCCCTATGACGACTGGAAGGCCGCGCACCGGACCGAGGCAAGCCCCGAGAAACAGGACGCCTTCGACAGGGCCTTTGCCCAGAATGTCGGCCCGCGCGACTGATCCGGGCTGACCTGCATCAAGGCATGCCATCCCGGTTCTGCCAGACTGGCCGCGCCTGACCCGGAGCCTGCCCATGCGTCCCGCCGAGCAATTGTCGCAATTCGTGGCCGAGGCGCTGGCCGCCGGGCGCAGCCGCGCCGAGATTGCCGCGGCCCTGCGTGCGGCCGGCTGGACCGAGACCGAGACCGCCGAGGCGCTGGGCGCCTGGGCAGAGGGCGATTTCCTGCCCCCGGTGCCGCGCCCGCGCCCCTATCTTTCGGCGCGCGAGGCCTTCGTCTACGGGTTGATGTTCCTCGCGCTTGCCATGACCACCTGGCATGTCACCGCGCTGGGTTTCCGGCTGATCGACCGCTGGATTCCGTCGCTGACCGATCCTGCGACCTATTCTTCGGCCGATGCGATCCGCTGGTCGATCGCCTCGCTCGTGGTGTTCTTCCCGCTCTTTCTCATCCTCAACGAACGCACCGCCCGGGCAGCGCGGCGGAACCAGGGGCTGCGGCGCTCGGCGGCGCGGCGCTGGTTCGGGCATCTGACGCTGTTCCTGGCCACGCTGGCGCTGCTGGGCGACCTGATCGCGGTCATCTACGCGGCGCTGGGCGGCGACCTGACGCTGCGCTTCCTTGCCAAGGCGGGGCTGGTCGCGGTGACGGCGGGCATCGTGCTGGCCTATTTCCGCGGCGAGATGGCGGAGCCCGACGATGCGGCCTGAGACGCTTGCCCGCACGCTGCTGGCCATCCTTGTCGTGGGGCTGGTGGGGCTTGGCCTGCTGGCCACGGGCGGGCCGGGCAAGGGGCGGATGGAAAAGCGTGACGTCACCCGGCTGACCGATCTGCAGGCGCTGGCCGATCTCGCCTATTGTCTGGCCGGGACCGGGGACCTGCCCGAAACCCTCGCGCCAAGCGATGCCTGCCCGCGCGAGATCCGCCCGGCCGATCCCTTTACCGGCGCGCCCTATCGCTACGAAAGGCTTGCCGGGGGCGCGTTCCGGCTGTGCGCGGATTTCGAGGATGCCGAGTGGCTGCGCAGCACCCGCCGCAGCGATCTCGATCCTGCAACGGGCTGTCTGGTCTTTCCTCCGCGGCCCTGAAAACGGCCCCGGGCCGCCCCCTTCCGCAATGCGGATTTCGCGATAGACTGACCCCGACTCGGCCCGAACGCGCCGCCCCGACCGCAAGGCAGGGGGCGGCGTTTCCGGATCCGGGACATCCCGATGCCGAGGAGCGCCATGACCCCGCACAGCTCGCCCCTGCTCCAGTTCACGCCGAAACTCGTCTCGGTCCTGGCCGAGGGCTACGGGCTGCGCCAGTTCCGCGCCGACCTGGTCGCGGGGCTGACCGTGGCGGTGGTGGCGCTGCCGCTGTCGCTGGCCATCGCGATCGCCTCTGGTGTGCCGCCCGATCGCGGGCTGGTCACGGCCATCGTGGGCGGCTTCCTCGTCTCCTTCCTCGGCGGCAGCCGCTACCAGATCGGCGGCCCGGCGGGCGCCTTCATCGTGCTGGTGCTGGCGACCGTGCAGCGCCACGGGCTGGACGGGCTGATGCTGGCCACCTTCCTGTCGGGGCTGATGCTGACCGCGCTGGGCGCGTTCCGGCTGGGCGGCTTCGTCAAGTTCATCCCCTATCCGGTGACGGTGGGATTCACCGCCGGCATCGGCCTGATCATCCTGGCCAGCCAGATGCGCCCCTTTCTGGGGCTCACGCTCGACGGCCCGGAACCCGGCCCCTTCCTCGAAAAGCTGCCCGTCCTGTGGGCGGCGATGCCGACGCTGAGTCCCCTGAACCTGCTGCTGGGCATCGGCACCTTCGCCTTCATCCTGGTGCAGCGCCGCCATGCGCCGCGCTTTCCGGGCATGCTGGCGGCGATCGCGCTGGCGGGGCTGACGGTCTGGCTGCTGAAACTCGACGTGCCGACCATCGGCTCGGCCTTCGGCGGCATCGCGCAAAGCCTGCCCGCCCCCGCGCTGCCCGCGTTCACATGGGACAAGGTGCTGGCCGTTCTGCCCGACGCGCTGGCCTTCACGCTGCTGGGCGCGATCGAGTCGCTGCTGTCCGCGGTGGTGGCGGATTCGATGACCGGGCGACGGCATCGCTCGAACGTGGAACTGATCGGGCAGGGCATCGCCAACATGGGCGCGGCCTGTTTCGGCGGGTTCTGCGTCACCGGCACCATCGCGCGCACCGCGACCAATGTGCGCGCGGGGGCGCATGGCCCCGTCGCGGGCATGATCCACGCGCTTGCGCTGCTGGCCGTGGTGCTGCTGCTGGCCCCGCTGGCCAGTGCCATCCCCATCGCGGCGCTTGCGGGCGTGCTGATCTCGGTCTCGCTGCACATGGTCGACGTCAAGGCCATCGTGACGCTGGCCCGCACCTCGCGCGCCGAGGCGGTGGTGCTGCTGGCAACCCTGGTGACCACCGTGCTGCGCGACCTGACCGAGGCGATCATCCTTGGCCTTGCGCTGGGTGCGCTGGTCTTCCTGCACCGCATGGCGCAGATGAGCGGGGTCGACGCCACCATGGACGAGACCGACACCGAATCCCGCCCCGAGGATCGCGGCGAAACCCGCCAGACGGTCGTGCTGCGCCTTACGGGGGCCTATTTCTTCGGCTCGGCCCCGGTGATCGAAAGCGTGCTGGACCGGATCGTGGCGCGGCCCCGCCACCTGATCCTCGACCTTGCCGATGTGCCGGTGCTCGACATGACCGGCGCGCATTCGCTGTCGGGCTTCATCCGGAAGGCGCTCGATCAGGGGATGGCGGTGACGCTCGCCGGGCCGCATCCCCAGCATATGGACCTGCTGCGCGCCGCGGGCCTGCCCCGGGACGCCGCCACCGCCCCCGACACAAGGTCCGCGCGTGCCCGGATCCCCGACTGATCCGGGGCTGTCCCCTGCTTCTTCTTGGCCCAAATACCCCGGGGGGAGTCCGCAAGGACGGGGGGCAGCGCCCCCCTGCGCCGGTGCCGCTTCAGACCGCGGCCTTGCGGCTTTGCTCGATATAGATCTCGCGCAGCCGCCGCGCCACCGGGCCCGGCTTGCCGTCCCCCAGCGCCACGCCGTCGACCGACACCACCGGCATCACGAAGGTCGAGGCAGAGGTGATGAACGCCTCGTCCGCGGCCTGTGCCTCGTCGATGGTAAAGGGGCGTTCCTCGACCTGCATCTGCGCCTCGCGGGCAAAGGCCAGAACGGCGGCGCGGGTGATCCCGTGCAGGATCTCGTTGCCCAGCTGGCGGGTGACGATCCGGCCATCCTTGACGATATAGGCGTTGTTGCTGGTCCCTTCGGTCACGAAACCGTCCTCGACCATCCAGGCATCGTCCGCGCCCGCGCGCCTGGCCATCATCTTGCCCATCGAGGGATAGAGCAGTTGCACGGTCTTGATGTCGCGCCGGCCCCAGCGGATATCGGGGATCGAGATCACCTTGAGCCCGGTCTGCGCCGCGGGGCTGTCGACCAGCCCCTTGGACTGGGTGAACAGCACCACGGTCTGCGGCGTCTCGGCCGGATCGGGAAAGACGAAATCGCGGTCTTCGGGTGCGCCACGGGTGATCTGAAGATAGACCATGCCTTCGGTCACGTTGTTGCGCGCCACCAGTTCGCGATGGATCGCCAGCAACTCGCCCGATGTCAGCGGCGAGGGCATGTCCAACTCGGCCAGCGAGCGGTCCAGCCGCGCGGCATGGCCGGGGAAATCGACCAGCTTGCCGTCGATGACGCTGGTCACCTCGTAGACCCCGTCGGCGAACAGGAAGCCGCGGTCGAAGACCGAGACCCTGGCCTGATCCTCGGGCAGATACTCGCCATTGACATAGACGATCCGGCTCATCGCTCTGGTCCTTTCGCTCTTGCGGCCCGGCGTCAGCCCCACAGGAACGCATCGGGCGGATGCACGCCCTTCGCGTCGTAGCGCAGCGCATTGGGGCGGTCTTCGGCCAGAAGCAGCGGGCCGTCAAGATCCGTCACCGCCGCGCCCTGGGCCAGCACCACGGCGGGCGCCATGGCAAGGCTGGTGCCGACCATGCAGCCCACCATGATCCCGAATCCCTCGGCGCGGGCGGCCTTTTTCAGGGCCAGCGCCTCGGTCAGCCCGCCGGTCTTGTCGAGCTTGATATTGACCATGTCGTACTTGCCCTTGAGCCCCGGCAGCGAGGCGCGGTCATGGCAGCTTTCATCGGCGCAGACGGGCAGCGGGCGGGCGATCTCGGCCAGCATGTCGTCGGCCCCCGCGGGCAGGGGCTGTTCCACCATCTCGACCCCCAGCCGCACCAGATGCGGCGCAAGCTCGGCATAGATCTCGGGCGTCCAGCCCTCGTTCGCATCGACGATGATCCGCGATCTGGGCGCACCGGCGCGCACTGCCTCGATCCGGGCCATGTCGTCCTCGGTGCCCAGCTTGACCTTCAGAAGCGGGCGATGGGCGTTCTGCTCGGCCGCCGCGCGCATGGTCTCGGACGTGCCCAGCGACAGGGTGTAGGCCGTGATGACGGGCTTGGGCGCGGGCAGGCCCGCCAGTTGCCACACCCGCCGGTCGGCCCGCTTGGCCGCCAGATCCCACAGCGCGCAATCGACGGCATTGCGGGCAGCCCCCGGCGGCAACAGGTCCTGCAAGGCCGCGCGGTCGAACCGTTCTGGTAATCCGGCGATCTGGGCGGCGACGCTGTCGGGCGATTCGCCATAGCGGGCATAGGGCACGCATTCGCCCCAGACCATCGCGCCATTGGCGGCGATCCGCACGGTCAGCACCTCGGCCGCGGTCCGGCTGCCGCGCGAGATGGCGAAGGGTTCTTTCAGGGCGAAGCTTTCGGGTGTGACGACGATCTGCATGGCCGCAGCCTACAGCGCCGCCAGCGCGTCCACCAGACGCCCCGCGCCCTGCCGGAACGGATCGACCGTGGGCAGCCCCATCCGCCGCTCGACACTTTCCAGATGCGCCAGCGCCTCGTCCTCGCCCATGGCGGCGGTGTTGATCGAGATGCCGACGACCTGGGCCGCGGGGTTGACCATCCGGGCCATGGCCAGCGACAGGTCGCGCAGCGCCTCCAGCTTGGGCAGGGCAAAGTGCGGCAGCCCGCGCATATGGGCGCGCGTGGGCTCATGGCTCAGGATCAGCGCATCGGGTTGCCCGCCATGGATCAGCGCCAGCGTGACCCCGGAATAGGAGGGGTGGAACAGGCTGCCCTGACCCTCGATCAGATCCCAATGGTCGGGGTCGTTGTCGGGGGTCAGCCATTCCACGGCACCCGCCATGAAATCGGCCACCACCGCATCCAGCGGCACGCCGTCCCCGGTAATCAGGATGCCGGTCTGCCCGGTCGGGCGGAACGTGGCCTTCATCCCGCGCGCCTGCATCTCGCGATCCATGGCAAGCGCGGTATACATCTTGCCGACCGAACAATCGGTGCCGACCGCCAGACAGCGCCGACCCGACCGGCGCAGCCCGTTGGCGATGGGATAGGCGACCGGGGGCACCCGCACGTCATGCAAGTGCCGCCCGCAGGCGGCGGCGACCGCGGCCAGATCGGGTTCGTCGCGCAGCAGGTTGTGCAGGCCGCTGGCCAGATCGAAGCCTTCTTCCAGCGCGGCCACCAGTACCTTTTTCCAGGCCGGGCTGATGACCCCGCCGCGGTTCGCGACGCCCACCACCAGCGTCTTCGCGCCCGCCGCGCGCGCCTCGGTCAGCGTCATGTCGGGCAGGCGCAGGTCGGCCTTGCAGCCCTCCATCCGGAATTGCGCGACGGCGTTGCCGGGCCGCCAGTCGCGGATGCCCTGCGCGACCTTGGCGGCCAGCGGATCGGGCGCATCGCCCAGGAACAGCAGATAGGGGGTCTGGATCATCGCGGGGCTCCCTTGCGTTTGTCGGCCAGAGCCTAGCAAGGCGCGCAGGGATGTCCTGCCGATCTGTGCCGGGAATGCGCCCGCGGCATGAAGGATCGTGTTCAAAACGACCAGATTACGCAAGAAACGTCGTGCAATCGCAGAAATACGCGAACCTTCCCCCGTTCCGGTGGTCCCATCCGCAGAATCGCGGGTGCCGACGCTGCGGCGCGGCGAAACCGCTTGCCCAGCCGGGCGCAATTTTCTATCCCCGAACCCGAACGACCGGACAGATCCTTTCAAGGAGACCCGACCATGAGCTTCCGCATCCAGCCCACCCCCGTCGCGCGCCCGAACCGCTGCCAGCTTTTCGGCCCCGGCTCGCGGCCCCAGCTGTTCGAGAAGATGGCGGCCAGCGCCGCGGATGTGATCAACCTCGATCTGGAGGATTCGGTCGCCCCCGACGACAAGGCGCAGGCCCGCAAGAACGTGATCCAGGCCATCGGCGATATCGACTGGGGCAACAAGACGCTGAGCGTGCGGATCAACGGGCTCGATTCGGGCTACTGGTATCGCGATGTGGTCGACCTGCTGGAACAGGCCTCCGACCGGCTGGATCTCATCATGATCCCCAAGGCGGGCTGCGCGGCCGATATCTATGCCGTCGATGCGCTGGTCACCTCGGTCGAGCGGGCGATGGGCCGCACCAAGCCGCTGGGCTTCGAGGTCATCATCGAATCGGCCGCCGGGATTTCCCATGTCGAGGAAATCGCCGCCGCCAGCCCCCGGCTTCAGGCGATGTCGCTGGGCGCCGCCGATTTCGCCGCCTCGATGGGGATGCAGACCACCGGCATCGGCGGCACGCAGGAAAACTACTACATGCACCATGCGGGGGCGAAATACTGGTCCGATCCCTGGCACTGGGCGCAGGCCAGCATCGTCGCCGCCTGCCGCACCCATGGCGTGCTGCCGGTCGACGGGCCGTTCGGCGATTTCTCGGATGACGAGGGGTTCTATGCCCAGGCGCGGCGCTCGGCCACGCTGGGCATGGTCGGCAAATGGGCGATCCATCCCAAGCAGGTGGCGCTGGCCAACGAGGTGTTCACGCCGTCCGAGGCGGCCGTGACCGAGGCGCGCGAGATCCTGGCCGCGATGGAAAAGGCCAAGGCCGAAGGCGCGGGCGCGACCGTCTACAAGGGCCGCCTGGTCGATATCGCCTCGATCAAGCAGGCCGAGGTGATCGTCAAGCAGGCCGAGATGATCGCCGGAACGTAACGCCGCGCGAACGCCGGGACCACGAGACGGGGCCGCAAGGCCCCGTTTTCCTGTCCGCCCGGCCCCGGCGGAACGCCGTCCGGCCCGCGCGGGGCAGGGGCCGACAGCCTCCCTTTTGCCGCCCGCATGGCCCGCCCCCCGTGCGCCCGCCGCCCGTTCTGCTATGGTCGCGCCGATCCGCGACACCAGACAGGGAGAGACCAATGGCCGATCATGCCGACATCCGGACCACCGCAGGGCGCGGGCGGCTGTTCGACAGCGTGCTCGACACGATCGGGGACACGCCCGCGATCCGCATCAACAATCTGGGTCCGAAGGACGTGACGATCTACGTCAAGGCCGAGGCGTTCAACCCCGGCGCCTCGGTCAAGGACCGGCTGGCGGTGAACATCATCGAGGCGGCGGAACGCTCGGGCGCGCTGAAACCCGGCCAGACCGTGGTCGAGGCGACCAGCGGAAATACCGGCATCGGGCTGGCCATGGTCTGCGCGGCCAAGGGCTATCCGCTGGTCATCACCATGGCCGAAAGCTTTTCGGTCGAACGCCGCCGGCTGATGCGGATGCTGGGCGCCAAGGTGGTGCTGACGCCCCGGGCCGACAAGGCGATGGGCATGGTCCGCAAGGCGCAGGAACTGGCCGCGGCGAATGGCTGGTTCCTGGCCCACCAGTTCGAGACCGGGGCCAATGCCGATATCCACGAGGCGACGACCGCGCGCGAGATCCTGGCCGATTTCGCCGGGCAGCGGCTGGATTACGTCGTCACGGGCTATGGCACGGGCGGCACGGTGACGGGGCTGGGCCGGGTGCTGCGCCGCGAACGGCCCGAGACCCGGATCATCCTGAGCGAGCCCGCCAATGCCGGGCTGATCGGCTCGGGGCAGGGGCAGGCGCGCAACGCGGAAGGCGAGCCCGAGGCCAGCCACCCCGCCTTCGAGCCGCATCCGATCCAGGGCTGGACGCCCGATTTCATCCCGCTGGTGCTGCAGGAGGCGATCGACAAGGGGTTCTACGACGAGCTGGTGCCGGTGACCGGGCCGGACGCCATCCGCCGGGCGCAGGATCTGGCGCGCAAGGAGGGCATCCTGACCGGCATCTCGGGCGGGGCGAGCTTCGCGGTCGCCCTGCAGGTGGCCGAGCGTGCGGAGCCGGGCTCGGTGATCCTGGCGATGCTGCCCGATACCGGCGAGCGTTACCTGTCGACGCCGCTGTTCGAGACCATCCCCGAGGACATGGACGAGGAGGAACGCGCGATTTCCGCCTCGACGCCGGGCTACCGGCTGGGCTGAGGCGTTCCGGTTTCGGCTTGCTTGCGCAAGCCGACCCGGGGGGGGGGGGGGGGGGGGGGGGGGGGGCGGCCGCGCCCCCCCCCCCCCCCCCCCCCCCCCCGCCGGGGGGGGGGGGGGCGGG
>NZ_SLVM01000011.1:107170-122598 GCF_004339675.1 Rhodovulum steppense
ACCCCCCCGCTGCACTGGGAGGTGTTGTCCGGCGTTTTTGCCCCCCCGCGGCGGGGTCCCGGGGTGGGGGGCGGGGTGGGTTTTGGGGTGGGGGCCCCCCCCCCCCCCCGCCGGGGGGCTGCCGCCCCCCGGACCCCCCGCCTTTCCCCGCCCCGGACCGGGGGGAGGGGTGGAGGGGGCGGCATGGGTATTTTGGCCAAGAAGAAGCAGAAGGGCAGGGGCAGGACGGCGGCGGGGCGGCCTGCTGTCATGTTGCAAAAGCCGCTGGCGGCGGTCATATAGCCGCCATCCACAAGAGGGGCCGCCGATGAACTATCTCGAATTCGAAAAGCCGCTGGCCGAGATCGAGGGCAAGGCCGAGGAATTGCGGGCGATGGCCCGGGCCAATGCGGAGATGGATGTCGAACAGGAGGCCGCGGCGCTGGACCGCAAGGCCGCCACGCTGTTGCAGGATCTCTACAGGAACCTGACGCCCTGGCGCAAATGCCAGGTGGCGCGCCACCCCGACCGGCCGCATTGCAGGGATTATATCGAGGCGCTGTTCACCGAGTTCACGCCGCTGGCGGGCGACCGGAACTTTGCCGAGGACAATGCCGTGATGGGCGGCATCGCGCGGTTCGACGACCGCCCCGTGGTGGTGATCGGGCATGAGAAGGGGTTCGACACCAAGACCCGGCTCGAGCGCAATTTCGGCATGGCCCGGCCCGAGGGCTATCGCAAGGCGGTGCGGCTGATGGACATGGCCGACCGTTTCGGGATGCCGGTCATCACGCTGGTCGACACCCCCGGCGCCTATCCCGGCAAGGGCGCCGAGGAGCGCGGCCAGTCCGAGGCGATCGCGCGGTCGACCGAGAAATGCCTGCAGATCGGCGTGCCGCTTCTCGGCGTCATCATCGGCGAGGGCGGATCGGGCGGCGCGGTCGCCTTCGCCACGGCCAACCGGGTCGCGATGCTGGAACATTCGGTCTATTCGGTGATCTCGCCCGAGGGCTGTGCGTCGATCCTGTGGAAGGATGCCGAGAAGATGCGCGAGGCGGCCGAGGCGCTGCGCCTGACCGCGCAGGATCTGCTGAAGCTGGGCGTCATCGACCGGATCATCGCCGAACCCCTGGGCGGCGCCCAGCGCGGCCGCGAGCAGACGATCGAGGCGGTCGGGCGCAACCTGCGCGTGATGCTCAAGGAGCTCGACGGCCTGGACCGCACCACGCTGGTTTCCGAGCGGCGGCGCAAGTTCCTCGACATGGGCTCGAAGGGGCTGGCCGCCTGAGCGGCATTGCCCGGGGCCGCCGCAATTGTGGCGGCGGTTGCCATATTGTGGACACAGTTTTGCCGCCGCGGCGCCGCCATGCGGCTTGCGGCCCCGACCCCGTTCGGGTCACATCGCCCCGGTAGAAGGGGGTATTTGCCATGCAGCAATTCGAGTTCGCCGTATTGCCGGCGCCGGGCCGGGTGGGCCGCGGCGGGACGTTGCGCGGGGACCAGGCGTTTTCCGCGGCGCTGACCGAGATCATGAACGAGATGGGCGCGGGCGGCTGGGATTTCGCGGGCGCCGAGACGGTGCCCTGCCGGGTCGGGCGCTGGCCCCTTTCCCGCCGTGCCGACCGCCATGTGCTGGTGTTCCGCCGCGCCCGCGACTCCCGGCTCGACCGGATGGCGGCTTCCGAGCGCAACGCGCCGCGCCATGACGACCCGATGGAGATCACGGTGCAGCCGCGCCGGGTCAGCACCGCCGACAGCCCGCGCAATGTGCGCAAGCTGCGCCCGGTCCTCGACCCGATGCCGACGCATGCCACCGCCGCCGAGTAGCGGGGATCAGTCCTCCGGCCGGAACCCCGCCTCGTGCATCAGCCGGTTCGAGGCGGTCTCGACCGCGCCCTGCAACTCGGCCATGAAGGCATCGACGGGCTTGCCCGCCGGGATCCGCGGCAGGAACTCGACCACGGCCAGGCCGGGCTTGCGGTAGATGCCGGTGCGCGGCCAGAACACGCCGACATTCGTCGCGGCGGGCACGCAATCATGGCCGAACTGCTGATACAGCACCCCGGCCCCCACCTTGTAGGGGCGGCTCACGCCCGGCGCGACCCGGGTGCCCTGCGGATAGATGATGAGCTGGCCGGGCGCGTGCCGCCCGTTCGCCACGCCCTCGACCATCTGGGCGATCGCCTGCCCGCGCCTGCCCCGGTCGACCGGCACGCAGCCGATGCGCATGGCGTACCAGCCCAGCACCGGCGCCCGTTTCAGCGACTGCTTCATGATGAAGCGCGGCCGCGGCACCACGCTGACCAGCAGCAGGATGTCGAAGAAGGACTGGTGCTTGGAGGCGATCAGCACCTCGTCCACCGGCACCTCGCCGCGCACCTCGGAACGCAGCCCGACCATCCAGCGCGCGGTCCAGCGCACCCAGCGGGCATAATGGTGGATGGCGTGAAAGGCAAATCTGCGCGAGACCAGCGTCGGCAGCGCGTAGACCAGCCCGAAGACCGGCATCGCCAGGTACATCTGCCCGACAAAGACCAGCGAGCGCAGATATTGCACGGCGTAACGCATCCTAGGTAATCCCTTTCAGAACCCGCATCGCGGTGATCCGCGTGGCAACAAGGGCCACGGCGGCGGCGACGGGCGGCAACAGCAGCGGCACCAGCCAGTCGGCGCCGCGGAACCCCAGACCCGCCAGCACCCCCGCCGCCGCATCGGCCCGCGGCAGCAGCGCCACCGCGACCATGCCCAGCGCCGTTCCGGCGGCGGCCCCCTCCAGTGCCCGGCGGGTAAAGCGGCGCACGAAGGCGCGCGCGATGAAGGTGTCGCGCGCGCCCACCAGCCGCAGCACCGCGATCACCCGGGCATTGGCGGCAAGGGCGGCATGGGCCGACAGCGCGATCATCGCGGCCATCGCCGCCCCGATCAGCCCGATCGACAGCCAGCCCAGGAGCCGCAGCCGCCCCGCCGCCTCGATCAGCGGACGCCGCCAGCGGCCGTGATCGTCCAGCACCGCGCCCGGCGCCTCGCCCGCCAGCCGGAATCGCAGCGCCTCGGCATCCATGCCCGCCTCGGTCTCGGTCACCTCGATCAGCCGGGGCAGGGGCAGGGTCTCCACCGGCAGGTCGGGGCCGAACCAGGGCTCCAGCAGGGCGCGCTGTTCCTCGTCGGGAATCGCCCGGGCCGCAGCGACGCCCGGCGTGGTGCGCAGCACCTCCAGAATGGCCTCGGTCTGGGCGGCCATCTGGCCCTCGGGGGCCGACAGCCGCACGGTCGCCGTGCGCGCCAGCGCCTCGTCCCAGTGATCCGCCAGCCGCCCCGCCGCCAGCGACAGCGCCAGCGCAAAGACGGTCAGGAAGGCCATCGCCGCCGCGGTAAACTGCGTCAGATGCGCGGTAAAGCCCGAGGGCGGCACCACCCGGTCGGCGCGCGCGTCGCCGACCAGCAGCGCGGCCAGAGGGGCCAGCCGCCTCACAGTTCCGCCCCCGCCTGCTGCAATTGCTGTCCCTTGATCCGCAACACGCGCGCCGCGACCTGCGCCTTGGCTGCGCGGATCAGGTTCAGGTCATGCGTCGCCACCAGGATCGCCTTGCCCATGCGGTTCAGTTCGATCAGCAATTGCAGGATGCGCAAGGACATTTCCCAGTCCACATTGCCGGTGGGCTCGTCGGCCAGGATCACGTCGGGGTCCATGATGACCGCACGCGCCAGCGCCGCGCGCTGACGCTCGCCGCCCGAGAGTTGCGGCGGCAGCGCCTCGGTCTGCGCCTGCAGGCCCACCCAGGCCAGCAATTCGCGCAGGTTCCCGGCCTCGGCCGCCACGTCGCGCCCGGCCACCAGCAGCGGCAGGCTGACATTCTCGGCCAGCGGCAGATGGTCCAGGAACTGGCAATCCTGATGCACCACCCCGATCCGGCGCCGCGTGCGCGCCACCGCGTCGCGGTCCATCCCGGCCAGTTCTGCGCCAAAAAGGCGCACCCTTCCGCGCGTGGGCCGCAATTCGGCATAGCACAGTTTCAGCAGCGTGGTCTTGCCCGCGCCCGAGGGGCCGGTCAGGAAATGGAAGGATCCGGGCTGCAACCGCAGCGATATGCCCGACAGAAGCTCGGCTCCGCCATAGCTGTGGGACACGTCTTCCAGCTCGATCACGGGTCCGCTCCGCCGCTCATCCGACCACCCTATTGCCCGAGCCCCGGCCCGGTTTCAATCTCCTGCGCCCGCAAAGGCTTTGAATTTCCACCGGGGCTGATACAACATGCCGCAAAACGACAGGCAGGGTCCGTCCCATGGACGGGTCGAGGCAGGGTGCCGGATGCGACTGATTTGCCCGAACTGCGACGCCCAGTACGAGGTCGATGCCGCCGTGATCCCCGGCGAGGGGCGCGATGTGCAATGCTCGAATTGCGGCCATACCTGGTTCCAGGGACCGGCCGGGGCGGCTGCCGCGCGGCCCGTGCCCGAAGCCGAGGATATCGGCTGGCATGGCGAGACCACGGCCCCGCCGCCGACCGGGACCGAACCCGCCCCGGCCGCCGCCGCGCGCCGCGCGCTGGATGCCTCGGTGCTCGACATCCTGCAGGAGGAGGCTGCCCGCGAACAGCGCGTGCGCGCGCAGGAGGCCGCGGCCGACACCTTCGCCGCCCAGCCCGATCTGGGCCTCGACAGCGCCCCGCCGCGCAGCCCCGCGCCCGCCGCTGAACCCGCCGCTAAACCCGCCGCGGACCCCGTCGCCCCCGCCCAGCCCGTGCCGGAACCCGAACCCGCCACCCGCCGCGACCAGTTGCCCGATCTGGCCGAGATCAATGCCAGCCTCGACGCCAGTTCCGACCGTGGCGCCGACAGCATCATCACCGCCGAGGCCGAACAGGCCGCCCGGCGCAGCGGATTCCGGCTGGGCTTTGCCCTTGTCGTGCTGGTCGCGGCGCTGGCGGTGGGGGCCTATCTGCTGGCGCCGGGGATCGGCGCGCTGCATCCCGCGTTCGAGGCGCCGATGGCGGATTACGCGGAGGCGCTCGACCGGCTGCGGCTGTGGCTGCACATGCTGTTGCCGCGATCGGCGCCCGGCGCGGCGGGCTGAGGCCCCGCAAAAGCCCCCTCAGAACCGGTCCAGCAGCCGCCGCAGATAGTCCAGTTCGATCTCGGGCCGTTCCTGTTCGCCCGAGCGGCGGCGGATCTCGTCCAGCAATTCCCGCGCGCGCCCCTGCACATCCTCGCCGCGCAGCATCTCCTGTTCCGTGCCGACCCGGCCCATCGTGCTCTGGTCGCGGCCCAGCGGGTCGCGGCGGTCGCCACCGGCCTGCGCCTGGCCCATTCCCTCGCCCTGCTGGCCCGGCTGCTGGTTCTGCGCCAGCGCCTCGCCCAGATTGCGCATGCCCTCGCGCAGCGCCTCCATCGCCTCGGCCTGGCTGTCCAGCGCGCCGGCCAGATCGTCGCCGCGCAGCGCATCCTCGGCCTCGCCCATCGCCCGGCCTGCGCGGTCCAGCGCCTCGCGCGCCGCCTCGCCCTCGGGCGAGCCGCCCAAGCCCGGCAACCCCTCGCGCTGGCGGTCCAGTTCGCGTTGCAGCGCGCGCTGGCGGTCGGCAAGCTGCTGGCCCAGATCGCCCTCGCGCCCCCCGGCGCCGGGCTGCTGGCCCTGACCCTGGCCTTGCCCCTGACCTTCGCCGAATTGCTGACCCTGTCCGTCCTGACCCTGCTGGCCGTCGCCCTGCTGACCCTGCTGGCCGGGGTTGAACTGGTCCTGAAGCCCCCGGAACGCCTCGTCGCTCAGGCCCTGTTGCTGGCGCAGGGTCTCGGCCAGACCCTCCATCGCCTGCTGGCCGGGGCTTTGCTGGCCGCCCTGACCTTGGGTGATCTGCATGTTCTCCATCATCTGGCGCAGCATTTCCAGAAGCTGCTGCGCCTCGTCCATCCGGCCTTCTTCCATCAGTTGCTGCAACCGCTCCAGCATCTGTTCCAACTGGTCGCCGGTGATCTCCTGCATGTCCTGCTGGTTCTGCGCCTGTTGCTGGCCGTCCTGGGATTGCTGCTGGGCAAGCTGGCGCATGTAATCCTGCATCGCCTCGCGCAATTCGCGCATCAGTTCGGCGATTTCCTCGTTGCTCGCGCCCTCGCGCATCGCCTCGGACAGGCGTTCCTGCGCCCGGCGCAGCCGTTCGGCCGCATCCGACAGGTCGCCCTCCTCGATCAGAACGGCGATGTCCCACAGCGCGGCGGCGATCTCGTCCTGGGTCTCGGCACTCAGACCGGCGGCAACCCCGGCCTCCAGCCGCCTTGTCGCCACGCGCAGCAGCAGATAGGCCCGTTCGGTGCGAAACAGCCCGTCCGGTTCATGGCTGACCGCGCGCAGCATCCGCGCCACCTGTGCGCCATTCGTGCGCGTCCAGAGCAGGTCGCGCCGCTGTTCCACCACCGCGCGCGCCAGCGGATCGAAGAAGCGCCGCCCGGGCAGCATCATCGCCACGGGCGGGCTGGTTCCTTCCTGACCCAGCGCATCCTGCGCGATCAGCACCATCTGAACCGGCAGCCCGGCCCAGGGGTGCTGCGACAGGTTCTCGATCAGCGTTTCGGAGAAATCGCGCCGGTCGCCGGTGATCGTCATCGGCAGATCCAGCACCAGCGGTTCGCGCGGGTCGGGCTCGGGCAGCAGGCCATAGCGGCGGTCCACGGCCCCCGCATCCAGCCTCACCACCGCGCGTCCCGCCACCACGCCGTAATCGTCGCGCGCCGTGAAGCCCTGCGCCATCTGCCCGTTGGCCTGCACCTCGGGCGGGCCGTCCGCCTCGATCGCGGGGGGGGTGTCGGGGGTCAGCACGATCTGCCAGCTTCGCCCGCCCGGCCCCTCGATCGCGACCTCGCCGGGGCGGACCATCTCGAAGCTTTGCGCCATCGCATCCGCGCCCTGGGGCGCGCTGCCCTCGACCGGCCGGGCCGAGACGGTTTCGCGCAGCGTCAGCGCGCCGACCTCGCCGTAAAGCCGCAGCATCACCCGGCTGCCATGCGGCACGCTCAGCGTCTCGGCGCGGATCTCGTTCAGGTAAAGGCTGGGCTTGGCGGTATGGGCGGGCGGTTCGATCCAGCCTTCCCAGGTCGGCCCGGCCGCCAATGCCGCGCCGCCATCGCTGGCCAGATCGCCCACGCTTGCCACCCGCCAGAGCGAGCCGAAGGCCAGCGCCACCACAAACGCCGTCAGCGCCACATAGCGCAACGCATAGGGATCGCGCGACGCCATGCGCAGGTCGGGCGACACCGCCCGCGCGGCGCGCGCCCGCTCTGCCATCCGCGCGACATGCACCCGCCACACCGCCTCGGAGGCCGCATCGCCCGCGCCCACCGCCTGATGGTCGCGCAGCGCCGTGATCGGGCGGCCCGGCAATGTGCGGTCCAGCCGGTCCAGCGCCTCGGCGCGCGAGGGCCAGCGAAAGCTGCGCACACCAAGGCCGAAGGCCACCACCATCGCGACAGCCGCCAGCGCCAGCACGACCAGCGCCCAGCCGCGCGAGACCATGTCGTGCAGGCCGAAGGACAGCACCGCCGCCAGCGCCAGCAAAAGGCTCGCGAGCGGCCAGAAGGCGCGGGTCAGCCGTTCGGCCACCATCCCCGCCCGCGTCAGACGCAGCGGCCAGCGCAAGGCTTGAAGGGCATCCTCGGGGGGGGTCGTCCGTTCGGTCATGCTCCCATCCCGTGGCGATCCGGCGGGGTTGCCGGTCAAAGCCACTCGGGGATGGTATCTCGGTTTATGATCTCGTCAAAGGATGGCCTGTCCCGAATGACGGCCAAGTGATCCCCCATGACCAGCACTTCGGGCACCAGCGGGCGGGTGTTGTATTCCGAGGCCATCACCGCGCCATAGGCGCCCGCCGAGCGAAAGGCGACCAGATCGCCGGGGGCAACGGGCGGCATCAT
This sequence comes from Rhodovulum steppense, assembly GCF_004339675.1. Lineage (GTDB taxonomy): Bacteria > Pseudomonadota > Alphaproteobacteria > Rhodobacterales > Rhodobacteraceae > Rhodovulum > Rhodovulum steppense. Next base: position 115,049 of record NZ_SLVM01000011.1, read on the forward strand.
CCGGCTTTTCGCAAAGGTATCGCCCGTCTCGCAGACCGGCCCCACGATGTCGATGGGCGCCTGTTCGGCGCCGGGCGCGGGTTCGATCACCGGCACGATGTCGTGATGGGCCGAATACATCGCGGGCCGCACCAGGTCGTTCATCGCGGCATCGAGGATCAGGAAATTCCGCCCCTCGCCCTCCTTCACATAGATCGCCTGCGCGACCAGGATCCCGGCATTGCCCGCGATCAGGCGGCCCGGCTCGATCTCGATCTCGCAGCCCAGATCGCCGACCACGCGCCGGATCATCGCGCCATATTCCAGCGGCAGGGGGGGCGCGGCGTTCGAGCGTTCATAGGGGATGCCAAGCCCCCCGCCCAGATCCAGCCGGATGATCTCGTGCCCGTCCTGACGCAGCGCGCGGGTCAGGTCGGCGACCTTGGCATAGGCCGCCTCGAAGGGTTCGAGCGCGGTCAACTGGCTGCCGATATGCACGTCGATGCCGACCACCCGCAGCCCCGGCAGGGTCGCGGCATGGGCATAGACGGCGCGCGCCCTGGCGATCGGGATGCCGAACTTGTTCTCGGCCTTGCCGGTCGCGATCTTCTCATGCGTCTGGGCATCGACGTCGGGATTCACCCGCACCGCGATGGGGGCCACGACGCCCAGGCCCAGCGCCACCTCGTTCAGCGCCGCCATCTCGGGTTCGGATTCGACGTTGAACTGGCGGATGCCGCCCTCCAGCGCCAGCCGCATCTCCTCGCGCGTCTTGCCGACGCCCGAGAACACGATCCGTTCGCCCGGAATGCCCGCCGCCCGTGCGCGGCGGTATTCCCCGCCCGAGACGACATCGACGCCCGCCCCCAGATCGCCCATCAGCTTCAGCACGGCCTGATTGGAATTGGCCTTTACCGCATAGCAGATCAGGTGATCCATGCCCGCCAGCGCCTCCTGGAACAGGCGGAAATGCCGGGTCAGCGTGGCGACCGAATAGCAGTAGAACGGGGTTCCGACCTGCGCCGCGATCTCGGGCAGGGGGACATCCTCGGCATGCAGCACGCCGTCGCGATAGAGGAAATGATCCATTCCGGGGTCAGGCCGTGCTTGCGTCGCGCGGGCGCGAGCGCAGGAACAGGTAAAGCGGCAGCGCGCAGGACACGCCGATGCCGATGGCCAGAACCGCCACCGGCCCCAGCCAGTCGCGGCGCGCGATGCTGTCGGCGACGATCCAGATCGCCAGCGCGATGGCGGCAATGGTCAGATCCCAGACCAGACCCGTGGTGCTGTCATTGACATACCAGGCGTCGATCATGCCCATGAAATCCTGGCCGTTGGCGAAATACCAGCTCAGGAAATAATACATCGGGTGAATGGCGCCCCAGATCGCAAGCGCCAGAAAGATCATCCGCAGGGGCGTCATGGCCGGTTTCCTCCCGTCACGCCAATTTCGACCGTGCCGCCGACCGTCACGCCCGCCTGCGGCGGTTCCGGCGGTCCGTCGACCCCGCAACCGGCCAGCACCAGCACGGCGACCCATATCCATCTAGAAGCCAAGGCTCACCCCTCCAGTCCCCGCGCCGATCCGCACCGGCAATCCGGCGGGCCGCACCGACACCGCCGCCCCATCCGTGCCCACCCGCACCGCACTTGTCCCCGTCTGCACCACCCGGACCGAGGCCCCCGGCCCGTCCGGCCCGCCCGAGACCGTCACCGGCCCGCTGGCCACCCGCCCCGAGGCCTGCCCGTCCGGCGTGACCGCAACCTGCCCCGAGGGCGCGGCGCAGCCCGCCAGCAGGACCAGCCCCAGCGCGGCAAGCCGTGTCATCCCAGCCGTTCCTTCCAGCGCGCCACCTGTGCCCGCACCTGATCGGGCGCGGTGCCGCCATAGCTTACCCGACTCGCGACCGAATTGTGCACGCCCAGAACGTCGAACACCGCCGCCCCGATGCCCGCATGCACGCCCTGCATCTCGGCAAGCGTCAGGTCGGGCAGATCGCAGCCCTTGGCCTCGGCCAGCGCGACCAGCCGCCCGGTGACATGGTGGGCATCGCGAAACGGCATGCCCAGCGCCCGCACCAGCCAGTCGGCCAGATCGGTCGCGGTGGAAAAGCCGCTGGCTGCCGCCGCCTCCAGCGCGGGACGGTTCGCGTGCATGTCGCGCACCATGCCCTCCATCGCGGCCAGCGCCAGCATCAGGCTGTCGGCGGCGTCGAAGACCTGTTCCTTGTCCTCCTGCATGTCCTTGGAATAGGCCAAGGGCAGCCCCTTCATCACCATCATCAGCGCGACATTCGCCCCCATGATCCGCCCGATCTTGGCCCGGATCAGCTCGGCGGCGTCGGGGTTCTTCTTCTGCGGCATGATCGAGGAGCCGGTCGAGAACCGGTCCGACAGCACCACGAACCGGAACTGCGCCGAGGACCAGATCACCAGTTCCTCGGCGAACCGGCTCAGGTGCATCGCGCAGATGGACGCGGCGCCCAGGAATTCCAGCGCGAAATCGCGGTCGCTGACCGCATCCAGCGAATTGGCCATCGGCCGGTCGAAGCCCAGCGCCGCCGCCGTCATCTGCCGGTCGATGGGAAAGGACGTGCCCGCCAGCGCCGCCGCACCAAGGGGACATTCGTTCATCCGCGCGCGGGCATCGGCAAACCGGCCCATGTCGCGGGCGAACATCTCGACATAGGCCATCATGTGATGGCCCCAGGTCACCGGCTGCGCCGTTTGCAGATGCGTGAAGCCCGGCATCACCCAGTCCGCGCCCGCCTCGGCCTGCGCCAGCAGCGCCCGGATCAGCGCCTCAAGCCCCGCCAGTGCCGCGTCGATCTGGTCGCGCACCCAGAGCCGGAAATCGGTCGCCACCTGGTCGTTGCGCGACCGCGCCGTGTGCAGCCGCCCCGCCGGTTCGCCGATCACCTCCTTCAGCCGCGCCTCGACATTCATGTGAATGTCTTCCAGCGCGGTGGAAAACGCGAAGCGCCCGCCCTCGATCTCTGACAAGACCGTGAGCAGCCCTTCCCGGATCGCCTGCGAATCCGTATCGCTTAGGATGCCCGTCGCCGCCAGCATGGCGGCATGGGCGCGGGAACCGGCGATGTCCTGGGCCGCCAGCCGCTGGTCGAACGAGATCGAGGCATTGATCGCCTCCATGATCGCGTCCGGCCCGGCGGCGAACCGCCCGCCCCACATCGCGTTGGACTGGTCGTTGGTCATCGTCACGGCCCTTCGGAGGGAAAAATGTCGTTCGTCAGGTCGCTCGTCCTCTACACGGCCCTTGCGCTGGGTGCAAATACCGCCGCCGCCGATCCCGCCGCGCTGAACGGGCTGCGCGAAGGCGACATGCGCAAGCTCGTCTTCCATGCCGCGCCGAAACCCGTGCCCGAAATCGCCCTGATCGACGAGGCCGAGGCGCCCCGCGCGCTGGACGAACATCTCGGCCGCTGGGTGGTGCTGAATTTCTGGGCGACCTGGTGCCCGCCCTGCCGCCATGAAATGCCCGCGCTCGACCGGCTGAATGCCGAATTCGGCGGCGCGGGCTTTGCGGTGGTCACGGTGGCGACGGGGCGCAATTCGCCCCAGGGCATCGACCGGCTGTTCTCGGATCTGGCCATCGCCACCCTGCCGAAATGGCGCGACCCGGATTCGGGGCTGGCCCGGCAGATGGGGGTGATGGGCCTGCCCGTGACCGTGATCCTGAACCCCGAGGGCCAGGAGATTGCCCGGATGCAGGGCGATGCCGAATGGGACAGCGACAGCGCCAGGGCCATTGTCGCCGCGCTGATGAATGGGGGATGATCCGGCCATGGCTGGCCCTTGCCCTTGTGCTGGCCGCCCCGGTTTCGGCTGAGATGATCGAGCCCATCACCCCCGAAACCGCGCGCGCCTGGTCCTTTCTGTCCGACCGGGTGATGGGCGGCGTCTCGACCGGCGCCGCCGCCTATGCCGAGGAACAGGGCAGGGGCTTCCTGCACCTGACCGGCATGGTCAGCACCGCCAATCGCGGCGGCTTCGTCCAGATGCGCCGGGCGGTGCGGCTGCCGCCCGATGCGCAGGGCATCGTGCTCAGCGTGCGCGGCGACGGGCAGCGCTATTTCGTCCATCTGCGCAGCGCCGCCACGCGACCCTGGCAATTCCATCAGGCCGGGTTCGACACCACCCCCGACTGGCGCGAGATCCGCATCCCGCTGCGCGATTTTCAACCCCGGGGCGGGGCCGCCGCACGCCTGCGCCCCGACGCGGTCGACAGCCTCGGCATCGCCGCCTATGGCCGCGAGCAGCGGGCCGATATCGCGCTGGCCGGGGTCGGATTCTACTGACCCCGCCTGCGCAGGATTTCCTCGACCCAGGCGGGCACGATCTCGCTGGCCGGACCATGCCGGGCCTCGGCGAAATCGCCCACGGTCTCGGACGGCTCCAGGTTCAGCTCCAGCGTCCGCGCGCCCGCCCGCGCCGCATCCTGCACGAAGGCGGCGGCCGGATAGACGCTGCCCGAGGTGCCGATCGCCACGAACAGCTCGGCCGCGCGCAGCGCGTCCCAGATCGCCTCCATGTGATAGGGAAACTCGCCGAACCACACGATATCGGGCCGCGTCGCCGGGGCGGCACAGGCGGGGCAGGGATCGTCCGCGCGCATTGCCATCGGCGCGGTCCAGGTCTCGCCGCAGACGGCACAACGGGCGCGGGTGATCTGCCCGTGCATGTGCCAGACCGCCCGGCTGCCCGCGCGCTCATGCAGATCGTCGATATTCTGGGTGACGATCCGCACCTCGCCCGGCAAGGCCTGTTCCAGCCGCGCCAGCGCCGCATGGGCGGCGTTCGGGATCGCCTCGGCGGCATTGCGGCGCCGCGCATTGTAGAATTCGTGCACCAATGCGGGGTCGCGGGCAAAGCCCTCGGGGGTCGCCACCTCGGCCAGATCGTAGCGCGTCCAGATACCGTCCTTGTCGCGGAACGTGCCCAGCCCGCTTTCGGCCGAAATTCCCGCCCCGGTCAGAATCACGATCTTGGTCATCGCCCGCCCCTCCGCTATCACAATGCCGAAAGGAGAGGCCCATGACCACCCGCATCCTGTTCGTCTGCCTCGGCAATATCTGCCGCTCGCCCACCGCCCACGGGGTCGTCGCGCAGATGGCCGAGGCCGCCCGCCTGCCGGTCCAGATCGACAGCGCCGGAACCGGGGGCTGGCATGCGGGCGATCCCCCCGATCCCCGCGCCACGCGCGAGGCGGCACGGCGCGGCTACGACCTTTCGGCGCTGCGCGCCCGGCAGGTGCGCGCCGCGGATTTCGACGGTTTCGACCTGATCCTCGCGATGGACCGCAGCAACCTTGCCGATCTGGAACGGATCCGCCCGGCAGGCAACGCCACCCCCGTCCGGCTGTTCCTCGACTATGCCGACAGCCCCCGCGACGAGGTGCCCGACCCCTATTACGAGGGCGGCTTCGATCTGGTGCTGGATCTGGTCGAGGACGCCGCCCGCGGGCTTCTGGCCGAGATCGCCCGCCGCTGACCCGCGCCCTCTGCTTCTTCTTGGCGAAAATACCCGAAACGGCGGCCCGGAACGGGCCGCCTTTCAAAGGCTTGCGCCGCAGGCGCTCCGCCGGACGGACGGGCTCAGCCGCAATAGGCCGCCGCCATCTCGCCGAACCGCTTGTAGCGCTGCCAGAAGGCCGAATCCCGGTCGCGTTTCGACTGGCGCACGACCTGGGCCTGGTGCGGGTCGCGGAAGAACTTCGCCGCCTCGCGCTGGTCGCCGGCACTCAGCGTGATGTCGGCGGCCTGCTGGATGCAGCCGCAGACCCCGCGCGACACGCCGGGACGGTCGGATCCCAGACAGGCCCGCTCGATCGGACCCGCCAGGGCAGGGGTGGACGATACGGCGACCGCCGCCGCAAGCGCAAATGCTCTCATCTGACTGCCTCGTTCCTTGCTGGGGGCCGCTACGGGCGTCTGACGCACCCTCTGTCCGGACCCGGAAACCAGACCCCATCATAGGCCGGGAAAGCGCAAAATTCAATCGCCCGCGCCGTTCAGGCCGTGTCGATCACATGCGTCGCCACCGCCGCGAAGAACAGCACCGAGGCGACCAGCACGAAGACATGCCAGATCGTGTTGTGATAGGGCAGCCGCTCCCACAGGTAGAACACCATCCCCACCGTATACAGCACGCCCCCCGCCACGATCAGCCCCATCACCACCGGCGACAGCGTCGCGAACAGCCCCCAGCCCGCCACGGCCCCCGCCCAGCCCATCGCCGGATAAAGCGCCAGGTTCACCGCGCGGAACCGGTAGGGCGCCAGCATCCGCAGCCCCGTGCCCGCCGCCGCCGCCGCCCACAGCCCGGCCAGCAGCCCCGCCCCATGCCCGCCCGAAAGCAGCGTGAAGGGCGTGTAGGTGCCCGCGATCTTCCAGTAGATGGCCGAATGATCCAGCCGCCGCAGGATCGGCGTCCAGTCCGGGTGCTGGACCATGTGATACAGCGCCGAGAACCCGATCATCGCGAACAGCGCCGCGCCATAGACCGTGATCCCCAGGATCGCCGCCCCATCGCCGCGAAAGACGATGGCCAGCACCACCAGCACCGGAACCCCCACCGCCACCGCGGCCAGCCCCGTGACATGCACCACCGCGTCCGAGACCCGCTCGGCCCGCGAATAGGACGGATAGCGCTCACTCATGCCAACCCCCACGCAACATCATTGCCCATCCACGCCCGAATCCTATCATGCCGCCGCATCTGCGTCAAAATCACGCATGGGGTCAAACCGTTTCAATCCCGTGACCCCTGCGCCCCCTGCATGCCCGGGCGCGGCCCCTTGCGTCGGCAAGTTTCGGTTTGCGCCCCGCCGCCGCCCCGCTACCCTGCGCCAAGGGCCGGAACGGCGACGGAAAACGGCGGTGGGGCAGGGCATGGCGAACCATCTTTTCTATGGCGACAACCTGGCCGTGCTGCGCGAGCATATCGCGTCCGACAGCGTGGACCTGATCTATCTCGACCCGCCCTTCAACTCGAACGCCTCCTACAACGTGCTGTTCAAGGGGCCGTCCGGCACCGACAGCGCCGCCCAGATCGAGGCGTTCGACGATACCTGGCACTGGACCGACACCGCCGAAGAGGCCTTCGGCGAGGTGCTGCGCTCGGGCAATGCTGCGGCGGCCGAGATGCTGCGGGCGATGCGCAGCTTTCTGGGCGAGAACGACATGATGGCCTATCTGGCCATGATGGCCGTGCGCCTGCTGGAACTGCACCGCGTCCTGAAACCCACCGGCAGCCTCTACCTGCATTGCGACCCGACCGCGAGCCATTACCTGAAGATATTGCTGGATGCGGTGTTCGGGCCGCGGAACTATGTCAACGAAATAAGCTGGCACAGGACGACCGCGAAAGCCGACTACAAGCAAGGGGCGAAGCATTTCCCCCGTGTGCGCGACATAATCTTGCGGTTCAAGAAGGAAGGAAAAGGCGACATTGTCTTTAGGCTCAGGACTCGTTCTTGATCATAGCCAGAACAAGACGGTTGCGGCGAGCATGATCGCAGAGAAGAACGTTTCCGGGCACCGATCGTATCG
>NZ_SLVM01000012.1 GCF_004339675.1 Rhodovulum steppense
GCGAGGTTCAACAGCCGGGCGATCCGCGCCGTGAAGTTCTGCCCGGCGGCCATCGGGTCCTCCATCGAAGCGGCCAGGGGGGTGAGACGCAGGGCGGGCGTGTGCACATGTCCCGGCGCGGGTCTTGGAGACGGCCGAGAGCAATATGGTTGCGGTGCTGACGCCTCCGGTCGATTGGGGTCCATTCCAGAATTGGGCGTTTGGGTTGGCACTCCTGCGATATACGAAAGTGATGGCACACGAAGTTGATGGACTTGATTTGCATCAAGCCCTCAGAGCAGCAGGAGCCACACGCGCGTTCTTTGCCATTCTGGGCCAAGCTGAGGGGGCGATCCTCAATCACCAACAGAGGGCCAATGTCAGCTTCGAGACTGCAACAGCGATGGCCCTTCACGACGACTTGCGGGACCCGGAAGCCGCCTTGCAGCGCGACCTTCGCATGCTGCAGGAATACGACGCCCTCTAGCGTGTGGGGTGTGGGCGTATTTGCCCACACGTTCTGAATCGGTCTATTGATTTCATTGGTTTTTTGCTACTGCAAGATTGAGTGTCTCGCCCCGTTCCCGGCGCCGATCCTGCCCAGCGGTATCAAACCTTGTGAACCAGCCCCATCGCAACCCACTGAAAAGGCGATATATTTTTTCGGCCCGGTATCAAACCAACTGAACCGCGTCACCCGTCCTTGCGGACTCCCCCCGGGGTATTTGCACCAAGAAGAAGGACAGGGGCGGGCGCAGCGGCCCGGAACGCCTTGCCCTCGGGCGCGCGCCGTCCTAGGGGTTCTCACCATGAAATTGCTGTTTCTCGGGGATGTCATGGGCCGGGCGGGGCGCGATGGGGTGATCGCGCGGCTGCCCGGCTTGCGCGCGGACTGGGCGCTGGATTTCGTCGTGGTCAATGGCGAGAACGCGACGTCGGGGGCGGGGCTCAGCCCGGCCCATGCGCGCGCGTTGCTCGACGCCGGGGCCGATTGTCTGACGCTGGGCGATCATGCCTTCGACCAGAAGGACATGATGGCTTTCGTCGAGCAGGAGCCGCGCATCCTGCGGCCGCTGAACTATGCCAAGGGGGCGCCCGGCAAGGGCGCGCGGCTGTTCGAGGCGCGCGGCGGGCGCAAGGTGCTGGTGGCGCAGGCGCTGGGCCAGATCTTCATGAAGCGGCCCTTCGACGATCCGTTCTCGGCCATCGAGCCGGTCCTGAAGGCGCATCCGCTGGGTGGGCTGGCGCAGGCGGTGCTGGTCGACATGCATTGCGAGGCGACCTCCGAGAAGATGGCGATGGGCCATTTCTGCGACGGCCGCGCCAGCCTTGTGGTCGGGACCCATACCCATGTGCCCACGGCGGACGCGCAGGTTCTGCCGCGCGGCACGGGCTATCTGTCCGATGCGGGCATGTGCGGCGATTATGATTCGGTGATCGGCATGGAAAAGGACGAGCCGATGCGCCGTTTCATCACCGGCATGGCCAAGGGCAGATTCACACCCGCCGCGGGCGAGGCCACGCTGTCCGGCGTCTACATCGAGACCGACGACCGCACCGGGCGCGCCACGCGCATTGCCATGGTGCGCCAGGGCGGGCGGCTGGCGCAGGCCGGTCCCTGAACCCTCAGCCCGTGCGATAGGCCTGCCGGATCAGACCGGCCAGCGCCTCCAGCGTCGGGCCCGGCGCGACATCCGAGACATAGAGGTCGATCAGGGTGCGCGGCAGGTCGGGCAGCGCGCCGCCATGGCTGATGCGTTCGACATAAGGCGGCATCGCGCCTTCGACGACGGTGTGCACGGCCAGATCGGCGCTGACGCTGGCCTCGACCGTGCGGATCGAGTCGCTTTCGACGGCCATCTGCCAGGGGATGCCGGCCCGGTCCAGCGCCTCCTCGACGTCCTGGCGGAAGATGCAGGCATGTTCATAGGCCAGCCGCAGCGGGCGCTGCTTCCAGGCATGACCGCCGATCGCGCCGACCCAGACCAGCGGCAGTTCGGCCAGCGTCTCGCCGCCCGGGCCGCAGCGATCCTCGGTGGTCAGGATCAGGTCCACCTCGCCGCGGCGGAACTGCTCGCGCAGCCGCGTGGTGTAGGACGAGATCAGTTGCACCCGGACGCGGGGAAAATCGGCGGCAAAGCGGTTCAGCACCTGCGGGATCGCCGGATAGACGATGTCATGCGGCACGCCCAGAACGATCTCGCCCTCGTAATCCTGCGCCGTCATGCGGGCATAGACCTCGTCGTTCAGCGCCAGCAGGCGGCGGGCATAGCCCAGCAGCTGTTCGCCCGCCGCGGTCAGCCGCACCCGGCGTTCCGAGCGGTCCAGCAGGTCGAGCCCCAGCGCCTGTTCCAGCCGCTTGAGCTGCATCGACACCGCCGATTGCGTCAGGTTGAGAAAGCCCGCGGCGCGGGTCACCCCGCCCGCTTCGGCCACGGCCACGAAGGAACGCAGGGCGGTCAGGTCCAGATGGCGCGGCATATCACGATCCCTGATTAAAAGCATAACAATCATTCGTTTGAAGAATGAAACACGATGCGCGATAAGCTGCAAGCAGAGAGAACGGTCAGCACCACAAGGAGGCACGGCCATGGCCCATATCGGCACCGACACCATCCGGGGCGTCCGTCTTCCCGCGCTGCGGGGTCTGCTGCGCCGTATCGGACTTGGCCTTTGCGCCGCTCGCCAGCGTCACCGCCTGGCCGAGCTGGACGACACGATGCTGCGCGACATCGGCCTGACCCGGGACGAGGCCCTGGCCGAGGCCCGCCGCCCGGTCTGGGACGTGCCGCAGACCTGGCTGCGCTGAACCGCGCGGCAGGCTGACGGAAACGTTAAGGAACCACGCCCTTTTCACACGGGCGCGGGTTGAAAAGGTTTCTCCCTTCGCCGATATTCCCCCGCAATGGCGGGGCCCGGATTATCCGGTCCGCCGGGTGTGAAAATCTGAGGAGGCAGCGATGGCTGACTACAACACGAACACGATCCGCGCGGGCCAGACGGCGGGCATCCGCTCTGCGGCGCAGATCGACGCGGGCCTTCGCGCCCACATGAACAAGGTCTACGGCACCATGTCGGTCGGCATGGTGATCACCGCGCTGGCCGCCTGGGCGATCTCGGGGCTTGCGGTCACCGACGTGCCCAATGCGGCACAGATCGGGACCGACAAGTACCTGACCGGGCTTGGCATGGCGATCTACGCATCGCCGCTGAAATGGCTGATCATGTTCGCGCCGCTGATCATGGTCTTCGGCTTCGGCATGGTCGCGAACCGGATGTCGGCGGCGGCCGCGCAGCTTTACTTCTACGGCTTCGCCACGCTGATGGGCCTGTCGATCAGCTCGATCTTCCTGGTCTTCACCGGGCTGTCGATCGTGCAGACCTTCCTGATCACGGCGATCGCCTTCGCTGGCCTGTCGCTCTGGGGCTACACCACCAAGAAGGACATCTCGGGCTGGGGCTCGTTCCTGATCATGGGCGTGATCGGCCTGATCGTCGCCTCGATCGTGAACATCTTCCTGGGCAGCCCCGCGATCATGTTCGCGGTGTCGATCATCGGCGTGTTGCTGTTCTCGGCGCTGACCGCCTATGACACCCAGCGGATCAAGACCGACTACATCCAGCACGCGCAGTCGATGGACAGCGAGTGGCTGGCCAAGTCGGCGATCATGGGCGCGCTGAACCTCTATCTCGACTTCATCAACCTGTTCATGTTCCTGCTGCAGTTCCTCGGCAACCGCGAGTGACCTGAACGGGCGGACAACGCGAAAGGGGCCGGTGGTGACACCGGCCCCTTTTTTTCGTGCCCGAAGACCCGGTTCAGATCGCGTAGCGCAGGATCGCGGCCAGGTCGCCACCCTCGGGAATGTCGCCGCGCCGAAGCCCCAGGACCCGACCGCCATTGGCCAGCACCCGGCCCGCGATCTCGTCGATCACGCCGTAATTGGTGGCATCCAGCGCGTCGTGAATCTGGATCGCGCCGGTTTCCTCGTCAACCAGCCCCGGCACCACCACGTCGATATCCACCATCAGCGTCTCGATGGCGCCGAAGGTCGCGGCACGGGCGGCGCGCGCCAGTTGCGTCGTCGCGCGGCCCTCGTTCTCGCGGCGCGCATAGAGATCCTTCAGCCGCGCCACCTCGTCGGCATGGCGCGCATCCATCACCGCACGCGCCGCCTGCCCCAGATCGGCCGCGACGACCCGCGCCGGGCTGCCCTCGATGATGCGCTCCGCAAGGTTCGGATAGGTGCAGACTGCGCGGAAGAGCGTCGCCAGCGGCTCGGCCGCGGCCAGGATCAGCGGTTCGCTGCGGCCCGCCAGCACCGGACGCAGCGCGGCATCGACCTTGCGGCAGAACTGCGTCAGCAGCACTTTCTGCCCCTCGCTGCCGCCGATCCGCCCCGAATAGCTGCGCGAATTGACCGAGGCCGTCCCGACCGCCGAGGCCGCATCCTTAGGCATCCCCGGCACGCGGATCTCCACCCCCGCCTCCCCCTCGGTCACCTCGACCAGCCGCACCTCACCCTCGGCCAGCGCCAGCACGAAGGCGTGCTGCGGCACCGTGGTCGCGCGCAGAAGCGGCTTGAGGAAGAACCGATCCGAGACCTCGACCATCTCGGTCAGGTGGTTGGGCAAACGATGCGTAACGATCCGCTCGGGCGTCACGAAGATCGCCAGCGCATTGGCCTGATGCGCCCAGAAATCGTTGTCATCCATCAGGTCGTGGACCTGTCCGGCAATCGGCCAGATCGTGCGCTTGGCGGCCCCCGCCTCCTCCAGCTTCGCCTCGGCCTGCTTCAGCAACTGGCCCAGCCGGGTGCGCGCAGCGTCGATATTCTGCGTCTCGGGCGTGGTCGGCAGATAGACCGTGACGAAGGCCTCGCCCCGTGCCGCGACCAGCGCGGCAAGTTCGGTCGGGGTGGGAATGTCGACGTAAAGCATGAAATCTTCCCTTGCTGTGGCAATGCCTTTTCGGATCGCGTGATCCAGACCGAGAGTGGGCACCCGGTACCGCGGCTTCAACCCGCCCGGTTCGCAACGCGGCGTCGGCGACGGCCTTGCGGGCCATCCTCTGCCCGCCCCGCCGCAACGCAAAAGGGCCGCGCCAATGGCGCGGCCCCGTACAGGACACCCGGAAAGCAGGCGTTACTTGATCTTGCCTTCCTTGTACTCGACGTGCTTGCGCACGACGGGGTCGTATTTCTTGATCACCATCTTCTCGGTCATCGTGCGGGCGTTCTTCTTGGTCACGTAGAAATGCCCGGTGTCCGCGGTCGAGTTCAGGCGGATCTTGATGGTCGTCGGCTTCGCCATGTCTCATCTCCGTCTCGCGGGGAGCATCGCCGCCGCCCCACCAAATTCCATGAAGTCCGCCTTTTAGCGATCCCCACCCGCGAGTCAAGCGGCTTCGGCAGGTTCAGCCCAGCACCTGCGGCAGCCGCATCGCCTGGTGGATCCGGGTGCGCGCGGCGATGCCCAGATGCAGCGCGGCGGCGAGCCGGTCGAGATAGGCGATCCCGGCGGGGTCGGTGATGTCGATCATCAGCACCGAGGCCGCATAGACCGCCGTGCGCTGGTAGCTGCCGGTCTCGGCGGCCAGCGCGTCGATATCGACGGGCCGGGCCAGCTCGGCCTCGACATAGGCGCGCTCCTCCTCGCTCTGGTCGCCCAGCAGGTCGAACAGGCGTGCCCGTTCGCCCGCGTCGATCTGGCCATCGGCTTTTGCCGCCTGCACCATCGCCCGGATCATCAGCCGGGCCTGGCGTTCCAGCGTGGCGCCGGGCGGCGTGCCGCTGCCCATCGCGGCGCCGAGGTCGCGCGCATCGCCCGAGCCCGCCCATGTGGCCGCCCAGAGCGCCGACATCAGCCCGGCCACGCCCAGCACCGCGCTGTCGCCGGCCCCCCGCGCCCGCGCGCCGATCCAGCCCAGGTTCCGCTCCAGCCCGGACGCGCCGCCCTGGACCTGCATACGCTCCAGCAGCGCACCGACCTGGCTGGCGATCGCTGCGCGCGAGGCGGTGGATTGCATCGTGCGCGCCAGCCCCGCGCCGCCGCCGGTCTTCTGGAACCTGTCCATGCCCCTGGCCGCGGCATAGCCGACGACAAGGGTCGCCATCGTCCTGACAAAACTCATGCTCTCTCCATCCCGCTGTCCGGTGCGCCGTCGGGGAAGCCCCCCGGGCGCCAGACTAGCGGCAGGACCGCCCTGCCCCAACGGCCCCGATGTCGCGCATCGGGGCCGCAGGTGGGATCAGGCCGACAGCCCCATCATCTTGCGGATCTGCGCCACCTTGGCGTCATCGAGCCCCAGCGCCGAGGCAAGCGAGGCCAGATAGGCCTCTTCGGCGGGGCTGTCGATGCGGCCCATGCTGGCGGCCGAGGCATAGACCTGCGCGCGCATCGCCTCGGACGTGTCATTGGCCAGCGCGACGGGATCGACCGGCGCGGCCATCTGGGCCTCGACAAAGGCGCGCTCCTCGTCGGTCGCGTCGCCCAGCGCCTCCATGATCTTCGCGTGTTCCGCGTCGTCGATCTGGCCATCGGCCTTGGCCGACTGGATCATCGCCCGGATCATCAGCTTGGCGTTTTCCTCCATCGACGAGGTCGCCACCGAACTGCCGGTCATCGCGTCGATCATCTGGCTGGCCTGCGCCGTGCCCGCCGCCGCGGCACTGCCCAGCGCCGCCATCAGCCCGGCAACGCCCGCCGTCGCGGCCTCGCCGGTGCGGTCCATGCCGCGCCCCATGCTGGCCATCATCTCCTGCAGCTTCGCCGTGCCGCCCGGCAGGCCCATCCTCTCCATCATCGAGTCGAGCTGGCCGGTCATCTGCGACAATTGCTCGTTCGACTTCATCTTGTCCTGCAGGCCGGCCATGCCGCCCATCTTCCTGTACTGCTCCACCCCCTTGGCAGCGGCAAAGCCCGCAGCCAGCGTGGCCATGGTCCTGACGAAACTCATTGGACAATCCTCCTCGGCGAAAACGGCGCGACTGCGCGCGCACCCAGCCTAGCGGCTTTCGCATGCGTTAACGACGATTCGGCGAAGATCGAGGATGCGCGGACGGCCTGTAAGCCGGATTCTGTCCCCCCCGGACCGGGGTCCGGGGCTGGATGACCATTCCTCTACGCGCCGCGTTACCGCGCCGCTTGAGCTGCCAACCCGGACCCCTGGGCCGAAGCCGCCCTGCCACAGATGCGGCGCGGGGTCCCTATTTGGCATTGCTCCCGGTGGGGCTTGCCGTGCCGGTCCTGTTGCCAGTCCCGCGGTGGGCTCTTACCCCACCGTTTCACCCTTGCCGCCGGGCAAGCCCGGAGGCGGTCTCGTTCTCTGTGGCGCTTTCCCTGGGGTTGCCCCCGCCGGGCGTTACCCGGCACCGTTGCTCCGTGGAGTCCGGACTTTCCTCGGACGTCGCCGCCCGCGGCCATCCAGCCATCCGCGCCCTGTGTAGTTAGAAAGCCGCGCCCCCCCGGTCAACGGGAAAGCGCCGCGCCAGGTCCAGCATCGCGCCCATGTCGCCCGCTGACAGCGGCCCCGTGGCCCAGGGCCGGAAGCGTTGGCGAAAGGCGTCCAGCACCGCGTCCATGGGCCAGTCCGCGCCATAGCCGAAGCGCAAGGCCGCCGCGCGGAACGCCGCCGGGTCCGGCGCGGCGCTGCCGGGACCGGGCCAGACCGACAGCCCCGACCGCGCCAGTCGCCGCCAGTCGAACCGCCGCCCCGGATCGCCCTTGCGGCCCGGCGCCATGTCGGAATGGCCGATCACCCGTTCGGGCGGCATGGCCCAGCGCGCCATCACCCCGCCAAGCAACGCCTCCAGCGCGGCCATCAGCGGCGCGGCAAAGGGCTCGTCGCCCCGGTTGTCCAGTTCGATCCCGATCGAGCGGGAATTGACATCCCCGACCGTCCCCCAACATCCCGCCCCGGCATGCCAGGCCCGCTCTGCCTCGTCCACCAGATGATAGACCCGCCCATCGCGCGCGATCAGGTAATGCGCCGAGACCTCGGCCGCGGGATCGCAGAGCCGGTCCAGCGCACCCGCCAGCGGCATCGCGGTATAATGCAGAACGATCAGATCGGGCCGGGCGCCGTTCCGCCGTGGCCCGAAATTCGGAGAAGGCCGCCAGAGCGGCGCCATCACCCTAGCGCCGCACGGCCGCCCGGAACGGTGCGGGATCCCAGAAACAGGCGAACCCGTCGCCATCGGGGTCCAGCCCCAGCCGGTCACGCTCGGGTCCGCCTGCGGCCAGGAACGCCTCCTGCGCCAGATCGGCCGAGCCATATCTTGCGCAATTGCTCAGATAGCGTTCATGGCTGACGCGGCCCAGACGGCGATGGACCGGCTGACCCACCCGGTTCGTGGTGCTCAACGCATATTGCGCGATATTCGGCCCCGCGCCGGTCGGCCGCTCCGGCACCGGCTCGGGCGCGACCACGGCATATTGCTGGCGCTGCCGCTCCAGCCGCTCGCGGTCGCTCTCGATCGACTCGCGGGCCGCGACGGCGTCGAAATTCTGCTCGTCGGACAGACCGGGATTGCTGGACCGCGGCGCAGGATCGCCGGGGGCGGGCGTGATGACCGGCGCGGGCCCGGCCTCGTCGGGGCGCA
This sequence comes from Rhodovulum steppense, assembly GCF_004339675.1. Taxonomy (GTDB): domain Bacteria; phylum Pseudomonadota; class Alphaproteobacteria; order Rhodobacterales; family Rhodobacteraceae; genus Rhodovulum; species Rhodovulum steppense. The sequence goes on from NZ_SLVM01000012.1 coordinate 8,583, forward strand.
GGGTCGCCAGCGCCTGCGCGGCGATCGCGGCCCCCTCGGACGCGGGCGCGGCGGCCACGCCGTCCCCGCCACGCAGGGCGCGTTCACGATCGACGCTGTAGGCGGCATAGCTTTCAAAGCCCACCCCGGCCGCGGAATCCGGCACCTGCGGGGCGCAGGCGGCCAATGCCAGCACCGCCAGCCCCGAAAGACCAACACGCATCCCGTTCATCCTGCTCTCCCGATCCATGTAGGGACGCGCTCTTACCACCATTTCGCGGGCCGGGAAACAAAGCCCGCGGCATCCTCAAGCACTTGTGCGGTGTTCAACAGATCGCCCTCCTCCCAGGGCCGGCCGATCAGTTGCAGGCCAAGCGGCAGCCCCTGCGCGTCCAGCCCCGCGGGCACCGCGATGCCCGGCAGCCCGGCCAGGTTGACCGTCACCGTGAACACGTCGTTGAGATACATCTCGACCGGATCGGCATCCTGCATCTCGCCCAGCCCGAAGGCGGCGGAGGGCGTCGCGGGCGTCAGGATCGCATCGACCCCTTGCGCGAACACTTCGTCGAAATCGCGCTTGATGAGCGCCCGCACCTTGCGCGCGCGGTTGTAATAGGCGTCGTAGAAGCCCGCCGACAGGACATAGGTCCCGATCATCACCCGGCGCTGCACTTCCTTGCCGAACCCCTCGGCGCGGGTCTTTTCGTACATCTGCACGATGCCGTCGCCTTCGGCCAGTTTCGCGCGATGGCCATAGCGCACCCCGTCATAGCGCGCGAGGTTGCTGGACGCCTCGGCGGGTGCGATGACGTAATAGGCGGGCAGCGCGTATCTGGTGTGCGGCAGGCTGATATCGACGATCCTGGCGCCCGCATCCTTCAGCATCTCGGCGCCGCGGCTCCACAGCGCCTCGATCTCGGCGGGCATGCCTGCCATACGATATTCCGATGGAATTCCGATGGTTTTTCCACGGATGTCACCGGTCAGCGCGGCCTCGAAATCCGGCACGGGAATGTCGGCAGATGTCGAATCCTTCGGGTCATGCCCGGCCATCGCACCCAGCATGATCGCCGCATCGCGCACGGTGCGGGTCATCGGCCCGGCCTGGTCCAGCGAGGACGCAAAGGCCACGATTCCCCAACGGGATACGCGCCCATAGGTCGGCTTGATCCCGACGATGCCGGTAAAGGCCGCGGGCTGGCGGATCGAGCCGCCGGTATCGGTGCCCGTCGCCGCCAGACACAGATCGGCCGCAACGGCAGCGGCCGAGCCCCCCGACGAGCCCCCCGGCGTCAGGTCGCGATCATCGACCTTCCACGGATTGACCGCATTGCCATAGGTGCTGGTCTCGTTCGAACTGCCCATGGCGAACTCGTCCATGTTCAGCTTGCCCAGCATCACCGCGCCGGCATCCCACAGCTTCTGCGTGACGGTCGATTCATATTCGGGCCGGAACCCGTTCAGGATATGTGACGCAGCCTGCGAGGGCACGCCCCTGGTGCAGAAAAGATCCTTGATCCCCAGAGGCATGCCGCACATCGCGGGCGCTTCGCCTGCCGCGATCCGGGCATCCGCCGCGCGCGCCTGATCCAGCGCGATCTCGGGCGTCACACGGACAAAGGCGTTCAGCCGCGCGGCGCCCTCGATCTCGGACAGGCAGGCCTCGGTCAGCGCCAGCGATGTCGTCTCGCCCTTCCTGAGCGCGTCGCGCGCCGCGGCCAGGGTCAGCTTGCTCAGCTCGCTCATCGGCCGTTACTCCACCACCTTGGGAACCGCAAAGAACCCCTCGCGCGCATCGGGGGCGTTCGACAGGATCTGTGCCGCATAGCCCCCGTCCGTCACCACATCCGCCCGCCGCTTCAGCCGCATCGGCGTGACGCTGGTCATCGGCTCTACGCCCGAAACATCGACCTCGTTCAACTGTTCCATGAAGGTCAGGATGCCCGACAATTGCTGCGCAAGCGCGGGCAGGTCCTCCTCGGCCACGGCGATCCGGGCCAGATGCGCCACGCGCCGCGCGGTGTCGATGTCGATGGACATGGGGCCGCCTTTCGTTCCGGGGAAAATCCGCCCCCGCGTTTAGCCCTGTGTCGCGCCCGCCGCAAGGGCGGCGCGACGGCAAGGCGCTTGCACTCGCCCGCCGTCTGGCCCAGACCGGCCGCGCCCGGTCCCGGGCGCCTGCCCTCCCGCATGAAACGAAAAGGCCCGCGATGCCCTCTACCCGGTTTATCCTGACGCTCACCTGCGACGACCAGCGCGGCATCGTCGCCGCCGTTGCCAACGCGCTGACCGCGCTCGGCGGCAACATCCAGGACAGCGACCAGTTCCGCGACCCCGAAAGCAACCGCTTCTTCATGCGCATCGCCTTCGAGACCGAAACCCCGGCCGAGCCAGACGCGATCCGCACCCGGCTGGCCCCGGTCCTTGCGGGCTACGGGATGCAGGCCGATCTGGTCGATGCCGACCGGCGGCCGAAGATCGTGCTGATGGTGTCGAAATTCGACCATGCGCTGCTGCACCTTCTGTACCAGATTCGGGTCGGCTGGATGGAGGCCGAGGTGGCGGCCATCGTCTCGAACCACGAGGACAGCCGCCCCACCGCCGAGGCGCATGGCATCCCCTATCATTGCTGGCCGGTGAGCAAGGCCAACAAGGCCGAACAGGAGGCCCGCCTGTTGGCGCTGGTCGCGGAAACCGGCGCCGAACTGGTGGTGCTGGCGCGCTACATGCAGGTTCTGTCCGACGATCTGTCCCGTGCGCTGGCGGGGCGGGTCATCAACATCCACCATTCCTTCCTGCCCTCGTTCAAGGGCGCGAAACCCTATCACCAGGCGCATGAGCGCGGCGTCAAGCTGATCGGCGCGACGGCGCATTACGTCACCGCCGATCTGGACGAAGGTCCGATCATCGAGCAGGAGACCGAGCGGGTGAACCACGCGCTGTCCGCCGAGGATTACGTCGCCGTGGGCCGCGACATCGAAAGCCGGGTACTGGCGCGCGCGGTGCGGCTCCATCTGCAACGGCGCGTGCTGGCGAACGGGCACAAGACGGTGGTGTTCATGCCGGGCTGACGGGGGCTGGGGCTGGGGGGCGCTCCCGCCACCGGCCTGCACGGGGCTTGCGCCCTGTGCAGGCCGGTGTTGGGCGTGGCGCGGCCTGACGGCCGCGCGGGGGTATTTGGACCAAGAAGAAGCAGAGGGCGGACACCTAGCTGTTCAGTCCCGGCATCTGGTGGATCGGGCCTAGGATGAATCGATCCGGCTCTGATGTCCAGATTTTGCAGATGTATTCGTAGGGCGTGAGGCCACCGAGCGTCTTGAGCCGGCGGGCGAAGTTGTAGGCTGCCATGAAGTCGGCGAGGTGGATGCGCAGCTGATCGTGGCTGTCGTAGTGGAAGCGTTTGACCGTAGCGTCCTTGATCGTCCGGTTCATCCGCTCGACCTGACCGTTGGTCCATGGATGGTTCGGTTTGGTCAGCCGGTGCTCGATCCCGTTCGCCTCGCAGATCATGTCGAAGCGCATCGGCCGGGAGTAGATGGTGTTCCGGTTCCGGGGTTGCTCGGCGTACCGGATGCCATTGTCAGTGAGGACCGTGTGGACCTGGTAGGGCACGGGCTGCAGGAACTCCCAGGCCGTCTTTCCGTCAGCCGTTGCAACGCGTTGAGCGACGGCGAACCTGGCCGTCCGGTCGATTCCGACGAACAGGTAGAGCTTGCCCTCGGCAGTCTGCACCTCGGCAATATCGATGTGAAAGAAGCCGATGGAGTAGCGCTTGAACTTCTGGCGCTTGGGCTTGTCGCCTTCGACATCCGGCAGGCGCGAGATGCATTCGCCATGGTGCTCGAACCAGTGGCGCACCATGGCTCAGCGATGCAGCGCCGACCGTGTCAGGTGCAGGATTGGCCGACTGCCGGTTTCGTGGACACGAAGATAAGATCGTGACCACGGAAACGGAGATCGGACATGGTAAGACGCAAGTTCACGAAGGAGTTCAAGTTTGAGGCTGTGAAGCTGGTGACAGAGCGGGGCGTTGCGGTGGCGCTGCCATGACGAACCTGTCCCATAGTGCCTCCTTCCATCCCTGCGAAAGGATCAAACCATGGGGTCAAACACCTAGGCTGGGCGCAGCCGGGTTTCGTCAGTGACATGTCGGCGATGGACCTCGATCATCCAGCCCAGCATCGCGGCGTTCAGGATGTGCCACAGGAAATGCGTCCCCAGGGGAAGCAATGCACAAAGCGGTTCGTCCAACGTGCGGAAGGTCAGCGACAGCACCAGAAGCCCGCCGCCCAGCGCCAGCCCCCGCGCCGTCGCGGGCGCCCGCCGTGCCAGCAGCCCCGCATGGATCAGGATCAGCAGCGCCACCGGCGCATAGCCCGCCGACGAGCCCAGAAAGCCAAGCTGTCCGAACAGCCAGCCCGCCCCCGCCGCATAGGGCAGGAACAGCGCCGTCAGCCCAAGCGCGGGCCAGAGCCCAAGCCCCCAGAAATCCCGATGCGCGGCAAACAGGTAAAGCAGGATGAAGCCAAGGATCGGCAGAACATCCGCCATCGCTGCCCAGACCGTCGCATGGGTGTGGAACAGGAAGCTTCCCACCCCGATCACCGCCAGCACCACGCAGAGCGCCCGGCCCAGCACCAGCCCGCCGGTCCGGCGCCACATCACCGCCGCCGCGACCAGGAAGGCCGCATTCGTCACCGCGTTCACCGGCTCGGACCAGTAGCCCGCATCGATGCGCTCGCAATAGGCGTTCACCTGGGCCATCCAGTCCATGGAAATCGCCTCCCGCTCTGCTAGTCTTGCCCCAGACCTAGGCCGCAGGGCCGCCAGATCACAGGGAGGCAGACATGAAAATCACCTGGCTCGGCCATTCCGGCTTCCGCATCGAGATCGCAGACCAGGTCCTGCTGGTCGATCCTTGGCTGGTCGGCAACCCCATGTTCCCCGAGGACCGCCGCGCCGAGGCCATCGCGGGCGCCACCCATATCCTTGTCACCCATGGTCATTTCGACCACATCGCCGATGCCGTCGCCATCGCGCGCGAGCTGTCGATCCCCTGCGTCGGCATCTACGACCTGATGAGCTGGTGGGAGGAAAAAGAGGGCATCGCCACCATCGGCTTCAACAAGGGCGGCACCGTGGCGCTGGGCGAGGTCCGCGTGACCATGGTCAACGCCACCCATTCCTCGTCGGTCTCGGGGCCGCAGGGGCCGGTCTATACCGGCACCGAGTCGGGCTTCATGATCGCGGGCGAGGGGCACATGATCTATGTCTCGGGCGATACCGATGTCATGGCCGACATGGAGCTGTTCAATGACCTGCACGCCCCAGATATCGGCATTCTCTGCGCGGGCGGGCATTTCACCATGGACATGAAACGCGCCGCCTATGCCGCCCGCACCTTCTTCGACTTCCGCATGGTGATACCCTGCCATTACCGCACCTTCCCGCTGCTGGAACAGAACGCCGACGCGCTGCGGCAGGGCCTGCCCGACGTCAGGGTGGTGGAACCCGAGGTGCTGGTGCCGATCGAAATCTGAGCGGTCGGACTGCACCGCCTGGGGATGCAGCCCGACCTTCTGTCACGCCTTCTGGCCCAGGCCGAATGCCGGGTGATGGATCAGCTCTCCGCGGGGCGCGATGCCGTCGAAGGGCAGGGCCTGAACCACCTCGGGCGGACATCCGGCGACGCCGAGGCCGGGAAAGGCCCGAAAGCCGAAGCGGCCATAATAGGCGGGGTCGCCCACCAGCGCCGCGCCCCGGCTTGTCGCCCGCAGCCTGCAAAGGGCGTCTTCCATCAGGGCCGTGCCGATACCCTGGCGATGCCGCGCCGGCAGGACGGCAAGCGGGCCGATCAGGCTCCACCCGTCCCGGATCCCGATCCGTGCGGGCGAGGCGGCCAGATACCCGACCACCTCGCCCTCCTCCTCGGCCACGAGCGAGAGGGTCAGCCCGCCCGCCGCGCGCAGCGCCTCGACGATGCCTGCCTCGGTTCCCGTGGATTGCGCGAGCATCGACAGGGCCCGGGTGACGACCCGGCCGATCGCCGCGACGTCGTCGGCTGTTTCATTGCGGATCAGCATGTCATGCCCCCTGATTGTCGAGTTGCGCGCGGACCGACATCCGGCCGCGTTTCGAGATGCGATAAGGGCCGCCTGACCGGGATTCGATCAGCCGCTTGCGCCGCAATCGTCCGAAGGTGGCCAGGTCGAAATCGGCAAGGATCATCCCCTCGCGCGTTATGCAGGCGACTGCGGTGACCTTGGGGCCGTCGTCCCGCTGGTGCCGGATGCAGCCGCCAAGGGCCAGAACGTGCAATGCACGCTGTTCGTGTCGTGAGATATTCATGGAGGTCTCGTGTGATGGACGTGACAAAAGCCCGGGCGCACATGCGCTCGGCGGTCCTGACTTCACGCGGCTCTCTGAAACTCAGAGAGCCCTGTCACACAAGCTCTGACATCCAGTCCCCATTGACCGAACGGCGCAGGCTGGGGCCGCTCGTGCTGGTGACCTAGCAACCGCGCAGCCCTGAAACAATTCCGAAAAATGACGCACCATGGCGCATGAGCGGCCGGTCCGGGGACTGGCCGCTCCACCCCGCGTCCCGAGCGTCGCCGCCCCCATCACCACCCGGCCAGCCCCGCAAGGGCTGGATCAACGGCGGGTAGCGAAGAAGGTCTTCAACAGGCGCTCGGCTTCGGCGGCATTGATTCCGTCATAGATTTCAGGGACATGGTGGCATTGCGGATGCTCGAACACGCGCGGGCCCTGCGCCACGCCGCCCGATTTCGGATCCGCCGCCCCGTAATACAGCCGCCCGATCCGCGCCTGGCTGATCGCCGAGGCACACATCGGGCAAGGCTCCAGAGTGACATAAAGATCACACCCCCCCAACCGCTCGGATCCCAGCACCCGACAGGCCGCCCGGATCGCCAGGATCTCGGCATGCGCCGTGGGGTCGCGCAACTCGATCGTGCGGTTGCCCGCGGCGGCGACCACATCGCCCCGGGGCGAGACGACCACCGCGCCCACCGGCACCTCGCCCCGTTCGGCGGCGGCGCGGGCTTCGGCAAGGGCGGTTTCCATATGGCTGCGAAACGGGCTCATGCGCCTTCATCGCCCCTGCCCTGCCCCCGCGCAAGCCGCTTTCCCACGCCCCGAAACCCGCGTAAACGGGGCGCATGGAACAGGATAACCCCCAGGGCGATCGCATCGCCAAGGTGCTGGCGCGGGTCGGCATCGCCTCGCGCCGCGAGGCCGAGCGCATGATCGAGGCCGGCCGCGTCGCGGTCAACGGCAAGCGGATCGACAGCCCCGCGCTGAACGTGACCGCCAGCGACCGGATCGAGGTCGACGGCCAGCCCATCGCCGAGGCCGAGCCCCCGCGGCTGTGGCTTTATCACAAGCCCAGCGGGCTGGTGACCACCGAGAAGGACGAAAAGGGCCGCCCCACCGTGTTCGACGCCCTGCCCGAGGACATGCCGCGGGTGATGTCGGTGGGTCGGCTCGACCTCAATTCCGAGGGGCTCTTGCTGCTGACCAATGACGGCGCGATCAAGCGACGGCTGGAACTGCCCTCGACCGGCTGGCTGCGCAAGTACCGCGTGCGGATCAAGGGCACGCCCTCGGACGAGACGCTGGCCCCCCTGCGCGCGGGCATCACCGTCGATGGCGAGCGGTTCCAGCCGATGGAGGTGAGCCTTGACCGCCAGCAGGGCGCGAATGCCTGGCTCACCGTGGGTATCCGCGAAGGCAGGAACCGCGAGATCCGCCGCGCGATGGAGGCGGTGGGGCTGGTCGTGAACCGGTTGATCCGCGTGGGCTATGGCCCGTTCCGGCTGGGCGATCTGAAACCCGGCGAGGTCGAGGAGGTCCGCTCGCGCGTGCTGCGCGACCAGTTGGGCCTTGACCGCGATTTCCAGCCGGCGACACCCCCGCGACCGAAGCGCACGGCGCGCAAGTCCGGGCCGCCGAAGCGGCGCTGAGGCTCGCGTCGGGCTTGCTTTTCGCAGCGCGCTCGCATCCCATATGATGGGGAGAGCGAAACGGGATGGGTCGATGTCCGAATCCGGGCTTCAGAAACTGGCGTTCTTCCTGCTGGTCGCGCTGGTCCTCTATGTCGCGATCGTGGGGGGCGGCTGATGGCACAGCGCTATGGCGGGAAATACAGCCCCGATCCGCGGCCCGGCGACGGGAGCGCGCCGCCGCCGCGTCACCCGTTCCAGGGCCAGCGCGCCGCCCGGTCCCGCGGCCGGGCCAACCTGATGTTCGTGGTGCCGCTGGCCCTTGTGCCGCGCGCCTTCCTGTCCGATCCGACCGGGATGGCGCTTACGCTGATGGCGCTGGGCGTGCTGCTGCTGGCGGCCTGGCTGACGCGCGAGGGGCTGAAGGCCGAGGATGTCTGGGCCGTGCGCAAGGTCGCCCGCCGCCCGGCGATCCCGCGCAAGATGTTCGGCTCGGCGCTGACCGGGGCGGGACTGTTCCTGGCGGGCATGACGCCCGGCGCCGGGTTCCTGGCGCCAGCGATCTTTGCCGTCCTGGGCGTCGTGCTGCACAGCGCCGCCTTCGGGGTCGATCCGATGCGCGACAAGGGGATCGAGGGCGCCGACAGCCTGCAACGCGAGCGCGTCGCGCGGGTGATCGACGAGGCCGAAAAGCACCTGCGCACGATGACCGATGCCATCGCGCGCGCAGGCGACCGGCGGCTTGAGGCGCGGGTCGAGCGGTTTCAGGGCACCGTGCGCGAGATGTTCCGCACCGTCGAGAACGACCCCCGCGACCTGACCGCCGCGCGGCGCTACCTGGTGGTCTACCTGCTGGGCGCGCGCGATGCGACGGTCAAGTTCGCCGAGCTTTATGCCCGGACCCGCGACGCGGGCGCGCGGGCGGATTACGAGGCGCTTCTGACCGATCTGGAGGAGAATTTCACCGCGCGCACGCGGACGCTCCTGCTGGATGACCGCGCCGATCTGGATATCGAGATTGAAGTGCTGCGCGACAGGTTGCAGCGTGAAGGCGTGCGCACCGCGTCCGCCATTCCAAATTCTGGAGAGTGAGAATCATGTCCGAGACCGTGAGACAGAAGGCCCAGGCCGCCCTTTCCGAGGTCGAGCAACTCAGCGCCGTGATCCTGCCCGCGCCTGCCGCCGAAGTGGTGCCGCTGGGGGCCGCCGACGACAAGCAGGCGCTGGGCATCCGCACCCGCATGGCCGAGATCGACATGGCCGACAGCGGCTCGATCATCGCCTTCGGCGCCTCGGCCCAGGCCGAATTGCAGCAGATCAGCCAGGCGATGCTGGCCGATGTGCGCAACAAGGATGCAGGGCCCGCGGGCGACAGCCTGCGCGAGATCGTGACCACGATCCGCGGCTTTTCGGTCACCGAACTGGATGCCGGGCGCAAGCGCAGCTGGTGGGAGAAGCTGACCCGCCGCGCCCGGCCCATCGCGAATTTCATGGCGCAGTTCGAGACCGTGCAGGGCCAGATCGACAAGATCACCGACGATCTGCTGACCCACGAACACCGGCTGCTCAAGGACATCAAGTCGCTGGACAAGCTTTATGAAAAGACGCTGGGCTTCTATGACGAGCTGGCGCTCTACATCGCGGCCGGGGAGGCCAAGCTGGCCGATCTGGACAGCCGCGACATCCCCGCGCGCGAGGCCGCGGTCAGCGCCGCGCCCGAGAACGACCAGGTGATCCGCGCGCAGGAATTGCGCGACCTGCGCGCCGCGCGCGACGACCTGGAACGGCGCGTGCATGACCTCAAGCTGACCCGCCAGGTCACGATGCAGTCGCTGCCCTCGATCCGGCTGGTGCAGGAGAACGACAAGTCGCTGGTCACCAAGATCAACTCGACGCTGGTCAATACCGTGCCGCTTTGGGAAACCCAGCTTGCCCAGGCGGTGACGATCCAGCGCTCGCGCGAGGCGGCCGAGGCGGTGCGCGCGGCCTCCGACCTGACCAATGACCTGCTGACGGCCAATGCCGAGAACCTGCGCGAGGCCAACAAGATCGTGCGCGAGGAGATGGAGCGCGGCGTGTTCGACATCGAGGCGGTCAAGAAGGCCAATGCCACGCTGGTCGCCACCATCGAGGAAAGCCTTCAGATCGCCGACGAGGGCAAGACCCGCCGCGCGAAGGCCGAGGAAGACCTCAAGAAGATGGAGGCCGAACTGCGCGACACGCTGGCGGCCGCGAAATCCCGGGCTCAGGCCGCGGGCGCCGTTCCGGGGGTCTGAAACCTCGGTGAAGCTGCGCCTCCGCCCCCTTCTGGTCCATGCTGTCGTCCTGGGGGCGCTGGCCGGCTGTCAGGTCGTGCCCCCGGCAACCAGCCCCCGCCCCGTGCCGCGGCCCGATCTGGTGCGCCCCGCGCCCTCGCCCGAAAGCGAGGCGATCGCCCAGCATTTCGCCCGGGTCGAGGCCGACCTTCTGTCACGCGGGCTGCTGCGCACCGACGCGACAGCCCCCGACGCGCCCTTCTCGCGCCGGGCGGTGGTCGAGAATTTCGTGCGCATCGCGCTTTACGACGAATATGTCGCGCGCGCGGGCGCGCTCGTGCCACGCGAAACCCCCAGCCGCCTGCGCCGCTGGGAACAGCCGATCGGGCTGGGTCTGGTCTTCGGCGAAACGGTGCCCGAGGCGCAGCGCACAAAGGACCGCGCCGAGATCGACGCCTATGCCCGGCGGCTGTCCGCGCTGACCGGGCTGGCGATACGGCGGGTCGAACCGGAGCAGGCGAATTTCCACGTCCTGATCCTGAACGAGGACGAACGCCGCGCCATCGGACCCCGCCTGCGCGCGATGGTGCCCGGCATCGACGCCACCGCCATCCGCACGATCGAGGGCATGCCGCGCTCGACCTTCTGCCTGGTGCTGGCGTTCTCGCGCGGCGAGTCGAGCGTCTATTCCCGCGCCGTCGCGGTGATCCGGGGCGAACATCCCGACCGCCTGCGCCGGTCCTGCATCCACGAGGAACTGGCCCAGGGGCTGGGGCTGGCCAATGACAGCCCCGCCGCACGGCCCTCGATCTTCAACGACGACGAGGAATTCGCGCTGCTCACACCGCATGACGAGCTGCTGCTGCGCATCCTCTACGACCGCCGCCTGCGCCCCGGCATGCGCGAAGCCGAGGCCCGCCCCATCGTCGAGACCATCGCAACGGACCTGATGGGCGGCGAAAGCTGAACGGCGGGATCGCGCTTGTGCGTGACCTGAGCGGGGCGTCGCGCGTATACTCGGGGCAACCCGACCCGAAGGACCAGACCCATGCGCATCTTCGACTTCCTGTCCGGCGAGTTCATCGACGTCATCCACTGGGTGGACGATACCCGCGATACCATGGTCTGGCGGTTCGAGCGGCAGGGCCATGCGATAAAGTATGGCGCCAAGCTGACCGTGCGCGAGGGGCAGGCCGCCGTCTTCGTCCATGAGGGGCAGTTGGCCGATGTGTTCACGCCCGGGCTCTACATGCTGGAAACCAACAACATGCCGGTGCTGACCACGCTTCAGCACTGGGATCACGGCTTCCGCTCGCCCTTCAAGTCCGAGATCTATTTCGTCGCCACCACCCGCTTTCCCGGCCTGAAATGGGGCACCAAGAACCCGGTGATCCTGCGCGATCCGGAATTCGGGCCGCTCAGGCTGCGCGCCTTCGGGACCTGCGCGATCCGGGTCAGCGACCCCGCCCGCTTCATGGTCGAGATCGTGGGCACCGATGGCGAGTTCACCCGAGACGAGATCGCCTTCCAGATCCGCAACATCATCGTGCAGGAATTTTCCCGGGTGATCGCGCGGTCCGGCATCCCGGTGCTGGACATGGCGGCGAATACCGACGATCTGGGCCGACTGATCGCGACCGAAGTCTCGAAGACGCTGGAGGCTTACGGGCTGAGCATGCCCGAATTCTACATCGAGAATATCAGCCTGCCGCCCGAGGTGGAAAAGGCGCTGGACAAGCGGACCTCTATGGGGATCGCGGGCGATCTGGGCCGGTTCACCCAGTATTCGGCGGCCGAGGCGATGACATCGGCGCAAGGCCAGGCGGGCGGCGGCATGGCGGCGGGGCTCGGCGCCGGGATGGGCATGGCGATGGGCGCACAGATAGCGCAGCAGGGGCCATGGGGGCCGATGCCCGGCACCGCCCCGCCGCCCCCCCCGGTCGAACATGTCTGGCACATCGCCGAGAAGGGCGCGACGACGGGGCCATTCTCCAAGGCCGATCTGGGACGGATGGCGATGGCCGGAACGCTCCGGCGCGAGAGTTTCGTCTGGACCCCGGGCCAGGACGGCTGGAAACTCGCCGAGGAGGTGACGGAGCTTGCCCAGCTTTTCACCGTCGCGCCTCCTCCGCCCCCGCCTGACGCCTGATCGCGCCGCCTGCGCCCGATGCCCGACACCGCGCCCCCGCCCGCGCCGCATGACCACCGCTTCCCCTGCGACCAATGCGGCGCGAACCTGCGCTACGATCCGGGCGCGCGGCAATTGGTGTGCGCCCATTGCGGCCATGCCGAACCGATCGCCGGGGCGGGACCGGACGCGCGGCACCTGCACGAGCTGGACTATCGCGCCGCGCTGGCCGCCGCCCTGCCCCCCGCCGAGATGGAAGAGGTGCGGCGGCTGAAATGCCCCAATTGCGGCGCCGAGGTCGAACTGGACGACCAGACCCATGCCGCTTCCTGTCCGTTCTGCGCGACCCCCGTCGTCACCGATACAGGCCGTCAGCGCCGGATCAAGCCGCAGGCCGTGCTGCCCTTCGCACTCAGCGAACGCGAGGCGCACAAGGCGATGACCGACTGGCTGGGGCGGCTGTGGTTCGCACCCTCGGGACTGACCGAATTCGCCCGCCGGGGCCGGCCGATGCAGGGCATCTATGTCCCCTTCTGGACCTATGACGCCCGGACGAGGTCACGCTATTCCGGCGTGCGCGGCACGATCCATTACGAGACGCGGATGGTCACACGCAACGGCCAGCGCCAGGCCGAGCGGGTGCAGACGATCCGCTGGAGCCCGGTTTCGGGCCGGTTGGCGCGGGATTTCGACGATGTGCTGGTGCTGGGCTCGACCAGCCTGCCGCGGCGGCATACCGACGGGCTGCAACCCTGGGACCTTGCGCAACTGGAACCCTACCGGCCCGACTATCTCGCGGGGTTCGGCGCCGAGGGCTATACCGTCGGTCTGGACCAGGGCTTTGCCACGGCGCGCGCGATCATGGACGGCCAGATCCGGCGCGACGTGATGCGCGACATCGGCGGCGACCAGCAACGCATCGACCGGCTGGAGACCGAGGTTTCGGACGTCACCTTCAAGCATATCCTGCTGCCGGTCTGGCTGGCGGCCTATCGCTATCGCGGCAAGAGCTATCGCTTTGTCGTCAACGGGCGCACGGGGCGGGTGCAGGGTGAACGGCCCTGGTCGGTCTGGAAGATCGCCCTTGCCGTCCTGCTGGGGCTGATCCTTGCGGGGGCGGTGGGCTATCTGGTGGCGCTCGATCAGGGGGCCGTGGGCATGGTCGACTGGCACTAGGGCAGGCAGCACCGCTTGCCGGTGGACAAGCCCCGCAGGCCGTGCAACATTTTCGTGACGTTTTACGCACGGAATTGTGACAGATGGCCCAACCAGAACAGACAGCCAGAGCGGGCCGGGGGGCCTGGCGATGAACCTCGTCCGGCTGCCGCAGACGGCTGAGCGGGCTGCCGACACCCCGTCCGACATGATCCGGCTCGACCCATCCAAGGCCATCGCCGAGGGTGGCGAACGCTGGGTGTTCCAGCACCCCCGGACCATCCCTTTCGGCTGATCAAGGTGATCAAGCCGCGCGGGACGGAGATGTTCGACCGCTGGAATTTCGGACATCTGTCGCAACGGCTGTTTCCGGCTGCACGCTACCGTTCGACCGCGAAACAATACGACGAATACCGCCGCCTGATCATGGAACGGCTTTTCGACACCGGTTTCGACCTGCCGATCTCGCATCTTTACGGGTTCGTGAAGACCAATCTGGGCTTTGGCTGCGTGACCGAGCGGATCACCGATGCCCAGGGCAACACCGCGCAGAACCTGCGCGAACGCGTGCTCGCCCGCAGCTTCACCGCAGATGATCTGGAGGGGCTGAACCGCTTCATCGCCCGCCTCTACGAGGTCAGCATCTGTGCCGCCGACATGGGACCGGCCAATTTCGTCCATGGCCACCGCCATATCGGCCCCGAAAACGCGCGCACCGCGCCGGGCTGGGTGCTGGTCGACGGGTTCGGCGACCGGTTCGCGATCACCATCCGCTCGGTCTCACGGCCGGCGCGGACGCGCGGGATGGACCGGCGTTTCATCCGAGGCAAGAAGGTCAAGGGCCTCGTCTGGCAACCCGACCAGCGCCGCTTTGCCTTTGCCGAGGATTACACGCCGATCCGCTGACCGCCCACCATTTTCGGACGCGTCAGCCCCGACCGATCGGGATCTCGGTGCCCGCGGGCGCGGCGCTTGCCGCTTTCCTGCCGACAACGACCGTCAGCACGCCATCCTTCAGGTCGGCCTTGACCGCGCCTGCATCGGCATCGGGCGGCAGCCGGAAGCTGCGCGAGAATGACCCATATTCGCGTTCGCTGAAATACCAGGTCTCGCCCTTTTCCTCGCGGCTCGACTGCTTTTCGCCGCGCACGGTGACGACGCCATCGGCCAGCGATACCTTGACGTCCTTTTCCTCGACCCCCGGCAGTTCCATCCGGATGCTGTAGCCGTCCTCGCCGACCGATGCCTCGGATGCGGGCGCGAACCAGTCGGCCATCCGCGCGCCAAGCCCGCGGAAGGGTTCGTAAAGCGAGGGCCAGAAGCCCGCGCTGTGCGATTTCTCGACCATCTCGACCTCCTGCCTTGTGGAATGCTGCAATGGCCGCAGGATTCCCCGCCCCCGCCCGCCTGTCGTTGACGGCCGTCAAGGCGCGACGCCGCGCGGCGGGTTTGCGCCGGGCCAAGGGGCCGGGTATGGCTGAGGCAGGGGAAGGAGATGCGCCATGATCCTTTGTGCGGGCGAGGCCCTGATCGACATGCTGCCCGGCCGGACCGGGGCGGGCGAACCGGCCTTCGTGCCGCATCCGGGCGGGTCGGTCTTCAACACCGCGATCGCGCTGGGCCGGCTGGGCGCACCGACCGGGTTCTTCTCGGGGCTGTCGGGGGATCTGTTCGGCCGGATGCTGGACCGGGCGCTGATCGCATCGGGTGTCGATGCGGGCTTCGCGATCCGCTCGGCCCGGCCGACGACGCTGGCCTTCGTGGCGCTGGACGACGGGCAGGCCAGCTATGCCTTCTACGACGAGAACAGCGCCGGGCGGATGCTGACCACTGCCGATCTGCCCACCCTGCCCGACCGGATCGAGGCGCTGTTCTTCGGCGGCATCTCGCTGGCGGTCGAGCCGTGCGGCGCGGCCTATCAGGCGCTGATGCTGCGCGAGGCGGGGGCGCGGGTGACGATGCTCGACCCCAATATCCGCCCCGGTTTCGCCGCCGACGAAGCCGCCCTGCGCGCCCGTCTTGCGGCGATGATCGCGGCGGCCGATATCGTCAAGCTGTCGCTTGACGATCTGGTTTGGCTTCTCGGGCCGGGCGATGCGGCGGAACTGGCCCGCGGTCTTCTGGAACGCGGCCCGAAATTGGTGGTCCTGACGCTGGGAGCCGATGGCGCCCGCGCCTTTGCCCGCACGGCCGAGGCCGAAATTCCCGCCCGCCCGGTCGAGCCGGTTGATACCGTCGGCGCGGGCGACACGTTCAACGCGGGGCTTCTGGCAGCACTCAGGGCCGGGGGGCATCTGTCGAAACCGGGGCTTGGCTGCCTGTCGCATGCCGCCCTTGTCGGCGCGCTGGATCTGGCCAGCCGGGCCGCGGCGGTCACGGTCAGCCGCGCGGGCGCGAACCCGCCCTGGCGCGAGGAACTGGCATGAGGGCGCTTGTCCAGCGGGTCAGCGAAGCGGCGGTGCGCGTCGAAGGCGAGGTGCTGGGCCAGATCGGCCCGGGGCTGATGATCCTGGTCTGCGCCATGGCCGCCGATACCGAGGCCGAGGCCGACCGTCTGGCCGCACGGATCGCCCGCATGCGTATCTTCCGCGACGCGGACGGCAAGATGAACCTGTCGGTTCTGGACACCGGCGGCGCGGCGCTGGTCATCAGCCAGTTCACGCTGGCCGCCGACACCTCGCGCGGGAACCGCCCCGGCTTTTCCGCCGCCGCCCCGCCCGAGCAGGGCGAAGGGCTTTACGAGCATTTCGCCCGCGCGCTGGCCGCGCAGGGCGTGCCGGTGGCCAAGGGGCGGTTCGGGGCGGACATGAAGGTGGCGCTGGTCAATGACGGGCCGGTGACGATCTGGATCGAGACCTAGACATCGCGAATGCGGCATGAAATCGGCCCCGCCTTGCGCTAGATCCGGCTGATGCTTATGCCCGAGACCTTCGAAGGCTGGTTTGCCGCGCGCGGCTGGACCATCCACCCCCACCAGCGCGCGATGCTGGACCGCGCCGGGGCGCCCGCGCTGTTGCTGATCGCGCCGACAGGGGGCGGCAAGACGCTGGCCGGGTTCCTGCCGACGCTGGCCGAGATTGCCAAAGATCCGGTGCCGGGGCTGCACACGCTTTACATCTCGCCCCTCAAGGCGCTGACCGCGGATATCGGGCGCAACCTGCGCCGCCCCGTCGAGGAGATGGGCCTGCCCATCCGCATCGAGGATCGCACCGGCGACACGACCCGGACCCAGCGCCGCCGCCAGCGCGCCGACCCGCCGCATATCCTGCTGACCACGCCCGAAAGCCTGGCGCTGCTTCTGTCCTACGAGGATGCGCCGCGCATTTTCGCGGGGCTGAAGCGCGTGATCGTGGACGAGATCCACGCGCTGGCGGAATCCAAGCGCGGCGATCAGTTGATGCTGGGGCTCTCGCGGC
This sequence comes from Rhodovulum steppense, assembly GCF_004339675.1. GTDB lineage: Bacteria > Pseudomonadota > Alphaproteobacteria > Rhodobacterales > Rhodobacteraceae > Rhodovulum > Rhodovulum steppense. The sequence goes on from NZ_SLVM01000012.1 coordinate 25,480, forward strand.
TGTCCTCGCTCTGCCCCGGGCTGCGCCGCGTCGGGCTGTCGGCCACCGTCGAGGATCCGCCCGCTCTGGCACGCTTCCTTGCCCGCCACCCCGACCCCTGCGAGATCCTGACCGCCGATCCCGGCCCCGCCCCCGATATCGCGATGCTCGACACCGGCGCGGCCCCGCCCTGGGCGGGTGGCGGCGGACGCTATGCGATCCCGGCGGTGCTGGACCAGATCGCGCGCCACCGCACGACGCTGATCTTTCACAACACCCGCGCGCAGGCGGAACTGTTCTTTCGCGACCTCTGGCTGGCGAACGAGGACGCCCTGCCCGTCGCGATCCACCATGGCAGCCTGTCGCGCGAGGCGCGCGAAAAGGTGGAACAGGCGATGGCGGCGGGCGCGTTGCGCGCGGTGGTCTGCACCGGCTCGCTGGATCTGGGCATCGACTGGGGCGATGTCGATCTGGTGATCCAGGTCGGTGCGCCAAAGAACGTCAAGCGGCTGGTCCAGCGGATCGGGCGGGCGAACCACCGCTACAACGCACCATCCAAGGCGCTGCTGGTGCCCGCGAACCGCTTCGAGGTGGTGGAATGTGTCGCAGCCCTCCAGGCGGTGCGCGAGAACGATCTGGATGGCGAAGCGCGCGGCCCCGGCCCCGGCGACGTGCTCTGCCAGCATATCCTGGCCACCGCCGCCGCCGGGCCGTTCGAGGCCGATGCCCTGTTCGCCGAGATCACCACCGCCGGTCCCTATGCCGGTCTGACGCGCGCGCGCTTCGATGCCTGCCTCGATTTCGCGGCGACGGGGGGCTATGCGCTGCGCGCCTATGACCGCTGGCAGCGGCTGAAACGCCAGCCCGACGGGCGCTGGGCGCTGCGCGACCCGCGCGCCGCGCAGGCGATCCGGATGAACCTTGGCACCATTGTCGAGGAGGAAAAGCTGAAGGTGCGCCTCAAGCCCGCGCGCGGCGGCGCGGCGCTGGGCGAGATCGAGGAAGCCTTTGCCGCCACGCTGACCCCGGGCGACAGCTTTCTGATCGGCGGGCAGGTCGTCCGCTACGAGGGCCTGCGCGAGATGGTGGTCGAGGTCAGCCGCAGCCCCGGGCGCGAGCCGAAGATCGCGGTCTTTGCGGGCACCAAGTTCGCCACCTCCACGCGCCTGTCGGACCGCATCCTGACCATGTTCCGCGCGCCCGACTGGCCCGACCTGCCCGCCCACACCGCCGAATGGCTGGCGATGCAACGCGATGTCTCGCGCCTACCCGAACGCGACCGGCTGCTGGTCGAGACCTTCCCGCATGAGGGGCGGCAGCATCTGTGCATCTACGGTTTCGCGGGCCGGAACGCGCAGCAGACGCTGGGCCTTCTGGTGACGCAACGCATGGAGGCGGCGGAACTGGCGCCGCTGGGTTTCGTCTCGACCGATTACGCCACGCTGATCTGGGGGCTGGACGAGGTCACGGCCCCGCAGGACTTGATGGATTCGAACGGGCTGCGCACCGCATTCGACGAATGGCTGGCGGGAAACGCGGTGATGAAGCGCACGTTTCGAACATCGGCGGTCATCGCGGGCCTGATCGAGCGCAACCTGCCCGGACGCCGCAAGACCGGACGGCAGGCGACGTTCTCCTCGGACATCCTGTATGACACGCTGATGAAATACGACCCCGGCCACCTGCTGCTGGAGATCACCCGCGAAGAGGCGATGAAGGGGCTGGTCGATTTCGGCCGGATCGAGGCGATGCTGGCACGCGTCAGGGGCCGGATCGACCATGTGCGCCGCCCCCGCGTCACCCCGCTGGCCGCGCCGCTGTTCCTGGAAGCCGGGCGCATCCCGGTTCAGGGCGCGGCGGAACAGCGCCTGATCGACGCCGCGGCGGAACGGCTGATGGCCGAGGCCGGGCTTGCCTGAACCCTTGCGGCGCGCGCGCTTTCGCGGGATGACGGGCCATGACCGCCCATGCCTTCACCCTCTCCGGCGCCCCGCTTTCCGCCCTGCCCACGGGCGCGCTTTACTGGGCCGAGGCGGGGGTGCTGGCGGTGGCGGACCTGCATCTGGGCAAGGCCGAGCGGCTGGCGCGGCGCGGCGGCGCGCTGCTGCCGCCCTATGACACCGCCGAGACCCTGACCCGGCTGGAGGCCGAGATCGCGCGCTGCGCCCCCCGGACAATCGTCTGCCTCGGCGACAGTTTCGACGACGATGCGGCCGCCCGCGCCCTGCCCCCCGGCGCCGAGGACCGCCTTTTGCGGCTGATGGCGGGGCGGCGCTGGGTCTGGATCGCGGGCAATCACGATCCCGGCCCGGTCACCCTGCCCGGAACCCATCTGGCCGAATGGCGCGAAGGCCCGCTGACCTTCCGCCACATCGCGCAGCCCGGCGAAACCGCCGAGATCTCGGGCCATTACCACCCCAAGGCACGGCTTTCCCTCGGCGGGCGACGCATCGCGCGGCCCTGTTTCCTGGCCGATGCGGCCCGCGTGATCCTGCCCGCCTTCGGCGCCTATACCGGGGGGCTGGCGACAGATGCCCCGGTGCTGGACGCGCTGATGGGACAGGAGGCCATCGCCATCCTTACCGGGGCTCGGGCGGTTCCCCTTCCGATGCGCCCGGCGCAAGGCCCAACGCCTCGACCTCTGCGCGGTGACGGCGGCTGACCGGCAATTCGGTCCCATCCGACAGCGTCAGGAACAGCCGCCCCTCCGCCCGCCGCGTCCCGGTCACCGCATCCAGCGCGACCCAGTGCGAACGATGCACGCGCAGCCCCTCGACCGCGCGCAGTTCCGCGATGGCGTCGGCGAAACGGATAAGGATCTGTGTCGTGCCACGCTCGGTCACGACCTGAACGTAATGGTCCGACGAACTCAGCCGGATCACCGCCCCGCGCCGCTCCGCAGGCAGACGCCGCAGCAAGGGGCAGTCCGCGCCCGCCGTCGCCGCCTCCCTCGCCTCCCTGCGCCGCGCCAGCGCGATATGCAGCGCGCTCAGCCCCAGCGACAGCCCGAAAACGCCCAGCGCGGCCTCGGCGACACCTTTCAGAGCGTCCCGCTCGATCACCTCGGGACCCAGACCCTCGGCCATCCGGAACACCGGCACTGCAAGAACCGCTGTCAGCACGCCCGCCTTGACCAGGGCACGCTGCCAAGCGCCCAGCCCGGGCAGACGATGGCGCAGGACCACACGCAACGCCGCCCCGCCGGCCAGTCCTGCCCCCGCCAGAAGCGGCCAGAGGGCCAGGCGCTGCGACAGGGACGCCGCATAGGTGCCGAACGGGCCGCCCAGCGCCAGCAGGAGCGACAGCCCGATCCAGAGCAACAGGGTCGAGGGATGAAACAGGACACGACCAAATTCTTGCGACATCAGAAACCGGATAACCTTAACCAGACCAATGAATTGCGGTAAACGCAAAGACGCCAATTCGTTAGACGGGCTCCAGAATGCCGCGCAAGGGCTGCACGCGCAAGCCCTGCCACGGCCCGCAGTTGCACAGCGCCGGGGGGCCGGGCTAGCCTCACTCCGACCCCGTCAACGAGGCCCTGCGCATGACCCACACCCCCCGCAATCCCGCCTATGATCGGGCCGTCAGGGACAGCTTTTCCCGGCAGGCCATGATGCGGACAATCGGGGCAGAGATCGTCTCGCTCGCCCCCGGTCTGGTCGAGATCGCCGCGCCGATCCGGCCCGAATTCGGCCAGCAGCAGGGCATGGCCCATGCCGGGCTGACCTTTTCGCTGGGCGACAGCGCGGCTGGCTATGCAGCGCTGAGCCTGATGGCGCCGGGGCAGGAAGTCGTGACCAGCGAAATGACGATCCACCTGCTGGCCCCCGCCATGGGCGCGCGGCTGATCGCCCGGGGCGAAGTGGTGCGCGCGGGGCGGCGGCTGATGGTGGCGCGCGCCGATGTCCATGCCGAGGCGGACGGCGCGCGCCGCCATGTGGCGACGCTGCTGGGGACGATGGTGCCGGTCAGCGCCTGACCGCGCTCAGGCGGTCAGCCCCTCGGGCTCGGCCAGACCATGCGCCCGGCAAAACGCGGTCAGGGTGTTGGCCAGCAGGCAGGCGATGGTCATCGGCCCCACGCCACCCGGCACCGGCGTGATCGCGCCCGCGACCTGCACGGCGCTGTCGAAATGCACATCCCCCACCAGCCGCGACTTGCCCTCGCCCTTCTCGGGGGCGGGAATGCGGTTGATGCCCACGTCGATCACCGTGGCGCCGGGCTTGATCCAGTCGCCCGGGATCATCTCCGGCCGGCCCACGGCGGCCACCAGGATATCGGCGCGGCGGCACACCCCGGCCAGGTCACCGGTGCGGGAATGGGCGATGGTCACGGTCGCACTGTCGCGCAGCAGAAGCTGCGCCATCGGCTTGCCCACGATGTTCGACCGGCCCACGACCACAGCATCCATCCCCGCAAGCGAGCCATGCCGGTCGCGCAACAGCATGAGACAGCCCAGCGGCGTGCAGGGCACCAGCGCCTTCTGCCCTGTCGCCAGCAGCCCGACATTCGAGATGTGGAAGCCATCGACATCCTTGGCCGGATCAATCGCGTCCAGCACCTTGGCCGAGTCGATATGATCGGGCAGCGGCAATTGCACCAGGATGCCATGCACCGCGGGCGCGGCATTCAGCCGGGCGATCAGCGCCAGCAAATCGGCCTCGGAGGTCTCGGCAGGCAGGCGATGCTCGAACGAGGCCATGCCGGACTCTTCGGTCTGCTGGCCCTTGTTGCGCACATAGACCTGGCTGGCCGGATCCTCGCCCACCAGCACCACCGCCAGCCCCGGCGTCAGCCCGTGTTCGGAATGCAGCCGCGCCACATGCTCGGTCACCTTGCCGCGGATCGTGGCGGCGAATGCCTTGCCGTCGATGATTTCCGCACTCATGCCTTCGTCTCCCCCTGTCCCATCGCCACCTCCTCGCGCGCAATCGACCATTCGATCAGCTCGCGCCAGAGCCGTTCCACAAGTTCGGGGTCAAGCCCCTCCGCTTCGGCCCGCGCCCGGACCCTGGCGATCACCTCGTCGATCCGCGGGCCGATCCGCGCGGGCAGCCCCTCGGCCGGTTTCAGTTCCGCCGCCCGGTCGATATAGCGCGCGCGTTCGGCCAGCAGCGCCACCAGATCGCCGTCCAGCGCGTCGATCTGGGCGCGCAGCTCCGCCATGCTCCGGCAGTCCTCGGGCGGGATCATCGGCATCTTTCCTTGCGTCGCTCCTTGGTCCCGCCCCTGTTATCGCGCCGCCCCGCGGGCTGCAATGCAGCCCTCAGAACAGCCCCTCGATCTGGCCCTCGGGGTTCAGCCCGATGGTCTCGGCCGCCGGTTTGCTGGGCAGGCCGGGCATGGTCATGATCTCGCCGCAGATCGCCACGACGAACCCCGCCCCTGCGGCCAGCCGCACCTCGCGGATCGGCACGGAATGGCCCTCGGGCGCGCCGCGGACATTCGGATCGGTGGTAAAGGAATATTGCGTCTTGGCCATGCAGATCGGCAGGTTGCCATAGCCCGCCTGTTCCCAGGCATGCAGCTGGTCGCGGATCTTCTTGTCGGCGATCACCTCGCCCGCGCGATAGATGCGTTTCGCGATGGTCTCGATCTTGTGGAACAGGCCCATCTCGTCGGGATAAAGCGGCGCGAACCCGTGATGGTCGGCCTCGGCCAGCGCGACGACGCGCTGTGCCAGCGCCTCGATCCCCGCGCTGCCATCGGCCCAATGCCTGCACAGGATCGCCTCGCTGCCCTGGTGCGCGACGTACTCCTTCACCGCGGCGATCTCGGCCTCGGTATCGTCGGCGAAATGGTTGATCGCCACGACCGCGGGCACCCCGAAGGATTTCACGTTCTCGATATGGCGGCCCAGATTCGCACAGCCCGCCGTGACCGCCGCGACGTTCTCGGCCCCCAGATCGGCCTTGGCCACGCCGCCATTCATCTTGAGCGCGCGCACGGTCGCCACGATCACCACCGCGGACGGCGCCAACCCGGCCTTGCGGCACTTGATGTTCATGAACTTCTCGGCGCCCAGATCGGCCCCGAAACCGGCCTCGGTCACGACGTAATCGGCCAGTTTCAGCGCGGTGGTGGTCGCCATGACCGAATTGCAGCCATGCGCGATATTGGCGAACGGCCCGCCATGGACGAAGGCGGGCGTGTTCTCCAGCGTCTGCACGAGGTTCGGCTGGAGCGCATCCTTCAGCAGCACGGTCATCGCACCGTCCGCCTTCAGATCGCGCGCATGCACGGACGCGCGGTCGCGGGTATAGCCCACGATGATGTCGCCCAGCCGCTTTTGCAGGTCATGGATATCGGTCGCTAGACACAGGATCGCCATGACTTCCGAGGCCACGGTGATGTCGAAGCCGGTCTCGCGCGGATAGCCGTTCGCCACCCCGCCCAGCGAACAGACCATGTCGCGCAAGGCCCGGTCGTTCATGTCCATCACGCGCCGCCAGCTTACGCGGCGCTGGTCGATGCCCAGCTCGTTGCCCCAGTAGATATGGTTGTCGATCATCGCCGCCAGCAGGTTGTGGGCGGACGTGATCGCGTGGAAATCGCCGGTGAAGTGAAGGTTCATGTCCTCCATCGGCACGACCTGCGCATAGCCGCCGCCCGCAGCACCGCCCTTCATCCCGAAGCACGGCCCGAGCGAGGCTTCGCGGATGCAGATCGCGGCCTTCTTGCCGATCCGCGCCAGCCCGTCGCCCAGCCCCACCGTCGTCGTGGTCTTGCCCTCGCCCGCGGGCGTCGGGTTGATCGCGGTCACAAGGATCAGCTTGCCATTCGGCCGGTCCTTGAGCCCCGCGATGAACTCCGCGCTGACCTTGGCCTTGTCATGGCCATAGGGCAACAGATCGGTTTCGGGGATGCCCAGACTGGCGCCGATCTCCTGGATCGGACGCTTCTGTGCCGCGCGGGCGATCTCGATATCGGATTTCGGGGCCATGTTCTTTTCCTCCCTCAAGGCCGGCTTGTGCCAGAGATAGCGGCAGCAGGCGGGCAGGACCAGCATACATAAGGATTAGGCGCCGAAGGGACCGAGCAGCGCGCGCCAGCCGACAAAGCGCGCCAGTCGCAAACGAAAACCCCGGAACCTTGTCCGGTTCCGGGGTTTCTGTCCGTCACATCGAAACGGGTCAGGCCAGCGGTTCGGGTTCCAGCCCCGATTTGGGCCGCGGCTTGGTCTTCGGGATCGCCGTGACCGAGGGCGTGTCGCCCCCCTTGGGCGGCACATCGCCATCGTCGCCGCGGTTCAGCGGCTCGCCCGCGATGACCCTCGTGATCTCGGAGCCGGTCAGCGTCTCGTATTCCAGCAGACCCTGCGCCAGGCGCTCGAGGTCGTCGCGCTTCTCGGTCAGGATGCGCTTGGCGGTCTCATAGCCCTGGTCCACCAGTTCCTTGACCTTGTCGTCGATCAGCTTCTGCGTGGCCGCCGAATGCTGCGCGCCGCCGCCATAGGTGCCCAGATAGCTTTCGCGCTCGTTCGCGTAGTCGATATAGCCCAGTTCCTCGGCAAAGCCGAACTGGGTGACCATCGCCCGGGCGATCCGGCTGACCTGCTGGATGTCGGAGGCCGCGCCAGAGGTCACGTTCTCCTTGCCGAAGACCAGTTCCTCGGCCACCCGTCCGCCCATCGCCATCGCGATCTTCGAGGTGTATTTGGTATAGCTGACCGAGAGCTGGTCACGTTCGGGCAGCGACAGCACCAGACCCAGCGCCCGGCCGCGCGGGATGATCGTCGCCTTGTGGATCGGGTCATGCTGGGGCACGTTCAGGCCCACGATGGCATGGCCGGCCTCGTGATAGGCGGTCAGCTTCTTCTCGTCCTCGGACATGACCATGGACCGCCGCTCGGCGCCCATCATCACCTTGTCCTTGGCGTTCTCGAAATCCTCCATCGTGACAAAGCGCCGACCGACGCGGGCGGCCATCAGCGCCGCCTCGTTCACCAGGTTCGCCAGATCCGCGCCCGAGAAACCGGGCGTGCCGCGGGCGATGATGCGCAGGTCCACATCGGGGCCCAGCGGCACCTTGCGGGCATGCACGCCCAGGATCTTCTCGCGGCCCTTGATGTCGGGGTTGGGCACCTGCACCTGCCGGTCGAACCGGCCCGGACGCAGCAGCGCGGGGTCCAGAACGTCGGGGCGGTTGGTCGCGGCAACGATGATGATGCCCTCGTTGGCCTCGAACCCGTCCATCTCGACCAGCAACTGGTTCAGCGTCTGCTCGCGCTCGTCATTGCCGCCGCCATAGCCCACGCCACGCGACCGGCCGACCGCGTCGATCTCGTCGATGAAGACGATGCAGGGCGCGTTCTTCTTGGCCTGCTCGAACATGTCGCGCACGCGGGACGCGCCGACACCGACGAACATCTCGACGAAATCGGACCCGCTGATGGTGAAGAAGGGCACGCCCGCCTCGCCCGCGATCGCGCGCGCCAGCAGCGTCTTGCCGGTGCCGGGCGGGCCGACCAGCAGCGCGCCTTTCGGGATCTTGCCGCCCAGGCGGCTGAATTTCTGCGGATTGCGCAGGAACTCGACGATCTCCTCAAGCTCCTCCTTGGCCTCGTCGATGCCCGCCACGTCGTCGAATGTCACGCGGCCATGCTTTTCGGTCAGCAGTTTCGCCTTGGACTTGCCGAAGCCCATCGCTCCGCCGCGTCCGCCGCCCTGCATCCGGTTCATCAGGAACAGCCAGATCCCGATCAGGATGATGAAGGGCAGCAGCGTGCCGATATAGGCCAGCAGGCCGCTTTGCTCCTGCGGCTCGGCGCGCACATCGACATTGCGGGCCAGCAGGCGGTCGGTGATGTCCGCCCCGCGCGGGATGATGGTCGTGACCGTGCTGCCGTCATTTGCGCGGATCACGGCGCGTTCGCCGTCCAGCGTGACGCTCGCCACCTCGCCGTTTTCCACGCTGCTCAGGAACTCGGTATAGCTGATCGAGCGCGAGGACATGGTCCCCTGGCCGCCGCTGAACAGGTTGAACAGGGCGAGGATCAGCAGGAACAGGACCACCCAGAATGCGATTTGTCGCGCGTTGCCCACGGCGTTCTCCTTGAAATGACGGCACGGACAGGCCTGGGGCATGTCCGTTGGCCTAAGATAGCGATCAGGCGATCATGTTCAATGCGAGATGATCCGCTGGCTTAACGTTGTCGTGAGCCGGGCCTGCCAGCCTTTGGACAGCCCCGCAAGCGGCGCCGCGACCAGCCGCTTGCCCTGCCAGATGCCCGGCGATGCCAGCAGCGAGGCACGCGGCAGGCCGGTCGCACGCCAGTCGGGGCAATCGCCCAGCCCGGCCTCGCCCAGCGCGCGGATCTCCAGCCCCGGCCCCCGGGGTCCGTCCAGCCGCCAGCGCCCGTCCCAGAGCGCATCCGCTTGCGCGACCGTTCCGGCCACCGCGGCAGGCTCCCGCGCGATGCGCAAGCCATCGGCTTCTCGCGCGATTAGGCAGCCATGCAGCGTGGCCCGCGGCGCGCTGTCCAGCGCGGCCAGCGTTTCGGCCAGCGCCTCGGCCCGCGGCGGATAGTCGGACGAGGCAACCCAGCACAAGGCCGCGACCAGCAGGCGGCGCGCGATCTCGTCTTGCAGCGCGTCCAGCCCCGCCCGGGCCAGAACCACATCGCCCCGATCCTCGCGCGCCACATGCTGCGCGGCCGCCAGCGTCGCCGCCTCCAGCGCCGCGCGGACCGAGCCCATGCGCGCAGCGGTCGCCGCAAGCCCCTCGGCGGTGATCCCCAGCGGCGCCAGCGTGGCCAGCGCGCGGCGGGCCTGCACCCGGTCGAAACGCGCATCCTCGTTCGAGGGATCCTCGATCCAGCCCTGCCCCCGCTCGGTCAGGAAGGCGCGCAGATCGGCCCGCGACAGGCCCAGAAAGGGCCGCAGCCAGGTCACCCCCAGCGCGTCGCGCTCAGGCGCCATCGCCGACAGCCCGTCCACCCCCGCCCCGCGCGCCAGCCGCATCAGCACCGTCTCGGCCTGATCGTCGCGCGTATGGCCCAGCGCAACCCGGCCGATCCCCTGCCCCGCCGCCCAATCGGCGATCAGCCGATATCGCGCCCGGCGCGCCGCATCCTGAAGATTGCCCTGCCCGTCCCAGCCCCGCCAGCGCAGCGTTTCATGCGGCAGGCCCAGCCGCGCACAGGTTTCGGCCACGAACCGCGCCTCGGCAGTGGCCTCGGGCCTCAGCCCGTGATCGACGGTGACCGCGTGAACGCGCCGCCCGGCCAGCGCCAGCAGCAGCGCAACGGAATCCCCCCCGCCCGAGACAGCGACCCCAAGCGGCGCATCGCCCGGGCAGGAGGCGGACAGGGCCGCCTCCAGCGCGCGGGCGATGGGGCTCAGTTGCACCCGATGGCGTCCAGCGCGGACTCGGCCTGCTGCGCCTCGACGCTGCCCGGAAAGCGGGTGCCGACCTCGACCAGCGTGACGCAGGCCTCGCGCCGCTGGCCCAGCCCGTCCAGCGCCAGCCCCAGCCGGTAAAGGGCGGTGGCCGCGCGCGGCCCGTCCGGGCTGCCCGAGAAACTGTCGAGATAGGCCCGCGCCGCGCCCGAGGTGTCGCCCTGCGCGGTCAGCGCCTCGCCGCGCAGGAAATGCGCCTCGCCCGACAGGGGACTGCCGGGATAGGCCTCGGTAAAGGCGGCGAATCCCGCAGCGGCCGTTTCGGCGTCCCCCGCGTCCAGCGCCGCCTTCGCCGCGTCGAAATCGGCCCGTTCCCCAACGGCAAGCTGCGCCCCGTTCGAGATCGCAGGCGCCGGCGAAGGGGCGGGCGCGGGACGGGCGAGGTCCGCGCCACCCAGCGTGCTGGTCTGGCCCAGCTTGCTGACATCGCCGCCCTCAAGCTCGACCAGCCGGAATTCCAGATCCCCGATCCGCCGCGTGCCATCCTCGACAATCCGCTGGATGCGGAACTCCAGTTCCTCGGTCTTCGAGGTCAGCCGCTGCAATTCCTGCTCGATCAGGTCGAGCCGCTGCAGCGCCGAACCGCCCCCGGCCGCGCCGCCCGGCGCCCCGGTGGTGGACAGCTCGCGCTTGAGGCGCTGGATCTCGACATGAAGGACCGACATTTCCTGCCGGATATCGGCCAGCGTTTCCTGGCGCGACTGGGCGGCGGCGGGAAAGGCCGCGCCCAGCGCAACGGAAACGGTCAGCAGAACGGCGAAACGGCGCATCGGGCGACCCTCAGACGCCCGCGCCCGCGGCGAGCACGGTCACGGAACGACGGTTCTGCGAATAGCAAGCCTCGTTCGAGCAGATCTCGATCGGCCGCTCCTTGCCATAGCTGACGGTGCGCAGCCGGGCGGACGAGACGCCGCGCGAGACCAGGTATTCCTGCACCGCGTTGGCGCGCCGCGCGCCCAGGGCAAGGTTGTATTCCCGGGTGCCCTGCTCGTCGGCATGGCCCTCGATGGTGGCGGAATATTCGGGATTGTCCATCAGCCAGCGCGCCTGACCGTCCAGCGTGGCCCGCGCGGTATCGCTGAGCGTGCTCTGGTCCACGGCGAACAACACGCGGTCACCCACCGTCTGGTTGAAATAGGCGACCGAGCGCGGATCGGACGCAACGCCGTCCATGCCGAAGCCGCTGCCGCCCGCGCCCATGCCGGCACCGCTGCCGGAACCGAAACGGTCGGGATTGGAACAACCGGCAACGGCCAAAGCGGCCACCACCATCAGGGTCTTGGAAATCGGGGTCATGCGGGTCTTCCTTGTGTCTTGCCTGATTGTCCGTGCCGGACCGATGGAGGCATCCTATCAGCCGGATCGCGGTTTGAAAACGTGGCCCCCTAGGGCAGAAGCGGTGACCAGGACGGGTCCGAGGCCGATCCCTGCACCGGCACACGGCGCAGGTTGCGGCCGGTGATATCGACCGAGAACAGCGCCGGTGCCCCCTCGGCCCCGGCACTTTCGCGGGTGAACATGATGACCCGCCCGTTCGGCGCCCAGCTCGGTCCCTCGTCCAGGAAGGACGCGGTCAGCAGCCGTTCCTCGGATCCATCGGTGCGCATCACGCCGATATGGAACCGGCCCTGATGCTGCTTGGTAAACGCGATGTAGTCGCCGCGCGGCGACCAGACCGGCGTGCCATAGCGCCCCTGCCCGAACGAGATGCGCCGCGCCTCGCCGCCCGAGGCGGGCATGACATAGATCTGCGGCACGCCCGAACGGTCGCTCTCGAACACGATCTGGCGGCCATCGGGCGAATAGCTGGGCGCGGTCTCGATCGAGGGGGCCGAGGTCAGCCGCGTGCGCCGCCCGCTGCCCAGGTCAAGCTCGTAAAGGTCGGTATTGCCGCCCTGCGCCAGCGAGAACACGACCCGCCGCCCGTCCGGCGCAAAGCGCGGCGCAAAGGTCATCGAGCCGGGCTGATCGTCCAGCCCCCGCCGTCCCCCGGTCGCAAGATCCAGCACATAGATCCGCGGGAACCCGGATTCGTAGCTGGTATAAAGCACCCGGTCGCCCGTCGGCGAAAAGCGCGGCGCCAGCACGATCGACGCGGCATCGGTCAGGTATTGCACGTTCGCGCCGTCGTAATCCATGATCGCCAGCCGCTTCTGGCGGGCATTCTTGGGTCCTGTCTCGGCGACGAAGACCACGCGGCTGTCGAAATAGCCGCCTTCGCCGGTGATCCGCGCATAGACTTGGTCGGCGACCTTGTGCGCCACGCGGCGCCAGTTCGCGGCCGAACCGCCGAATTGCAGCCCGTCGCCCAGCGGCGCCTCGGAATAGATGTCGAACAGGCGGAACTTGACGTTCAGCCGCCCGTTGCCATCGACCGACACCGCACCGGTGATCAGCGCCTGCGCATTGATCGCCTTCCAGTCGGAATATTGCACGGGGCTGGCGAAATTCGTCACCCGCGCCAGATGCGCCTCAGCCGGGATTTCCCGGAACAGGCCCGTCCCGGCCAGATCGGCGGCCACGACCCGCGCGATGTTGCGCGCGAACTCCGCCGCGGCCGCGTTCTCGGCCACGAAATCCGGCACGGCGAAGGGCAAGGGCTCGATCACGCCCTCGTCGATCTCGATGCGCAGCGGACCGCCCTGGGCCAGCCCCGCGGCGGGGACCAGCATGGCGCCAAGCGCAAGGGCAAGAAGCGGGGTCAAAACGCGCAACATCTACCGGATCCTCATGTTCTCGGGATTGAAGGTCATCTCGATCTGCCGCCACTGGTCATATTTTTCCACCGGTAACGGAAAGCCCGACGAACCGCACATCACGATCGCGCGCCGCGCCGAATCGAAAACCTGCCGCGCCGCCATGTCGGACCCGCCCGACGAGGACACAAGCCGGATCGACTCGATCACCGGGCGACCATCCTCGCGCATGTCCAGCGCCACGACGACGCTGGTCATCAGCGCGTCGGTCGACAGCGCGCCCACATTCCAGCAGCGCGAGACCGCGACGCGCAGCGCGTCGCGCTCGCCGGCGGTCATCGGCGGGCCGGAGGCGGCGGTGCCGGTGCCCGCCCGCGGCGTCTCGTCCGCGCCCGAGGCCAGCGCATCGGCCACGGCACCGGCCACCGCATCGGCAAGGTTGTCCTGGGCGGGCGGCGCCGCCGGTTCGGGGGTTCGGACCGGCTCGGGCGTGGGCGCGGGGGTCGGGGCGGGTGTTGGCGTGGGTGTGGGTGCAGGCGGCGGCGCGGCCGCGGTCTGGGTCTCGCGCACCGGTTCGGGCGGACGCTCGGGGCGCACGCGCGGGCGGGGCGAACTGGCCAGGATCTGCCCGGTCTCGACCCGCTCCTCGGCCTCGGTCACGATCTGCGGCGCGGCCTCTTCGGGCGCGGCGGCCTCGACCTCGGGCGCAGGGCTCGGCGCGGCGGCATCGGGGCGCACCGCCTCGCGCGGCTGGGGCGCGACCGCCACATCCTCGGGCCGCGGCGCGGCCGGTTCGGGCGCCACCCGCGGCGCGGGGCGCGGCGGTGCGGTATCGGCCATGGGGGCCTCCGGGCCGGTGGTGCTGACCGGGGGCGGGGCGGCCAGCGGCGGCAGCGTATCGGTCACCTCGGCCTCGGGCGGGGGCTGCAACGCACTGGTATCGGGCGCCGGATCGGGCGCGGGGCTGTCCTGCGGGGGCGGCGGCGCGGGCGGTTCGGGGCGGCGTTCGGGCGCAGGCGCGGGCCGGGGCGACGTGGTCACCACGGGGCTGCGCGGCGTCTCGACCTGCTGGGCGGGGGCTTGCGGCGCGGCCGCGGGGGCGGTCAGCGCGGCGAATTCCTCGCCCGACAGGATGGTGACATCCGTCACCTGCATCGGCCGCGGCTTCGGCGTGGTGAACAGCCCGCCGAACAGCACCCATGCCACCAACAGGAGGTGCACCGCCCCCGAAATCTGGGTGCCCCGGTCCATGCCCTCACCTAGCCGTCCGACCCGTCGAGCCGCGGCCCGCCGCTGTCGGTCACAAGCCCGATATCGCGGAATCCCGCGGCATTGAGCGCACCCATCACCTGCACCACGCGCTCATAGGAAATCGCGCCATCCGCGCGCAGATAGACCTTGTTGTCCCGCCGCTCGGCCGCCACGGCGCGCAGCTTGGGGATCAGCCCGTCGGCCTCGACCTCGGCCTCCTGCAACAGGATGCGGCCATCCGCCGTCAGCGTCACCGCCAGCGGTTCCTCCTGCGCGGCAGGCAGCGCCTCGGCGGCGGTGCGCGGCAACTCGACCGGCACGCCCACCGTCAAGAGGGGTGCTGCCACCATGAAGATGATCAGAAGCACCAGCATCACGTCGACAAAGGGCGTGACGTTGATCTCGGACATCGCGGGCGGATGCCGCCGATGGCGCCGCACGCGCTTGCCGCCCGAGTTCTGGCGCGGGGTAAGCGTCGCCCCCATCTCAGGTATCCAGCTGGCGCGAAAGGATGGTCGAGAATTCGTCGGCGAAGGATTCGTAGCCGCCCACGATCCGGTCGCTGTCCGAGGACAGCTTGTTGTAGAAGATCACCGCCGGGATCGCCGCCAGAAGCCCCAGCCCGGTCGCCAGCAGCGCCTCGGCGATACCGGGCGCCACGACGGCAAGGTTGGTGTTCTGCTGCAACGCGATCTGCTCGAAGGCGTGCTTGATCCCCCAGACCGTGCCGAACAGCCCGACGAAGGGCGCGGTCGAGCCGACCGTGGCCAGGAAGGACAGCCCGCCATTCAGTTCCTCGGCCTCCTTGGCGATGGCCACATCCATCGACCGGTCGATCCGCGCCGCGGCCCCCGCGATCAGCCCGCCATCCTGCCGGTGGCTGCGCCGCCATTCCATCATGCCCGCGGCAAATATCCGCTCGGGCGCAGCCTGCGGCTCGGGGCCGATCTTGTCGAACAGTTCGTCCAGCGGCTCGCCCGACCAGAACGCCTCGTCGAAGCCCAGCGCCTCGACGCGCGCCTTGCGGAAATTGATCGTCTTCTGGATGATGATTGCCCATGACCAGAACGAGGCCAGGACCAACATCAGCATCACGACCTGCACCGTAAAGGTCGCGCGCGCGAAAAGGGCGAGCAAGGAGAAGTCAATCTCCTGCGCCAACGCAAGGGTTTCGGTTTCCATTCTGCCTGCTCGTTGCTGAGGGCCGTGTTCTCCCGGCCTCCTTAACGTGATTCTACCCGTTTTTCATGGGGAATGCCAACACAACCGCATCACCGCGCCGCGATCCGGTCACCCCGCCGCCGATGGGGCCGCTGCCACCTGGCAAAGCTCCGCCGGCAAGCGCACCGGCTGGCCGGTCGCGCCCAGCGCGACAAGGGTCACGCGCGCCGAAAACAGCACCGTTTCCCCGCGCAGGACCCGCTGGTCCAGAATCAGCCGGGCGGGCGTGATCCGGGCCAGATCGGTCTCGACCTCCAGCAGATCGTCGAAACGCGCGGGCGACAGGTAATCCGCCTCGACCCGGCGCACGGCAAAGACCACCCCCCGCTCGGCCTTCAGGCGGACCTGGTCCACGCCCAGGTCGCGCACCCATTCGCTGCGCGCGCGCTCGATGAATTTCAGGTAGTTCGCGTAATAGACGATGCCCGCAAGATCGGTGTCCTCGTAATAGACGCGGACCGGAAAACGATGCGTCATTGCCCGCCCCCCAGATCTTCGCCCGACAGCCGCGCCGCCAGCCGCAGCGCATGGGCCGGATCGCTGGCCACCGGCGGCATCGCCGGATCATAGCCCGCCCGGATCACCCCGGCGATCTCGGGGCGCAGGACCAGCCTGCCATCGGGCAGCCGGGCCAGCGGGCTGCGCTCGGCAAAGGCGGTCTCGGACCACAACAGGATCACCTGCACCATCTGGTTCAGCGCGATCGCCTCGGCGGGCAGCGCGGCAATCGCGTCATCGACCCGCTGAAAGACAAAGGCCGCGCGGATCGCCCCACCCGCATCGAAGCGGAACAGCCGGTACTGCGTCGCCCCCGCCGCGGCCAGTCGTTCGACCAGCGGACCAAGATCGGGCACCAGCCGATCCAGATTGGGCACAAGCGGCAATTCGGACCAGTCGCGAAAGAAGAAGACCATCAGGTTCGCGCCCAGTTCGGGGTCGGTCTCGGCCATCTGATGCCCGGCCAGCGCCACGACCGCCTCGCAGGCGCCCTTGAGCGTGGCCAGCGTCTCGTCGCTGACGCCAAAGACCACGGGCGCAATCGGACGGCCCCAGCGGGCGAACCGATAGCCGCCGTCCTGCCCCGTGAACAGCGCGCGCAGATCGTCCGGCGTCATGCCCGGTCCTTCTTCTTGGCGAAAATACCCATGGCCCTGCCCTATCCGCCTGCCCGCCGCCGGGCAAGGGCCTCAGCCGTCGAACAGGCCCGGCTGTCCCGGCGGGCGCGGGGCGGGCAGGCCCAGATGCGCCCAGGCCTTCGCGGCCAGCATCCGCCCGCGCGGGGTGCGCTGGATCAGGCCCTGCTGCAACAGGTAGGGCTCGATCACCTCCTCCAGCGCATCGCGCGATTCCGACAGCGCGGCCGACAGCGTCTCGATCCCGACCGGCCCACCGGCGTAATTCTCGGCGATCAGCCGCAGATAGCGCCGGTCCGCGCCATCCAGCCCGAGCCCGTCCACCTCCATCCGCGTCAGCGCATGATCGGCCACGGCGCGGGTGATCCGCCCGTCGCCCTCGACCAGCGCGAAATCGACGACCCGGCGCAACAGCCGCCCCGCGATCCGCGGCGTGCCGCGCGCGCGCCGGGCGATTTCCTTCAGCCCGTCCGCATCCGCCGGCACCCCCATCAGCCGCGCACCCCGCGCGACGATCAGTTCCAGTTCCTCGACGGTATAGAACTGCAACCGCACCGGAATGCCGAAGCGGTCGCGCAGGGGCGTCGTCAACAGCCCCAGCCGCGTCGTGGCCCCGACCAGCGTGAAGGGCTGCAACTCGATCCGCACGGTGCGCGCGGCCGGTCCCTCGCCGATCACCAGATCCAGCGCGAAATCCTCGAGCGCGGGATAAAGCACCTCCTCGACCGCGGGGTTCAGGCGGTGGATCTCGTCGATGAACAGCACATCGCGCGCTTCCAGATTGGTCAGGATCGCCGCCAGATCGCCCGCCTTGGCCAGCACCGGGCCAGAGGTCATGCGGAAATTCACGCCCAGTTCGCGCGCGACGATCTGCGCCAGCGTGGTCTTGCCCAGACCGGGGGGGCCGTGGAACAGCGCGTGATCCATCGCCTCGCCCCGCTGGCGGGCGCTTTGCAGGAAGACCCGCAGGTTCGCCCGCGCCTCTGCCTGGCCGACGAACTCGTCCAGCGTCTCGGGCCGCATCGCGCGGTCGGCATCCTCGGGGCGCTTGTCGGGGCGCAGGGTGGGGTCGGGCTCGGTCATCTCCTACCCCTTGGGCGCCAGAAGCTTCAGCGCCGCGCGGATCAGGGCGGGCGTATCGGCCTCGGGCGCCTCGTTCGCGGCGCGGGCGACGGCCTGCACCGCATCGGCCGGGGCATAGCCCAGATTGCCCAGCGCCGACAATGCCTCGGCCTGCGCCGCGGCCGAGGGCGCGGGGCGCGGCGGTGCCGTGCCGACCGGCCCGGCCTGCGCGGGTGCGGCACCCGCAGCTTCGACCAGCGTGCCGCCCAGCGCCATGATGCCCGGCGCCTTGCCCTTCAACTCGTTGACGACGCGCTGCGCGATCTTGGGGCCGACGCCCGGCGCGGCCTTGACCGTGTTCCAGTCGCCCAGCGCGATGGCGCGGCCCACACCCTCGGCGCCCAGCGTGCCCAGGATCGCCATCGACGCCTTGGCCCCGATCCCCTGCACGCCCATCAACAGCCGGTGCCATTCGCGTTCCAGCAGCGTCGGAAAGCCGTAAAGCTGCAACAGATCCTCGCGCACCAGCAGGTCGGTATACAGCGCCACCGCCTCGCCCGGGCCGGGCATCGCGGCAAGCGTCCGGTCCGAGACCTGCACGATATAGCCCAGACCGCCCACGTCGATCATCACATGATCGGGGCCGCGATGGATCAGCCGCCCGGCAACCCGCCCGATCATGCGCCCGCCCTCGCCAGCGCCGCGGCCAGCCGCCCGCCCGCCGTCAGGTGAAACGCATGGCACAGCGCGATGGCCAGCGCGTCGGCCGCATCCGGGCCCGCGATCTGGATGCCGGGGAATTGCAGCCGTACCATGTGGTCGATCTGCCGCTTGTCGGCATGGCCCACGCCCACCACCGCCTTCTTGACGGCGTTCGGGGCGTATTCCCCCACCGCGATCCCCGCCCGCGCGGGCACCAGCACCGCGATGCCGCGCGCCTGGCCCAGCTTCAGCGTGCCCGCCCCGTCGCGGTTGACAAAGGTCTGCTCCACCGCCGCCGCCTCGGGCGCATGGCGGGTCACGATCTCGCAAAGCTGGTCATGCAGCGACAGCAGACGCTCGGCCAGCGCCCCGTCGCCCGAACGGCAGATGCCGTTCGCCACATGGGCCAGCCGCCCGTTCGCCTGCTCGATCACGCCCCATCCGGTGCTGCGAAGGCCGGGATCAATACCCAGAACACGCATGCGCACCCCGCTTTGTTGTGTCTTTTCCGACCGATTAGCACGAAAAGCGAACATCGGCCAGCGGCAATCGGATCGGGCCGGGTCCGGCCACGTCGGTTACAGCGTATCGGGACGGTCTGGAATCGCCGTTCCAGCACCCGAAAACGACATTTTTGAACCCGCTTTTTCCATTTATCACCAATGCGTTACGGATCGTTATCGCCATGCAGCGACTGCATGTGTCCCTTGCGTTTTTTGTGGATTGCGAATGGCGGTGCGTGCGCTTACCTCGCCCATCGCAGTCGTGCGGCAAGGTTGCCGCGCGGGCCTCGCAAGGACAGCGCAAGATGACCGTCATCCCCCTGAACCGTCGGCCTCCCGCCACCCACCATCCCAGCGGCGGGCTGCGTGCGCAGATCGCCGGGCTTGTCGGGCGGCTGGCGGCGTGGAACGACGCCCGCGCCACCCGAAAGCTGCTCTCGCGGCTCTCCGACAGGGAACTGGACGATATCGGGCTGAACCGGGCCGAGATCGACCGTATCGCGCGCCGGGCGCCGTCCGACCGGCGGGCTGCGATGTAAGCCCCGAACCACACACCCGGATCCGGAGCACGCGGCCTTAACCCCCCCGGGTCGCGCCTTGCTCCGGTCTCGACCGGCTCGTTCCGGACCGCCATTTCGCGGCAGACGGACGGGTCGGCCCTCCCGCCAACTCACGGACGGGAAGACGCCCCGGCAGGATCTCCTGCCGGGGCGTTCGCATTCAAGCCCTGCGAAGCGGGATCGCGCGAAGATCTCCCCTAGGATTAGCCGAACAGGCCCAGCACCCGGCGCATCTCGCCCGCCAGCCAGTCGGTGATCGGGTCGATCTGCATCACGAAGACCGTGACCTTCTGCACGATCCCGTCGCCCGCGGCGCGGTCCAGATGCGCGCCATAGGCATCCGGCCCGATCTGCATCAGGATCAGCGCCTTCACCATCAGCATGCACAGCGCGATCATGCCGATCACGCGCCAGACCGGAACCCCGTCATGGGCGCGGCGACGGTAGAACGACCGGCCAAGCGTCCCCGGCGCCTCGAACCCGTAGCCCTGCCGGTGCATGCGATCCAGCCGCGCAAGGCGGTCGCGGAATTCCTCATATTGCGGATCGTGCATGACCTTGCCCCATTCACCTCAACCAAGGCGATACTGCGACGAAAACGGGGCGAAATTGCGGCCTACAGCGTCGATTTCCGCAGACAAAGGGTGATCCAGTCGCCGATTTCCTCGGTTTCGTGGACGATCAGCCCGTTTTCAGCATAGCGCGCCGCCACTTCGGGGCCTTGTTCGATCAACAGCCCCGACAGGATCGCATGGCCGCCCGGCGCGATTCGCTGCGCAATCCCGGGCGCCAGTTCCAGCAGCGGCGCCTTGAGGATATTGGCGAAAACAAGGCCAAAGGGCGCCGCAGCCTCCAGATCGGGATGATCGAGCCCCGCAGCCTCCAGGCACTGCACCCGGCCCGCCAGACCATTGGCCGCGATATTCTCGGCCGCCACCTCGACCGCGACCGGGTCGATATCCGAGGCCAGCACCGGCACATCCCACAACCGCGCCGCCGCCATCGCCAGCACCGCCGTTCCGCAGCCGATATCGGCCACCGCGCGCGGCGTGGCGCCCTGCGCCGCCAGCCGGTCCAGCGCGCGCAGACAGCCCTGCGTGGTGCCGTGATGGCCGGTGCCGAACGCCATCGACGCCTCGATCAGCAGCGCGATCCGGTCCTCGGGCACGCGGTCGGCATCATGGCTGCCATAGACGAAGAAGCGCCCGGCCTCGACCGGCGCCAGTTCGCGCTTCACCTTGGCCACCCAATCGGTCTCGGGCAGTTCCGAAACGGCGAAATCGCGCGCCCCGTGCATCGCGGCCAGCAGCGCCAGCCCCGCGGCATCGGGGGCTTCGGTGAAATAGCCGCCCACCTCCCACAGGCCCGAGCCGTCCTCGATCTCGAACACGCCTACGCCGGTGGGCTCGGGGTCGAGATCCTCCATCGCCTCGCCCAGCGCCTCGGCCTGGTCCTTGCCGGAAAGGGTGGTCAACGCGGTGAAGGTGGGCATGGGCGGGTCTCCTGCGGTGGCTTGGCCCAGCGCCTAGGCCCCCTGCGCCGCCGGGTCAAGCGCGGCAAGCGCCCGGTCGGCCAGCACACCGGGCGGTTCGCTGCCGTCAAGCCGGATCACCGGGCAGGCCAGCGCCGCGAGCCACGCCTCGTGCTGCACCCGGCTGCGCCCGGCAAAGGCGGGATCGTCATAGCCCGAGGCATAGTCGAGAAACGCCCGGAACTCCTGCGCCCGCGCGCCGCCCGGGGCCACCGCCGCGCCGTGGCGCTGGCGTTCGCGGCGGCGCAGGCGGATGATCCGGGCCTCGGTCGGCGCGGTCAGGAACAGCACCTGCGTCAGCCGCGGGATCAGCGCATCGCCCCAGCCGCAGATCGCCCCCGCCAGCACCCAGTCCGAGCGCGGCGCGAACATCGCCTGCATCAGCGCCACCCGCTCGTCCGGCGGGCGGGTCTTGCGAAAGGGCGGCTCGGTCGGCTGCCACAGGAAATCGTCGGCGTCGAAAACCTGCGAGGACAGCCGGTCCGCCAGCGCGCGGGCCAGCGTGGAACTGCCCGCCCCCGCAGCGCCCAGGATCAGGATGCGCCGGCCCATGGCCGCAGGGGATCAGGCGCCGATGCCCACCGGGCAACTGACCCCCGTGCCGCCCAGCCCGCAATAGCCGCCCGGGTTCTTGGCCAGGTATTGCTGGTGATAGCCCTCGGCATAAAAGAACGGCGGCGCCGCCCGGATCTCGGTGGTGATGGCGCCAAAGCCCGCCTTGCGCAGACGTTCCTGATAGGCGGCGCGGCTGGCCTCGGCCGTGGCCTCCTGTGCCGCGGTAAAGGTGTAGATCGCAGACCGATACTGCGTGCCCCGGTCATTGCCCTGCCGCATCCCCTGCGTCGGATCATGCCCCTCCCAGAAATGGCGCAGCAGCGTTTCATAGCTGATCTCGCCCGGGTCATGGACCACGCGCACCACTTCGGTATGGCCGGTCTTGCCGGTGCAGACCTCCTCATAGGTCGGGTTCGGGGTAAAGCCGCCCGCATAGCCCGCCGCCGTCATCCACACCCCCGGAAGCTGCCAGAACTTGCGCTCGACGCCCCAGAAACAGCCCATGCCGAAGACGGCTTCCTCCATCCCCTCGGGGATCGGCGCCTTCAGCGGGCGGCCAAAGACGAAATGCGTCTCGGCGGTCGGGATCGGATCGGGGCGGCCGGGCCAGGCATCGGCCTCGGCGACCATGTCGGTCTTGCGGCTGAGAAAGGAAAACATGCGGCGAACTCCCTCTTGGGTCGTGGCTCGATATAGAACGCCGGGCCGCGCCGCCCAGATCGCCGCGTCAGCCTTCGGCCGCCCGCGTCACCGGCCCCGCGACCCCCTCCCAGGCACCCGGCACCAGCGCAATCCCCAGCACGCGGTCGGGGTTGGTGGGCGGCGGCATCTCGACGCCCTCGAGTTTCTCGAACCCGAACCGTCCGTAATAGGGCGCGTCGCCCACCAGCATCACCCGGCCGAACCCCAGCAGCCGCGCGCGCTCCAGCGACTCGCGGATCAGCAGCGCCCCCAGCCCCTCGCCCTGCCGCGTCGGGTGCACCGCCACCGGCCCCAGCAGCAGCGCGGGCGCCCCGCCCACCAGAACCGGCCAGTAGCGGATCGCGGCAGCGAGGATCCCGTCCCCGTCCCGCGCGGTCAGGCACAGGCCCGGGACCGGATCGACCCCCTCGCGCAACCGGTAGGACGACAGCGCCGAGCGCCCCGGGGCAAAGCAGAGGTCGTAAAGCGCCTCGACCTCCCACCAATCCTCCGCCGTTTCCTCGGCCAGCCGGATCACCCGCCCCTCCCTGCTTCTGGAAACGGCCCTAGCACGGGGCTAAGTCGGGGGCAAACGCGCGAAAGGATCGCCATGTTCTACCGCCCCGAGGACGGCCACCCCTTCCCCCACAACCCGTTCAACGCCATCGTCACCCCGCGCCCGATCGGCTGGATCTCGACCCGCGGCGCGGACGGGGCCGACAACCTCGCGCCCTATTCCTTCTTCAACGCGGTCGCCTATGTGCCGCCGCAGGTGATGTTCGCCTCGACCTCGGCCAAGCCCGACCGCGACGGCACCAAGGACAGCGTGGCCAATATCCGCGAGACCGGCGTCTTCTGCGTCAACATCGTCGAAATCGCGATGAAGGACGCGATGAACCTGACCTCCGGTCCATGGCCGCGCGAGGTGGACGAGTTCACCGCGGCGGGCATCGCGAAATCCGACTGCGAAACCATCGCCTGCGCCCGCGTCGCCGCCGCCCCCGCCAGCCTGGAATGCCGGCTCACGCAGATCGTGCACTTGCCGGGCGAGGCCAATTTCGCCGTCTTCGGCGAGGTGACCGGCATCCACCTGCGCGACGATTGCGTGGTGAATGGCCGCTTCGACGTGACCCGCTTCCAGCCGCTCGCACGCATGGGCTATCGCGATTATGCCGTGATCCGCGAGGTTTTCGAACTCCGCCGCCCCGGAGAATAGCCCGCCCGGCCTGCGGCCAAGCATGGGCTTTCCGTCGCACGCCCCGCCCCCTAAAAGGGGCCGACTCGTGAAACCGGAAAGAGGGACGGACCATGGAACGGATGATCGCGGTGATCGGCGGCTCGGGCGTCTATGACATCGAGGGGCTGGAGGATGCGCGCTGGCAGGCGGTGGACAGCCCCTGGGGCACACCGTCCGACGAGATCCTGACCGGCACGCTGGGCGGCGTGAAGATGGCCTTCCTGCCGCGCCACGGGCGGGGCCATGTCCATTCGCCCTCGACCGTGCCCTACCGCGCCAATATCGACGCGCTGAAACGGCTGGGCGCGACCGATGTGGTCTCGGTCTCGGCCTGCGGCTCGTTCCGCGAGGAACTGGCGCCGGGCGACTTCGTGGTGGTGGACCAGTTCATCGACCGCACCTTCGCCCGCGACAAAAGCTTCTTCGGCCAGGGCTGCGTGGCGCATGTCAGCGTCGCGCACCCGACCTGCGGGCGGCTGTCGGCCGCCTGCCTTCAGGCCGCCCGCGACGAGGGCATCACCATCCACCAGGGCGGCACCTATCTGGCGATGGAAGGGCCGCAATTCTCGACGCTGGCGGAATCGAAGCTCTACCGCGAGAACTGGGGCTGCGACGTGATCGGCATGACCAACATGCCCGAGGCGAAACTCGCCCGCGAGGCCGAGCTTTGCTATGCCTCGATCGCCATGGTCACCGATTACGATTGCTGGCACCCCGATCACGACGCGGTCGAGGTCGCCGATATCGTCAAGACCCTGATCGGCAATGCCGAAAAGGCCCGCGCCATGGTCACCCGCCTGCCCGGCCTTCTGGGCGCGCACAAGCCCTGCGACAAGGGCTGCGACACGGCGCTGGAATACGCGCTGATCACCGCGCCGGAAAAGCGCGACCCCGCGCTGGTCGCGAAACTCGACGCGGTCGCCGGGCGCGTGCTGAACCGCTAGGCGCACCCCGGCGCGGGGACGGGGTCTGGCCCCGCCCCCGCCCTTGCGGCAAACCGCAATCTTGCACCACCCGCCCCGCCTGGGCGACACCCGGACCAGGCACAGACCGAAAGGGCCCCCGCCATGCCGTCGAACAATTCCGTCAAGGATTACATCCGCACCATCGTCGATTTCCCGCATGAAGGGATCATGTTCCGCGACGTGACCACGCTCTTCGCCGATCCGCGCGGCTTCCGCATGGCGATCGACCAGATGCTGCATCCCTATGCGGGCCAGCAGATCGACAAGGTCGTGGGGCTCGAGGCGCGCGGCTTCATCCTGGGCGGCGCCATCGCGCACCAGCTTTCCAAGGGTTTCGTGCCGGTGCGAAAGAAGGGCAAGCTTCCGGCCGCCACCATCGCCGAGGAATACCAGCTCGAATACGGCTCGGCCGTGGTCGAGATCCATGACGACGCGCTTGTCGCGGGCGACAAGGTGCTGATCGTGGACGACCTGCTGGCCACCGGCGGCACCGCCGAGGCCGGGATCAAGCTCTGCGAACGGCTGGGCGCCAGCATCGTCGGCTGCGCCTTCGTGGTGGACCTGCCCGATCTCGGCGGCCGCCGTCGGCTCGAGTCGATGGGGATCGAGGTTCACGCGCTCTGCGACTTCGCAGGCCACTGAGGACCGCGCCCCGACCACAGGGCGCGCCCGGTCGCAAGCGCGGGATCCGGGTATTTTTTCCAAGAAGAAACACAGCGCGGCCCGGCGGTTTCCGGGCGCGCGCCCTGCTTCTTCTGGCCATAAATATCCATGTCCCGACGCCACCGCCGGGCGCGCCCGTCAGGCAGGGGCGCGCAGCAGGACGCCGGGGTTCATGATCCCCGCGGGATCCAGCGCGGCCTTGATCGCCCGCATCGCCGCCAGCCGGGCCGGATCGCCATAGCGTTCCAGATCCTCGACCTTGAGCCGCCCGACCCCATGCTCGGCGCTGACCGATCCGCCGAGCGCATGCACCAAGTCATGCACGCAACGCTTGATCGCGGCGCGCTTGTCCTCGTGATCGGCGCGCGTCTCGCCCTTCAGGGGGAAGACATTGTAGTGCAAATTGCCATCGCCCACATGGCCGAAGCAGTTGATCCGGAACCGCCCCAGCCCGGCCAGCGCGGGGCCTGCCGTCGCGATGAACTCGGGAATCGCCGACAGCGGCACCGAGATGTCATGCGACGAGATCGCGCCGATCCTGCGGTTGGCCAGCGGCAGGCTTTCGCGCAGCGCCCAGAACGCGGCCCTCTGCGCCTCGGATTGCGCGATCAGCCCGTCGCTGACCAGCCCCGCCCCGGCCGCCTCGGCGAACAGTCCCTCCAGCGCCGCGCCCGGATCCTGCCCCGCGCCCAGGCCAAGGTCGATCAGCACGCACCATTCGGGCGGATCGGGCCAGGGCAGGCGGATCTCGGGCAGGGTCTCGGCCAGGAAATCGAACCCCTGCCGATGGATCAGTTCGAAGGCCGAGACCCCTTCTCCGATCCGCCCCTGCGCCAGCGCCAGCAGGTCGAGCGCCGCCCGCGGGTCCGTCACCGCCAGCAGCGCCGCGCCGGTCCGGGCGGGCGGCGGCACCAGTTTCAGCGCCGCGGCGGTGATGATGCCCAGCGTCCCCTCGGCCCCGATCAGCAGGTGGCGCAGATCATAGCCCGTGTTGTCCTTGCGCAGCCGCTTCAGCCCGTGCAGCACGGACCCGTCGGGCAGCACCGCCTCCAGCCCCAGACAAAGATCGCGCGCATTGCCGTAGCGCAGCACGTTCACCCCGCCCGCATTGGTCGCCAGCACGCCCCCGATCCGGGCAGAGCCTTCCGAGGCCAGCGACAGCGGGAACAGCCGCCCAGCCCCCTCGGCCGCCGCCTGCACCTCGGCCAGGATCGCGCCCGCCTCGGCCACCAGCACATTCTCGGCCGGATAGACCGCGCGGATCGCCCGCATCCGTTCCAGCGTCACGATCACCGGCGCGGGACCGCTCTCCATCACCTGCCCACCGACCAGCCCCGTGCCGCCCCCATAGGGCACCACCCCCACCCGCGCGGCGGCACAGGCGCGCACGATTTCGGCCACTTCCTCGACCGTCCCCGGCGCCAGCAACAGCCCGCCCTGCCCGCGATAGCGCCCGCGCGGTTCCTCCAGATAGGCGGGTGTCAGGTCACGGAAACAGGCCGCGGGCAGGCGGGCGCGCAGATCGGCGGAAAAGGCGTCGGTGACGGGGGTCAGCATGGGCGGTCCTTTCGCCCAAGCTCAAAGCACAGAGCCCGCGCGGCTGGCAAGTCACTCCGGATCGCGCAGCGGCTGCGGGTCCAGCACGATCACCGTGGGCCGGTCGGGCAGCGTGCGCAGCGAGATCTCCAGATATCCCGCCCCTTCGCGCCGGATCGCGAACTCGCCGGACATGCCCGCCAGGAACCGCTCCAGCGACTGCGCCCCGAACCAGTGCATCGGGATCACGACCGAACTGCGCAGCCGTTCCAGCACGCGGATCATCGTCGGCAGATCCAGCGTCAGCCCGCCATCGACCGGCGCCATCACCACGTCCAGCCGACCGAGCGAGGCATATTGCATCTCGTCGGGCTCGTGATGCAGATGCCCCAGATGCCCGATGCAGAGCCCGGCAACCTCGAAGACGAAGATCGAGTTGCCATTCTCGCGCACCACCGAGCGGTCGAAGCCGCGCACATCGGTCGGCACGTTGCGCACCAGCATCTCGCCCAGATCGAGGTGATGATCGGCGGCCACGCCATCCCTGGCCCAGCCTTCCAGCACATGCGGGATCGCGGGATCGGGGAAGGCGGTGAAATGGGTCTGATGGGCGTTGTTCATCGTGACCACATCGGGGATCAGCCGGGTCGTGCCCAGAAAACCCGTGAAATCGGTCGCCGCACTCAGCCCGCCCGCCGTCTCGATCACGAAGGTCGCGTGATCGACAAAGCTGATGCGCACACTATGCGGATCGGGCAGCGGCATGCCGAAACCGGCAAGCTGGACATATTCCAACGCGGGATCGGCCTCGGCGATGGCGATGCAATGGCTGGGGCGGCGGTCCTGGGCGGCAGCGGGCAGCGCCAGCAGGACGGCAAGCGCGGTCAGGCAGGATCGGATCATCGGCAGGCACCTCCTGCGCCAAAGGATAGGGCGCCGCCGCCCGCTGTCATGGTGCCACGCCGCCGGGGCTGGCCACGATCACAACTGCTCGACCGTCACCTTGTCGGCGTAAAAGGCCAGATGGCCCGCGATCCGCTCTACCCCCGGACCCGGGTTTTCGTAGCACCAGCCCGCATCGGGGATGTCATAGCTCTTGGCATGCAGGGTGTAATAGCTCGCCTCGCCCTTGAGCGGACAGGTCGTCCGGCTGTCCGAGCGTTCGAGGAAGGCCATCGCCACATCCCCGCGCGGGAAATAGATCACCGGGGCGCGGTCGCCCTCGACCAGTTCCAGCGCATTGCGGCTTTCGGCAATCACCGCGCCGCCCGCCCGGACCACCCAGGCCCCCTCGGCCCGATGAATCGCGACATGTTCGGCCATGGCTACACTCCCCTCGCTGGTTTCGGCGTCTGACGCGCCGCCGTTCAGTCACACGATCGTCAACGGAATGTCCAGACGGCGGAAAGGTCAGATCGGCAGGGTGGCCGCCGCCAGCCAGTCGCGCGCGGGCTGCGAGACCTCGGGGCCGACCAGATCGGCAACGCGCGCGTGATAGGCATTCAGCCACTCGCGCTCCCCGTCATTCAGCATCGCCGCGACGATCAGGCGTCGGTCGATGGGCACGAAGGTCAGCGTCTCGAAACCCAGCATCTCGCGGTCGTCGCCGCCGTCCGGCACCGGCGCGGGCTGGACCACGATCAGGTTCTCGATGCGGATGCCGAACGCGCCCTCGCGGTAATAGCCCGGCTCGTTCGACAGGATCATCCCCGGTTCCAGCGCCACATGCGACAGCCGCGAAATCCGCTGCGGCCCCTCATGGACCGACAGATAGGCACCGACGCCGTGGCCCGTTCCATGGTCGTAATCCTGTCCCGCCAGCCACAGCGGATAGCGCGCCAGCGCATCCAGATCGCGCCCCGCGACCCCCTTGGGAAACCGCGCGCGGGAAATCGCGATCATGCCTTTCAGCACCCGGGTAAAGGGCGCGCGCGCCGCCTCGGGCGCCGTGCCGACCGCCACCGTGCGGGTGATGTCGGTGGTGCCGTCCAGATATTGCCCGCCCGAATCCACCAGCAGCACCTCGCCCGGAGCCACGCGCCGGTTCGTCGCCTCGCTGACCCGGTAATGCACGATGGCCCCGTTCGGCCCCGCCCCCGCGATGGTGTCGAAGCTGATATCGCACAGCTTGCCGGTCGCCCGCCGGAACCCCTCCAGCCGCTTGACCACGTCGATCTCGGTCAGTTCGCCCCCCGGCGCCTCGGCATCGAGCCAGGACAGGAACTCGACCATGGCCGCCGCATCGCGCAGATGCGCCGCCCGCGCGCCCGCCAGTTCCGCCGCGCTCTTGCGCGCCTTGGGCAGGATGCAAGGGTCCTCGCCCCGCGCGACCTCGATCCCCGCCTCCTGCAACTGGCGCAGCACCCAGAGCGGCGCGCTGGCGGGGTCGATCCGCACCGGGCCGACAAGGCTGCGCAGCCCCGGGCCAAGGGCGGTAACGGGGCGCAGGGTGACATCGGGGCCAAGATGGCGGCGCAGGTCGTCCGAAACCTTGGCCGCATCGGCGAAAAGCGTCACGCGCGCATCGTCATGCAGCACCGCAAAGGCGTGCGGCACCGGGTTGCGCGGCACATCCGCCCCCCGCACGTTCAACAGCCAGGCAATGGAATCGGGCAGGCTCAGCACCGCCGCCGCCTGCCCGGCCTTGCGCAGGATCTCGGCCAGGCGCGCGCGCTTCTCGGCATGGCTTACCCCCGCCAGCGCCTCGGGATAGGCCGAGATCGCGCCCTGCGGGGCGGCGGGTTGGTCAGACCAGAGGCGGTCGATCGGGTTCTCGACCTCGCGCAGCGAAATCCCGGCATCCCGCAACGCCTCGGTCAGCTTTTCCACCTGCTCGGGCGTGTGCAGCCAGGGGTCGAGGCCCAAGACGCCGCCCCGTGGCAGCGCCGCGCGCAACCAGTCCGCAAGCTGCGTCTCGGGCCAGTCGACCGGCGTGAAATGGTCCGGATCCACCTGGCTCCTGACCTGCACCCGGTAGCGGCCATCCACGAATACCCCCGCGCGGTCCATCAGCACGCAGGCAAAGCCCGCCGACCCGGTGAAGCCCGTCAGCCAGGCCAGCCGCTCGTCGCGCGCGGCGACATATTCGCCCTGATGGGCATCCGCGCGCGGCACAAGGAACCCCGCCAGCCCCGCCCGGGCCATCTCGGCGCGCAAGGCGGCAAGGCGCGGGGGGCCATCCTGCGGCGATGTGGGGCTTTCGAAGCTCTGGAACATGGCGGGCCTTGCGCGGAAAGGCGCCCCGCAGGGCGCCGTCGGCGCCAGACTAGCAGCCCGCGCATCGACGGCAAGCCATGTGCATGCGCCTTCACCGATGCTTAAGCCGATCCGGCTATCGACAGGAAACCGTTTGGCCGGAGGTCGAGCATGAGCGCAGACCTGTTCTTCCTGCTCTATCGCAGCACCGCCCGCAGACCACTGGACAGGGCAACCGTCACCGACATCCTTGCCGCGAGCCTGCACAACAATCCCAGGGACGGCGTGACCGGCTTTCTGCATGTCGACCGGGGATGTTTCCTGCAATATCTGGAGGGGCCGCGCGCGCCGCTCCTGCGCATCGCCACGCGCATCAACAAGGACCGGCGCCACACCGATTTCCGGATTCTGGCCGAAGGCACGATCGACGAACGCTTCTTTCCCGACTGGGACATGGGCCAGATCGCCAGCGAGAACCTTCCGACCGACGGCCTCCTCGCCGAACGCTCCTGGCTTCGCTCCGAACCGGATATCGACCCGCTGCCGCTGATCCGGGCCTTCGCGGCCCATGCGAATCGACAGGACGGGCTGGACATCGCCCCGATCGACTGACCGCGCCTAGACCGCCTTGCGGATTCCGATCATCCGCGCCCGCCCGCGCGGATCCTTGTCGAACAGCGCGGCCAGTTGCTCGGTCATCGCGCCGGCCAGTTGCTCGACATCGGTGATCGTCACCGCGCGCTGGTAATAGCGGGTGACGTCATGGCCGATGCCGATGGCGATCAGTTCGACCGCCTTGCGCCGCTCGACCATCGCGATCACGTCGCGCAGGTGTTTTTCCAGGTAGTTCGCGGAATTCACCGACAGCGTGGAATCGTCCACCGGCGCCCCGTCCGAGATCACCATCAGGATCCTGCGCGCCTCGGGCCGGGCCATCATCCGCCGATGTGCCCATTCCAGCGCCTCGCCGTCGATATTCTCCTTCAGCAAGCCTTCCTTCATCATCAGCCCGAGATTCTGGCGCGCCCGCCGCCAGGGCGCATCCGCCCCCTTGTAGATGATGTGGCGCAGATCGTTCAGCCGCCCCGGCGCCATCGGCCGCCCCTCGGCCAGCCATTTCTCGCGGCACTGTCCGCCCTTCCACGCCCGCGTGGTGAAACCCAGGATTTCCACCTTGACATCGCAGCGTTCCAGCGTGCGCGCCAGAACATCGGCGCAGATCGCGGCAATGGAAATCGGCCGCCCGCGCATCGAGCCGGAATTGTCCAGCAGCAGCGTCACCACCGTGTCGCGGAACTCGGTATCCTTTTCAACCTTGAAACTCAGCGGCGTCGTCGGGTTCGCGACCACACGGGCCAGCCGCCCGGCATCGAGGATCCCCTCCTCGCAATCGAATTCCCAGGACCGGCTCTGCTGCGCCTGCAAGCGGCGTTGCAGCTTGTTGGCCAGCCGCCCCACCGCCCCCTTCAGCGGGTCGAGCTGCTGGTCCAGATAGGCGCGCAGCCGCTCCAGCTCGGCGGGTTCGGCCAGGTCCTCGGCCTTCACCTCCTCGTCGAAGACGGACGTGAAGACCTTGTAATCGGGATCGGCCTCGGAATGCGGCGCGGGCGGCGGCGGTTCAAGCGGCGCCTCGCCCTCGGGCAGTTCGGCTTCCTCGCCCATGTCCATATCGGCCATGTCGTCCGGGCTGACATGGGCCTGGGCGGCGTCCTGCAACTCGTCCTGCGACCGTTCGGAACTGGCGTCGGCCTCGTCGCTCTCCTCGCCCTGCTCCTCGCCATATTCCTCGGGCGCGTCCTCGTCGGTCTCGGCGCCCTCGTCCTCGGCCTCGTCCTGCTCGGCATCCGGATCGTCGCCAAGCTGGTCGCCATAACCCAGATCCGAGATCACCTGCCGGGCGAAGCGGGCAAAACCCGCCTGATCGGCAAGCACCTCCTCCAGCCGCTCCAGCGTGCCGCCCGCCTGCTCCTCGATGAAGCCGCGCCACAGCGCCATCGCATTGTCCGCCCCTTTGGGCAGCGGCCGCCCGGTCGCCAGATGCCGCAGCATGTAGCCCGCCGCCACCGACAAGGGCACCTCGCCCGCCTCGCGCGCCTGGGCATAGCCGCGCTTGGCGGCCTCGGCGGCGATCACCGCGTCGATATTTCCCGCCGTGCCGGGCATCGCGCGCGCGCCCACCGCCTCGCAGCGGGCGGTCTCCAGCGCCTCGTAGAGATCGCGCGCCATCTGGCCCTGGGGGCGATAGCGCGCATGCAGCCCCGCATCGTGAAACCTGTGGCGCAGCGCAAAGCCGTCCGCCGTGCCGCGCGCGATCAGCACCTCGTCGCGCGTCATCCGCCGGCTGACCTGCGGCAGGCGCACCGCATCCGCCATCAGCCCCGGCGGATCGACCGAATAGGACACGCCCAGATCGGCATCGTCGGCCAGCACGCGCGTGGCCTCGGCCAGCGCCTTCTTGAACGGATCGGCGGGGTTGTCAGATGGTTTGCTCATCCCGTCGCGGCGCCGCGCGCGCCCTCACCCTTCTTCTGGCCCGAAATATCCCCGCCGAAGGCACGCGCCCGCAAGGGCGCGTCCCCCTACCCGACGGCGACGCTCGCCGCACTTTCGGGCAGTTCCTCGTCGAACAGCCGCTGGTAGAACTCGGCCACCGTGGCGCGTTCCAGCTCGTCGCACTTGTTCAGGAAGGTCAGCCGGAACGCATAGCCCACATTGCGGAAGATCTCGGCATTCTGCGCCCAGGCGATCACCGTGCGCGGGCTCATCACCGTGGACAGATCGCCATTCATGAAGGCCGTGCGCGTCAGGTCGGCCACCGTCACCATATGGCCGATGGTCTTGCGGCCCTTGTCGGTGTTGTAATGCGGGCACTTGCCCAGCACGATCGCGCATTCGGCGTCATGGGACAGGTAGTTCAGCGTGGCGACCAGCGACCAGCGGTCCATCTGGCCCTGGTTGATCTGCTGGGTGCCATGGTAAAGCCCCGTGGTGTCGCCCAGGCCCACCGTGTTCGCCGTGGCGAACAGCCGGAAAAAGGGATGCGGCGTGATCACCTCGTTCTGGTCCAAGAGCGTCAGCTTGCCATCGGCCTCCAGCACCCGCTGGATCACGAACATCACATCCGCGCGGCCCGCATCATATTCGTCGAAGACGATGGCACAGGCATTGCGCAGCGCCCAGGGCAGGATGCCTTCCTGGAACTCGGTCACCTGCTTGCCGTCGCGCAGCTTGATCGCGTCCTTGCCGATCAGGTCGATCCGGCTGATATGGCTGTCGAGATTGACCCGCACGCAGGGCCAGTTCAGCCGCGCGGCGACCTGCTCGATATGGGTGGACTTGCCGGTGCCATGATAGCCCTGGATCATCACGCGGCGGTTATGGGCAAAGCCCGCCAGGATCGCCAGTGTCGTGTCGGGATCGAACTTGTAGGTCGGGTCGATATCGGGCACCCGGTCGGTGCGCTCCTCGAACCCCTTCACCACCATGTCGGTGTCGATCCCGAAGACCTCGCGCACCGAGATCTCCTCGGTCGGTTTGACTAGGCTCATGATGCTCGATCCGTCCAGCTCGCTTTCCTCGCGACGTAGTGGAACATATCGCCCGGTCGCGCAAGGGGAAGGGGCGTGTCCCCCGTCGCGGCGCGCGCCGTTGAACGGATTCTCAACCTTTTCGGGGCATCTTCCGGTCGAGGCGGATTGTCCGGATGACACCCCGCAAACAGGGTCACGGTCGGTCTGTCCGGTTCGACGGTTCCAGGAAACGTATCGCCGCCACGCGAGTGTCGTAGGTGCCAGTGCCATCGGCGATACCCGCATGTGCGCCCGTGGTCGGGACGCGCCTGCGGACCCCGCCCGCCATCGGAATGGCGGGCGGGGCATTTGCGTGCGGCCGCGCGCAGGGGAACCGGTCGGCAGACGGGCGTCGAATCCGGGGCGGCCGCGGCCTGCCCGGATCCGCACCGGCCCGGGCGGCCGCGCGGATTCCGTTCTCCCACGCACCCACCAAAGGTTGTGTACCAAGGCTGGCATTCGGACATGGGTTGACATTCATTGCACGGACGCACAATCGGAGACCCATTTTCCGCCCCTGTCGCAGACGCGGCGCGCGTTGCCCTTTCGCCTGCCGCCGGTCTCGCCTAGGGTGCCCGCCGTCGCCCGATGATCCAGGAGTTGCCGGATGCCCCTTCCCGCCGAAGCCGTGACCGCGTTGGGAAACATCCTGGGCAACCGGATCAGCCTCTCGCGATCCGATCTGGACCTGCACGGCCGCAGCGAGGCATGGTTTCCGCCAACCCCGCCCGAGGCGGTGGTCTATCCCGAAACGACCGAGGAGGTCGCCGCCATCGTGCGGGTCTGCGCCGCGCATGGCTGTCCGCTGACCGCCTGGGGCGCGGGCAGCTCGCTGGAGGGCCACGCGCTGGCGGTCAGGGGCGGCATCAGCGTCGATTTCACCCGGATGAACCGGGTGCTGAAGGTGAACCCCGAGGACATGGACGCGGTGATCCAGCCCGGGGTCACGCGCGAGGCGCTGAATGTCGAGCTGCGCGCCACGGGACTGTTCTTTCCGGTCGATCCAGGCGCGAACGCGACGCTGGGCGGCATGGCCTCGACGCGCGCCTCGGGCACGACCGCCGTGCGCTACGGCACGATGCGCGAGAACGTGCTGGGGCTGCAGGTGGTGCTGGCCGACGGGCGGGTGATCCGCACCGGCACGCGGGCGCGCAAATCGGCGGCGGGCTATGACCTGACGGGGCTGTTCGTGGGGGCCGAGGGCACGCTGGGCCTGATGACCGAGCTGACGGTGAAGCTATATGGCCAGCCCGAGGCGATCTCGGCTGCGGTCTGCGCCTTCGACGCGATCGGGCCCGCGGTCGAGACGGTGATCCAGACCATCCAGTCGGGCATCCCGATGGCCCGGATCGAATTCGTCGATGCCGCGACGGCGGCGGCCGTCAACGCCTATGCGGGCGCCAGCTTCCCCGAAAAGCCGCATCTGATGGTGGAGTTCCACGGCTCGACCGCGGGCGTCGCCGAACAGGCGCAAAGCTTCGGCGAGATCGTGGCCGACAATGGCGGCTCGGGGTTCGCCTGGTCATCGCGACCCGAGGAGCGCAATGCGCTCTGGACCATGCGGCACAACGCCTATTACGCCTGCCTCGCCTCGCGGCCCGGCGCGACGGCGCTGGTGACCGATATCTGCGTGCCGATCTCGCGGCTGGCCGAGACGGTCGAGGAGACCCGCGCCGATATCGCCGCCTCGCATGTGCCCGGGCCGATCCTGGGCCATGTGGGGGACGGCAATTTCCATGCGATCCTGCTTGTCGATCCGCGCAGCCCGGTCGAACTGGCCGAGGCCAGGCGGCTTGCGCACCGGATGGTCGAGCGCGCGCTGCGGCTGGGCGGCACGATCTCGGGCGAGCACGGGATCGGCATGGGCAAGCTCGGCCACATGGCCGCCGCGCATGGCGAGGCCTGGGACGTGATGGGCGAGATCAAGCGCGCGCTCGACCCCGCGGGGCTGATGAACCCGGGCAAGATGCTGCGCCAGGGCTAACCGGACCCGCATCAGCGAACTCTCCCGCCCCCGGCCCGCGCGGGGCTTGCGCCCCGCTTGTCCGGCGTTGGGCCGGGCGCACCCGCCAGGGCGGGCGCGCGCGCTCCGCGCGGGGGTATTTGAACCAAAAAGAAGCCCGGGCCGCGTGCCCCTACCCGGCCAGCAAGGCACGGGCGGCGGCGCGGGCCTCGTCGGTGATCGTGTCGCCCGAGAGCATGCGCGCGATCTCGTCCACCCGGGCCGGGGCGTCGAGCGGGGTGACAGAGGAAAGCGTGCTGCCATGCGCGACGCGCTTTTCCACGCGCCAGTGATGGCCGGCCCGTGCCGCGACCTGGGGCGAATGGGTGACGACCAGCACCTGCGCGCTGCGGCTGAGCTCGGCGAGGCGGCGGCCCACCGCATCCGCCGTGGCGCCGCCCACGCCGCGGTCGATCTCGTCGAAGATCAGCGTGAGCGGGCTGGAGCCTTGCGCGAGGCAGACCTTGAGCGCGAGCAGGAAGCGCGACAGCTCGCCGCCCGAGGCGATCTTGTCCAGCGGACCGGCCGGCGCGCCGGGATTGGTGGCGACCGTGAAGCTGACCAGGTCGATGCCTTCGGGGCCGGGCTCGGCGCGGGTGATGGCGGTGGCGAAACTGGCGCGGTCGAGTTTCAGCGGCGGCAATTCGGCGGCCATGGCGGCATCGAGCCTGCGGGACGCGGCATGGCGGGCCGCGCTCAGCGCTGCGGCGGCGGCATCATAGGCCGCCCCGGCAGCATCGCGCGCCTTTTCCAGCGCCGCAAGGTCATGCGCGCCCGCATCCAGCGCGGCGAGCCGGGCGCGCAGCCCGTCGGCGAAACCGCCCAGATCGTCGGGCAGCACCGAATGCTTGCGCGCCGCCGCACGGATCGCGAATAGCCGCTCCTCGGTGGCCTCCAGCGCGCCGGGATCGAATTCGAGCGCCTCGAGGCAGGTTTCCACCCCCTGCCCGGCCTCGCCCAGTTCGATCAGCGCGCGCGACAGCGCCGCGATCGCCCCGTCGAGCCGCCCCTCGGCGCGGTCGGCCACGCCGTCGAGCCAGCGTAGCGCGTCGCCCATCCGCCCCTCGGCGCCCTCGCCCGGCCCCAGCGCGGCCAGGGCGCGGGCGATATCCTCGCGGATGCGGTCCGCCGCCTGCATGGCGCGGCGGCGCGCGTCCAGTTCTGCCTCTTCGCCGGGCAGGGGGGAAAGCGCGTCAAGCTCGGCGACGGCATGGCGCAGGTACTCCTCCTCGGCGCGCAACGCGGCCAGCCCCGCCTCGGCCTCGGCCAGCGTGCGCTCGGCGCGGGCCCTGGCCGACCAGGCCGCGCGCAGCGCCTCGACCTCGGGCTCCAGCCCGCCAAAGGCATCCAGCAGCGCGCGATGGCCGCGCGGGTTCAGCAGGCCGCGGTCATCCTGCTGGCCATGCAGTTCCACCAACGCGTCGGACAGCGCGCGCAGCACCTCGCCCCCGGCGCGGCGGTCATTGACCCAGGCGGTCTTGCGCCCGTCCACGCTGTTGACGCGGCGCAGGATCAACTCGTCCCCGCCGGGCAGCCCGGCCTCGTCCAGCACCGCGCGCGCGGCATGGCCAGGCGGCAGGTCGAACACCGCCACCACCTCGCCCTGGCTGGCGCCTGCGCGCACCAGATCGGCCCGGCCGCGCCAGCCCAGCACGAAGCCCAGAGCATCCAGCAGGATCGACTTGCCCGCCCCGGTTTCCCCGGTCAGCACGTTCAGACCGGGCCGGAACGCAAGCTCCAGCCGGTCGATGATCAGCACATCCCGGATGTCGAGACTGCGCAGCATCGCCACCCCCCTCGACCGGTCAGATCAGAGCCATTCGCCCTTGATCATCTGGCGATAAACAGTCCGCAGGAAGCCGGTGCCGATCGGATCGGGCTCCAGCCCCCTGCCCTTGAGCAGCTTGTAGGCGTCGGCATACCAATCGGTGCCCTGGAAATTGTGGCCAAGGATGGCGCCCGCGGTCTGCGCCTCGGCATCGAGACCCAGCGCGAGATAGGCCTCGACCAGCCGCAGCAGCGCCTCGGGCGTGTGGGTTGTGGTCTGGAAATCCTCGACCACGACGCGGAACCGATTGATCGCGGCGGTGTGGTGGCCGCGTTTCAGGTAATAGCGCCCGACCTCCATCTCCTTGCCCGCCAGATGGTCGAAGGCCAGGTCGAATTTCAGGATCGACGAGCGGGCATACTCGGTGTCGGGATAACGCTCGATCACCGTGCGCAGCGCCTGCAACGCCTGGAAGGTCAGGCCCTGGTCGCGCCCGACAAGGTCGATCTGGTCGTAATAGGACAGCGCCAGCAGGTATTGCGCATAGGCGGCGTCGTCATCGGCCGGGTAGAAGTCGATATAGCGCTGCGCGGCGGTGCGGGCGTCCTCGTAGTCGCGCGCGCGGTGATGGGCATAGGCCTGCATGATCAGCGCGCGCTTGGCCCATTCGGAATAGGGATACAGCCGCTCGACCTCGCCATAAAGGCGGGCCGCTTCCTGGGGCTTGCGGTTGGTCTCCAGCTCGACCTCCGCCTTCTGGTAGATCTGTTCGGCGGTGAAGGTCT
Organism: Rhodovulum steppense; assembly: GCF_004339675.1. Lineage (GTDB taxonomy): Bacteria > Pseudomonadota > Alphaproteobacteria > Rhodobacterales > Rhodobacteraceae > Rhodovulum > Rhodovulum steppense. The sequence goes on from NZ_SLVM01000012.1 coordinate 63,477, forward strand.
CCAGCGGCTGCTCGCGCCGCGACCCGATCGCCCCGCAGGAGGCCGTCAGCGCAAGGAGCACGACCGCCCCCACTGCCCGGATGCGTATGCTGCGCTTCGCCATCTGCCCGCTACCCCGTCCTCGGATCGTCCGACCACCGTTCATGCGCGTTCGCCGCGCGCGATTATGCGGCTGTCCTAGCACAGATAATCGGGAGGCAAAACGCCTTTGGGGCGGAAAAAAGTGCGCCTCAGGCGACCGCGCGCAGGTCGGCCGCCTCAAGGCAGGCCCCCGGCAGCCGGGCGGCCTCGGCGGGCGAACAGGTCACCAGCCGGAACGCACCGGGACGGGCGAACAGCGCGCGAAGCAGCCGGTTGGTCAGCGCATGCCCGGCCCGTTCGCCACGATAGCGGCCAAGGATCGGCGCACCCGCCAGCGCCAGATCGCCCAGCGCGTCCAGCATCTTGTGGCGCACCGCCTCGTCGGCATGGCGCAGCCCGCCGGGGCTGAGCACCCGGTCACCCTCGACCACGACGGCATTCTTCAGCGTGCCGCCCAGCGCCAGACCCGCCGCGCGCATCGCCTCGACATCGGCATTGCGGCAGAAGGTGCGGCTGTCGCTCAACTCGCGCAGGAAGGCACCGTTGGCCATGGTCAACCGCTTGGCCTGATGGCCGATGGCGCGTTCGGCGAACTCGATCTCGAAATCGATCTCCAGCGTATCGGACGGCGACAGGCTGGCCCGCGCATCGCCCTCGCTCACCTCGACCGGTTCCAGGATGCGCAGCGCGCGCACCGGGGCGGACAGCCGACGCAACCCGCGCGACAGGAAGCCCTCGACAAAGGGCTGGGCCGATCCGTCCATCACCGGCACTTCGGGGCCGTCGATCTCGATCAGCGCGTTATGAATGCCGCAGCCCGCCAGCGCGGCCATCAGATGCTCGACCGTCGAGACCTCGGCCTGGCCATTGGCCAGCTTGGTGCACAGCCGCGAGGGCACGACCGCGTCCCAGCGCGCCGGGATCATCGCGTCGGGGCCGTCCAGGTCGGTGCGGCGGAACCAGATGCCGTATTCGGCCGAGGCCGGATGCACGGTCATGCGCACCGAACGACCGGAATGCAGGCCAATGCCGGAAAAGGTGATCGGGGATTTCAGCGTCGTCTGCACGGGGACACCTGCTCTTTATCTGTGGACTTCGACCGGTCCGTGATTTCAGAACTAGGCCTGCGGCGTTTTCGACACAATTCAAACTTTGCAACCGCGTGAAACATCCCCGCGGTGACGCCCCTTGCCTGAAGGACGGGCCGGAAGGGCACGATTTCGTTTTCCTTTCCGAAAAACTCCCGCCGCGCCGACCGCCCCGGCCCGTTGGCGCCGGATCACGCGCGAACCCTGCGTGACACCGCTTCGTGACGGCCCGCAAAGCAGGAAGGGGCCGGTTTCCCGGCCCCTTGCAGGGGATTTCCGCGGCAGGATGCCCGCTCAGTTCGCCTGACGGCGCAGGAAGGCCGGGATCTCGATGCGCTCCTGCTCGGGATCGAGCTCTTCCTCTTCGCGCTGATGCAATGCGGGTCCGCGGCCATAAACCGGAGGTTGCTGGCGCATGCTGTGCCCGCCCCGGTCAAACGGCTCGTTGCCATGGCCCGACATGCGGTTGATCAGCGAACCGATGCCGAAGCGGCCCCGGGCTTCCTCGGGATGGGGCTGCGGCGCTGCGCGCTGGGGCGCGATCGTCGCGGCACCCGGCCGGGGCGCCTTGTTGACGGCGGCACGCAAACGCTCCAGCGCCTCGGGCGTCGGCGTTCCCGGCGCGCGCGGACGCGGCGCGACGAACGCGGCCTCGGACTCGCGCTCGGGCTCTTCCGCGGGCTGGTAGGCCGGCGGCGGCACCTCGTCATGGGCGGTTTCGACTGGGGACCGGGCCTCGGCGGCGGCGGCGGCCGGATCGAACCCCGCGAACAGCGAGGGCTCCTGCACCGGCTCCTGCGCGGCCACTTCGCGCGCGACTGCCGGTTCGGCAGGCCGGGGCGTCGCGCTCTGGGCCGGGGCCGGCGCCGGCGCCGGCGCCGGGGCGGCTGCGGCCTGACGGTGCAGCGGTTCGCTCATCGGGCGACGCGGCACCGGGATCTCGTTCTTCTTCTCGGCCGCGTCGATGCCGGTCGCCACGACCGACACGCGCATCATGCCTTCCATGTTCGGATCGAGGGTCGAGCCGACGATGATGTTGGCGTCCGGGTCCACCACATCGCGGATGCGGTTGGCGGCCTCGTCCAGCTCGAACAGCGTCAGGTCATAGCCGCCGGTGACATTGATCAGCACGCCCTTGGCGCCGTTCAGGCTGACCTCGTCCAGCAGCGGGTTGGCGATCGCCTTCTCGGCGGCCTGGATCGCACGATCCTCGCCGCTGGCCTCGCCCGTGCCCATCATCGCCTTGCCCATCTCGTCCATCACCGACCGCACATCGGCGAAGTCGAGGTTGATCAGGCCCGGCCGCACCATCAGGTCGGTCACGCCCTTGACGCCCTGATACAGCACGTCGTCGGCAAGACTGAACGCCTCGGTGAAGGTGGTCTTCTCGTTCGCCAGCCGGAACAGGTTCTGGTTGGGAATGATGATCAGCGTATCGACCACCTTCTGCAGAGCGTCCACGCCTTCCTCGGCCTGGCGCATCCGCTTGGCGCCCTCGAACTGGAACGGCTTGGTCACCACACCCACCGTCAGCACGCCCAGTTCGCGGGCCGCCTGCGCGATGATCGGCGCCGCACCCGTGCCGGTGCCGCCGCCCATGCCCGCGGTGATGAAGCACATATGCGCGCCCGCAAGGTGATCGACGATCTGCTCGATCGATTCCTCGGCCGCCGCCGCACCGACCTGGGGCCGGGCACCTGCGCCCAGACCCTCGGTCACCTTGACCCCCATCTGGATGCGCGCGGGCGCATTCGACTGTCGCAGAGCCTGCGCGTCGGTATTCGCCACCACGAACTCGACGCCCTCAAGGCTCTTCTCGATCATGTTGTTGACGGCGTTGCCGCCGGCGCCTCCGACCCCGAAGACCGTGATCCGGGGCTTCAGCTCGTCCTGCTCGGGCATGGATAGGTTCAAAGCCATTGGTATGTCCGCCTGCTGTCGTTTCTGGTGCCCCGCCGGGCGTTTTTCCCAAGATCTTGCGTCATCCTACGCAAGGGCTCACGCGACGTCACGAAAAAAACGTGGTTTTCACACAAAATATACACTGTGCCGCTATGCGATCCGCGGGATTTTGCCGATAAGACCACATCTAGCGATCACCAGTTCTCCTTGAACCACCTGACCGCCCTTTTCAGCGAGCGCGCCGGGTAGCGTTCGGCGGGAATGTCGAAATCCCACCATTCGTCCTGCGGATGGGCCGCGAACAGGCACAAGCCCACCGAGGCCGCGAATCCCGGCCCCGTGGCCGATTGCGGCAGGCCCTGGATGCGCAGCGGTCGGCCGAAACGCACCTGCTGGCCCAGGATGCGCGCCGCCAACCCGTCCAGCCCGGGGATCTGGCTGCCCGCCCCCGTCAGCACGATCTGGCGCGAGGGCAGATGATCGAACCCCGCCACGTCCAGCCGGGTGCGCACCTCTTCCAGGATCTCCTCGACCCGCGGGCGCATGATGCCGATCAGTTCCGTCCGGCTGATCCGCCGCGTGTCGCGCTCGTAATCGCCGCTGTCGCCGCCCAGGTCGATCATCTCGCGATCGTCCACCCCGGTCGCGACCACGCCGCCATGCAGCGTCTTGATCCGCTCGGCGGTGGAGATCGGCACATGCAGCCCCTTCGAGATGTCCGAGGTGACATGCTCGCCGCCCATGCGCACGCTGTCGGCATAGATCATGTGCTTCTTGATGAAGATCGACAGGCCCGTGGCCCCGCCGCCCATGTCGATGCAGGCCGCGCCCAGTTCCTGCTCGTCCTCGACCAGCGCCGACAGGCCCGCGGCATAGGCCGAACTGGCCAGCCCCGCCAGTTCCAGGTCGCAGCGCTTGACGCATTGCACAAGGTTCTGGATCGCGCCCGCATCCACGCTGAGAAGATGCATGTCGCAGGCCAGCCGGTTGCCGGTCTGCCCGCGCGGATCGACCAGCCCGGACCGGTGATCCAGCGCGAAATTCACCGGCTGGGCATGCAGCACCTCGCGCCCCGGGCCGATATCGGGCATCTCGCAGGCCGACAGCACGCGCGCGATATCGGCCTCGGTCGCCATGCTGTCGGCAAGCTCCACCTGCCCGTCCAGCCCGTAGGAGCGCGGCTCGGCCCCCGAGAAGCTGGCGATCACATGATCCACCCGCACCTGCGCCATCTTCTGCGCGGCCTGAACGGCGGTGCGGATCGCGCGCTCGGCCTCGTGCATGCCGTGGATCTCGCCGAAACGCACCCCGCGCGAACGTGTCGTCGCCGCGCCGATCACCCGGAACCGCGACTGGCCCGCCAGCGCGCCGATCTGCTCGACGCCGCCCACCGGCCGGATGCCGTCAAAGCGCAGCACGAGGCAGGCGATCTTGGAACTGCCCACATCCAGGATCGCGATCACGCCCCGGTCCATCGCCTGCTTGCGCATCCGCCGCATCGCCCGCTGCGCCTGGTAGAGATCGGTCATCCGTTGGTCGCTCCTGCCCCTGATCTTCTGATCTTCCTGAATTCCTCGACCGCGTCCGGCGCCAGCCGCACCGTCGGCCGCCCCGGATTGCGCAGATCGACCACCGCGATGTCGCGCCCCAGCATGTCCGTCACGCCGTCCAGCGCGATCACCCGCTCCAGCGCCGCCACCGCGTCCTGCCCGGGCAAGAGGATGCGCTGGTTGCGGTCCAGCACAACGTCCCAGCGCCGTTCGCCCACCCGCACCAGCCCGCGCAGCCGTTCCTCGATCGGCGCGGCGGCCGCGACCAGCGCCAGCGCCTCGGGCACCGCACGCTGCGCGCCCTCGCCCGCGATCAGCGGCAGATCGGCGCGCAGGCTGCGGGTCTCGATCGGCGCGACCCGGTTGCCCTGCGCGTCCAGCAATTCCAGCCCCGCGGCGCCCCGCCAGACCACCGCCGGAACCCGCTCGACCACCTTCAGTTCCAGCACCCCGCCCGGGCGCACCCGCAACTCGGCGGCTTCGACAGCGTCCAGCGCCTCGGCCGTGCGGCGCATCTGCTGCAGGTCCAGGTCGAAGGACGACACCGGAAAATCCAGTGGCAGCACCTCGCGGATGTCCTCGGCGACCAGGTCGGTCGCGCCCTCGATCGCCATCAGCTTGACCATGAATTCGGGCCGCGTCTCGACCTGGCGGCGAATGTCGGCGATCTGGCCCGCGACCTCGGCCCGCCGGTCGGCATCCGAAAACCACAGCGCCGGGATCGCCAGAACCGCGGCCAGCGGCAGCCCGCGCAGCACCGCAAGCCGGAACAGCGGCGTCAGCCACAGCCGCTGCATCCGGTAGGTCAACCGCGAGGGCGCAGGATCGCGCGGCGGCAGGATCACCGCGCACATGAGGCATCCTCCACGATCCAGCGGCAAAGCGCGCCGAACGGGATGCCGCAATGGGCCGCCTGTTCGGGGCTCAGCGAGGTGGGCGTCATGCCGGGTTGCGTGTTCGTCTCCAGCAGGATCAGCCCGTCCAGCCCGCGCGCCTCGTCCCAGCGGAAATCCGTGCGGCTCAGGCCCCGGCAGCCCAGCGCGCGATGGGCGCGCAGCGCGTAGTCCAGACAGGCGTCGAACACCTCGCCGGGCAATTCGGCCGGGACGACATGGCGCGAGCCGCCCGTCGCGTATTTCGCGTGATAATCGTACCAGCCTTCGGTCAGGATATCGGTCACGCTCAGCGCCCGGTCGCCCATGACGGTCGTGGTCAGTTCCCGGCCCGGCGCATAGGCTTCGACCATGACCAGATCGGGCATGTCCTCGCCCATCCGCGGCGGCGTGTTCGCATCGGCCTGCACGATATGGATGCCGACCGAGGACCCCTCGTTGTTGGGCTTGACGACATAGGGCGGCGGCAGGACATGGCGCGCGGCGACCTCGGCCTTGTGCGCAATCACGCTGTCCACCACCGGCAGGCCCGCGGCGCGATAGACCTCCTTGGTCCGCTGCTTGTCCATCGCCAGCGCCGAGGCCAGAACGCCCGAATGGGTATAGGGCAGGCCCAGCCATTCCAGCAGGCCCTGCACGCAGCCATCCTCGCCCCAGCGGCCATGCAGCGCGTTGAACACGACATCGGGGGCACACTCGGCCAGACGCGCGGGCAGATCCCGACCGGCGTCGATCTCGACGACGTCGAAGCCTTCCCCACGCAGCGCCACGGCACATTCGTGCCCCGAAGACAGCGACACCTCACGCTCGGCCGAGGGGCCACCCATCACTACCGCCACGCGGAGGGCTGACCTGCTCGGCTTGCCCGCCACCTTTGCCTCTTGTCCCGGGGCGTCTGCCGGCCCCGTTCGCCTATTAGTTGTCAGGGGCCGGTTCACCGACCCTCATGATTTCCCACTCTAACTGTATTCCGGCATTTTGAAAAACCCTTTTTCGGACCTCCTCGCCCAGCCCTTCCAGGTCCGCCGCGCTCGCCCCCCCGGCATTGAGCAGGAAGTTCGAATGCTTCTCCGACATCTGCGCACCGCCGCGCCGCGCACCGCGCATCCCCGCCGCGTCGATCAGCGTCCAGGCCTTCAGCTCGTGGCTGTCATCCGCGCGCCCCGTGGAACTGAACCCCGCCGGGTTGCGAAAGGTGGACCCCGCGCTGCGCTCCTTCGTGGGCTGGCTCGCGTCGCGTTTCGCGATCTGATCGGCCATCGCCGCCTCCAGCGCCGCAGGATCGCCCTGCGGCCCCTCGAATGTGGCCTCGATCAGCACCCAGCCCTCGGGCAGGTCGGTCTGGCGATAGCGAAAGCCCAGATCGGCTGCGCCCAGCGTCACGATCCGGCCATCCCGCGTCACCGCCCGGGCCGAGACGAAGACATCGGCCACATAGCGCCCGTAGCAGCCCGCATTCATCCGCACCGCGCCCCCCACGGCGCCGGGAATGGTGCGCAGGAAGGTCAGGTCCACGCCTGCCTCGGCCGCACGCCGCGCCACATGGGCATCCAGCGCCGCCGCCCCGGCGGTGACGCGGCACCCCTCGACGGAAATGCCATTGAACGCGCGGCCCAGCCGGATCACCACGCCGCGGATCCCGCCATCGCGCACGATCAGGTTCGACCCCACCCCCATCGGAAACACCGGCACATCGGCGGGCAAGGCGGCGAGGAAGGCGGCCAGATCCTCGGCATCCGCAGGCTGGAACAGCCAGTCCGCCGGCCCGCCCACGCGCAGCCAGGTCAGATCGGCCAGCGGCCGGTCCGGTGTCAGGGTGCCGCGCGCGGCGGGCATCGGGGTCATCTGTCGCGTCCGATCCATGCGCCCAGGGCATAAAGCAGCCCCGAAAGCACCGCAACGCCCGCCCATGGGCCGATCACCGACATCGGCGCAACCGGACCGCCCGCGCCGCGGACCAGCGCCGCCCAGGTCAGCCAGACGAAGACCGAATAGCCCCCGATCAGCGCCAGGAATTCGGGCAAGGCCCGGCGCAGCCCGTGCGACAGCGCGGCATAGACCACGATCGGCCCCGCCGCCCAACCGGCAAAGACCAGCAATATGGTCATTCCTCGCGCTGGCCGCGGCGCAAAGGCCGCGCCAGCCAGCGCAGCAGGTAAAGCGTGGGCCAGCGCAGCACCGAAACCCCCGCCGCCATCGCCACCATGCCCAGCATCGGCCCGTTCTGATAGGTGACATAACCCAGCAGCGGGATGCCCAGCGCGATCAGCCCATAGGCCGCGGGCCAGTGATACCGCTGGGGCAGCATCCCCAGCCCGGCCGCGACAACGACCCACAGACAGGCCAGGATCAGCGAAACGGTCATGGCGTGGCCTCCTTCTCCGCGCGACGGATGCACCCCGCCCCGCTCATGCCAGCCCCCCAAGCGACAGCACCAGCGCCGCAAGCGCCCCGCCCAGACCCGCCCAGGGCACCCAGGCGGGCACCCGGAACGGCGCCTCGGGCGCGCGGCGCTTGAGCACGATCAGCGACAGGTTCACCACCGCGAACACCAGCAGCAGCACGACCGAAGTCGCCCCCGCAAGGGCCGCGACCGGCAGCACAAGCGCCGCGACCAGCACCGCGCCACCCACGACAAGCGTCGCCAGAACCGGCGTGCCGAACCGCGGATGGGCATGGTGGAATGCCGCCAGCCGCGCCTCGCTCCGGCCCAGGCCGAACAGCACGCGGGCGGCCATCACCACCTGCGCCAGCACCCCGTTCAGCGCCGCCGCCCCCGCGATCAGCGACAGGAACCCCGCCGACCCGCCCGTGCCCCGCTCCCAGACCAGCGCCAGCGGGCGCTCGCTCGCGGCCAGGTCGGCCACGGGCACGGCGCGCAGGGTCACTATGGACACGACCGCATAGACCAGCGTCGTGATCGCCAGCGCCAGCAGGATCGCGCGCGGCAATGTGCGGGAAGGGTCGGCGACCTCCTCGGCCATGTTCACCATGTCCTCGAAACCGATGAAGGCGAAGAAGGCCAGCACCGTGGCCAGACCCAGCCCCGCCAGCGGCAAGGGGCCCGGCCGGATCCAGTCCTCCACCGGCGCGGCCAGAACCCCGGCATAGACCACCAGCCCCAGCCCGATCAGTTCCACCACCGTCAGCACCGCGGCCAGCACCAGGCTTTCCAGAACCCCCAGCACCGCCACCAGCACCAGCCCGCCCCCCAGCACCAGCATCAGCGGCGCGAAAGGCAGGCCAAGCACCGCCACCAGATAGCCCGTGCCGCCGCGCAGCACCGCCGCGGCCGAGATCGTGCCCGCCAGCACGATGGCCAGCCCCACCGCCACCGCCAGCCAATGCAGCCCCAGCGCCTGCTCGACATAGGACGCCTCGCCCGCGGCCTCGGGAATGCGCGCCGAGAGTTCCGCATAGGACAGCGCCGCAGGGGCGGCGACCAGCGCCGCCAGCAGGAAGGCCAGCGGCGTCCACACCCCCACCACACCCGCAATCGCGCCGACAAGCACATAAATGCCCGCCCCCACGATCACCCCCACCCCGTAAGCCGTCAGAAGGCCAAGACCGATGCGCCGCTTGAGGGTTTGGGTCATCGCGCCGACCTCGCTCTGTCCACGACCGACCGCATCAGAAGAGTCCCAACAACAAGTTGATCACCGCCACGACCGCGGCCGAAGACCCGGCGATAACGGCAACATCCCTCGAGATGCCCGCAACCTCCGCCAGGGCACCCCGCGTCGTCTTGTAGATCAGAGACCCAATCCGGAAACAGCGGCTCGCGAAACGGTAGATCGCATGGGCGCGTGTCGTGGGGTCGGCCCGCGGATCGGCCGCGACGGCGGCATCTTCGACCAGTTCCTCGGCCAATTCCCCTTCGGCGGCTTGCGCAAGAACAGCAGCGGCGGCGGGCAAGCCCACGGCGGCCTCCGGGGAAACCTCGATCAATCGCTCTGTGGTCCGCGCAAGCGCGACCTCGCGGACCTTTTCGTCCTGCTGGCGGAAATCGGCAGCAATCCCGATCAGTTCCAGCTTGAAATCGGCGATCAGCGGGTCTTTCGCCGCCTCGGGACATTCGCCCAGCGCTTCCTTGTGGTCCACCCGGCGCGCGACCTGAAGCGCGATGTCATGCAGGCGCTGCGGCCGATCGCGATAGCGGTCGAGACCCGACCTGAGCTGTTCGACCTCTCCCTTGAGTCCCCCGTATTGATTGTCGGCTCTCGCGAGATCCCCGAACATCCCCGCCGCATCGGTCATGCGGTCGCGCGCATCCTGCAGGAAATCCCGGTCGATATCCGACAGCGGAACGGCACGGGCGAGGTGCGTATCGGGGTTGACCTCGACGATCTCGGCATTCGGGGTTCTGGCGGCGGCAGCATCCAGAACGGCCGGATCCGGTGCTTCCTCCCGCGACCGACTTTCGCCCTCACCGCCCTGCAACCGCGCGATTTCGGCGGCGACGGCCTCGGGCCCGGCCTTCCACACCGCGTCGTCGATCAGCGCGATCTTGCGCAGCAGGTCCCAGCGCGTCTCGGTGCCGTCGAGGGCGCGTTGATACCAGTCGATCCAGAAGGCCCAGGGGTGATCGCCATCTAGCGGGTATTTGGCGCGCAGGGACCGCCATGCCCCGTCGAAGGGCCGCTCCGCCGCGTGCCAGAGCGGGGCGGCCATGAGCCGCGGAACATCGGCGCGCGCGGCGCAATCCTCGCGCAGCGCAGCCCAGACGGCGTAGACGGGGGCGGCGTCGGCGGCGGCGGCGTAGGCGGCGGCGTCGGCGGCGGCGACGGCAGAGGCAGAGGCAGAGGCAGAGGCGGTGGTCGAGGCGGTGGTCGAGGCGTCGGCGGCATAGGTCGAGGCGGCATTTGCGGCTGCGATGACGGAGCCGCCTCCAGCGTAAATCGAGGCGGCGGCCGCTGCGGCACGAGCGGAAAACTCGACATCGAGTGTCACAGGATTAGTTAAAAGCCTAGCCGCGGGACTGCGCATTCGAAGTCGCTTGGACAAACCCGAATTCGTTGAATCTTGCATTGTAGAATCGCGGGCTGCATCGGCAGCGGCGAATCTTCTTTCGGCGATTTCACCACGCGTCGAAATGGCAAACGCCCCTGAAATAGCGTTGCACCACAACACCGGTACAGGTGTTAGACCACCTTTGCGCGCCCAGTCTGCGGTATCAACCCCCGCCCACCACACCGGAAAAACCCGCATCGCCGCACGATGGGCCAGCGCCACCATGGCCTCTCGCGGCAGGTCTTCCTGGTCGAGCCACGCCCGGAACGTCTTTTGGTCCGTGATCTCCGCAATCTCGACCATCGGCCTCCGCCCCTAGCCCCCCAGCCGTTTCGGCAGCCCGTTCGCCCAGGCGCTGATCGTACCTGCGCCCAGGCACACCACCATGTCGCCCGGACCGGCCTCGGCGCGGACCAGGCGTTCCAGGTCGTCCTCGCACAGGATCGCGTGGGCGTGGCGGTGGCCGTGGCGGATCAGGCCCGCGACCAGGTCGTCGCGGCTGATGCCGGGGATCGGGTCCTCGCCCGCGGCATAGACTTCGGCGATGCCGACCACGTCGGCATCGTTGAAGCAGGTGCAGAACTCCTCGAAGAGCGAATGAAGCCGCGTGTAGCGATGCGGCTGGTGCACGGCGATCACCCGGCCCGTCGTGGCCTGGCGGGCGGCGCGCAGCACGGCGGCGATCTCCACCGGATGGTGGCCGTAATCGTCGATGATGGTGACGCCGCCGACCTCTCCGACCTTGGTGAAGCGCCGGTTCACGCCGCGAAAGCCCGCCAGCGCCGAACGGATCTCGTCGCCCTTCATCCCCAGATGCCGCGCCACGGCCACCGCGCCCAGCGCGTTCGAGACATTGTGATCGCCCGGCATCGGCAGAGTGCAGCCCTCGATCAGGACATCCTCGGCCTGCAACGCGATGTCGAACTGCGCCACGCCCGCCTTGTAGCTGAGGTTCACCGCGCGCACATCGGCCTGCGCGTTGAAGCCGAAGGTCACCACCCGGCGGTCGGTGACGCGGCCGACCAGCGCCTGCACCTCGGGGTGATCGGTGCAGCAGACCGCCAGCCCGTAGAACGGGATGTTCGAGACGAAATCGTGAAAGCCCTGCCGCAGCCGGTCGAAATCGCCCCAATGCTCCATGTGCTCGGGGTCGATATTGGTCACGATGGCGATGGTGGCAGGCAGCCGGGTAAAGGTGCCGTCGGATTCGTCGGCCTCGACCACCATCCATTCGCCCGCGCCCAGCCGCGCGTTCGAGCCATAGGCGTGGATGATGCCGCCATTGATGACGGTCGGATCCAGCCCCCCCGCATCCAGCAGCGTGGCGACCATGGTGGTGGTGGTGGTCTTGCCATGGGTGCCGGCCACCGCGACATTCGACTTCAGCCGCATCAGCTCGGCCAGCATGTCGGCCCGGCGCACCACCGGCAGGCCCGCCAGCCGCGCAGCGTCAAGCTCGGGATTGCCCGGCTTGATCGCCGAGGAAATCACCACGACCGCCGCGCCGCCCAGATTCTCGGCGCGCTGGCCCTCGAAGATGGTGGCGCCCATCGCCCGCAGCCGGTCGGTGATCCTGGAGCCCTTCAGATCCGAGCCCTGCACCCGGTAGCCCAGGTTCAGCAGCACCTCGGCAATGCCCGACATGCCGATCCCGCCAATGCCGACGAAATGGATCGGCCCCACATCGGTCGGAAGCTTGGTCGCCGCGTTCATCCAGTCCTGTCCCGTTACAAGGTTCATGCTATCGCCCTTCTCCGCCCAGCGCCTCGACGATCTCGACCAGCCGATCGGCCGCATCGGGCCGTCCGCAGGACAGCGCGGCATGGGCCATGCGCATGGCCCCTTCGGGTTGTTCGAGAACCGTGGCGATTTGCGCCGACAGGGCAGCGGGGTCAAGGGCGGATTCGGGGATCAGGATCGCCGCGCCCGCCTCGACCAGCCCGCGGGCATTGGCGGTCTGGTGATCGCCCGTCGCGTAAGGGTATGGAATCAGGATCGAAGGCCGCCCGATCACGGAAATGTCGGCAATCGACGAGGCGCCCGCCCGGCTGATCACAAGTTGCGCCTCGGCCAGACGCGCGGGGATGTCCTCGAAGAAGGGCCGCACCTCGGCCTCGATGCCCGCCTCGGCATAGGCCAGTTCGACCCGCGCAAGATCCTCCTCGCGGGCCTGGTGGGACACGCGGATATGGCGGCGCAGATGCCCGGGCAGCGCGGCGATGGCGGCGGGCACGTTGTCCGACAGCGCCCGCGCGCCCTGGCTGCCACCGATGGCGACGATGCTCATCGGGTAATCGCCCGGCGGGATATAGGGCGCGCCTGCGCGTTCCATCACCGCGGCGCGCACCGGGTTGCCGACATGCCAGCCCTCGACGCCCTCGGGCAGGTCGGTGGGCCAGATACCGCAGCCGATGGCATGCACGCGCTTCGCATAAAGCTGGTTCACCTGCCCCAGCACGCCGTTCTGTTCGTGGATCATCCGCGGCAGTTTCAGCACGATCGCGGCCGTCAGCGCCGGGAAGGACGGATAGCCGCCAAAGCCCGCCACCACCGCCGGACGGTCGCGCAGCATGCTCACCAGCGCCGCCAGAACGCCCACGCCCAGCCGGAAGGGCGCCGCGATCCGCTCGACCAGCCCGCCGCGCGCCAGGCTGTCGGCGGCCACGCGGGCGATCTCGACCTGCCGCGGAAATCCGCCCGCATAGCGCGCGCCGCGCGCATCGGTCGAGAGCTTCACCCGCCAGCCGCGCGCCAGCATCGCCTCGGCCAGCGCCTGGGCCGGGAACATGTGCCCGCCGGTGCCGCCCGCGGCGATGACCAGAAGCGGCGCGCTCATGCCAGCCCCCTGCGGCGCAGGATGTCGCCGATCTCGCCCTGCGGCCGGCTGCGGGTCAGCGCCAGCAGCATGCCGACCATGATCCCCATGGCGATCAGCGACGAACCGCCATAGCTGACAAAGGGCAGCGTCATGCCCTTGGCGGGCAGCAGTTTCACCGCCACGCCCATGTTGATCAGCGCCTGAACGCCGAAGGTGCAGGCCAGCCCCGTGCCCGCGATCCGGATGAAGTTGTCGCGTTCGCGCATCAGCCGGAACAACGAGCGTACGACGATCACCGCGTAAAGCCCGATGATCGCGGCCACCAGAACCAGCCCGTATTCCTCGGCCGCAACCGCGATGATGAAATCGGTATGCGCATCGGGCAGCGACCATTTCACCTGCCCCTCGCCCACACCCACGCCGAAGAACCCGCCCTCCTGGATCGCGTTCACCGCATAGCCAAGCTGGGTGCGCGGGTCGATCTCGGGCGACAGGAAGCCGTCGATGCGGCGGGCGAAATGTTCGGAACTCTGATAGGCCAGCGTGCCGCCCGCAACCACCGCACCCGCCACGGCGACCAGCAGCAGGAACGGCGCGCCCGCCACGAAATACATCACCCCCCAGGAAAACAGGATCAGCGCCGCCTGCCCGAAATCGGGCTGGAAGGCCAGGAACAGCACCACCACCAGCGTCACGCCCAGCGACATCATGCGTCCCGGCGGGCCGTTCAGCGCCTGCGCCGCGGCCAGCATCCAGGCGGCCAGAACGATGAAACCGGGCTTCAGGAATTCCGAGGGCTGCACGCTGGCAAAGCCCAGCGAATACCACCGCACCGCCCCCTTGCCGAAATCCGTGCCCAGGACGGGCAGCAAGGCCAGCGCCAGGAACGCGCCCAGAAAGCCGATCACGCCCAGCCTGCGCACCATGTCCGGCGACATCATCGAGACAAGCATCATCGCGCCCAGCGCCAGCGCTCCGAACAGCATCTGCCGCTCGACATAGTAGAACGCGGTCAGCCCGTGCTTGGCCGCCAGCGGCGGCGAGGCGGCCAGCCCCAGCAACAGCCCCACCCCGAACAGCACCAGGATGCAGGAGATCGCCCACCTGTCCACCGTCCGCCACCAGCGCGGCAGAACCGGTTCGCCCGCGCGAATGGGCGCGGATCCATAGACCATTTCCGTCATGGGCGTACTGCCTCGACTGCCTCTGCTCTTGCCCGTTTGCCGGGTCTGGGGTCGAGTGTAACGCCAAAGCGGGCCTGACGCCAGTCTGCAAAGGTTACCAGCCCGCGCCCCCGGAGCCGGGGCAATCGGGACTCCGGGCAGGAACAAGGCATGAAGGTTCCCCCGACTCGCCCTGTCGCCAAACGTTCCGCCCCCTCGACCATCCCCCCCGACCGGCGACTCGCATCCCGGGGCACATATGCGCCGATCCGCGACCGCCGGACGCCCGGCTTTTCCCGAACCGAAAGAATGTCTTTGCAGAACGGCAAGAGTTGTTCATCCTTTCCCCGGAAACGTCGGAAGGATCCGCCCCATGCACAGCCTGACCCCCCGCAGCCGACCGGCGCGAACCACGCGACCGCTCGGTTCCGCAAAGCCCGCGCCGACCGCCGCCTCCGTCCTCCAGCGGGTCGCCGATCGCAGCGCGCCGGTCGGCCAGCTCGCCCGATTGCAAGGCGCCGCCGATCGCTCGACCATTCAGTTGAAGGGCGATTTCATCGGCGACCCCGGCGGCTGGCATTGCCACCTCATCGGCCCGCGGGGTCAGGAACATGTGAAGATGGGCAACAACCAGGGCAGCCGGAAGGACTATTACCCGAACCGGCCCGCCAGCGTGCGCACCGCGCTGGCCCATCTGGAAGAGGTCGGCAATGACGGACAGCCCGGATATACGGCATGCCACGCCTATCTGACCGGCCTGCTCTGAGATGACCGCCCCGGTCCGCCGGGCCGGAACGATGCCCTGCGCGCCGCCGCCTCACCTCAGCCGCTTGAGGATCTCCAGGCTGGCATAACCGTCCGGGATCAGGCCCGCGGATCGCTGGAAGGCGCGCACCGCGGCGATGGTGTTCGGCCCGATCCGGCCGTCGATCCCCCTCGTGTCGAATCCCGCCCGCGTCAGCCGCTCCTGCAATTCCTGGCGTTCGGCAAAGACCAGCGCGCGGTCCTCGCGCGGCCAGTCGGCCCGGATCGGCCCGCCGCCCCGGATCCGGTCGGACAGATGCCCCACCCCGATCACATAGGCATCCGCCGTGTTGTAGCGTTCGATCACCGCGAAATTGTCGAAGATCATGAAGGCCGCGCCGCGCGCCCCCGCGGGCAGCAGGATCGAGGCGCGCCCGTGATCGGGCACCGCCCGCCCGTCCATGTCGCGCACCCCCAGCGCCGCCCAGTCGGACGGCATCCGCTTCTCGCCGCGATCGGCCAGCCGGTAGTCGAAATTGCCCGGCAGCCGCACCTCGACGCCCCAGGGCTGGCCCGTCTTCCAGCCGAACCGCGCCAGATAGGCCGCGGTCGAGGCCAGCGCATCGGCCGGATCCTCCGACCAGATGTCGCGCCGCCCGTCGCCGGTGAAATCCACCGCATAGTCCAGATAGGAGGTGGGGATGAACTGGGTATGCCCCATCGCCCCCGCCCAGCTTCCGGTCATGTTGCGCGCCTCGGTATCGCCCGCCTGCACGATCTTCAGTGCCGCGACCAGTTGCTGTTCGAAAAAGGCCCCGCGCCGCCCGTCATAGGCCAGCGTGGCCAGCGCCTCGATGATCGGCGTGGTGCCGCGGAACGTGCCATAGGCGCTTTCCAGCCCCCAGATCGCGACCACCACCTCCTTGTCGACGCCGAACCGCGCCTCGATCCGCTCCAGCAGGGCGCGATGCCGCGCCAGCGCCTCGCGCCCGTTCGCCACCCGCGTTTCCGAGGCCGCGCTGTCGAGATAATCCCAGATCGTGCGGGTGAATTCCGACTGGTTGCGGTCGCGCCCGATCACATCGGCATTGTAGCCCACCCCCCGGAAGGCCCGGTCGAAGACCGCCGGCGCGATGCCCTGGGCCAGCGCCCGGCCGCGGAACTCGCCGATCCAGCGCTCGAACCCGATATGCGCCATCGAATGCTGCGCCTGGTCCATTGCGGCCTCCCTCGTGACGGTGGCGCGGGCCGCAGGGCGCGCGCTTTCGGCCAGGTCGGCCAGCGCGGGGCGCGGCGTCGGGCGCGGCGAGGTTTCCAGCGCCTGGGCCGGGGCGGTCATGCTCAGGGCGCACAGCAACGGGGCAAGGGCCGCAGCCCGGGCGGGGAAAAATGACATCTGCTCGAACCTTTCCGGTTTTGCCGCAAATGTACCCGCTCCCCGGCCGAACGCAAAGCGCCATTCCCGCCGCCCGCCGGATTTCGCCTAGCGTTTGCGCGTGACCTTGCGCTTCGCCTTGTCGGTCCGCGCCTTCGACCGGCCAAGGTTGCGCTTGGGGATCTTGCCACGGGTCTTGCGCGGGCCGGGGCGCATCGCCTTGTCCTCGATCGACAACAGTTCCAGCACCAGCCCGCCGGTGACCGGCACCGCCTCGGACAGCCGCACGGTCACGCGCTGGCCGATGCCGATGGTCAGCCCGGTATCGGCGCCCATCAGCGTCTGCGCCTCGCGGTCATGGTGGAAATATTCCTGCCCCAGTTCGCGGATCGGGATCAGCCCGTCGGCGCCGGTCTCGTCCAGCTTCACGAACACGCCGAACCGCGCGATGCCCGACACCCGCCCCGCGAACTCGTTGCCCACCCGTTCGGACAGATAGGCGGCAAGGTAACGGTCGGTCGTGTCGCGCTCGGCCTCCATCGAGCGGCGCTCGGTCTCGCTGATATGCTGCGCGGTCGCCTCCAGTTCCTCGATCTCCTGCGGCGACAGCCCGTCCTTGCCCCAGCCATGCGCCGTGATCAGCGCGCGATGCACGATCAGGTCGGCATAGCGGCGAATGGGCGAGGTGAAATGCGCATAGGATCGCAGCGCCAGCCCGAAATGGCCGAAATGTTCCGGCGTGTAATAGGCTTGCGTCATCGAGCGCAGCGTCGACAGGTTGATCAGTTCGGAAAACTCGGTCCCCATCGCCTGGTCCAGCAGGTTGTTCAGGTGCCGCGTCTGCAACACCTGCCCCTTCGCCAGCGTGAAGCCCGAGGCCGCGGCCACCTCGCGCAGCGCGTCCAGCTTCTCGGGGCTGGGTTCCTCATGCACGCGAAAGATCAGCGGGCGGCGCAGCCGGGTCAGTTCCTCGGCGGCGGCGACATTGGCCAGCACCATGAACTCCTCGATCAGCCGATGCGCCTCCAGCCGGTCGCGGAAATTGACCGAGGCGACGTGACCATCCTCGGACAGCACGATCCGCCGCTCCGGCAGGTCCAGATCCAGCGGCTGACGTGCCTCCCGCGCCCGGGCCAGCGCCCTGTAGGCGGCATAAAGCGGGCGGATCACGTCCTCCAGCAGCTCCGCGCTGCGTTCGTCCGGCTGGCCATCCTGCGCCGCCTGCACCTGGGCATAGGTCAGCGCCGCGGCCGAGGCCATCAGCCCCCGGGTGAAGCGATGCGACAGCTTGTTGCCATGCGCGTCGATCACCATGCGCACCGCGATACAGGCGCGCGGCACGCCCTCATGCAGCGAACACAGATCGCCCGACAGCCGGTCGGGCAGCATCGGCACCACGCGGTCGGGGAAATAGGTGGAATTGCCGCGCTCGCGCGCCTCGCGATCCAGCGCCGAGCCGGGCCGGACGTAATGGGCCACATCGGCGATCGCGACCCACAGCACATGCCCGCCCTCGTTCTTCGGGTCGTCATCGGGCATCGCCAGCACCGCGTCGTCGCGGTCGCGCGCATCGGCCGGGTCGATGGTCACCAGCGGCAGATGGCGCAGATCCTCGCGATCCCCCAGCCCCGCGGGTTTCGCCCGGTCGGCCTCGGCGATGGCGTCGTCGGAAAAGACATCGGGGATGCCATGCTGGTGGATCGCGATCAGGCTGACAGCCTTGGGTGCCGACGGATCGCCCAGCCGGTCCACGACACGCGCCCGCGGCAGCCCCATGCGGGTGCGCGGGCCGATCTGCTCGGCCTCGACCAGTTCGCCATCCTTCGCGCCATGGGTCGCATCGCGCCCCACCATCCATTCCAGATCGGCGCCCTTGTCGATCGGCACGATCCGCCCGCCCTCGGCGCCGGTGCGAAAGATGCCCAGCACCCGTTTCGGGTTCACGCCGATCTTGCGGATCAGCCGCGCCTCGTACTGGTGATCCTCGCCGCGCACCTCCTGCAGGCGGGCGAGGATCCGGTCGCCCTCGGCCAGCGCGGGTTCTTCCTTGCGCGCGACGAACAGAACGCGCGGCTCCGCCCCCTCGCCATGCCATTCCAGCGGTTTCGCGAACAGATCGCCATCGCGGTTCGGCGCCAGCAATTGCAACACGCTCACCGGCGGCAGCCGGTCGGGGTCGCGATAGCTCCGGCGCCGTTTCTCCAGATGGCCCTCGTCCTCCAGCTCCTTGAGCACGCGCTTGAGGTCGATCCGGTCGGCCCCCTTGATGCCGAAGGCCCGGGCGATGTCGCGCTTCGAGCTTTCGCCGGGATGCGCGGCGATCCAGTCGAGGATTTCGGTCTTGGACGGTATCTGGCTCATGCACGCAGAGCTAGCACGCGCGCCCGCCCCCGTCAGCCGGAAAGCGGGGCCGGATCAGGCGAAATAGGCGGCAAGGATGCGGCCATAGACCCGTTTCAGCGCCTCGATCTGGGCCAGCTCCACCCGCTCGTCCACCTGGTGCATCGTCTTGCCCACCAGACCGAACTCGACCACCGGGCAGAAATCCTTGACGAAGCGCGCATCCGATGTCCCGCCCGAGGTCGACGGCTCGGGCCGCAGCCCGGTTTCCGCCTCGACCGCGCCCGCCACCAGGTCGGACAGCGCGCCCGGCGGCGTCAGGAAGCTTTCGCCCGAAACCTTCACCTCCAGATCGAAACGGATGCCGGTCTCGCCGGTCACGCGATCCGCCTCGGCGCGCAGCCACTCGGTCAGGCTGTCGGACCCGTGCGCCTCGTTGAAGCGGATATTGACGGTGGCCCGGCACAGCCCCGGGATCACGTTGGTCGCGGGATTGCCGGTATCAAACGTGGTGACCGCCAGCGTCGAGGGATCGAAATGGCGCGTGCCCTCGTCCAGCGGATAGGCCGACAGCCGCTCGACCAGCCGCGCCAGCGCCGGGATCGGGTTCTGCGCGCGCTGCGGATAGGCCGAATGGCCCTGCACGCCATGGGCGGTGAACCAGGCCGACATCGACCCGCGCCGCCCGATCTTCATCATGTCGCCAAGGCGCTCGCGGCTGGTCGGCTCGCCCACCAGGCAGACATCCATCCGCTCGCCCTCTGTCGCCATCCAGTCCAGCAGGGCGACCGTGCCATCCGTCGCGTCGCCCTCCTCGTCGCCGGTGATCGTCAGCACGATCGCACCCTCGGGCGGCGTGTCGGTCACAAGGTCGATGGCCGCCGCGACAAAGGCCGCAACCCCCGACTTCATGTCGGTCGCACCGCGCCCCCACAGATAGCCGTCGCTGATCTCTGCCCCGAACGGGTCATGGGTCCAGGCCGCGGTATCGCCCGCGGGCACGACATCGGTATGCCCGTTGAAGCCGAAGGTCCGGCGATGCCCCTTCGCCCCCCAGCGCGCGAACAGGTTCGGCACGCCCGCACGGTCCACCCGGCGGCACTCGAACCCCGCCGCGGCCAGCCGGGTTTCCAGCAGGCGCAGCGCGCCCGCCTCGCTCGGCGTGACCGAAGCGCAGCGGATCAGATCGGCGGTCAGGGCAACGGGGTCGGTGGGTCGGGTCATGGGCGCGGATCCTGATGATGCGCCCAAGCGATAGCCCGACCCGCGCCGCGCCGCAATGCAGCAGCGCGGCGCGCAGGCCGTGTCAGATCACCACGACATCGAGCGGCGGAAAGCCGTTGAAGCCGACCGAGGCATAGCTCGACGTATAGGCCCCCGAATTGCGGATGATGACCCGGTCGCCCGCGCTCAGCCCCAGCGGCAGCAGCACGGGGCGCTTTTCATACAGCACATCCGCGCTGTCGCAGGACGGCCCGGCCAGGATGCAGGGGCCGACCGGCTCATGCTCGCGCCCGGTCAGGAACTGGTAGCGGATCGCCTCGTCCATCGTTTCGGCCAGCCCCGAGAACTTGCCGATATCGAGATAGACCCAGCGATAGGCATCGGTGTCGCATTTGCGCGAGACCAGCATCACCTCGGCCGCGATCGCGCCCGCCTCGGCCACCATGCCGCGGCCGGGTTCGGCCATCACGCGCGGCACCGCCCCGAACAGGTCGGTGACCAGCCGCATCACCTGGGCGGCATAGATGTCGGGCTGCTCGACCTCCTCGCCGTAGAAGGCCGGGAACCCGCCGCCGATATTCAGCAATTCCAGGTCAAAGCCCGCCGCATGCGCCGCGTGCCAGATGCCCGCCACCTCGTCCAGCACCGACAGCCACATCCGCGCCACGCGCGTCTGGCTGCCGACATGGAACGACAGGCCCACCGGCCGCAGCCCCGCCGCAAGGGCGCGCGCCAGCAGCGGCTGCACCTTGCCCGGCGCACAGCCGAACTTGCGCGACAGCGGCCAGTCGGCCTCGCTCGCGGTGACCAGCACGCGGATATAGACCTGCGCGCCGGGGGCATGTTCGGCGATCTTGTCGATCTCCTCCTCGGCATCGGCCGCGAACAGCGTGATCCCCGCCTGATGGGCAAAGGCGATGTCCGAGGCCCGCTTGACCGTGTTGCCGAAGGAAATCGCGGACGGCGCCGCCCCTTGGGCCAGGCACAGCTCGATCTCGGCGCGCGAGGCGGCGTCGAAGCCCGAGCCCAGCGCCGCCAGCCGCGCCACGATCTCGGGCGCGGGGTTGGCCTTGACGGCATAATGGATCGCCGCCCGGCCCAGCCCGGCCTTCAGCGCGGCATAGCGCTCGGCCACCGCCTCGATGTCCAGCACCAGCGTCGGCCGCTCGAAGCGGTGCGCGCGGATGAAATCTTCGGCGCGGGTGGATTCGAATACGGGGGATTGGCCGGCAAAGCCGACTTGCGTAGCGTACATGGTCATCTCCAATAGACCCGGCCATGACATGGCCGCTCAGTTCCAAGGGAGACGTTACCGTCGCTACGTAACCCGTGAGGGGACAGAGGCGCGTGCGTTGGCGTCCGTAACGGGGTCAGATAGGGATTTGCGTGAGTCGGCGCAACAGAAATTAGGTTAAAACCGGATATTTTCCGCTGCCTGCACCCGGGAACGGACCCCCGCCGTACCACGGGGCGCGGCGTCAGGCCAGCCCGGTCTCGGTCCGCCCGCGCCGGTCGCTGCGCAGGTTCGCGTAAAGGACGTGGTTGCGCCAGCGATTGTTGATCTGCAGATAGCTCTGCGCCACGCCCTCATACTTGAAGCCGGATTTCTCCAGCACGCCCCGCGAGGCGACGTTCTCGGGCAGGCAGGCGGCCTCGATCCGGCTCAGATCCCGCATGGCAAAGGCATGGTGAACCACCGCCTCGATCGCCTCGCGCATATAGCCCTGCCGGGCAAAGGGCTGCCCGATCCAGTAGCCCAGCGTCCCCGATTGCGACGGCCCGCGCCGGATATTGTCCAGCGTGATCGCGCCCAGCAGCACGTCATCGGCCCGCCGGAACAGGAACAGCGGGATCGCAGACCCCGAGCCCATCGCCCGCTGCGCCCAGTAGACCCGGTTGGTGAACGCCTTGCGCGTCAGGTGATCGGGCGCCCAGGCCGGCTCCCACGGGGTCAGGAAGGCGGCACTCGCCGCCCGCAGCGCGGCCCAGTCGCGGAAATCGGCATGGACCGGCGGGCGCAGGAACATCCGGTCCGTCTCGACCCGGACCTTGCGCCTGAGGCCCAGCATCAGGCCGCCAGCCTGCCCTGCAACGCATCCAGCCCCGGCGCCTTCGAGACAGGGCCATAAAGCGCAAGCGCGGCCTGCCCCGCCCCGGCCATCCGCCCGGCGAAGTCGCGCACATCGCCCGTGGTCACCGCGTCGATATGGGCGATGGTCTCCTCGATGCCGGGCACCCGGTCCCAGATCGACACCAGCCGCGCCAGCCGCTCGGTCCGGTTCGAGGGGCTTTCCAGCCCCATCAGCAACCCCGCCTTCATCTGCGCGCGCGCCCGGGCCACCTCGGCGGGCGTCATGTCCTGCGCCGAACGCGCGATCTCGGCCATGGTCAGTTCCGCCAGTTCGCCGATCTGCGCCGCACTGGTCCCGGCATATAGCGTGATGAGCCCGGTATCGGCATAGGCGCCGGCCTGGGCAAAGACGGTATAGCAAAGCCCCCGCTTTTCCCTGAGTTCCTGGAACAGCCGCGAGGACATGCCCCCGCCCAGCGCGGTGGCAAAGATCTGCGCGGTATAGATCGCGGGGTCACGATAGCCGGGGCATTCGAAGGCCAGCGCCAGATGCGCCTGTTCCAGCTTCTTGACCTCGCGCCGCTCGCCGCCGGTAAAGCGGGCGGGCTCATGCGCTGCCTGCGTGCCGGGCGCCAGATGGCCGAACAGCCCCTCGGCCAGCCGCACGATCTCGTCATGGTCCACCGCACCGGCCGCCGACAGGATCATCCGCTCGGGCGTGTAATGCCGCCCGATGAAGGAAAACAGATCGTCCCGGGTGAAGCCACGCACCCGTTCCGCAGGCCCCAGCAACGTGCGCCCGATGGACTGGCCGGGATAGGCGACCTCCTGCAACCAGTCGAAGATCACGTCGTCTGGCGTGTCCAGCACCTGCCCGATCTCCTGCAGGATCACGCCGCGCTCGACCTCGATCTCGGCTTGCTCGAACAGCGGGTTCAGCAGGATATCGGCCAGCACGTCGAGGGCCAGCGGCACATCGGCCTCCAGCACGCGGGCGTAATAGGCGGTCATCTCGCGGCCCGTGTAGGCGTTGATATAGCCGCCCACATCCTCGATCGCCTCGGCGATCTGCAGGGTCGTGCGCTTGTCGGTGCCCTTGAAGGCCATGTGCTCCAGGAAATGAGCGATGCCGTTTTCCTCGGCCCGCTCGTCGCGGCCGCCCGCCATGATCCAAATCCCGATCGAGGCCGATTTCAGCCCCGGCATCCGCTCGGTCACGACACGGAATCCGTTGGCCATCCTGTGCAGCTCTACGCTCAATCCGCGCGCCTTTCCTCGATCAGGGACTCGATCGCGCCAAGGTCGTTGTCCACGACCGTCACGCGCTCGGGGCGCTCATACAGATCCGCCATGCGCTTGGGAAGGGGCGGCCTGATCCCGGTGGCCGCCGCGACCGCATCGGGGAATTTCGCGGGATGCGCGGTCGCCAGCGCGATCATCGGCGTGGCGCTGACGGGCTGGTCCTGCGCCACCTTCACGCCCACCGCCGAATGCGGGCACAGGATCTCGCCCGTCGCTTCATGGGTGGCGCGGATCGTGGCGCCGGTCTCCTCCTCGGAGGCCCGGCCCGAGGCGAAGACCTCGCGCAGCGCCTGCAACGCACCCTGGCTGATGGTGAATCCGCCCTGGTCCTTCAGCGCCTGCATCTGCTGGGCCACCGCCGCCCCGTCGCGGCCATAGGCCTCGAACAGCGCACGCTCGAAATTCGAGGAGACCTGGATATCCATCGACGGGCTGATCGAGGGCGCAACCCCATGGGTTTCATAGGCCCCCGTCGACAGCGCCCGGTGCAGGATGTCGTTCTGGTTCGTCGCGATCACGAGCCTTTCGATCGGCAGCCCCATCCGCCGCGCGACATGGCCCGCGAAGATGTCGCCGAAATTGCCCGTGGGCACGGTAAAGCTGACCGCCCGGTGCGGTGCGCCCAGCGCCACGGCCGAGGTGAAGTAATAGACCACCTGCGCCAGCACCCGCGCCCAGTTGATCGAGTTCACGCCGGCCAGCCCCACGGCATCGCGAAAGGCGAAATCGTTGAACATGTCCTTCACGCGCGCCTGGCAATCGTCGAAATCGCCCCGCACGGCCAGCGCATGCACATTCGCCTCGGACGGCGTCGTCATCTGGCGGCGCTGCACCTCGCTGACCCGCCCCTCGGGGAACAGGATGAACACATCCACATTGTCCAGCCCCCGGAACGCCTCGATCGCCGCCGACCCGGTATCCCCGCTGGTCGCCCCCACGATGGTCACCCGTCGGCCCGACCGCGCCAGCGCCGCCTGGAACAGCTGGCCGATCAGTTGCATCGCGAAATCCTTGAAGGCCAGCGTCGGCCCGTGGAACAGCTCCAGCAGGAAATGATTGGCCCCAAGCTGCACCAGCGGCGCGCGCGCGGCATGGCCGAAGCCCGCATAGGCCCGGCCGATGATCGCCTCGAACTCGGCATCGGTGAAGGCCTCGCCGATGAAGGGCCGCATCACCCGGAACGCGGCCTCCTCATAGGACAGCCCCGCCAGCCCCGCGATCTCGCCGGGCGCCATCGCGGGCACGGTTTCGGGGACATACAGCCCGCCATCGCGCGCCAGCCCCGTCAGCATCGCCTCTTCGAATGTCAGGATCGGGGCCTGCCCCCGCGTGGACACATAGCGCATCTGCCTGCCTTCTCTCGCTCTGCGGCCTGATACGCCAGACGCGGGGCGCTGTCACCCCGGACGGAAACGAGATTTTCGGGCAGGTCTTCGGGGGGGGGGGAGGGCGTCCGGGCCGCGGGAGCGCGCGGCACCGGACATTTATCAGGGAAAACCCGGCAGTCGAAGTCCGGGCCTCGCGCTGTGCGCTATTCCCCGGTTCCCTTTTCGGGCGTTGGCCGCCCTTCGTCGCGATCTCTGCGGAGACAGTTGTATCGCCCCGCCAAAGAAACATATTGAACGGCAGGATACAAGCGAAAGCTGCGACATTCTGCCGCCTTTCTTCACCCAGAGGACGCGCATGCCCCAAGGCCCCTTCCGCCCCTTCGAGACGCTGCTCGACCGCGACCGCGCGCTGGCGCTTCTGCAACAGGCGACCGCCGGGGCCGATGACGGCGAATTGTTCCTCGAACGCACCCGCTCAGAGGTTCTCAGCTTCGATGACGGCCGCGTGCGCACCGCCAGCTACGACGCCTCCGAAGGGTTCGGGCTGCGCGCCGTGCGGGGCGAGGCCGCGGGCTATGCCCATTCCACCGAGATCTCCGAACAGGCCCTGACCCGCGCCACCCGGACCGCGCGGCTGGCGGTGGCCGAGGGCGGCGGCACGCTGGCCGATCCGCCGCAGCCGACCAACCGGCGGCTCTATTCGGATGCCGACCCGATGGCCGACGCCAGTTTCGGGGTCAAGCTCGACACGCTGCGCGAGATCGACGCCTTCGCCCGGGCGCTGGACCCGCGCGTGGTGCAGGTGACCGCGACGCTGGCGGCCTCGCTGCAGGAGGTGGTGATCCTGCGCCCCGACGGGATGCTGTTTTCCGACATCCGCCCGATGGCCCGGCTGAATGTCGGCGTGATCGTCGAACAGGATGGCCGCCGCGAATCCGGCAGCCATGGCGGCGGCGGGCGGCACGGCCTTGCCGGGCTGATCGCGCGCACGAACTGGGAGGCCGCCACCCGCGAGGCGCTGCGCATCGCGCTGGTCAATCTCGACGCCGAAGCCGCACCCGCGGGCGTGATGGATGTGGTCCTCGGCCCCGGCTGGCCGGGCGTGTTGCTGCACGAGGCCGTGGGCCACGGACTGGAGGGCGATTTCAACCGCAAGGGGAGTTCGGCCTTCGCCGGGCTGATGGGCCAGCGAATCGCCGCACCGGGCGTCACGGTGCTTGACGACGGGACGATTCCCGATCGCCGCGGCTCGATCAGCGTCGATGACGAGGGCACGCCATCGGGCCGCACCGTGCTGATCGAGGACGGGATTCTGGTCGGCTACATGCAGGACCGCCAGAACGCGCGGCTGATGGGCGTTTCCCCCACCGGCAACGGACGGCGCCAGAGCTTCGCCCACCCGCCGATGCCGCGCATGACCAATACCTACATGCTGTCGGGCAGTTCCGATCCCGCCGATATCGTGGCGGATCTCAAGGACGGCCTCTATGCCGTTGGATTCGGGGGCGGACAGGTCGACATCACGAATGGAAAATTCGTCTTCTCCTGCACCGAGGCCTATCGCGTCAGGAACGGCAAGGTCGGCGCCCCGGTCAAGGGCGCGACGCTGATCGGCGACGGTCCGACCGCGATGCAGCAGATCCGCGCCATCGGAAACGACATGGCGCTCGACCCCGGCATCGGCAATTGCGGCAAGCAGGGGCAATGGGTGCCGGTGGGCGTGGGACAGCCGACCCTGATGATCGGCGGGCTGACCGTGGGCGGGGCCGGATCCTGATCGGGGCGCCCAATTATCGGCAAAAATCTGCCGATCCCTGCCCCAAGGCGGCAAAAAAAACTCTCCTTAAAGGCGAATTTCTTGAATCTGTTCACCTTGTGTTAACCATTTGCGGCGAAAGCTTGTCTCACGGATGAGCGAAGTTGCGAAAACGTGGAGAATTTTTCTTCCTACCACCCCCTCGCACCACCCACCCGGGAAGGCTCCCTGGTCTAGCAGCTTCGTCTCATCCGGTCGCGCCCCCCTCGGGCGCGACACGACTTTCAGGCCCCGCCACATGGCCGCCAATCCCTCCCCTCCCCCCGACCGCAGCCAGCCCCCCCTCGGCATCCGTTCTGCCGCGCGCCCCGCGAAGCGCGCGGATTCACCTTCCGTTAACCCTGGCTGCGGCACTCTCCGCCGGTCCCCGACCGGAGTCCCGCCCCGTGCCCGCCCAAGCCGCCCTGCCCCTGTTCGCCGCCCCCCTCGCCGAGGATGACCTGCTCGACCGGCTGCGGCTGATCCGCTCGCGCCGCGTCGGCGCGACGACCTATCACCGGCTGATGGCCGAGCACGGCACCGCACGGGCCGCGCTGGACGCCCTGCCCGACATCGCCCGCGCCGCCTGCGTCGATGGCTACGAAACCTGCCCCGAAGGCGTCGCCCGCGCCGAACTGGCAAGGGGCCGCGCGCTGGGCGCGGTGCCGCTGGTGCATGGCGGGCCGGGCTATCCGGCGGCGCTGGCCGATCTGCCCGACGCGCCCGCGATCCTCTGGGCGCTGGGCCGGACCGATCTGCTGGACCGGCCGATGGTGGCGCTGGTAGGCGCGCGCAATGCCTCGTCGCTGGGCACGCGCATGGCCCGGAAACTGGCCGAGGGGCTGGCGGATGCCGGCCATGTCGTCGTCTCGGGGCTGGCGCGCGGCATCGACCGCGCCGCGCATCTGGCCGCGCTGGAAACCGGCACCATCGCCGTTCTGGCGGGCGGCGTGGACGTGGTCTACCCCGCCGAGAACGAGGCGCTGTTTCACGACATCGGCGCCCGCGGCCTGCGCCTGTCGGAACATCCCGCCGGGCTGCACCCGCAGGCCCGCCATTTCCCGCAGCGCAACCGCATCATCTCGGGCCTTGCCCGCGCGGTCGTCGTGGTCGAGGCCGCGGCGCGCTCGGGCAGTCTCATCACCGCGCGCACCGCGCTCGATCAGGGGCGCGAGGTGCTGGCGGTGCCGGGCCATCCCTTCGACGCCCGCGCCTCGGGCTGCAACCTGCTGATCCGCGACGGCGCGACGCTGGTGCGCGGCCCCGAGGACGTGATCGAGGCGCTGGACAGCACGCCGACCCGCATTCCGGCCCCGAAACCGAAACCCCGCATCACCGAGGTGCCCGCCACCCCCGCCCATGCCAGCCGCCCCGCCCCCGCGGACCCGGCCGCGCTGCATGCCCGGATCCTCTCGCGCCTCGGCCCCTCGCCGCTGGCCGAGGACCAGCTGATCCGCGACCTTGCCCTGCCCCCCGGCCGCATCGCGCCCGAGCTTCTGACGCTGGAGCTTGAGGGCCGGATCGCACGGGCGCCGGGCGGTCTGCTGTCCCGTCTGGATTGATCCGTCAGCACCGCGAACGACCGGGGCGCGCGCCCGACCCGGCGCGCCCTTCTCATTGACAATCCCCCGCTCCCCCCCACATTTTCGCCCGCCTAGGCCGCCCGCCCCCGCCAGCGGCCCGAGTCGAAAGGAAGTCCATGCCCGTCGTCGTCGTCGAATCCCCGGCCAAGGCCAAGACAATCAACAAGTATCTTGGCGACGACTACACCGTTCTGGCCTCCTACGGGCATGTGCGCGACCTGCCGCCCAAGGATGGTTCGGTCGATCCCGACCACGGCTTCGAGATGAAGTGGGAGGTCGCCGCAGAGTCGAAAAAGCACATCAAGGCCATCGCCGACGCCCTGAAAGGCGACAATGCGCTGATCCTCGCCACCGACCCCGACCGCGAGGGCGAGGCGATTTCCTGGCATCTGGAAGAGGCCCTGCGCGCCCGCAAGGCCATCGGCAAGGATACCCAGGTCAGCCGCGTGGTCTTCAACGCGATCACCAAATCCGCCGTGACCGAGGCGATGAAGAACCCCCGCCAGGTGGACGAACCGCTGGTGCACGCCTATCTCGCGCGGCGCGCACTGGATTACCTCGTCGGCTTCAACCTCAGCCCCGTGCTCTGGCGCAAGCTGCCCGGCGCGAAATCGGCGGGCCGCGTGCAATCGGTCTGCCTGCGCCTGATCGTCGAGCGCGAGATGGAGATCGAGGCGTTCCGCGCCCGCGAATACTGGAGTGTCAAGGCGATCCTCGCCACCCCCCGCGGCCAGAGCTACGAGGCGCGCCTGGTCACGCTGGGCGGCCGCAAGCTCGACAAGTTCGACATCGCCACCGAGACGGCGGCCGAACTGGCCGTGCAGGCGATCCATTCGCGCGACTTCACCGTGGCTTCCGTCGAGGCCAAGCCCGCCCAACGCAACCCCGCCCCCCCCTTCATGACCTCGACCCTGCAACAGGAGGCCAGCCGCAAGTTCGGCTTCGGCGCGCGCCAGACCATGCAGGCGGCGCAGCGGCTGTATGAAGCGGGGCACATCACCTATATGCGGACCGACGGCATCGACATGGCGCCCGAGGCGGTGATGGCCGCGCGCGATGCCATCAGGGACCGGTTCGGCGCCGATTACGTCCCGAAATCCCCGCGGATGTACAAGAACAAGGCCAAGAACGCGCAGGAAGCGCATGAATGCATTCGCCCCACCGAAATGGCCCGCGACCCCTCGGCGCTGAAACTCACCGACGAGGATCAGCGCAGGCTCTACGACCTGATCTGGAAACGCACGCTGGCCTCCCAGATGGAGGCCGCGCGGCTGGAACGCACCACCGTCGACGTGACCAGCGCCGATGCCCAGGTGGCCCTGCGCGCCACCGGCCAGGTGGTCCTGTTCGACGGCTTCCTGCGGATCTACGAGGAAGGCCGCGACGATGTGGTGCTGGACGACGAGGATGACGGCCGCCTGCCCCAGATCACCCAAGGCGAACCCGCCCGCAAGGAACAGGTGACCCCCGAACAGCATTTCACCCAGCCCCCGCCCCGCTATACCGAGGCCACGCTGGTCAAGCGGATGGAGGAACTCGGCATCGGGCGGCCCTCCACCTATGCCTCGATCGTCACGACCATCCAGGACCGCGGCTATGTGCTCAAGGACAAGAACCGCCTGATCCCCGAGGACAAGGGGCGGCTGGTGACGGCCTTCCTGTCGAACTATTTCAGCCGCTATGTCGGCTATGAATTCACCGCCAATCTCGAGGACGAACTCGACGACGTGTCCGCGGGCAGCCGCGAATATCTTGATGTTCTGTCCCGCTTCTGGCGCGATTTCTCGGCGGCACTGGCCGAAACGGCGGATCTGCGCATTTCCGAGGTGCTGGAAAAGATCGACGAGGTTCTGGCCCCCCATCTCTACCCCCCGCGCGAGGATGGCTCCGACCCGCGCATCTGCCCCAAATGCGGGGTGGGACGGCTGAACCTCAAGACCGCGCGCTCGGGCGGGGCCTTCATCGGCTGCGCGAATTACCCAGAATGCCGCTATACCCGCCCGATTTCCGCCCCCAATGGCGATGACGGCGCGGCCGAACTGGACGGCAAGGTGCTGGGCATCGACGAGGGCGAGCCGATCACCCTGCGCAATGGCCGCTTCGGCCCCTATGTGCAGAAGGGCGAACCGACCGAGGACCAGCCCAAGCCGCCCCGCGCCAGCCTGCCCAAGGGCTGGGCGCCCGAGGCGATGGATCTGGACAAGGCGCTGATGCTGCTGTCCCTGCCCCGCCCCATCGGCCCGCATCCCGAGGATGGCGAGCCGGTCGAGGCCAGCATCGGCCGCTACGGGCCCTACGTCCGGCACGGCAAGACCTATGCCAACCTGCCCGAGGTGGACGAGGTCTTCACCATCGGCATGAACCGCGCGGTCGAGGTGCTGGCCCAGAAGAAATCCCGCGGCCGGGGCGCCACGGCCGCCGCCCCCCTGCGCGAACTGGGCGAGCATCCCGAACAGGGCGGGCCGGTCAACGTGATGGCGGGCCGTTATGGCCCCTATATCAAATGGGCCAAGGTCAACGCGACCCTGCCCAAGGGCATGGAACCCGAGGATGTGACGCTGGACCTCGCCGTGCAGATCATCGCCGAAAAGGCCGCGAAACCCGGCGGCAAGAAACCCGCGGCAAAAAAGCCCGCGGCCAAGCCCAAAGCCGCCGCGCCGAAGAAGACCGCCGCCAAGAAACCCGCCGCCACGAAGAAGACCGCGGCGAAAAAGCCCCCCGCGAAGAAGGCCAGCGGCTGACCGCCCCCCCGCCGCGCCGCGGCGCCAAGTTGACAGGGCGGGGTGGCTTCGCCACTACTCGGACCGACGGTTCAGAGGGGAGCGATCCATGAGCAAGGTATATGGCAGCGCCGCAGAGGCCCTAGACGGGCTTCTGTTCGACGGCATGTTCATCGCGGCAGGCGGCTTCGGGCTGTGCGGCATTCCGGAACTGCTGATCGACGCGATCAAGGCGGCGGGCACGAAGGATCTGACCTTCGCCTCGAACAATGCGGGCGTGGACGATTTCGGCATCGGCATCCTGCTCCAGACCCGGCAGGTGAAGAAGATGATCTCCTCCTATGTGGGCGAGAATGCCGAGTTCATGCGCCAGTATCTCTCGGGCGAACTGGAACTTGAATTCAACCCGCAGGGCACGCTCGCCGAACGCATGCGCGCGGGCGGCTGCGGCATCCCCGGTTTCTACACCAAGACCGGCGTCGGCACCGTGATCGCCGAGGGCAAGGAACACAAGGAGTTCGACGGCCAGACCTATATCCTGGAACGCGGCATCGTGGCCGATCTGTCCATCGTCAAGGCATGGAAGGCCGACACCACCGGCAACGCCGTCTTCCGCAAGACCGCGCGCAACTTCAACCCGCCCGCGGCGATGTGCGGAAAGGTCTGCGTGATGGAGGTCGAGGAAATCGTCGAACCCGGCACGCTCGACCCCGACAAGATCCACCTGCCCGGCATCTATGTGCACCGCCTGATCCAGGGCAGCCACGAAAAGCGCATCGAACAACGCACCACCCGCGCGGCGTAAGGAGGACATCATGCCCTGGGACCGCAACCAGATGGCGGCGCGTGCCGCGCAGGAACTCAAGGACGGGATGTATGTCAATCTCGGCATCGGCATCCCGACGCTGGTGGCCAATTACATCCCCGAGGGCGTCCATGTGACGCTGCAATCGGAAAACGGGATGCTGGGCATCGGCCCCTTCCCGACCGAGGACGAGGTCGATGCCGACCTCATCAACGCGGGCAAGCAGACCATCACCGAACTTCCCCATTCGGCCTATTTCGACAGCGCGCAAAGCTTCGGCATGATCCGCGGCGGCAAGATCGCCATGGCGATCCTGGGCGCGATGGAGGTGGCCGAGAATGGCGACCTGGCGAACTGGATGATCCCCGGCAAGCTGGTCAAGGGCATGGGCGGCGCGATGGATCTGGTGGCCGGCGTCGGCCGCGTGGTCGTCGTGATGGACCACACCAACAAGGCCGGCGAATCGAAGGTGCTGAAAGCCTGCACCCTGCCGCTCACCGGCAAGGGCGTGGTGAACCGCATCATCACCAATCTGGGCGTCTTCGACGTGGTCGAGGGGGGCTTGCGGATCGTCGAATGCGCCGATGGCGTGACCGAGGACGAGTTGCGCGCCGCGACCGAGGCCGCCATCGTGAACTGACAGCCCGGGCGGGGGCCGCGCGCCCCCGCCTGCCGGGTCGGGGGCCGTGGCTGTTGCCGAAACCGAAACGGCTTCAAAAAATCGCCCCAATCTGTCGCTATGCGCGCGGTGACATGACGATGAACCGCCTTGCCCCCCCTGCCCCCCCGCACCCGTGGCGCGACCCGCTGCTGATGGCGGGTCTGCTGCTGCTGGTCATCGCCGGGCTGGCGGGACTGGCCGCCGCCACCGGCTGGCAGGCGACGCGCGACCAGATCCTGCGGCTCGGGGCGATGCAGGTCGCAATCCTGCTGGCGCTGTCGGTCCTCAACTACCTGATGCGCGCGCTGCGCTGGCATGTCTTCGGCCGTTGCGCGGGCCTGCCGCCCGGGCTGATCCGCGACCTGCGCCATTATCTCGGCGGCTTCCTGATGAGCGTGACGCCCGGCCGCGTCGGCGAACTGGTGCGCATCCGCTGGATTCGGCGCGAGACGGGCCTGACGCTGGAACGCAGCGCGCCGCTTTTCCTGATGGACCGGGCGGGCGATCTGGTGGCGATGGGGCTTTTGCTGGCCGGGGCGCTGGCGCTCTCGACCAGCGGCATCGCAGGCGCGGCCCCGCTGGCGCTGATCGCGGTTCTCGCGGCGCTGGCGCTGACCCGCGCGCGGCTGCTGACCGCATTGGTCACCCGCCTCTACCGCGTGATCGGGCTCTGGCCGCGGCTGTTCGGGCGGCTGCGGGCGATGGCGCGGACGCTGGCGCAATTCTCGCATTCGGGCGTGCTGGCCGGGGCGGTCGCGCTGGGCCTGATCGGCTGGGCGGCCGAGGGCTATGCCTTCCACCTGCTGCTGGTCTGGATGGGCGCCGAAACCGGGCTCTGGACCGCGATGGCGATCTTCACCTTCGCCACGCTTGCGGGCGGGCTGACCGGGGCGCCGGGGGGCCTGGGCGGGGCCGAGGCCGCGATGATCGCGCTCCTGACCCTCGAAGGGGTGCCGCCCGAAACCTCGGTCGCGGCGACGGCGGTGATCCGGGTGACAACGCTGTGGTTCGCCGTCGGGATCGGGGCCATGGTCTTCCCGCTGGCGGAAAAGCTTTCGAAAAGGAACAGGCATGCAGTGGAAAACCGCTGATTACGCGGGCTGGGGCCGGGCGGTCCGGGCGCGCGGCACGCTGGCGCGGCCCGAACGGCTGCCCGCCCTTGCCGCGGCGTTGGCCGCGCGGGGGCCTGCCATCGGCAATCGCCGCTCCTATGGCGATGCGGCGCTGAACGCGGGCGGCGCCGCGATCCAGATGACGCGGCTCGACCGGCTGCTGTCCTTCGACGCCGAGACCGGCGTGATCGAGGCCGAGGCGGGCGTGACCATCGCCGAGCTGCTGCGCCTTTTCGCGCCCCGCGGCTGGATGCCGCCGGTGATGCCCGGCACCGGATTCGCCACGCTGGGCGGCTGCATCGCCTGTGACGTGCATGGCAAGAACCACCATGGCGCGGGCAGCTTCGGCCAGCATGTGCTGGCCGTCACGCTGATGACCGATACCGGCCCGCGCGCGGTGACGCCCGGGACCGATCCGGGCCTGTTCCGCGCGACCATGGGCGGGCTGGGCCAGACCGGCGCGATCCTGTCGGCCCGGCTGCAATTGCGCCCCATCCCCGGCCAGCGGATGCGCGTGGTGGAAACCCGCATCCCCGATTTCGACGCCTTCATCGCAGCCCTCGACGCCTCGACCGCCGAATTTGCCGTGGGCTGGGTCGATGCCACCGCCCGGCGCAAGCGGCTGGGCCGCGGCATCCTCGAAGAGGGCGAATTGCTCGACGGCAGCCGCCCCGGCCCCGTGCGCCGGGCGAAATCCGTGCCGCTGGACGCGCCCGGCCTTCTGCTGTCCTGGCCCGTCATCCGGCTGTTCAACCGCTGGCGGCTGTCGCGCATCCCCGACTCGGGACGCAAGCGCATCCGCGCGCTGGACGATTTCTTCTTCCCGCTCGACGCCCTTCAGGACTGGAACCGGCTGTACGGCAAACGCGGCTTTCACCAGTTCCAATGCGTCGTCCCGCAGGACGCCGCCCCAGCGCTGCGCGAGATCCTCGCGGCAATCGCGAAATCCGGCATCGCCTCGCCGCTGGCGGTGCTGAAACGGATGGGACCGGGCCGCGCGGGGCATCTGTCCTTCCCGATGGCGGGCTATACGCTGGCCGTCGACCTGCCCGCGCGCAAGACCCGCGCCGCCCCCCTTTACGCACGGCTCGAAGACATGGTGCAGGCCGCGGGCGGGCGGCTTTACCTGGCCAAGGACGCGCTGGCCCGGCCCGGCACGATCGCGGCGATGTATCCCGAACTGGACGCATGGCGGGCCGAGATCGCCCGTGCCGACCCCGAGGGGCATATGACAACCGACCTCATGCGCCGGTTGAAACTCAGGAGTGCGGCATGACCGAGACCTGGCTGATCCTCGGCGCCTCCTCCGCGATGGCGCGCGCCTTCGCCCGCAAGCTGGCCGAACGCGGCGATGGGCTGATCCTTGCGGGCCGCGACACCGCCGATCTGGACCGCGACGCGGCCGATGCAAGCCTGCGCGGCGCGGCGCTGGCCGAAACGATCCGCGTCGACCTGCGCGACCCGGCCGGTTTCGATGCAATCCTCGCCCGCATGAGCGAATGCGAGGGCACGGTATCGGTGGCCGTCTTCACCGGCTCGATGCCGCCGCAATCCGAAATCGACGCCGACCCCGCGCTGATCGAGGGCGTGGTGATCGACAATTTCACCGGGCCCGCGCGGCTCCTCCAGATGCTCGCGCCGCTGATCGAGGCGCGCGGCGCGGGCACGATCGTCGGTGTCGGCTCGGTCGCGGGCGACCGGGGGCGGATCGGCAACTATGTCTATGGCGCCGCCAAGTCCGGGTTTCACACCTATCTCTCGGGGCTCCGCAACCGGCTGACCCGGGCGGGCGGGCATGTGGTCACGGTCAAGCCCGGCTTCACCGATACCGCGATGACCTGGGGGATCGAGGGCATGTTCCTGGTCGCCCCGCCCGACAAGGTGGCCGCCGACATCCTGAAAGCGGTCGAGAGGAAGCGCAACGTGATCTACACGCCGCTCTTCTGGCTGGGCATCATGTCGATCATCCGCGCGATCCCGGAACCCGTCTTCAAGAAGATGTCGATCTGATGAATGCACCGCCCGCACCGCCTCCCGGCAGGCGGGCAGGCGGGAATTTCCCATATGGAATTCATATGGATTTCATATCGCGGAATCCGGCCCCGGAACCCGCCCCGTGCGGCATCGGCTGCAAGGCCGGCGCCACCTCGCCCTCATGCCTAGCTGGCCCCCCGCACCCGGAAAACACAGCCATCGGTGATCAGTTCGGGCGGCGTCAGACACAGGCCCCGGGCGACCGACCAGGCGGCCAGAACGCGGGGCACATAATGCCGCGTCTCGGCATAGGGGGGCACGCCGGAATGGTTGCGCACCGCACCCTCTCCGGCATTGTAGGCCGCCAGCACCAGCACCGGATCATTGCCGAATTCCCGCATCAGCCAGTCGAGATAGGCCACCCCGCCCCGGATATTGGCCACCGGATCAAGGCTGTCGGACACGCCGAACCGCGCGGCGGTGGCGGGCATCAACTGCATCAGCCCGGTCGCGCCCTTGGGGCTGACCGCGGCCCGGCGCCCGCCGCTTTCCACGCCGATCACCGCCAGCGCCAGAGCGGGCGAGACCCGCGTGCCGACCGTCGCGCGCAGGATGTCGGTCCCGTAGGAGGCGGCGATGTCCTGCAGATGCTGCAATCGCGGCTCGGGGATCGAAGCGCCCACCGGCGGGCTGGAGATCGCCGCCAGCGCCAGGCCAAGCCGTCCGGGCCCGCCATCGGCCAGCGCAGGCGACACCCGCGCCCAGAACCAGTCCGGCCCGGGGCCCGGCTTGTGGTCGCGCTCCGGCGCCGCCTCGCGCACCGCGGGCGGTTTCGGGGGGGGAGCGAGCCGCGGCTGGACGGGCGGCACCTGCACGGTGATCCGCTTGACCGCGCCCGGCTCGGGCGGCTTGACCCGCTTGAAGGTGAAATCCGGCCAAGGCGGCGGATCGGCCGCTGCCGGTGTCGCCACGAAAAGCGCGGCGAGCGTCACCACGATGTATCTCGACGCCATGACCTTTTTCTGCCCTGCTCGATCCGAAGGTCTTGCCGGAATTTTGCAGAATCCGTCATCAAAAGCCACAACCAATGGCCGATCGTCCCCCGCCGCGGGCGCAACCCGAGATCCCGGGATCAGCGGAAAGGAAGAATTTGTCTTGAATTTTATGAGACTTGTCTAATGATTTCATGCACTTGTAGGAAAATTCGGCAGGTTTTCCCCTTTGGCGGAAAATGACAAGCCTCAGCCCAACTCCTGCCCGATTCGGATGGCCTTATCCGCCCATGCCGAGGTGGTTTCGGGCGAGGACAATGACAGACCCCGCGATCCCCGACATGGCAGGTTGAAGTGACCGAACATCCTATTGGAGGGACCAAAATGAAACTTTTCGATCTGATCAAGCGTTTCCACAAGGACGAATCGGGCGCCGTGACCGTGGACTGGGTCGTCCTGACCGCCGCGATCGTGGGCCTGGGCATCGCGGTTCTCGCCTCGGTGCGCAGCGGCGTGGAACATGTGGCCGACGAAATCGAATCCGCCCTGACCTCGGCCGAGGTTCGCCAACTCGGCACGCTGAACTGATCTTCGGCTTACCGAACCGGATGCCTGGCAAGGCCGCATCCCCGGATGCGGCCTTCCCTGTTCCGGCGGCCCCGGAACCGGACCAGGCATTGTTTCGCAATCTTTCGAAATCCGCTTCTCCGCCAAGCCGTGACCCAGATTTCGCCGCAATTGCCGGTCAGTCTGCATACCGATCACAGGATTGGACATGCCCGGCCCCCGCAGCCGGGGCGTGAACACGGAAAGGACATGCCATGCGATTGATCTTCGGACTGGTGCTCCTGGTGGGTTTTGGCCTCGCAGGCTTTGCCGTCTACATGGCCCAGGGTTACATCCAGACCTACGAGCGCCAGCTTGCCGAAGAGCGCGCCGCGCGCGCCAGCCAGGTCGAACTGGTGCCCGTTGTCGTGGCAAAGGAGGCCCTGCGCTATGGCCAGCAGGTGACGGTGGAGAATCTCCAGCTTGTGGAATGGCCCAAATCCTCGCTGCCCAAGGGCGTCTTCCAGTCGGGCGCAGAGGTGTTCCCCGAGGGCAAGCCCAAGTTCCGCACCGTGCTGCGCGCGATGGAGGCGGGCGAACCGCTGCTGGCGGTCAAGGTCACCGAACCCGGCACCGATGCGGGCCTGACTTCGCGCCTGGGCCGCGGCATGCGTGCCTTCGCGATCCGCGTCGACGTGGCCTCGGGCGTTTCCGGCTTCCTGCGGCCGGGCGACCAGGCCGATGTCTACTGGACCGGCCAGGCGCAGAACAAGCAGGTGACCCGGCTGATCCTGCCCGGCATCCAGCTGATCGCCATCGACCAGATGGCCGACGAGGACAGCTCGCGCCCGGTGATCGCGCGCACCGTCACCGTCGAGGCCACGCCGCAACAGGTGGCCGCGCTGGCCCAGGCGCAGTCGACGGGGCGTCTGTCGCTGTCGCTGGTCGGCTCGGGCGATGACACGGTGGCCGAGGTGATCGAGGTCGATCAGAAACTGCTGCTGGGCATCGAGGATGCGCCTGTCGTCGTCGAAGACAAGGCGCCGGTCTGCACCATCCGCACCCGCCGCGGCGCCGATGTGGTCGAGATTCCGATCCCCTGCACGAACTGACCCGCTTACACAATATATGGCGCATCGTACCGCATCTTGCGGTCGCGGTGCGCCCTCCTGCCCGATCTCGCGGTTGTTGCGGGATATCCACATAAAGGAAATTCGTTAATTAACTGAAGATTGATTTAAATCTTCGGTTGACGCATCCTGCGCGGGAATTGGGCAAAAAGACCCGTCCCGAGGCGTGATCGGAAAGGCAGGATCACATGAAAACCAAGAGTGTTCTGGTGGCGGCCCTGGTGGGCCTGGCCGCCGCGGCGGGGTCCGTCACCGACGCGCAGGCCCAGACGCTGCGCACGTTGAGTGGCCAGGCGACGGGCCAGTTGACCGTTCCCATGAACCGCGCCGTGGTGGTCGAGAGCGACGAGACTTTCGCGGAACTGTCGATCTCGAACCCGCAGATCGCCGACATTTCGACCCTGTCGGACCGCACGATCTATGTGCTGGGAAAATCGCCGGGCCGCACGACCCTGACGCTTCTCGGCCCCGATGGCCGACTGATCACGAATGTCGAAGTCCGCGTAACTCCCGACATGAGCGAACTCAAGGAACGCCTGCGCGAGGTTCTGCCGGGCGAGCCGATCGAGGTCCGCTCGGCCAATGACGGGCTGGTGCTGTCGGGCACGGTCAGTTCCGCGCAGGCGGTCGACCGGGCGCTCGACCTGGCCTCGCGCTATGCGCCAGAGCGGATTTCCAACCTGATGATGGTCGCGGGCAGCCAGCAGGTGATGCTTAAGGTGCGCTTTGCCGAGATGTCGCGCAACGTGTCCAAGGCGCTCGGCTCGCGGCTGGGGATCAATGGAACCTTCGACGGCGGCGACGGCACCATCATCGGCGGTCTGGGGGCTGGCCTGACGACCAGCACCGGGAACCTGACGATCAGCGGCGATCTGGGCGCGTTCCAGCTCAATCTCGCGCTGCAGGCGCTTGAGGGCAAAGGCTTTGTGCGCACGCTGGCGGAGCCCAACCTGACGGCGCTCTCGGGCCAGCAGGCAAGCTTCCTGGCGGGGGGTGAATTCCCGATCCCCGTCTCGCAGGAGGGGGGAACGATCACGCTCGAGTACAAGCCCTTCGGCATCGGGCTCGACTTCACCCCGCGCGTGGTCGGCGAGAACATCAATCTCCGCCTCGACGCCGAGGTCAGCGGCCTGGATGACACCGCAAGCTACAATGTCGGCGATATCAGCGTGCAGGGCTTCCGCACCCGCCGCA
This sequence comes from Rhodovulum steppense, assembly GCF_004339675.1. Classification (GTDB taxonomy): domain Bacteria; phylum Pseudomonadota; class Alphaproteobacteria; order Rhodobacterales; family Rhodobacteraceae; genus Rhodovulum; species Rhodovulum steppense. The sequence continues at coordinate 102,878 of NZ_SLVM01000012.1, forward strand.
CCTCGACCACGGTCGAGCTGCGCGACGGCGAGAGCTTTGCCATCGCGGGCCTGCTGCAGGACGATTTCTTCGCAAGCAACGCGCAGGTGCCCTGGATCAGCGACGTGCCGATCCTGGGCGCGCTGTTCCGCAGCTCGGATTACGAACGCCGCAACAGCGAACTGGTGATCATCATCACCGCCCATCTGGTCAGTCCGACCCGCGGCGAGGCGTTGGCCCTGCCCACGGAACGGGTACAGCCGCCGAGCGAGCGCGACCTTTTCCTGTCGGGCAGGCTCTCCTCGCCCAGAACGCCGAAATCGGGCGCGGCCGGCGAAGTGGCCCGCCAGGATTTCAGCGGTTCCTACGGCTATGTGATGGAGTAAGACCATGCGCGCCACCCTTGCCTTCCTGACGCTCGGCGCCGCGGTCGCGCTGTCCGGCTGTTCGACAGACAGTTACCGCGACTTCACCCAGCAGGCCGGCGCCAGCCTTGACGATGGCGCCTTCGGCAATGCGACGATGAACAACACGATGGTCCAGAGCGGCGAAAGGGCGATGGCGATCGACCTGAACCACCGCTTCGCCTCCGAGGTCGACACTACGATCACCTTCGCCTTCGACAGCGCCGTTCTGGATGCCGAGGCGCGGGCCACGCTGGACCGCCAGGCGGCGTGGATCGCGCGCTATCCCAATGTCCGGTTCCGCGTCTACGGCCATACCGACCTGGTTGGCCCCGTAGCCTACAACAAGACGCTTGGGATGCGGCGGGCGCGGGCGACGGTGGATTACCTGGTCACACGCGGAATAGCGCGGTCGCGGCTCGACGCGGTCGTTTCCTATGGCGAGACGCAACCTCTGGTGGTGACCGAGGGCCGCGAGCGACGCAACCGCCGCACGGTGACAGAGGTCTGGGGTTTCCTGGAACCCAAGCGGATGCTGCATGACGGAAAGTACATGCAGCGCACCTACGGCATCTATGTCGACAGCGCCCAGGAAGAGCACACATCCGAATAGGCATCCCGCCTGACCGCCGCGCCCGGGTCCGAACAGGCTCAGGGCGCGGCATGGCTGGACTTCCAACAATTTCGGCTTTTGGGCCGTAATGTTGCCCAGATTGACCTTCACATTCCTTCCTTGAGAGCGGTGCGCACGGCGGCGAGTCGTGCGCGGACCAGGTCCGGCATGACCAGAAGGTCGGCGGGACGGTCCGCAAGGAGGGAATTGGACGACATGACGAGTACGGCGGCTTTGCAATCCGACCCGGCCCCGGTGATCGCCTGCACGGTGTCCCGGGACATCCAGAACTTCGACCTCCTGATCGAGGACATGGAGGCGGAACTGGGCGAATGCTGGGGCGACATCGCCTTTCAGGACGCCAACAGCTTCTTCGACCAGCCCGACGCAAGAACCCTGGAATTCATCGCGGTCGCCGTCGACGACCAGGACGAGGACAACATCACCTTCATCGGCGAGATCGTCCGCAACGCCAAGCGCCGCAATGTCAAGGTCATCGTCATCGCCGAGGAACTGAGCCCGATCGCGCTGCACCAGCTGATGCGCGTCGGCGCCGACGATTTCGTTCCCTATCCGCTGCCCGAGGGTGCGCTGCACGACGCGATCGACCGGGTGCGCCGACCTGCCCCGGTGGCGCCGGTCCCGGCCAATGGCGCGTCCGTTCCGGCAGTCTCGCGATCAAACCGCGACGGCGTGGTGCTGCCCGTGCACGGGCTTGCGGGCGGGGTCGGCGCGTCGACCTTCGCGGTCAACCTCGCCTGGGAATTGTCCCTTGCCGCCAAGGCGACGCAGGGTCGGATCTGCCTGCTCGATCTCGACCTTCAATTCGGCTCGGTCTCGACCTATCTCGACCTGCCGCGAAAGGACGCGGTGTTCGAGATGCTGTCGGATATCCCCTCGATGGACAGCGAGAGCTTCATGCAGGCGCTTCAGACCTACAGGGACGGGTTGCACGTCCTGACCGCGCCGACCGACATCCTGCCGCTCGACATCATCACTCCGGACGACGCGAAGCGGCTGATCGAGATGGCCCGCTCGCAATTCGAATTCGTCGTGATCGACATGCCGACGACGCTGGTGCAATGGACCGAAACGGTGCTGAGCCAGTCCCATGTCTATTTCGGGCTGCTCGAGCTTGACATGCGCTCGGCGCAGAACGCCCTGCGCCTGATCCGGGCGCTGAAATCCGAGGATCTGCCGCATGAGCGGCTGCGCTACGCGATGAACCGGGCGCCGAAATTCACCGATCTCTCGGGCAAGAGCCGGGTCAAGCGGATGGCCGAGAGCCTGGATATCGACATCGAGATCCATCTGCCCGAGGGCGGCAAGGTCGTCACCGAGGCCGGGGATCACGGCCTGCCGCTGGCCGAGACCGCCGCCAAGGCGCCGCTACGCAAGGAAATCCAGAAACTCGCCGCCTCGCTTTACGAGCTTGGCCGGATGCCGGCCACGGCCGAGGTGTGACAGACAGGACGCAAGCCCCATGTTTTCCAGATACAAGAAAGCCGATGCAGGGGCCGCGCGGCCAGCGACCACGCCACAGGGCCAGGACACTCCCGTTCCCGTTCCGATGCCCAAAGCCGCCCCCGCAAAGCCTGCGCCCGCCGACAAGGAGCGCAAGCGCAAGGAGCGACTTGGAGAACTGAAGGTCGAGCTGCACAAGCGCCTTCTCGAGAATCTCAACCTCTCCGCGCTCGAACATGCCGAGGAAAAGGAGCTGCGCGCCGAAATCCAGGCCATCGCGGCCGAGGCTCTGGAAGAGTTGGGCATCGTTCTCAACAAGGAGGACCGCCAGCAGCTGAACCAGGAGCTTTACGACGAGGTGGTCGGCCTTGGTCCGCTGGAACCGTTGCTCAAGGACGAGAGTATCAACGACATCCTGGTGAACGGTCCCAAGCAGATCTTCGTCGAGCGCGGGGGCAAGCTTACGCCCACCGACATCACCTTCAAGGACGAACGCCACCTTCTGAGGATCATCGACAAGATCGTGTCGGCCGTGGGTCGGCGTGTCGATGAATCGAACCCCTATGTCGATGCCCGCCTGGCGGATGGGTCGCGCTTCAACGCGATGGTGCCGCCGATCGCGGTGGATGGCAGCCTTGTCTCGATCCGCAAGTTCAAGAAGGACAAGCTGGGGATCGAAGATCTGGTGAAATTCGGCGCCTTCACAGATGAAATGGCCGCCTATCTTCAGGCAGCGGTGGCCACGCGGCTGAACATCGTGGTCTCGGGCGGGACCGGCTCGGGCAAGACCACGACGCTGAACGCGCTGTCCTCCTTCATCGACAATTCCGAACGCATCCTGACGATCGAGGACACCGCGGAGCTTCAGCTTCAGCAGACCCATGTCGGCCGGATGGAAAGCCGCCCGCCCAATGTCGAGGGCAAGGGCGCGGTCACCCAGCGCGACTGTCTGAAGAACGCGCTCAGGATGCGGCCCGACCGCATCATCGTCGGCGAAACCCGCGGCGAGGAAGTGATCGACATGTTGCAGGCCATGAACACGGGCCATGACGGTTCGATGACCACGATCCACGCCAACAACGCGCGCGACGCTGTCTCGCGGCTTGAAAACATGGTGGCCATGGCCGGGATCGAGATGCCGCTCAAGGCGGTGCGCAGCCAGATCGCCTCGGCCGTCAACCTGATCGTGCAGGCCAGCCGCCTTCAGGACGGTTCGCGCCGCATGGTCTCGATCACCGAACTCACCGGCATGGAGGGAGAGGTGATCTCGATGCAGGAGGTGTTCCGCTACGAACGCCTCGGCCTGGCCCCCGATGGCAAGATCATCGGCCGGTTCACCGCGACCGGCGTGCGCAGTCACTATTCCGAACGCTTCCGGCAATGGGGCTATGACCTGCCCGCCAGCCTCTTCGAACCCAACAGGGGGACGTAAGCCATGCAGATCAGCGCGGAACCCATCATCTACGGCCTGATCTTCATCGCGGTCCTCGCATTGGTCGAGGGCCTGTATCTCACGATCTTCGGCAAGTCGATCAGCCTGAATGCCAAGGTGAACCGTCGGCTGGAAATGCTGGAAAAGGGCACGGACCGCGAGAAGGTTCTGGAACAGCTCCGCAAGGAGATGAGCCAGCACATGAACGCCCGCGGCATTCCGCTCTACTCGCTGCTCGCAGAGCGGGCGCAGAAGGCCAATATCGCCTTCACGCCGAACCAGTTGATCATGATAATGGCGCTTCTGTCCGTGGTAGCCTTTCTCGGGCTGACCGTGGGCACCGATGCCGCGCTGCCGGTGCGGGCGCTGGTCGCCGTCGCGATGGGCGTCGGCGGGGTCTATGTCTGGGTCAACGGCAAGGCCAAGAAACGCCTCGGCCTGATCGAGGAACAGTTGCCCGACGCGGTCGAACTGATGGTCCGCAGCCTGCGCGTCGGCCACCCCTTCGTCTCGGCGATCAACATCGTCGCCAAGGAGGTTCCCGACCCGCTGGGCACCGAGTTCGGCATCATCGCGGACGAGGCTGCCTATGGCCGCGACGTGGGCGAGGCGCTGAAGGATCTGGCCGAACGCGTGGACATGCAGGATCTGCGCTTCCTGGCGGTGGCGGTGACGATCCAGCAGCAATCTGGCGGCAACCTGGCCGAGGTGCTGGACGGGCTGGCCAAGGTCATCCGCTCGCGCTTCAAGCTGTTTCGCAGGGTCAAGGCGATCACCGCCGAGGCGAAGTGGTCCGGTATGTTCCTCTCAGGCTTCCCGATCGCCGCGATCCTGATGATCTCGGTAATCAAGCCCGACTATTATGACGAGGTCAAGCAGACCGCCGCCTTCATCCCCGCCGCCATCGCCGTCGGCGTCTTCCTGGTCGTGAACGTGATTTTCATGCGGATCATGGTCAACATCAAGGTCTGAGGAGCCGCGCCATGGACATCATCTCTTCCCTCAACGGCGTTCTCATCGACCGTTTCGGCGCGCTCGGCCCGCTATACATGGTGGGTGCGCTGGGCCTTCTGTTGATTGCCCTGACTGTGCCGGCGCTCCTGAAAAAACGCGTCGACCCACTTGACAAGCTCCGGCGCGAGACCCGCGAGATGAAGGCCGCGTCCACGCGCGACCCGATGACGACGCTGCGGCCCACCTCGCACGCGGACAAGCTGGAGCGGTTCTCCCACTTCCTCGAACCCCAGAACGAGGAGGAGTTCTCGGCCATCCGCCTCAAGATGATGCGGGCGGGCTACCGCTCCAAGAACGCGATCCGGCTCTTTCATTTCGCCCAGCTCGCGCTGGGACTCGGGCTGCTGGTCCTCGGCGTTCTCTACACCATCGTGAACAGCGCCAGCGACGAGGTCGACACAACCAAGCTGATCCTGTCGGTGATCATTCCCGGTGCGATCGGCTATTACCTGCCGCGCTACTGGGTGGAACGGCGGCTTCAGACCCGCCAGGAAGCGATTACAAACGGCTTTCCCGACAGCCTCGACATGATGCTGGTCTGCGTCGAGGCCGGCCAGTCGCTCGACCAGTCGATCGTCCGCGTCGCACGCGAGATGCGCGCGGGCTTTCCCGACCTTGCCGAGGAATTCGAGATCGTCGCCCAGGAGATGAAGGCCGGCAAGGACAAGGTACAGGTTCTCAAGGACATGGCCGAACGCTGCGGCGTGACCGACATCTCGTCCTTCGTCACCGTGCTGATCCAGTCCGCCACCTTCGGCACCTCGATCGCCGAGGCGCTGCGCGTGTTCTCGGCCGAGATGCGCGACAAGCGTGTCATGCGCGCCGAGGAAAAGGCGAACGTCCTGCCGACCAAATTGACACTGGGCACGATGATGTTCACGGTTCCCCCGTTGCTCATCATCCTGATCGGCCCCTCGGTCTATGCGATTTACGACACCCTGTCGAATTCGAGCTTCTGACCTCGTCCGACGCGGCCCGATCCTGGCCGCGCTGCTTGCGCTGGCGGCCTGCCAGCAGACCGGCCGACTGGACCCCGGCTTTCAGGGGCTGCCCCCGCCCCCGGGCACGCCTAGGGTCACCGAGGCCGTCGACGGGCTGACCGTCGGCCACCGGCTTATGGCGGCAGGCGAATACGAACTGGCCCTCGACGCCTATTACCGCGCTGCAGCCGAGCAGGGGCTGAGCGTCGACGTTCTCTCGGCGGTCGGATCGGCCAATCTGCGCCTAGGCCGGCTTGGGCAGGCCGAGACCATGCTGCGCCGCGCGCTGAAGAAGGACGAGCGCTTCGTTCCCGCCTGGAACAATCTGGGCGTCGTCCTGATGGAGAAGGGCGAGACCGGCGAGGCCCGGCGCGTGTTCGAGACGGCCTTCGCCCTCGATAGTGGCCAATCGGACGACATCCGGCAGAATCTGCTTCTGGCTATCGAAAAAACCGCCAATCCATCCTATGATCCTGCCAACGATAACGACTTCAAACTGGTGCGGCGCGGCAGCGGCCAATACCTGCTGATCGCCACGCCCTGAGGCCAGAGCAGCAGAGGACGCAGGATTCCATGCGCCACGTTTTTCTTGTCGCGTTTTGCGCCGCAGGCGCGCTCGCCTTGTCCGGATGCCAGCGTCCGGGCGAAGCGGATGTCGACCGCGCAATTCAGGACGTGCTGTCCGGCGACGAAAGCGCCATGAACGACATCATGATGAATGTGGCCGATCCCGGCGAGGCGGTCAGCTATTTCCGCCGGGGACTGGAAGGTCAGCCCGAAAATATCGCCCTGCAGCGCGGTCTTGCCCAATCGCTGCTCAGGGCGGGGCGCAACACCGAGGCGGTGGGCGCATGGGCGCGGGTGACCAACCACCCCGAGGCGACCGCGGAGGATCGGGTCACACATGCCGATGCGCTGATCCGCGTCGGCGAATGGAAAAAGGCCGAGGCGGTGCTGCACGCGATCCCACCGACCCACGAGACCTATCGCCGCTACCGGCTGGAGGCGATGGTGGCCGACGCGAACAAGCAATGGGCCAAGGCCGACAGTTTCTACGAAACTGCCGCGGGGCTGACGACGCGGCCCTCGGGGGTGCTGAACAACTGGGGCTATTCCAAGCTGACACGGGGCGATTTCAAGGGCGCAGAGCGGCTGTTCACCGAAGCGATCACCTATGACCCGTCGCTCTTCACCGCCAAGAACAACCTCGTGCTCGCCCGCGGCGCCCAGCGCAATTACGATCTGCCGGTGGTCAGGATGACGCCGACCGAGCGGGCGCAGCTTTACCACACGCTGGCCCTTACCGCGATCAAGCAGGGCGATGTGGGCATCGGCAAGGGGTTGTTGCAGGAGGCGATCGACGCCCATCCCCAATATTTCGAACCGGCGGTGCGCGCGCTCGAGGCACTGGAGGCCCGCGGCTAGCCCGGCGCGACGCCGCGCCGAGGCCACCGGTCGGCCTTGCCCCTGCCCGAATTCGACCCGACCCTGCCTGCGTCGGATTTCGTTCCGGGAGACCGCATGACCTCGCTCGATCCTTCCGCAGATGGCGCGCGCGCAAACGGGCGGCTTCTAACCGTCGCCGTCGGGCTTGCCTTCGCAGCGATATTCGCCGGGCTTGCCGCGCGGGCCGTCACGCTTGGCACGCCGCTGGGCGCGGGCACCTTCCTGCCCTTCGTGCTGCCGATCGCGTTCTGGGTGGCCCGCAGCGACATGAAGACGATGAAGATTCCGAATCAGGCCGTTCTGGCACTGGTCTCCGTCTTCGCGCTGGTCGGGCCGGTCGCATTGCCGCTGGATATCTGGGCCTGGTGCTGGGTGCATCTGGGCGTCGTTCTGGTGCTGGGCTTCGTGATGAGCACATTCGGGATGATCGGCGCGGGCGACGCGAAATTCGCCGCCGCCATGGCGCCCTTCGTGGCGCTGACCGATCTGGGCGGATTCCTGTTCCTGTTCGCTGCGGTGACCGTGTTCGCCTTCCTCGGCCACCGTCTGGTCCGCCGGAGTCCGGCGGTGCGGCGCGCGCTTCCCGGCTGGGAGTCCTGGGAAAGACGCGATTTTCCAATGGGAATCGCGCTTGCGGGCGCGCTGGTCTGCTATCTCGCGCTCGTGGCGCTGGGCGCGATGCCGAGCAGCAGGTAATCATCGGTGCGGCGCAGTTCCGTCAGAACGACCCCCGCCTCGTCCAGTTCACGCAGGATATGCGCGCGTACATCCGGACGCGCGGCACATTGCGGGACCAGCACCAGTTCCGCCGCCTCAGCCCCCGGCAACCCGCCGTAATACCACGGCGCACCGCCCGGCAGCGGCGCGACACCGCCATAAAGCCAGTAGGCGGTCAGGATGTCCGCCACCAGAACCGGGCGTCCCCCGAAGCCCGCCGCGTCGATGTCTTCGGATACGGCGCGGAACCAGCCGACAAGCCCGCTGATCAGGCGGCAAGGCTCCAGCGGCACGCCTGCCACCACGGTCGGCTCGGGCATCATCGAGCCTTGCCACCAGGCATGGCCCGCGGACATCGGACGGCTGACCCGGGTCAGGACATGGGCCACACGATCGGGCTGCATCCGGATGCCATGGTCGCCGGGCAGCACCTCGACCGGGCCCGCGCTGCGGGCGATCAGGTTGCGCGCCGGGCTTTCGGCCATTGCCACAAGGATCGGCGCGACCAGGATCAGCGCCCCCCACCCGGTCACCGCCAGCCCCCGGCCGCTGCTCTCCCCCGGCTTGGGACATAGCGCCAGCGCAACGATCCCGAGGAAGAACAGCCAGACAGGATCGTTTCCGAAATTCTGGAAGGTGACATAGGTCAGCCCCGGCGCGGCAACCAGCAGCAACAGCCCCTCGCGCGCCCGCCCCGACCGGCGGGCAAGGGACACGGCGGCAAGATAGAGCAGGCTGCCGGCAAGGGCCGCCGGGCCGGTCAAGACATCGAGGACAGTGCCGCCGGGAAAGGGCCTGATCTCGGCCCGGGCCACGTCCAGCAGATCGCCGAGATAGGCCGCCCAGAACGCAGGCCCCGCCGCAGCCGTCACCGCGAGCGCGACGCCAAGCCCGGCCGACAGCGCCGCCGCCGCGCCCAGCCGGTCCCGCGTCAGCAGCAGCGCGAGCGCCACGACCGGCACCGCGGCAAGGGCATAGGTCATCTTGATCAGCGCCAGTGCCGCAAGCCCCAGCCCCATCGCCAGCCCATCCGCAACCCGCGCGCCCGTCCCTTGCCGACGGCGGGGCAGCACCGCCAGCAGCAGCAGCACGAACAGGATTGCCCAGGCCCATCGGTTGTAGCTCATCGACAACGAAATACCGGGATCGGGCGTGGCGGGCACCAGCGCCACCGCCAGCAGCATGATGCCCGCCCCGAAGATATAGGCCCAGGGCCGCGGCAGCCGGTCCTGCGCCGCCCACCAGGCCGCAGGCAGAAGCACCGCACCCACCAGCGCCTGGCCCAGCACGAAGGCCTCGGCGAAGGGATGGCCCAGCCGCACGAACAGCGCGACCGGCGCATAGGCCAGCACGCCCAGCGGCGTCATGAAGTCGAGATGCGGCCATTCGCCCTCGGCCTGGCGCAGCACGATCTGCACCATATGCAGCATGTCGCCCTCGTGCATGACAGGGTAGAGTCCGCCTGCCGCCAGCCCCGCCCAGGTCGCCGCAGCCAGCACCGCGGCCATCGCGGCAGCAAGCCCCACCGGATCGTATCGCCTCATCCCCAGCCCTCGTCCTGTTGCGGCCCCGATGTCGACGGACAGGCGCGGTTCCCGCGATTGTCCCAAAACGCCCGGGCCGTCGCCCAAGAATTGCCCCAAAATGCGGTCAGTTTTGGGCAAGCACCGCAGCAGTTTCAGGGCAATCACATGAACATGCAGATTTCCTCCGTCATGGCGCCCCCCGCCCCCCGGTCACTGGCCGAGATGCGCCTGCCGATGGTGATGATGCGCGACATCCTGCTGAAGACGATCTTCCGCAAGAATGTCGATACCGTGACCGAGATCGCCCGCGCGATCTGCCTGCCCGCCCCCGTCACCCAGGAACTGGTCGATCTTGCCCGCAGCCAGAAACTGCTCGAGGCGACCGGCACGCTCCATGCCGGGGCCGGCAGCGAGATGGGTTTCCAGCTGACCGATGCCGGCAAGGCCCGCGCGCTGGACGCGCTGAACCAGTCGGAATATTTCGGCGCGATGCCCGTCCCGCTCGAGGTCTATTCCGAGCAGGTCAGGCGCCAGTCGATCCGCAACATCCAGATCACCCGCGACCAGTTGACCGGCGCGATGGGCCACCTGATCCTGCCCGACGAGCTTCTGGATCATCTCGGCCCCGCTGTCAGCGCGGGGCGCTCGATCCTGATGTATGGCCCGCCGGGCAACGGGAAATCCTCGATCTCGAACGGCATCCGCGACGCGCTTGGCGACAAGATCTACATCCCTCGGGCGATCGAGTATTCCGGCCAGGTCATCACCGTCTACGACCCGATCGTGCATTCCGCGGCCGAGGAACTGGTGGACGACCCGAATTCGCTGCGCCGCACCTCGGGACGATTCGACACGCGATATGTGCTGTGCGAGCGGCCCACCGTGATCACCGGCGGCGAATTGTCGCTGTCAATGCTCGACCTGGTCTACAATCCGACGGCGCGCACCTATCAGGCGCCGCTGCAGTTGAAATCGACCGGCGGCATCTTCATCGTCGACGACCTCGGCCGCCAGGAGGAACCGCCCCAGGCGCTGGTCAACCGCTGGATCGTGCCGCTGGAAGAGGCCAAGGACATCCTCGCCCTGCAATCGGGCGAGAAATTCGAGGTGCCCTTCGACACGCTGGTAATCTTCTCCACCAACTTCCACCCGAACGAGATCTTTGACCGCGCCGCGCTGCGCCGGATCTTCTTCAAGATCAAGATCGACGGCCCCTGCCAGGAGGATTTCCTGAAGATCTTCGCCCTTGTCGCGCGCAAGAAGAAGATGCCGATCGACGAGGCGACGCTGATCTACCTGCTCAAAGAGAAATATCCCACGATCAAGAACGAATACGCCAACTATCAGCCGGTCTTCCTGATCGACCAGATGATCGCGATCTGCGAGTTCGAGGGCATTCCCTACCAGATGAACCCCGATCTGATCGACCGCGCCTGGGCAAACATGTTCGTGCGCGACGAGAATATCGCCCACTGATCGTCCGGCAAGACACCCACCCCAGGCCCGACCCCGCGCCGGGCAATGTCGGTTCGGTGGCGCGGCCCGGTGCCCCGCCATCCCGACCCGGCGCGGGGTCCGCGGCGATTTGCCCCTCGCGGCACAGTTCCGCGTCCCCGGGAGCCATCGCGATCCGACCCTTGCAGGACAAGCCCGCGGGCAGAGGCCGGACAATCGCCAAGGCGCGGAATGGCTGGCATATGGGCGGAACCACGCTGGACGGGGGCTTGCGGTACATTCGGTAAACTTTGCCGGTTTACCCGGACGTCCGGTCCGAGCCGGACAACACGATGTTAACGCTTGGGTTCCATGGTCCTGAAACAGCACATGGAACTCCGAGTCTTCCATATGTCTTTTCCAGACCCGGCCAGCATGGCCGACAGCAGTACCGCCCGCACCGCACCTGGTCATCACCCGCACCAGCGCGCCGCGGACGGGCTCGAACATTCCCGTCGCCTGCGACAATCCGGGCGGCGACTGCCGAACCCAAGGCGCGGCGGAACCAACCCGCCGTCTCTGCACCAACAAGAAGCCAAGCCACGAGGCCGCCATGCGCAAATTCCTCTCCTACCTGTTCGGAAGCATCGCCATCAAGATCGCGTTCTCGATGGCCGCCATGGGCGCGATGACGGCGGTTGCCGTCGTGATCAGCCTTGCCGTGTTCAACAGCCTGACAGGCTCGCTGAACGCGCTTCTGGGCCAGCAATTGCCTGCCCTGCGCCAAAGCGTGGCCGTGATCGAACACAGCGCGGGCATCCGCGACGCCCTGTCCGAAATGCTCCTGGCCGACGCACCGGACGGGGTCCGGAACGGGCATGATGGCTTTGTGGCCGAAAAGGCCGCACTCGAAGAGGGCATGAAGGGTCTGCCCGAAGCCGCAATCTCCGCAATGCTGCCGCTTCTTGCCGAACTCGACGCCGCGACCCTACAGATGGAATCTGCGATCGCCGACCGCTTCGCGCGCCATGACGAGCTTGAAACCACCATCGCCGCCTATCGCGACATGTCGGACGAGGCCCGGGCCCAACTCATGAAGCTGGCCGACGACGCCGTCTATGACATGGAACTTGCGGGCGCGCAGACGATCGAGGCAGTGACAAGCACGCTTGGGGCGCTGATCGAATACGATTTCGCTGCAACTTCGCTGGTGCTGAGGGCGCGCAGCGAGGTCAACCTGCTCAGCGGCACCGCCATCGCCTTGGCCGAAACCGGCGATGACGGGCTGGCCGTGGGCCTGCGCGGCATCGCCCGGTCGAGCCTGGACGAACTCGACACGATAATCGCCGGGCTCGAGGCCAATGGGGGCAGTCCCAAGCTTTTGCCGATGCTGACCGAGATGCGTGACCTCCTCGCAGAAATGACCGGCGGCGGAATGCGTGGCCGGGCGGACAGCCTGCGTCGGCTGATCGCGCTGCGCGCCCAGACCGATACCGCGCTGACCGAAGCCATCGACGAGCTGACCCAAAACCTGCTCACAGGGGCCGAGGACACCGCGACCTTCAACAGCGAGGCTGTCGAGCGGTTGATCGGCAACGAATTGCAGTTCATCCGCGACGCGGCCCGGCTCGAACTCGCCGTGGAGACCGTCGTTGCGATGGCCTTCCTGGGCGCCACGGCCAGCACGTCGGAGGCCGCCGAGGCCGCGCAGCGAGAACTCGACATGGTCGCCGATGCGCTCGCCGCGCTCATCGACGAGGTCTTCCTGAGCGACGAGTTGCGCGGGATCATCGAGAGTATCCTCGCCTTGTCCGGCCCCGAGACGGGCATTGTCGCCACGCGGGCGGCCATGATCCAGGCCCAGTTGCGTGCCGAAACGACCTCGCGGACAGCCTACAACCATCTGCGTCGGATCGGCGAGGCGGCGGTCATGCAAAGCGATTCCGCGCTCGCCGCCGCATCTGTCGCAGGCGACGCGGTACTCGAGAAGGCGGACCGCGCGGAACAGCAACTGCGCATGGTGGCGACGGCAACCGTGACGTTCCTGCTTGCGGCTCCGGTCTTCATCTGGCTCTTGATCCTGCGCCCCATGGCGCGTCTGGTGCGGGTGACCGAGAGGCTGTCGAAGGGCGACCTGGCTCCCATCACCGGCTTGCGTTTCACCGACGGGGAGATCGGCCGGATGGCAACCGCACTCGGCGTCTTCCGCGAGGGCCTGATCGAACGCGCCCGCATGCAGGAGCACGAACGCGCCATCGAAGAGGAACGTCGGCTCCGCGCCGAGCAACAGCACTCCGTGGTCACCACACTCGCCGACGGGCTCCAACGGCTGTCCTCCGGGGATCTGACGCATCGTCTTGAGAGCGCCTTTGCGCCGGATTACGAGCAGTTGCGGCATGATTTCAACGCGACGGTCGCGACGC
>NZ_SLVM01000013.1 GCF_004339675.1 Rhodovulum steppense
CGCCTCGGTCAGCCAGTAAAGATTGCTCATAGATCAGGTCTCCTCGCGGAGCCTGAATCACGCCAAAGACCTGAAATCAATGGGTCTGGAGCCTAGTACTCGATTTCTTACCTAAGGCTCACCCACTCAACCCCCCATGCAGCGTCGGCATGTCGAGCGCGCTGAACCCGTAATGCCTGAGCCAGCGCAGGTCTGAATCGAAGAACGCCCGCAGATCCGGAATCCCGTATTTCAGCATCGCCAGCCGGTCGATCCCCATGCCGAAGGCAAAGCCCTGCCACTGGTCGGGGTCGATCCCGCCCGCGGCCAGCACCTTGGGATGAACCATGCCGGACCCGAGGATTTCCATCCAGTCATTGCCCTCGCCGATCTTCAGCGTGCCGCCTTCCCAGGAACAACGGATATCGACCTCGGCCGACGGTTCGGTGAACGGGAAATGCGAGGCGCGGAAGCGCAGTTCCACGCCCTCGACCTCGAAAAAGGCGCGACAGAATTCCTCCAGCACCCATTTCAGGTTGGCCATGGAAATGTCGCGGTCGATGGCCAGCCCCTCGACCTGGTGGAACATCGGCGTGTGTGTCTGGTCGTAGTCGCAGCGATAGACCCGGCCCGGCGCGATCACCCGGATCGGCGCGCCCTGGGCCTGCATCGCGCGGATCTGCACCGGCGAGGTATGCGTGCGCAGGACATGCGGCGCGCGGTTGTCGCCCGCGGCGCGCGCCATGAAGAACGTGTCATGCTCCTGCCGGGCGGGGTGTTCGGGCGGGATGTTAAGCGCGTCGAAATTGAACCAGTCGCTTTCGATCTGCGGCCCCTCGGCGACGGCAAAGCCCATATCGGCAAAGATCGCGGTGATTTCCTCGGTCACCTGGCTGACGGGATGGATCGTGCCGCGCGGGCGCGGGCGGCCGGGCAGGGTCACGTCCAGCCATTCGGCGGCCAGTCGTTCTTCCAGCGCGGCATCGGCCAGCGATGCCTTGCGCGCGGCCAGCGCCGAGGTGATCTCGTCCTTCAGCGCGTTCAGCTTCGGCCCCATCGCCTGCCGTTCCTCGGCCGACATCTGGCCCAGTTCGCGCATCTTCAGGCTGATCTCGCCCTTCTTGCCGAGGGCCTGAACCCGCACCTCCTCGATCGCCGTCTCGTCCCCCGCACCGGTAATCGCGTCGAGATATTTCTGCCTGAGATCGTCCATTCCGGGGCCCCCTTGCTGGCATTTCGTGGGGTCGATAGCACAGGGTCCAGCGATTGCAAATGCGTGCGGCCGCCGGGCAGGGATTGCCGGTCACGGCGGCACCGGCGGGCGCATCTGCCGAAAAACCGGGCGCCGGGGCGGATCGGCGCAACGCCGCGCCACCGCAGCGTTGACCGCAGGGCCAGCGCGGCGACCATCAGGGGGCAAGCGGTGGACGCGGGTTGTCCGTCCAGGCCGGTGGACGCCGCCTCCGCCTCTTGCGCGAAAGGAGCCGGGCATGACCGCAGACGAGGCCTATAGCTGGCTGATCAGGGGGACAGCGCCGGACGCCGACCCGTTCGACGCCCATGTTCTGGCCTCGATCCTGGCGCTGGCGATTGCCGAGGGCGGCGTGGCGGGCAGGCTGTGCGCCCATTCCGGGCTGGACGCGCAGGCGCTGCGCGCCCTGTCAGACATGGTGTTTCCGGCTTGCGGCGCGGGGATCGAGCGAATGACCCGGCACCCCCCGCCCCCGGCAGAGATCGAAGAGACCTCGGTCCGCGATCTGCTGCTGGCCCATGCATGCGGCGCAAGCCCGTTGGAAACCCCGCTCGCCGCGATGATAGCCCGCCGCGCGATGGAACCCGACCACCTCTGGCAGGATCTGGGCCTGCGCCATCGCGGCGAACTGAGTGCGCTGCTCGACCGGCATTTCGCGCCGCTTGCCCGGCAGAATACCGACAACATGAAATGGAAGCGGTTCTTCTACCGCAGGCTCTGCGAGGACGAGGGCTTCGTGCTCTGCGCCGCGCCGGTCTGCACCGCCTGCAACGATTTCGAGACCTGCTTCGGCGAGGAAACCGGCGAGGCGCGTCTGGCCCGCATTGCAAACGGCCTGCCCGCCCACAGCCACGCCTGAGCGCCCCCCAAGGCAAAACCCCCGCCCGGCATGCGACCGGACGGGGGCTCAAACGCGATTGCGCGGTGGATCAGGCCAGCGCGGCGCGGGCCCGGGCGACGATGGCGCCGAACGCCTCGGGTTCGTTCACCGCGAGATCGGCCAGAACCTTGCGGTCGACCTCGATCCCGGCGGTAGCCAGACCGTTGATGAAGCGCGAATAGGTCAGCGTCTCGTCACAGGCGCGGACGGCCGCATTGATCCGCTGGATCCACAGCGCGCGGAAATTGCGCTTGCGCTGCTTGCGGTCGCGGGTCGCGTACTGGTTGGCCTTGTCGACGGCCTGGGTCGCGGTGCGATAGGCATTGCCGCGGCGGCCGTAATAGCCTTTCGCCGCCTTGATGACCTTCTTGTGACGGGCGTGGGTGGTCGTTCCACCTTTGACTCGGGACATGGTTCGGCCTCCTCAGCGGTCGTAGGGCATGTAGGTCTTGACGATCTTCTCGTCCGGGGCCGACAGCGTCGAGGTCCCGCGGGCGCTGCGGATGAACTTGTTCGTCCGCTTGATCATGCCGTGCCGCTTGCCGGCCTGGGCGGCAAGCACGCGGCCCGTCGCCGTCACCTTGAAGCGCTTCTTGGCGCTCGACTTGGTCTTCATCTTGGGCATTTCCGTCTCCTCTTCGGGCGGTTCAGGCGCGACTCGGCATGCCACGGGGGCCGGCCGCGCAACTTCGAGCCGCCCCAATAAGACCCCCGGCCCAGCTTTGCAAGGGCAAAGCCCATCACGACCATGCCGCAAGAGACGCGCGCCCCCATTCTTCTGGCCGGAAATATCCCGGGGGTCCCGGGGCTGGCCTCCGGACGGTCGCCGCGGCCGACCCGGCGCAAGACCCCCTGCGCCTCCACTACCGCCCGGCCAGCGCCGCGACCTCGTCATGGCGCGGACAGGTCACGAGATGGTCGTTGACCATCCCCACGGCCTGCATGAAAGCATAGGTGATCGTCGGCCCGCAGAACCGGAAGCCCGCGGCGCGCAGATCCGCCGACACTTGACGCGACAACGGCGTCTCGGCGGGCACATCGCCCGGCGCTGAGAACCGGTTCTGGATCGGTCGGCCATCGACATGGCGCCACAGGAAGGGTGCGAACCCGTCGCGCGCCTCGAGGTCAAGCCATGCCCGCGCATTCCCGATCGCGGCCTCGATCTTGCCGCGATGCCGCACGATCCCGCGATCGGCCAGCAGGCGCGCGACCTCGGCCTCGCCCCAACTCGCGATCACCGCGGGATCGAACCCGGCAAAGGCTGCGCGGAACGCTTCTCGCTTTCTCAGGATGGTGATCCAGGCCAGCCCCGCCTGGAAGCCGTCAAGAATCAGCTTCTCGAAAAGCGCCCGATCATCATGTTCGGGAATGCCCCATTCGGTGTCGTGATACGCAACGTAAAGCGGGTCCGTTCCACACCACCAGCATCGTTCGTTCATTGAAAACCCTCTTTATTTCCATCTGGTTGGCGGGTCACATCCAGATTACCGAAAATTGGAACCTAATGCGAACATTCATTCGCCCTTAACGGCTTTGCCCACAACTGGTCCGCGTGGAAGCGGAGAGACAGCATGCCAAGCAAGAAAGCCGATGCCAAAATCGTCGTGGAGCCTGGACAGGAAAGCCCGCTTTCCGTCGCGATCACCCAGCGGGATCGGGACATCCTCCAGACCGTGCACAAGGCGATCGAGCGGCGCGATGTGCTGCTGGCCTTCCAGCCCGTGGTGCAGTCGGTCGAACATGGGCAGGTCGCGTTCTACGAGGGGCTGATCCGTATCCTCGACCATACCGGCCGGGTAATCCCCGCGCGTGACTTCATCGAGACGGTCGAGACGAACGAGATGGGCCGGATGATCGACTGTCTCGCGCTGGAGATGGGACTGATCGCGCTGACCGAGGCGCCGGACCTGCGCCTGGCGATCAACATGTCGGCCCGCTCGATCGGCTATCCGCGATGGAAAAAGACGCTGGAGGACGGCCTCGCCCGCGACGCCACGGTCGCCGAACGGCTGATCCTGGAGATCACCGAAAGCTCGGCGATGGTCATGCCTGACCTCGTGTCGGTCTTCATGCGCGAATTGCAGACCAAGGGCATCGCCTTCGCGCTGGACGATTTCGGCGCGGGCTATACGGCCTTCCGTTATCTGCGCGAGTTCTATTTCGACATCCTCAAGATCGACGGCCAGTTCATCCGCGGCATCGCAGACAGTCCCGACAACCAGGTACTGGCCCAGGCGCTGATCGCCATCGGCCAGCATTTCGACATGTTCACGGTCGCCGAGAATGTCGAAACCGCGCGCGATGCCGCCTGGCTGGCCGCGGCCGGGATCGACTGCATGCAGGGCTTTGCCTTCGGCGCGCCGTCGCTCGTGCCCCCCTGGCGCGAGGGCCGCGAAAAGCGCCGCGCCTGACGGCTGCGCCATCGTGCGGACGCCCGGCAGTTTCCCGCCTCGGCAGGGCATTCCCGGTCACTGACAGGGGGTGCCTTTCTGCATCCGCATCCCCTATAGTGCGCACGAAAATCGACCAGGGGAGAAGGACCCAACCATGACCAATGTCGTCATCGTCTCGGCCGCGCGCACGCCGGTCGGCAGTTTCAACGGCTCTTTCGCAACGGTGCCCGCCCACGAGTTGGGCCGCATCATGCTGGAAGCGCTGGTTGAACGCGCCGGCATCGACAAGGCCGAGGTGTCCGAAACCATCCTCGGCCAGGTGCTGACCGCGGGCCAGGGCCAGAACCCCGCCCGCCAGGCCCATGTCAATGCGGGCCTGCCCATCGAATCGGCGGCCTGGTCGATCAACCAGGTCTGCGGCTCGGGCCTGCGCGCGGTGGCGCTGGCGGCCCAGCATGTCCAGCTTGGCGACGCCGCCATCGTCGCCGCCGGCGGGCAGGAGAACATGACGCTTTCGCCCCATGTCGCCCACCTGCGCGCGGGCCAGAAGATGGGCGATCTGTCCTTCATCGATTCCATGATCCGGGACGGGCTGTGGGACGCCTTCAACGGCTACCACATGGGCCAGACCGCCGAGAACGTGGCGAACCAGTGGCAGATCAGCCGCGACATGCAGGACGAGTTCGCGCTGGCCAGCCAGAACAAGGCCGAGGCCGCGCAGAAGGCCGGCAAGTTCGCCGACGAGATCGTGGCGGTGACGGTCAAGGGCCGCAAGGGCGACACCATCGTCGATGCGGACGAGTACATCCGCCACGGCGCCACGCTCGACAGCATGCAGAAGCTGCGCCCCGCCTTCACCAAGGACGGCAGCGTGACCGCGGCCAACGCGTCGGGCATCAATGACGGCGCGGCGGGCGTGCTGGTGATGTCGGCCGACGAGGCCGAACGCCGCGGGCTGGAACCGCTCGCGCGCATCGCCTCCTACGCGACCGCGGGTCTTGATCCCTCGATCATGGGCGTGGGTCCGATCCATGCCAGCCGCAAGGCACTGGAAAAGGCGGGCTGGAAGGTCGGCGATCTGGATCTGGTCGAGGCGAACGAGGCCTTTGCCGCCCAGGCCTGCGCAGTGAACAAGGACATGGGCTGGGATCCGGCGATCGTGAACGTGAACGGCGGCGCCATCGCCATCGGCCACCCGATCGGCGCCTCGGGCGCGCGCATCCTGAACACGCTCTTGTTCGAGATGAAGCGCCGCGACGCGAAGAAGGGCCTTGCTACCCTCTGCATCGGCGGCGGCATGGGCGTCGCCATGTGCCTGGAACGGCCGTAAGCCCGGGGACAAGATGGGCGCGCAATATTGTTGCGCGTCCGATCTTTCTTGCGTAACACCGTTACCGGCACAATCGACACCCATTCTGGAGGAATCATGGCAAGAGTTGCACTCGTCACCGGCGGCAGCCGAGGCATCGGCGCGGCGATCAGCAAGGCGCTGAAGGCGGCGGGCTATAGCGTGGCCGCGAACTATGCCGGCAATGACGACGCCGCGAAGAAGTTCACCGAGGAAACCGGCATCCCCACCTACAAGTGGAACGCCGCCGATTACGAGGCGTCCAAGGCCGGGATCGAGAAGGTCGAGGCCGATCTGGGCCCGATCGACGTGGTGGTGGCCAATGCGGGCATCACCCGCGACGCGCCGTTCCACAAGATGACGCCCGAACAGTGGAAAGAGGTGATCGACACCAACCTGACCGGCGTGTTCAACACCGTCCACCCGATCTGGCCCGGCATGCGCGATCGCAAGTTCGGCCGGGTGATCGTGATTTCCTCGATCAACGGGCAGAAGGGCCAGTTCGGCCAGGTGAACTATGCCGCGACCAAGGCGGGCGATCTGGGCATCGTCAAGTCGCTGGCCCAGGAAGGCGCGCGTTTCGGGATCACCGCGAACGCGATCTGCCCGGGCTACATCGCCACCGAAATGGTGATGGCGGTGCCCGAGAAGGTGCGCGAGGCGATCATCGCCCAGATCCCGGCCGGTCGGCTGGGCGAGCCCGAGGAAATCGCGCGCTGCGTGACCTTCCTGGCCTCGGACGAGTCGACCTTCGTCAACGGCTCGACCATATCGGCCAACGGCGCGCAGTTCTTCGTCTGAACGCGGACTTCTGCGATCACGGGGGCGGCCCATCGGGGCCGCCCTTTCTCATGCCCGCGTGCCGCGGGCGCGCTGCGCGCATGGGTATTTTTCCAAGAAGAAGACAGGAGGGCGCGAACCGCTCTGGGCGGCGCGGCGCGACCGGTATAGAGGACGCGCCATGTCCCGGTCCCGCGCCACAGCCATCGGATTCCTTGCCGTCCTGCTCTGGGCGCTTCTGGCGCTGTTGACCGTGGGCTCGGCGCCGTTGCCGCCGTTCCAGCTCAACGCGATCTGTTTTGGCATCGGGGGCATAATCGGGCTGGTCTGGGTAGCCGCGACCGGCGAGGCAAGGCTATTGGCACGCGTGCCGCTGAAGGTCTATGCCTTCGGCACGGCGGGGTTGTTCGGCTATCACGCGCTTTATTTCTCGGCGCTGCGACTGGCGCCCGCCGCCGAGGCGGGGCTGATCGCCTATCTCTGGCCGCTTCTGATCGTTCTGTTCTCTGGGCTCTTGCCCGGTGAGCGGCTGCGGGCGGGCCATGTGATCGGCGCGGTGGCGGGTTTTGCAGGGGCGGCGCTGATCGTGGCGCGGGGGGCAGCCGGGTTCGACGGCGCGGCGCTGCCGGGCTACGGGCTGGCGCTGCTCTGCGCATTGACCTGGTCGAGCTATTCCGTTCTGTCGCGTCGGCTGGGTGAAATCCCGACAGCAAGCGTCGCGGTGTTCTGCCTGGCCACCGCCGCATTGTCGCTGCCGCTTCACCTGGTGCTGGAGGAAACGGTCTGGCCGCAGTCGGGCATCGGCTGGTTCAGCGTGCTGGCGCTGGGGCTGGGGCCAGTGGGGGTGGCCTTTTATGTCTGGGACATCGGGGTGAAGCGTGGCGACATACAGCTTCTGGGGGTGGCCAGCTACGCCGCGCCGCTTTTGTCCACGCTAACCCTTGTGGGCGCGGGGATCGCAGCCCCCACGCCGGTCCTTGTTGCCGCTACGGTGCTGATCACCGGCGGCGCCGCGCTGGCCGCCCGGGCCAGCGCACGGCACGATCAGGCCTGAGACAGCCTTTCGATCTGTTCCTTGAGCCTGAGTTTCTGCTTCTTGAGGTCCGCGATACGGAAGTCATCCGCCGACGGCGTTCGCTGCGCCTCCTCGACCTGGTCCGAGAGCGCCTGATGCTTGCGGCGGAGTTCCTGAAGATGCGAACTCAGGTTCATGGTCGGTGCTCCTCTCCTTGTGTCATCGAACCATTACAGTGCAGCACGAAAAATGAGTCGTGTCACCTCCTTGAAAATCACGGATTCGCGCATAACGGGTTTCGTCAGGCTGGCCATGGGAGTGCGGCGCCCCGACGCAGGACATCAGAGATGGCCGGAACATAGCTGTCGCCATCCCGTTCGTGCCGGGAACCTTCGTGAAGAATCAATGGGCTATGCAACCTGAAGGCGCTCTTGCCCCCCTTCCTCGCGCGCAGGAGGACAAGTTTGGCGGGGCGGCCAGGGCGGGCTTCCAGGGGCAGGATCTCCACACCACCTAAACGTGTATCCATGGCCCCCAGCAGCGCGGGCATCCGCTCGGCGCGCTGGATCAGCGTGAGCCAGCCGCGGGGGGCAAGGCGGCGGGCGGCGGTCTCGATCCACAGCGCCAACGGCGTCGCCTCGCCCAGCGCTGTCTCGCGGCCCGGATCGGGGGCGGCGCTGCCGCGTGCGCGCAGGTGGTAGGGCGGGTTGGCGATGACATGATCGAAATCGCGCGCGCGCAAGGATGCAGGCAGCGCCGCCAGATCGGCGGTCACGATGTCGAGAGCGATGCCGTTCGCATGGGCATTCCCGCGCGCCAGCTCGGCATAGAAGGGTTGCAATTCCACCCCGGTCAGCGTCAGCCCCGGCACTCGAACGCCGAGGCAGAGGCTGGCCACCCCGACGCCGCAGCCCAGTTCCAGCACCGACTGCCCCGGCGTGGCAGGCACCGCGGCGGCCAGCAGAACCGGGTCGATCCCGGCGCGATAGCCTTGCTCTGGCTGGCAGATCGACAGCTTGCCACCCAGGAACGCATCGCGCGTGAGCCCCTCCACCGGCCTCATCCGCTTTCGGGCAGGTCGATGCCGTTGTCGCGCAAAACGGCGCGTGCGCGGAACAGGTCGCGATCCGCCACCATGATCCGGCGCGGCAAAACGCCTATCGAGCCCTCAAGTATGCTCATGTGGACATCCATCTGAAAGCAGACTATCTCCTCGCCTTGTAGAAGTGCCGAGACGAAGGCGATGATCGTCGGGTCGTTGGTGCGGATGAGTTCCTTCATGACAGCGAGTTAAGGCCAGAGCGCCCCGCTTGTCGAGCAACCCTGACGAGGCCGTGATGGGCTTGGACAACGCAGTCACGAAACCGCATGAACGGCTGGCCGCTCTGCTGAGCGAGGAAATGGCCGCCGTCGACAGGCTGATCCGGGAACGGATGCGGTCGGATTATGCCCCGCGGATCGAAGAGGTGGCCGCGCATATCGTGAGTGCGGGCGGCAAGCGGCTGCGCCCGATGCTGACCATCGCGGCGGCGCGGATGTGCGGCTATGACGGGCCCTATCACGTCTACCTGGCCGCGACGGTCGAGTTCATCCATACCGCGACGCTGTTGCATGACGATGTGGTGGACGAAAGCGGCCAGCGCCGCGGACGGCCGACGGCGAACCTGCTCTGGGACAACAAGTCGAGCGTGCTGGTCGGCGATTACCTGTTCGCGCGGTCGTTCCAGTTGATGGTGGCGCCGGGCAATCTGCAGGTGCTGGACATCCTGTCGAACGCCGCCGCGGTGATCGCCGAAGGAGAGGTGCTGCAACTGACCGCAGCGCGCGATCTTGCGACGACCGAGGATGTTTATTTCAAGGTGATCCGTGGCAAGACCGCTGCGCTGTTCGCTGCGGCGACCGAGGTGGGCGGCGTGATCGCAGGCATGCCCGAGGATCAGGTGCGCGCGCTGTATACCTATGGCGATGCGTTGGGCGTGGGCTTCCAGATCGTCGACGACCTGCTGGACGTGGCGGGCGATGCCAAGGCGACCGGCAAGAATATCGGCGACGATTTCCGCGAGCGCAAGCTGACGCTGCCGATCATCAAGGCGGTTGCTGCGGCCGATGACGAGGAACGCGCGTTCTGGAAGCGCACGATCGCCAAGGGCGACCAGCGCGAGGGTGATCTGAAACACGCGCTGGACCTGATGCACAGGCGCGGCGCCATCGAGGCCACGCGACTCGAGGCGCTGGCCTGGTCGGCACGGGCGAAAGAGGCGCTGGCCTGCCTGCCCGATCACGAGATCCGCGACATGCTGAGCGATCTGGCCGATTACGTCGTCGCCCGGATCAGCTAGGCCAACGCGGGTTTCAGCGTAAAGGGCTCCGCCGCGGCCACCCACCAGCCCGGGTTTTCGGCGCGCAGGGTTGTGGCGGCGGTCTCGGCCTCTGCACGGCTGTCATAGATCCCGAAACAGGTGGCCCCCGAGCCCGACATCCGGGCCAGCAGGCAGCCCGGCGTCGCGGCAATTGCCCCGATCACGGTGCCGATCACCGGGGCCAGCGCCCTTGCGGGCGCCTCAAGGTCGTTGCGCTGGGTTCTGAGCCAATGCGCCATGGTCGCGGCACTTGCCCAGCCCGGCGGATGCGGCATGGCCGGGTTGTCCTTGCGGGTCAGCGCCTTGAACACCGCGGGCGTGGGCACCTCGACGCCCGGGTTCACCAGAACCAAACCCATCGCGGGCAGGCGCGGCCCCTCGGTGATCTCCTCGCCGACGCCACGCATGCGCAGCGACCGGGGTGCAAGGCAGACTGGCACATCGGCGCCCAGCGACAGCACCGCCTGCGGCTCGGGCAGGGCGACGTCCCAAAGCTGCGCAAGACCGCGCAGCGCCGCCGCAGCATCGGACGAGCCCCCGCCGATCCCGGCCGCGGCGGGCAGGTGCTTGTCCAGCGTGATCGCCGCGCCCCGCCCCGGCCCGAACAGCGCCGCGGCCTTCAGCACCAGGTTGCGCCCGTCCGTGGGAACACCCTCGGCGCGGGGGCCGGTGACGGTCAGCGTCAGATCGTCGGCGGGCGCCAGCGTCAGCCGGTCGCCGCAATCGGCAAAGACCACAAGGCTGTCGAGCAGGTGATAGCCATCCGCCCGCTGTCCGGTGACATGCAGGGTCAGGTTGATCTTGGCAGGCGCGAAGGTCTCAACCGTCATTGGCCGGATGCAGGGGCGGCGCCCCTTCTTCCTTGAGCACCTTGTCCAGCCCGATTTCCAGTTTGCGGCGGATGCGGTTGGCCTCGTCCTCCTCGGGGTCGAAGGACAGCGCGCGGTGCCACTGGAACCGCGCCTCGTTGCGCCGCCCCACGGCCCAGTAGACATCGCCCAGATGGTCGTTGACGATCGGATCGACCGGCATCAGTTCGGCCGCGCGTTCCATATGCGGCACCGCCTCGTCGTAGCGGCCCAGCCGGTACAGCACCCAGCCCAGGCTGTCGGTGATATAGCCGTCATCGGGCCGGGCGGCGACGGCGCGTTCGATCATGTCGAGCGCCTGATCGAGATTGGTCTTCATCTCGACCCAGGAATAGCCCAGATAGTT
This sequence comes from Rhodovulum steppense, assembly GCF_004339675.1. Lineage (GTDB taxonomy): Bacteria > Pseudomonadota > Alphaproteobacteria > Rhodobacterales > Rhodobacteraceae > Rhodovulum > Rhodovulum steppense. The sequence continues at coordinate 11,223 of NZ_SLVM01000013.1, forward strand.
CAGGACCTGCGGCTGGTCGGGTTCCAGTTCGAGGGCCTGAAGGAAATCGGCCTCGGCCCTGTCCCAGATGTCCAGCCGCTCATGCGTGATGCCGCGGACGTAGTAGACGATCCACTGGCCGCGGGCGGGCTCGTCGAACAGCGCGATCGCCGCGTCATAGGCTTGCCGCGCTTCCTCGTAACGTTCCTGGCTGCGGAACGTGTCGCCCAGCGTCACATGGATGATGGCGATGTCGGGAAATTCCGCAGCCAGCGCCTGAAGAACCCCGATCGCAGCGTCGATATCGCCCGCCTTGCGCATCGCTTCGGCGCGGCCGAGCTCGGCGGCGTAGAAGGCCGGATCCTCCGCCCCGACACGGGCATAGGCGGCGATGGCAAGTTCGTACCGCTCCTGTGATTCCAGAAGGTTGGCGGACAGCAGAACCGCATCGGTATTGGCTGGGGCAAGGTATTCGGCAAGCCGGGAATAGACCAGCGTGTAGCTGTCCATCGCATCGCCGTTCAGCGCGCCCGCAACGGTGTAGAAGACCTCGGCTGCCCCCTCGGTCGCGTCGCGCACGACATCGAAGGGCAGCGGCTCATCCGCAGCCAGCCGCTTACTCAGCCGGGTCACCCCGGGATCGGTTTCGCTGCCGAAGGCCATCTCGACCAGTTCCAGCGCATCCGAATTGCGTTCGAGCTGGCTGAGAACCTGTGCGTGGGCGATCACGCCCCGCCGCGTCGCGCGCAACGGCCCCTCGGCCTCACCGGACAGGATCAGGTCGGCCCCCTCGAAATCGCCCGCCGCGGCCAGCGCCAGCGCCTTGTGGTACAGCCCGAACGCCCTGAGCCCGGACTGCGCAGAGGCCGCGTCGAAGGCCTCCAGCGCCTCGGACATGCGGCCCTGCCCGAACCGTGCCCAGGCGCGCAGCAGCGCATCGACCAGCGGCGCGGCACTGCGCCCGGCCTCCATGTCGGCCAGCATCTCGTCCCAGGCGCCGCGCTTCATCTGCTCGGCAATGATGACAAGGTTCGCGATCTGGCTGACATGCCCGCCGCTTTCCAGCCGCCGCGCGATCGGTACCGCGCGGTCAAGCTCGCCAAGCCCGACATGGGCGGTCAGGGCGTTTTCCAGAAGGAACGGATTGGACGGATCGCGCGCCAGCGCCGCATCGAAATAGCGCGCCGCCTCGGCGTAGTCGCTGTACATGCTGGCCTGGCGCGCGGCCAGATAGGCCCCGGCAAGACCCTCCTGCGCAGGGGCGGGCGTAGCCAGCGTCAGGGCCACAAGCCCGGCAGCGGCAAGAAATGCGAAACGCGGAAGGCGGTCAGCCAAGGATATACTCCGGTCGATCTGGGTTCAACCTAGAGCCCGGTGCCGGACAAGGCAATCGGCCGCCCCGAACCGCCCCGCGAAACCCTGCCCCCGTCGCGCGGATGTTACATGTTCGGATAGTTCGGCCCGTCACCGCCCTGCGGCGTCGCCCAAGTGATGTTCTGGCTGGGATCCTTGATATCGCAGGTCTTGCAATGGACGCAGTTCTGGAAGTTGACGACGAATCCCTTGTTGCCGTCCTTCTCGACCACCTCGTAGACGCCCGCCGGGCAATAGCGCTGCGCGGGTTCCGCGAAATCGGGCAGGTTCACCCGGATCGGCAGCGCCGGATCGGCCAGCCGCAGGTGGCTGGGCTGGCTTTCCTCGTGATTGGTGAAGGAGAACGCCACGTTGGTCAGCCGGTCGAAGCTGAGCACGCCATCGGGCTTGGGATAATCGATCTTGGGAAAATCCTTGGCCTTTCCGGTATGGGCGGCGTCGGTCTTTTCATGGTGCAGCGTGCCCAGCGGGTTCCAACCGGTCAGGTTCGCCATCCACATGTCGAACCCGCCCAGCGCGGTCGCCATCAGGTTGCCGTAATGCGACCAGAGCGGCTTGACGTTGCGCACCCGCTTGAGATCCCTGGCGATCGCGCCCGCATGCAGCGCGGTGTCGTAATCCTCAAGCGTGTCGCCCGCGCGGCCCGCGCGGATCGCCGCGACCGCGGCCGTCGCGGCCTCGATCCCCGACATCATCGCGTTGTGGTTGCCCTTGATCCGCGGCACGTTCACCAGCCCCGCGGAACAGCCCAGCAGCACGCCGCCGGGGAACGCCGCCTTCGGGATCGACTGGTAACCGCCCTCGGAAATCGCCCGCGCACCATAGGCCACGCGCTTGCCGCCCTTCAGCAACTCGGCGACCGCCGGATGATGCTTGAAGCGCTGGAACTCCATATAGGGGTAAAGATGCGGGTTCTCGTAGTTCAGGTGGACCACGAAACCGATGAAGATCTGGTTGTTCTCGGCGTGGTAGATGAACGAGCCGCCACCGGCATTGCCATCGAGCGGCCAGCCCATGGTATGGGTGACCGTGCCCTCGCGGTGCTTGGCGGGGTCGATCTCCCAGATCTCCTTCATGCCGATGCCGTATTTCTGCGGATCGCGGCCTTCCGACAGGCCGAATTTCGCGATCACCTGCTTGGACAGCGATCCGCGCACGCCTTCGGCAAGAAAGACATACTTGCCGCGCAGTTCCATGCCCGGTTCGTAATTCGGCCCCGGCGTGCCATCGGCCTGTCGCCCGAACTCACCCGCGATGACGCCCGCAACGCGGCCATCCTCGCCCCAGACGACTTCCGAACAGGACATCCCGGGGAAGATCTCGACGCCCAGACCCTCGGCCTGTTCGGCCAGCCAGCGGCAGACATTGCCCATCGAGACGATGTAGTTGCCATGGTTCGACATCAGAGGCGGCATCAGCCAGTTGGGAAACCGGAACTGGCCCTTTTTGCCGAGAAACAGGAAATTGTCCTCGCGGACCGGCACGCTGACCGGCGCACCACGTTCCTTCCAGTCGGGGAAAAGCGCGTTCAGGCCCGTGGGGTCCAGCACCGCACCCGACAGGATATGCGCGCCGACCTCGGAGCCCTTTTCAAGCACCACGACGGACAGATCGGAATCGAGTTCCTTGAGCCGGATCGCGGCAGAAAGGCCCGCAGGCCCCGCACCCACGATAACGACGTCATATTCCATCGATTCCCGTTCGATCTCGGCCATGGAACTTCCCCTCTCGAACGGCGCGGGCGCCGCCCCCACGTTAAGCTACCGCAAACCGTTAGCGCAGGCGGCGGGGCAGTTCAATCGCAACGCAACAAGATTTCGCTGCAGAGCGGCATTGCGCAACGGAACACCCCAGACGGCTTGGCGGAACGGCGCTCGCGGCTGGTGATGTACTCTTGCAATCCGCGCCGCTCTCGGTTCAGGTGAATCGGAACCCAACCGCTGGCGGGCTGCACTTTGCGCCCGCCTTATTCTCTTTAAGTCCCAAAGAGTGCCATGGAAAAGATACCTATGACCCGCGCGGGCCATACCGCGCTCGATGAAGAACTGAAGACGCTCAAATCCGTCGAGCGTCCGGCCGTGATCCGGGCGATCGCAGAGGCGCGCGAGCATGGCGACCTGTCGGAAAATGCCGAGTATCATGCCGCGCGCGAGAAGCAGAGCTTCATCGAAGGCCGCATCAGGGAACTTGAGGCGCTCTTGTCCCGGGCCGAGGTGATCGACCCCTCGAAACTGTCCGGACCGATCAAATTCGGTGCGACCGTGACGCTGGTCGACGAGGACACGGACGAGGAACGGACCTACCAGATCGTGGGCGAGGCCGAGGCAGATATCGAGAAGGGCCTGCTGAACATCAATTCGCCGCTGGCCCGCGCGCTGATCGGCAAGGAGGAAGGCGACAGCATCGAGGTGCGTACGCCGGGTGGCGAACGCGGCTACGAGGTGCTCAAGATCCGCTACGTCTGAGGACGCGGGAGCCGTTACATGGCTTGGGAAAAGCAGGACAAGTCGTTCGACCCGGGAAGCTTCACGCGCCCGGTCCGCGAAAACGGGATCACGACGACGGATGTCGTGGTGGCGGTGCTGTCGGTCTTGTGGCTGGCCATCGCGGCGCTTCTGCTTGCCTATGGGCGCGCGGCCGAAGGCGCTGCGGCGGAGCGGCTGGTCTTCGTGCTCGTGCTGCTGGCGGTCGTGACACCGCTCGCGCTGATCTGGGTGGGTGCGGCCGCAATGCGCAGCGCACGCATCCTGCGCGAGGATTCGGCGCGTCTGTGCGCAGCGCTGGACGCGCTGCGACAGAACCAGATCCAGCAGCAGCGCACCGGAAGCACGGATATCCGGCCCGCTTTGGAAAAGCGGATCGAGGAGATCGCCCAGGCGCAGCGCCAGACCGACAGCGTGATCGCCACCTTCGTGTCGACCCGGTCGCGCGAGGCGGAGCCCGAAGGGGGCGTCGATGTCATGCCCTCAGCGTCTCCCTCCCCTCCTGCCCCTACCGCGGACTCCCAGCCCTCGCTCGCGCTTGGCACGCCCTCCGAGGTGTTGCAACCGCCGCTGGACCGATCCGAATTCATCCGCGCGCTGAACTTCCCAGAGACCACCGGCGACCGCGAGGGCTTTCGCGCGCTGCGCCGCGCGCTCGAGGACCGGATGGCGGCCAAGCTTGTCCGCTCGGCCCAGGACGTGCTGACCCTGCTCAGCCAGGAAGGCATCTACATGGACGACCTGACGCCGGACCGGGCCCGGCCCGAAGTCTGGCGCCGCTTTGCCGAGGGCGAACGCGGCGCGGGCGTCTCCGCGTTAGGCGGGGTGCGCGACCGCTCCTGTCTGGCGCTGACCGCGGCACGGATGAAGCAGGACCCGATCTTCCGCGATGTTGCACATCATTTCCTGCGCCAGTTCGACCGCATGCTGGTCGAGTTCGAGCCAGACGCAACCGACCAGGAACTGAACGATCTGGCCGAAACCCGCACCGCGCGCGCCTTCATGCTGCTGGGTCGGGTGACGGGGATGTTCGGCTAGAACCGGCGATCAGGCGCCGGGCGGCTGCAACGCCGCCTCGGCAAGGGCAAGGTCGTCGGGGGTGTTGATGTTGAAGAAGGGGTCGATCCCCTCCGCCTCGAACCCGGCCGTTACCGCGCCCTTGGCATGGGCGAAGCCGCCAAGGCGACGCTCGCCCCGGGCTAGCGCGGCGCGCAATTCCTCGCGCAGCCCTACCGGCCAGAGCGCCGCCGTCGGGTGCATTCGCCCGCAGCTTGCCGCAACCGCCAATCCGCCTCCCGCCGCAGCCACCAGCCGCGCTACCAGATCGGCGGGCAGAAACGGCGTGTCCACCGCCGCGGTCGCGACCGCCTCGGCTCCCTCCTCTGCCGCCCAGTCGAGCCCCGCCAACACGCCCGCCAGCGGCCCAAGATTGCCCGGCGGCGGATCGGCCAGAACCGGCAGGCGAGCCTCGGCATAGTCCTCCGCAAGGCCATTCGCACTGAGCGCCAGCGCCGCGACCTGGGGTCCCAGCCGCGCGGCAACGCGCGCCAGAAGCGTCGTGCCGCCCAGACGGATCAGCGCCTTGTCCACGCCGCCCATCCGCCGCCCCCGCCCGCCCGCAAGGATCACCCCGACCACCCGCATCGGATCCCCGTTTTGCGGTTGCACCCCATCGCCGGAGAGCTTACGCCCGCCGGGCACCTCAAGACCAGAGCGCGCCGATGTCCGCCTCAAATGTCAGATCGGCCTATTGGACCGGCGTCCGCCACGGCGCGCCGTTCGTTCTGGTCATCATGCCCTTCGGCCTGCTGTTCGGGGTCGTCGGGACCGAAGCGGGGCTGAACATTGCCGAGGTTATGGGCTTTTCGATCCTCGTCATCGCCGGTGCCGCGCAGTTCACGGCCGTTCAGCTCATGGTGGATCAGGCGCCCACGATGCTGGTGCTGGCAACGGCACTGGCGGTGAATTTGCGCATGGCGATGTATTCCGCCGCGCTGACCCCGCATCTGGGCGGCGCACCGCTCTGGCAACGGGCGCTGGCTGCCTATTTCCTGGTCGACCAGACCTATGCGCTGGCCCAGGCCCGCTACGAATCGCGCCCAGAGATGAGCTTGGGCGAGCGGCTGGCCTATTACGCGGGCAGCATCACGCCGGTCTGCCCGATGTGGTATGTCGCGACGCTGGCGGGCGCGCTGGCAGGCCAGGCGATCCCGCCCGAATTCGCGCTGGACTTCGCGGTGCCGATCACCTTCCTCGCGATGGTGGCGCCCGCGCTGCGGACGCTGGCCCATGTGGCTGCGGTCGGCACCTCGGTCGCGGTGGCGCTGACGCTGGCCTTCCTGCCCTATCAGGCGGGCGTGCTGATCGCTGGGCTGGTGGCGATGATGGTGGGGGCGCAAGTGGAATTGCGGATGGGGAACCGGGAATGACCCAGTCGAGCCTGGAGATCTGGACGATCATCGGTCTGCTCGGGATCGGAACCTTCCTGATCCGGTTCTCGTTCCTGGGGATGATCGGCGAACGGCCCCTGCCCGACTGGCTGCTGCGGCATCTGCGCTATACGCCCGTCGCGGTACTGCCCGCGCTGGTGGCCCCCATGGTGGTCTGGCCGCAGGCGACGGGAGGGGAGACCGACCCCGCCCGGATGCTGGCCGCGCTTGCCACGCTGGGGGTCGGCCATGTCACGAAAAACGTGCTGGCCGCCATCGCAGCGGGGGCGGTCACGCTTTACGGGATGCTGTTCCTGCTGGGATAGGCGCCGGGTTTCGGCTTGCTGCGCAAGCCGACCCGCCGGGGGCGCTGCCCCCGGACCCCCGGGGTATTTTGGCCAAGAAGAAACACAAGGCGTTTCGCGCGCCTGGGCAGGATGCCGCGCTCAGTCCGCCGCGACAAGTTCTGCGACGCGGTCGCGGTGCTGCGCCGTCAGAACGGCGCGGTTCTCGTCCGGGTCGTCGTCGCGGATCGTTTCGGTGCGGACCCCGGGCAGCTTGGCGAAACCGTCCATGATGGCCCTGGGGCGGACGGTGGCGGGGATGGTCTGAAAGCCCGGCACCTGGCGCAGTACCTGGCTGACGGAGCGGCCGCACATCGCCTTGGGCGCGGCGCCAAAGGCTTCGGCCACGCGCAGCGCCCGTTCGGCGGTTTCGGGCGAAACCTCGACGGTCTGGGTGATGACGCGATAGGTCTCGCGCGCGTGGTAGTCGATGTAGAAATCCAGCATCGTGGGCGTGATGCCGTAAAGCACATCGTTGCGCTCGGGCACGGTGCGGTGCCACCAGGTTCCGGCCGGATCGAAGATCACCCGCTGGCTGGCGCTGATCATCAGGGCCGAATGTGCCCCGGCATCCGACCGGTTGGCGATCACCGTGAAAAGCGTGATCGAGGGCGGGCCGGGATGGCGATAGGCGGCGCGGGCCACATCCTCGTCAGGCGCCCAGACCGATTCGGCGCAGCCGGCCAGCACGAATAGAAGCAGGGCAGCGAGGAGGGGGAGTTTCGTGGCGGCGAAGGGGCGGTGCGCCCGTCCCACCGGCACCGGGTTGGTCGATATCATCTGCGCGCCTTTTAACGTCTTCCTGCCCCGGGCGGCAGGCTAGCGGATCGGATGGGGGCTGTCACGCCCCCGGCCCCTCGGCGCGCTGAAACAGCCAGGCGCCATCCTCGCGTTGCCAGCGGCGGGCGCGGCCGGTCAGGAACAGGTGGTTGAGATGGCCCACCGCCTCGACCAGGGCGAGGACATATTCGGCCGGGCCGATCTCGCGCCGGTAGAGCGCGGGGAAGCAGTCGCAGGCGGTGCGCGGCCGGTCGATATGGGCGATCAGTCGGTCAAGCGCGCCGTGATGGTTGTCGATCAGTTGCACCAGCCGCGTGGGCAGGCCGGTAAAGGGCAGCTTGTGGCCGGGCAGCACCAGATGATCCTCGCGCGCATGGGCGGCAAGCCGGGTGCAGCTGGACAGCCAGGCCGCGACGGGGTCGTTCAGCGGTTCGGTGGCATAGACCCCGAGATTGGGCGAGATAGAGGGCAGGAGCTGGTCGCCGCCGATCACGAGGTTACAGTCCTGGCTCCAGAGGGTGACATGGTCGCGCGCATGCCCGTCGCCCAGCCGCACGTCCCAGTCGCGCCCGCCCGCGCGGATCACGTCGCCCTCGGCCATGTCGCGAAAGCCCAAGGGCATCGGCGCCACCGTGTCGGCGAAATTGAACGGGCGCTGGACGGCGCGTTCGGCGTAAAGCGCGGGATCCATGCCCGCGCCGCGCCAATGGGCCAGCGTCTCGGGCGCGGGGCGGTCCTGTTCGTCGAGTTGCAGCATGCGCGCGAACAGCCAGGCGACGCGGCTGGTCCAGAGTTCGGCGCCATGTTCGGACTGGAACCAGCCCGCCAGCCCCACATGGTCGGGATGGTGATGGGTGACGATGACGCGCGTGACCGGCTTGCCGTTCAGCGGCCCCGCCATCAGCGCCTGCCACAGCGCGCGGGACCGGCGCGAGGCGATGCCGGTATCGACCACGGTCCAGCCCGCGCCATCGTCCAGCGCATAGACATTCACATGATCCAGCGCCATCGGCAGCGGCAGGCGCAGCCACAGCACGCCCTCGGCGATCTCGATGGCGGTATCGGGGCCGGGCGGATCGGGGAAGGGGTAGCGGATCGGGCCGCGCGTGCCGTCCATCATGCAGCCAGATCGTCGTCGGACAGCGCATAAAGCGCCGCCGCCCCGGCCCGGGCCTGGGCCAGCAGGGCGGGATGTTCGGGCAGCAGCCGCGCGATGAAGACCCGGGCAAGCGCGGTGCGCGGCCCCGCGCCCCCCTCGGTGCGGGCCGCCGCCAGATGGGCGTGGCCGCCCAGCACCCGCGCCCAGGCGCGCAGGAAGGGCACGGCACCGGCGAAGCGGTCGGTCTGGTCCCGGGTCAGCATCCATTCGGTCGTCTCGCGCAGCGTCTCGGCGGCGGCCCAGACCTCGCCGGCAAGATCGGGCAGCAGGGCGCGCGCGGCTTCGGCGCCTTGTTCGATCTCTTCCAGCAGGCGCCAGGCCGCCTCGCCGCCATCCATCAGCTTGCGGCCGACCAGATCCATCGCCTGGATGCCGTTGGTGCCCTCGTAGATCGGAGTCACGCGCACGTCGCGCAGGAATTGCGCCGCGCCGGTCTGTTCGACAAATCCCATGCCGCCATGGATCTGCATCCCGGCCGAGGCGACATCGACCCCGGTATCGGTGCCATAGGCCTTGGCGATGGGCGTCAGGAATGCGGCGCGGGTGGCCCAGTCGGCCTGTCCCGTGGCCTCCGCCATGTCGATCGCCACCGCGCAGGACAGCGCAATGGCGCGGGCGGCGAAGATCTCGGCCCGCATGGCGGCCAGCATCCGGCGGATATCGGCATGGCCGATGATGGCCTCGCCCTGCGGTGTCGGCCCCTGCCGCCGTTCGCGGGCATAGGCCAGCGCGTGCTGGAACGCGGCTTCGGCAACGCCGATCCCCTGCATCCCGACGCCCAGGCGGGCATTGTTCATCATGGTGAACATCGCCGCCATGCCGCGATGCGGCTCGCCCACCAGCCAGCCGGTCGCGCCGTCATAATCCATCATTGCGGTCGGGCTGCCATGCAGACCCAGCTTGTGTTCCAGGCTGACCACCCGCAGGCTGTTGCGCGCGCCGGGATTGCCCTCGGCATCGGGGATGTTGCGCGGCACAAGGAACAGGCTGATGCCGCGGGTGCCCGGGGGCGCATCGGGCAGGCGGGCAAGGACCAGATGGACGACATTGCCGATGAACTCGGAATCCGCCCAGGAGATGAAGATCTTCTGCCCCGTGATCGCGTAGGTTCCGTCGCCCTTCGGCACCGCGACGGTGCGCACCGCGCCCACATCGCTGCCCGCCTGCGGTTCGGTCAGGTTCATCGTGCCCGACCATTCGCCCGAGATCAGTTTTGGCAGGTACAGCGCCTTGAGCGCGTCGCTGGCATGATGGCTCAGCGCCTCGATCTGGCCCTGGGTCAACAGGGGCGCGATCTGAAGGGCAAGGCAGGCGCCGCTCATCATCTCGGTGACGGCCATTGCCAGCGTCTGGGGCAGGCCCATGCCGCCATGTTCGGCGGGCGCGGCCAGACCGATCCAGCCGCCTTCGGCGATGGCGCGCCAGCCCTCGGCGAAACCGGGGGGCGTGCGGACGATGCCGTTTTCCAGCCGTGCGGGGTGCAGATCGCCCACCCGTTGCAGGGGTGCCATGACGTCCTCGCAAAGTCTGCCCGCGCCGTCCAGGATCGCGGCGGTCAGATCCGGCGTGGCCTCGGCGAAACGCGCGGTAGCGGCGAGATCGGGGAAGCCTGCCACATGATCGAGCAGGAAGCGGATATCGGCCACGGGGGCACGGTACGACATGGGATCCTCCCTCTCCTCCTGCCTTGTCCCCGGGGCGGGGCGGCTGTACCAGTCCGGCGGGGTATGGCAGAGGTCGAGCGCAGGGTAAACGACCGCCCCGCCCCATCAAGTCCAACGCAACGTCACCGGGGGCGCGGACCATGAGCGCAGAGATGCTGAAGCCCGATGCCGACGGGCTTGCCCGTGCGGCGACGCTGCTGGGGGCGGGCGAACTGGTCGCCTTTCCGACCGAGACGGTCTACGGGCTGGGCGCGGATGCGCACAACGACCGGGCGGTGGCGCGGATCTTCGAGGCCAAGGGGCGGCCGCATTTCAACCCGCTGATCGTGCATCTGGCCGATGCCGCGCATGCGGCGCGATACGCGGTGCTGGACGGGGCGGCAGAACGGCTGGCATCGGCCTTCTGGCCCGGTGCGCTGACGCTGGTGCTGCCCTTGCGCCCGGATGCGGACCCGGATGCAAGGCTGTCGCCGCTGGTCAGTGCAGGGCTGCCAACCGTGGCGCTGCGCGTGCCCGATCATCCGGTGGCCCATGGCCTGCTGGCGGCGTTCGGCGGGCCGGTCGCGGCGCCCTCGGCCAACCGCTCGGGCAGCATCAGCCCGACGCGCGCCGCGCATGTGCTGCAAGGGCTTGGCGAGCGGATCGCGGCGGTGGTGGATGGCGGGGCCTGCCCGGTGGGGGTGGAATCGACGATTCTGGGCTTCGATCCCGCGCCGGTACTGCTGCGCCCGGGCGGGCTGCCGACAGAGGCGATCGAGGACTGTCTGGGAAGGCGGGTGGCGCCGCGCAGGGCGGGCGATGCGATCACTTCGCCGGGGCAACTCTCGTCGCATTACGCGCCGGATGCCCCCGTCGTCCTCGAAGCCGCCACGCCGCCCCCGGGCGCACTATGGCTGGGATTCGGGTCGGGCTGCGACGGGGCGGCGCTGAACCTGTCGTCCACGGGCGATCTGGTCGAAGCGGCAGCGAACCTGTTCCACGCGCTGCGCGAACTGGACGCGCGCGCCGAACCGGGCCAACGCATCGCCGTCGCGCCGATTCCCGATCACGGCCTTGGCAGGGCGATCAACGACCGGCTGCGCCGGGCGGCTGCCCCCCGGGGCTGATCACGCCCGCCCGGCGGCCGAGGACAGCATCAGCGGTTCGATCCCGAGGGTCCGAAGCGCGCGCTCCCACTTGGCGGTATCAGCTGGATCGAACACGATCTCGGGCACCGCCTCGCAGGTCAGCCAGCCATTGTCCTGTATCTCGCCCTCGAGCTGGCCCGGCCCCCAACCCGCATAGCCAAGCGCCAGCAGAGAATCGGCCGGCCCCTGCCCCTTCGCGATGTCCTCTAGGATGTCGAGCGTCGCCGTCATCCCGAACCGGCCATCGACCCGCAGCGTCGTGTCGCTGCCGGAATTGTAGTCGCCCGAATGCAGAACGAAGCCTCGGGCATGTTCGACGGGGCCGCCGAAATGCACGCGGATGTCGCGGGCGCCGGGCGCCCGCGCAATGCCAAGCTGCTTGAGCAGATCGGAAAAGGACAGCTCCACCATGGGCTTGTTGACGATCAGCCCCATGGCGCCCTCCTCGGAATGCGCGCAGAGAAAGACCACGCTTTTCTGGAAGCGGGGATCACCCATGCCGGGCATCGCGATAAGAAGCTTGCCGCCGAGTTGCATCTGAAACGTCCCAGTCTACCAGACGGACAGAATGTGCCCGCGGGCGCAAGGGCGCAAGGGCGACGCACGACAATTTTCATGACGCTATCGCCCGAATGTGATTTCACGGCGAAGGCGCGCTCGTTATCTTCGCCCCCATGGCTTTGAAAAGATTTCTTCGTCTTGCCGCAGCGTCGACACTTGCGCTGGGAATTGCCCAGGCTGCTCTGGCGGGACCGCCCGAGAACGTGCTGCATGCCGAGATCTTGCCCGGCTGGCAGAATGCGGACGGCACTTACATGGCAGGGCTCAAGCTGCGGCTTGCACCCGGATGGAAGACCTATTGGCGGGCGCCGGGCGATGCCGGGGTGCCGCCGCGCTTCGACTGGTCGGGATCCGAGAACATGGCGGGCGTCCGGGTCCACTGGCCGGTGCCGCGGGTGTTCACGTCGAACGGGCTGCGCACGATCGGCTATGAACGCGAGGTGGTGCTGCCGCTGGAACTGACCCCGCGCGAGCCGGGCAGCCCGGTCGAACTGCGCGCCCGGGTCGAGCTTGGGGTATGTCAGGACATCTGCCTGCCGATGGAATTGCGGCTTACCGGCATGTTGCCCGCCGAAGGCGGGGCCGAGGCGATCCGCGCGGCGCTTGACGCCCGGCCGCTCACCGCGCGCGAGGCAAAGGTCGGTGCGGTGCGCTGCATGGTGGAACCGATCCGGGACGGGCTGCGCCTGACCGCCGAGATCGAGGTTGGCGCGCTGGGGGCGGGCGAAACGGTGGTGTTCGAATTGCCGGACCCATCGATCTGGGTGTCCGAGGCCGAAATGGCGCGGCAGGGCGGGCGGCTGGTCGCGCAGGCGGATCTGGTTCCGGCAAGCGGCACGCCCTTTGCGCTGGACCGTTCGGAACTGCGCATCACGCTGCTGGGCGAGCGTCGGGCGGTCGATATCCGCGGCTGCGCGGGGCGCTGAGCGCCCGCTGCGAGCGAAACCCGGCCTATGGGGGTTACGTTGCCTAGCCGGTGCCCCCCGCGCGGGCCATGGCACGCGCAGCAAGCCCATAGGACAGCACCAGCATCCCCGCAGCACCGACAAGGAACAGCACCAGCGCCGCGGCCATCGGCTGACCGGCCATCCCCGGCAACGGCGCAGGCGGCGCACCCGTCGCCAGCACAACCCCGACCGTCGCCGCGAACAGCACCGCCAGCCCCACCGCCGCCAGCCCCGTCGCGCGCCCCACGACCGCCGCCCGGCCGCCGCGCGTGCGTCCGCGCAGGCCGTGGCGCAGAGCACGGATCTGGCGGCTGACATCCTGTTGCACCGCCAGAAGCGCCGGCACCACAAGCAGGACCAGCAGCATCCCGAAGCCCAGCCCGTAGACCAGCGTGATGACCGTCGGTTTCAGGAACTGCGCCTGTTGCGATTTCTCGAACAGAAGCGGCATCAGGCCCAGCACGGTCGTCAGCGTGGTCAGCAGAACCGGCCGCAGCCGGTCGGCGGTCGCATCCACGATCGCGGGGATCAGGCCGCGCGAGCGGGCGTAATCGTCCACCGTGCTGACCAGCACGATCGAATCGTTGATGATGATGCCGACCATCCCGATCAGCCCGACCACGGTGAACATCGACATCGGCACGTCCCAGGCCATGTGGCCATAGATCGTGCCGACCAGCCCGAACGGGATGATCGCCATCACCACCACCGGCCGCGACCAGCTTGAGAATATCCAGGCCAGCGTCAGGTAGATGCCGATCAGCCCCAGCCCCAGCCCCAGCCGGGCATCGGCCATGAAGTCCTGTTCCTGCTCGGACAGGCCGCCCAGGCGGAACGCGACGCCCAGATCGCTTTCGATCCGGGGCAGGACCACCTGTTCCAGCTCGCGCATGATCTCCTCGGCGCGGGCGGGGTCGTCCTCGGACAGATCGCCCGTGACCGAGACCACGCGCAGCCCGTTCTCGCGCCGCACGGTCGAGAACCCGGTGCTGCGCTTGACAGAAACGATATCGGCCAGCGGCAGGTAGTCGCCCGAAGGCGCGCGCAGAAGCGTGCGCTCCAGGAAATCCGCCGTCAGCTCGCCCGCGGGCAGTTCCACCCGGATCGCCGCCGAGCGCGGCCCGTCGGGATAGGTCGCGGCCTCGATCCCGTTCAGCCGGTGACGCAGCACCCGGCCCAGCTCCTCGATGGTGAAGCCCAGCGCAGCCCCCTGCGCGGTCAGGTCGAGCAGCAATTCCTCCTTGTCATAGGCCATGCTGTCCTCGACCGCCGAAACCTCGCCATACTGGGCAAGCGCCGCCTTCAGCGCCTCAGCCGCGGACTTGAGCGTGGCGGCATCGGCGCCGTAGAACTGCACGTCCAGCGCATCGCCACCGGGGCCCGACCGCCAGCCGCGGAAGCTGACCGTCTCGGCCATCGGGTGCTCGCGCACCTCGTCCTGAAGGTCGGCGACGAACTGGAACGAGGAATAGGGCCGCAGATCGGGGTCGATCAGCTCGATCGCGATCGAGCCCAGCAGGTCGGCATCCTTGACATCGGCCCCCGCCATCCCTCGCCCGGCATTGCCGCCGATCTCGGCGATGGCGTAATCGACCGGGTTGCGGCCATGCTCGGCCTCGTAGCGGGCCGCGACGGCCTGGGCGGCGCGCTGCATCTCGCGCATCATTTCCAGCGTGTCCTCGCGGCTGGCGCCGGGCAGCATCGCGAAATTGCCGGTGACCGAACTTTGCTCGGGCGCGTTGAAGAACCGCCAGGACACATCGCCCCGGATCAGCAGCGCCACCTGGCTGGCCAGCAGCAGCACCGTCAGCGCCAGCACCGGATAGCGCGCGCGGATCACCAGGACCATGAAGGGCCGGAACAGCCGATCGCGCACCCAGCGGAACCCGCGGTTGAACGCGCGCGAGGGGGCGTCATACCAATGTTCCTTTGCCGTATGGGCCAGCGCATGCGCCATGTGATGCGGCAGGATCAGGAAACATTCCACCAGCGAGGCGACCAGCACCGCAATCACGGTAAAGGGGATGTCGGCGATCATGTGGCCGAAGCGTCCCCCGATCACGACCAGCGCCAGAAAGGCGATGATCGTGGTCAGCGTGGCCGAGAAAACCGGCGCGGCCATCCGCCGGGCGGCATTCTCGGCGGCCTCGACAGGCCCTTCGCGCAGGCGTCGGGCGCGGAAGTCGGCATGTTCGCCCACAACGATGGCATCGTCCACCACGATGCCCAGCGTGATGATCAGCGCGAACAGCGAGATCATGTTGATCGTCAGCCCGAACGCATACATCAGCGCCACGGTGGCCAGCATCGCCACCGGAATGCCCGCCGCGACCCAGAAGGCGGTGCGCGCGTTCAGGAACAGGAACAGCAGCACCAGCACAAGGCCAAGCCCCATCAGCCCGTTGTTCAGCAGGATGTCGAGCCGGCCCGAGATGTATTCGGCGCGGGTGCGGATCAGGTCGACCGAGACGCCTTCGGGCAGGGTGGTGCGCAACTCTGCCGCCACGGCCTCGACCCGGCGCTGCAACTCGATCGCGTCGCCCCGGTCCGAGCGGTCCACCCGGATCGTGATGGCGGGTTGATCGCCCACGAAATAGGCCCGCTGGCGGTCGACGCCCTCGACCCGGACGGTGGCGACATCGCTTATGCGCAGCGTCGAGCCGTCCGCGTTCGAACGCAGCACCAGCGCCCCGATCTGCTCGGCGCTGCGCTTTTCGGCACCGGTGCGCACCCGCGCGGTGCCGCCCGACACATCGCCCGCAGGCGCGGTCGCGGCCTCGGCGGCGATGACCTGGGCGATCTGGGCCATCGTGATGTCATGCCGGATCAGTTCGGCCGATGGCACCTCGACCACGGTTTCGGGCGCGGCCAGCCCGCGCAGCGTGGTGCGCGTGACGCCGACCGCGAACAGCCGCGCCACCAGTTCGTCGGCCAGCCGGCCCAACTGGTCCACCGCGACGGGTCCGGTCAGGACGATATCGGTCACCTGATCGCGCCAGGATCCGCGGCGCACCTCGGGCACCTCGGCCTCGGCGGGAAGCGTGCGCACGGAATCGACCGCCGTCTGCACATCGTCGGCAGCGCGCGACATGTCCCAGCCCGGTTCGAAATCCAGCGTGATGAAGGCCGAGCCTTCGGTCGCGCGCGACGAGCTTTTCTCGATCCCGTCAAGCGCGATCAGGACGGGCTCCAGCACCTGCACGATGCCGGTATCCACATCCTCGGCGCCCGCGCCTTCCCATTGCACGGTCACGGTGACGCTGTCGATCACCACATCGGGGAAGAACTGCGCCCGCATCCTGGGCGCGGCAGCCAGCCCCGCGACGATCAGCATGACAAGCAACAGGTTCGCGGCGGTGCGGTGGCGGGTGAAATAGGACAGGACCCCTCCGACCGCGCTGGGGATCGGGCGCGTCATGGTCTAGCCCCCCATCCGGGATTCAAGCCGCTCGACCACCCGGACGGGCACAAGGTCCTGTTCAAGCTGGGCGCGCACCCGGGCCTTGGCCTCGTTGGGCATCATCGGGTTGGACTCGACAAAAGCGATCAGCGCGGCGCGGCGTTCGGGCGACAGCTCGACCGTTTCGGGGATGTCCCCGGCAGCCTCGGCACCGGGGCGCAGCGGGCGCACCCGGATCCCCGCGCCCAGAAGCGGCGTGCGCTCGGCCACGACCTCGCGCCCGGCAAGACCCGCGGCGCGCACGATCACGTCGTCGCCCTGACGGCGCAGCAACTCGACCTGAACGGCCTCCAGCCGGTCATCCTCGTCCAGAACCAGCACCTGCGACGCCGCATCCAGCGCGGTCGCAGGCAGGCGCGCGACGCGGTCAAGCGGCGGTTCCTCAAGACGCACGGTGACGAAATCGCCCGGCCGCAAGCCCGGCGCGTTGTCGAGCCGTGCAAACAGCAGCCGCCCGGCCTGACCCTGCGCAACCGCGCCGCTTTCGCGGATCAGTTGGCCCGCCGCGGTCAGATCGGCGCCGAACACGTCCAGCACCGCGGTCACCGGGGCGGGGCGCAGCGCGCCCTTGTCGTCCAGCAGTCGGGTGTATTGCGCGGTCGAGACGCGGAACGCGACCTCGAGCGCGGAGGGGTCGATCAGTTGCGCCACCCGTTCGTTCGGCGCAACCAGCCCGCCCTCGACCAGCGACACCTCGGCCAGCGTCCCCGAGAAGGCGGCGTAAAGCTCGGTATCGGCCAGCGCGCGCTCGGCCTCGGCCAGCCGGATGCGCGCCCGGGCCAGCGCGTTATGCGCGGTTTCCACCGCGGCCTCGGCCTGCGCCTCGGCCTGGCGGCGGGCGACCACGGCCTGCGCGGCGGCAGAGGCGGCCAGCGCGGTATCCTCGACGGCGGCATCGGTGCCCACGCCGCGGGCGCGCAGATCCTGTTGCCGGGCCAGCGCCTGCGCGCGCAGCCGCGCCTGATCCTCGGTCGCGGCCAGTTCCTCGCGCGCAAGGACCAGCTTGCGTTCGGCATCGCGCAGATCTGCCTCGGCCCCGGTCAGATCGGTCTGCGCCACATCGCGCGCCCATTGCGCGTTCGAGGGGTCCACCCGCAGGATCAGTTCGCCCGCCTTGACGCGGCCGCCTTCCTCGAACGCGGGATGCAGATCCACCACCCGGCCGCCCGCCTCGGCGCGCAGATCAAGCGTGCGGCGCGCGCGCACCTCGCCAAAGGCGGTCAGCACCGGCGATATGGTCTCGGGCGTGACGGTCACGACATTCGCCGCAAAGACACGTTCGCGGGCGGGGCGCTGGGCGGGCTGATCGGCAAGACGGGCCTGAATGGCCGAACTGACCATATGCCCGGCCCAGGCCAGCAACCCGAAGGTCAGGGCGACAAGGAACAGCCCGACAAGGCTGCGGCGGAGAAATCTCATCTGCCAATGTCCTTTCCCGGCCGGTCAACCCGCGCCCGTGCCACAGCAATAGCGCCTGCCGGACCCGGCACCCAACACATATGCGTTACGCGCGATGTATCTATTTCCGTCGCCGGTGTTCGTCGAGCCGGGGAAAAATCTCGACGAAATTGCAGGGCCGGTGGCGATAATCGAACTGGTGAACAAGGATCTCGTCCCAGGCGTCCTTGCAGGCGCCGGGGCTGCCGGGCAGCGCGAACAGATAGGTGCCGTTCGCCACACCGCCGGTCGCGCGGCTTTGAACCGCCGATGTGCCGATCTTCTGCATCGAAACGATGGTAAAGACGGTCGCGAAGGCCTCGATCTCCTTCTCGTAGATATCGCGATGCGCCTCGACCGTGACATCACGGCCGGTCAGCCCGGTGCCGCCGGTGGAAATCACGACGTCCACGCCCGGATCGGCGCACCAGTCGCGCAGTTGCGCGGCGATCTGGTCGCGTTCATCGGGCAGGATCGCGCGGGCGGCAAGGACATGGCCCGCGGCCTCGATCCGATCGACCAGCGTCTGGCCCGAGCGGTCTTCGGCAAGGGTGCGGGTGTCGGACACGGTCAGCACGGCAATGCGCACGGGGATGAAGTCCTTGGTCTCTGTGCCGTGGCTCATGGCCGGGCTCCGATCTCGAACCAGTTGACCCTGGGGCCCAGATTGACCACGCGGGTCGCGCCGATCATGCCCTCGCGCCCCCAGCAATCGTGGATATGCCCGCAGACCGCAAGCTGTGGCTGCACCCGGGCGATGGCATCGCGGATCGCGGTCGAGCCGACCGAGAACCATCCCCCCGTGACATCGGCGATCCCCTTGGGCGGCGAGTGAAAGACCAGCACGTCGGCGGCAATGCAGGGCGCCAGCAGGTCTGCCGCCGCCTCCTCGGTCAGGTCGCAGGACCAGGCGCCGAAGGGCGTGACCGGCACGCCATAGCCCAGCCCGAACAGCCTCAGCCCGCCGATTTCGACCCCCTCGCCATGCAGCACATGCGCCCCGGCAGGCGCGGCCGCGCGCAGTTCGTCCAGGCTTTCGCAATTCCCGGGCACCATGACAAAGGGCACGGCGATCCCCTCGATCATTGCCATGGCCTGATCCAGACCTTCGCGGCGGTTGCAGAAATCGCCCGCGCCGATGACAAGATCGGCCTCGGCCGAGGCGGCGACCAGCGCATCGGCGGCGTCCTGCGAGATATGGAGGTCGGAAAAGGCCAGTATCTTCATGCGGTCTCCCTCAGACGGGCCTGAAGCATCAGAAGGTCGTGCCAGGCTTCGCGTTTCGCAATCGGATTGCGCAGCAGAAAGGCCGGGTGGAACATCGGCAGCACCGGCCGGCCAAGCGCCTGCGCCCAATGCCCGCGCAACCGGGTGATGCCCTTGCGGCCCAGCAGCGCGCCGCAGGAATGGTTGCCCATCAGCACCAGCACCTGCGGGTCGATCAGCGCCACATGGCGTTCCAGAAAGGGCAGCATCATCGCCACCTCCTGCGGCTCGGGGTCGCGGTTCTGCGGCGGCCGCCAGGGCAGGACATTGGTGATGTAAAGCGCGCGGGCGGGGTCGGGTGCGGCGCGATCAAGGCCGATGCTGGCGAACATCCGGTCCAGCAACTGCCCGGCCCGGCCGACAAAGGGCTTGCCCTGGATATCCTCGTCCCGGCCCGGCGCCTCGCCGATGACCATGACGCGGGCGGCCGGGTTGCCGTCGGAAAAGACCAGCGATTTCGCGCCCTTCTTCAACTCGCAATGCTCATAGGCGGCAAGGGCCGCGCGCAGCCCGTCACGGTCCGCGGCACCGGCGGCCGCCGCGCGGGCAACAAGGACCGGATCGGCCTCGGGCGCGGGCGCAAGCGGCATGGCGGGCCTGGAGGGCTGCGGCGCAACGGCCAAGGGCGCCACGGGCGCGGCCTCGTAGCGGTTGACCGGCGTCTCGCCGATCGCCTCGGTCGCGCCCAGTTCGATCTGCCATTCCAGCAGCGCCAGCGCGGTGTGGGGGTCGATCCCGGAATCCATCGCGCAAGGCTAGGGCGCGGCCGGGGCGGCGGCAATGGCCATCGCGTCCCTTGCCGGGGACAGGCGCGCTTTCTATAAGCGGGGCGATCAGGTCGGAGGCCCCATGACGTTCCGTTTCCGCCACCTTCTGGGCATCGAGCCGCTGAAGGCAGACGATATCCGCACCATCCTGGATCTTGCCGATCAATATGTCGATCTCAGCCGGGGCGCGTCGAAACATTCCGACGTGCTGGCCGGGCTGACCCAGATCAACATGTTCTTCGAGGCATCGACCCGGACCCAGGCCAGTTTCGAGATCGCGGGCAAGCGGCTGGGCGCGGATGTGATGAACATGTCGATGCAGGCGTCCAGCCTGAAGAAGGGCGAGACGCTGATCGACACCGCGCTGACGCTGAACGCGATGCATCCCGACCTGCTGGTGGTGCGCCATCCGCAATCGGGCGCGGTGGATCTGCTGGCGCAGAAGGTCAATTGCGCGGTGCTGAACGCGGGCGACGGGCGGCACGAACACCCGACCCAGGCGCTGCTGGACGCGCTGACGATCCGCCGCGCCAAGGGGCGGCTGCACCGGCTGACGGTGGCGATCTGCGGCGACATCGCGCATTCCCGCGTGGCGCGCTCGAACATCCTGCTTCTGGGGCGGATGGAAAACCGGGTGCGGCTGATCGGCCCCGCCACGCTGATCCCGGCCAAGGCGGCCGAATTCGGCGTCGAGGTCTACGAGGACATGCGCGAAGGGCTGGCCGGCGCCGATGTGGTGATGATGCTGCGGCTTCAGAAGGAACGGATGGATGGCGGATTCATCCCCAGCGAGCGCGAATACTACCACCGTTTCGGGCTGGACGCCGAGAAGCTTGCGCATGCCAAGGAGGACGCCATCGTGATGCATCCGGGGCCGATGAACCGCGGGGTCGAGATCGACGGCACGCTGGCCGACGACATCAACCGTAGCGTCATCCAGGAACAGGTCGAGATGGGCGTGGCGGTGCGCATGGCGGCGATGGACCTTCTGGCGCGCAACCTGCGGGCGGAACGGGCGGGTGGGGGTATCCATGTTTGATCCCACCCTGTCGGCCGATCTGGAGGACGGCGAAACCGTGCAGGCGCAGTTCCGCGCCGACCGGGGCACCTATATCAAGGCGCATGTGTTGCTCGCGGTGATCGCCGGTGTGGGGGCGAGCCTGGTGCTGGTGCTGCTGGGCAACCCTTATCCCTGGGTCGGGATCGTGGCCGCGCTTCTGGGGATCGGGGTGCGCGGGGCCTATCTGATGGGCGAGGAACTCAGGGCCACCTGGACGCTGACCGACCGCGCGCTGATGGGACCGGGCGGACGGCGGGTCCTGTTCGAAAACATCGACAAGGCCCGCAAGCTGGGCGCCGCGGTGCAGATCATCACCCGCTCGGGCGACAAGCACCTGATCAAGTTCCTGGCCGAACCGGATGCGGTCGTGGCGCGGATACTGACAGCAAAGGGCGCGCGGCGATGAGAACGCTTTTCACCAACGCCCGCCTGATCGACCCCGAGGCCGGGACAGACGCGCCCGGCTGGCTGCTGGTCGAGGGCGAGCGGATCGCGGCCACCGGAACGGGCGAGGCGCCGCCAGCCGACACCGTGATCGACTGCGACGGGAACTGCCTTGCCCCCGGGATCGTCGATATCGGCGTCAAGGTCTGCGAGCCGGGCGAGCGGCACAAGGAAAGTTTTGGCTCGGCCGGGGCGGCTGCGGCCGCGGGGGGCGTGACCACCATCGTCACCCGTCCCGACACGACCCCCGCCATCGACACGCCCGAGGTGCTGGAATTCGTCACCCGCCGCGCCCGCGACGCCTCGCCCGTGCGGATCAAGCCCATGGCCGCGCTGACCAAGGGGCGCGAGGGGCGCGAGATGGTCGAGATCGGGTTCCTGCTGGATGCGGGCGCGGTTGCCTTTACCGATGGCGACCGGGTGGTCGAGAACACCAAGGTCCTGTCCCGCGCGATGACCTATGCGCGCTCCCTGGGCGCGCTGGTGATCGCCCACCCGCAGGATCCGGGCCTGTCCGACGGGGCCTGCGGGACCTCGGGCAAGTTCGCCTCGCTGCGCGGTCTGCCGGCCGTCTCGCCCATGGCGGAACGCATGGCGCTGGACCGGGACCTTGCGCTGGTCGAGATGACGGGCGTGAAATACCACGCCGACCAGATCACCACCGCCCGCGCCCTGCCCGCGCTGGACCGCGCCAAGCAGAACGGCCGCGACGTGACCGCGGGCGTGTCGATCCACCACCTGACGCTGAACGAACTGGATGTCGGCGACTACCGCACATTCTTCAAGGTCAAGCCCCCGCTCCGGACCGAGACTGACCGCGTGGCGCTGGTCGAGGCGGTGGCCTCGGGCCTGATCGACGTGATTTCCTCGATGCACACGCCACAGGACGAGGAATCCAAGCGCCTGCCCTATGAGGCGGCAGCAAGCGGCGCGGTCGGGCTGGAAACGCTCCTGCCCGCAGCACTGCGGCTGTACCATGCGGGCGCGATCGACCTGCCGCGGCTCTGGCGGGCGCTGTCGCTGAACCCGTCGCGACGGCTGGGGCTTGCCACCGGGCGTCTGGCCCCGGGCGCACCGGCCGATCTGGTCTGGTTCGACGCGGATGCGCCCTTCGTGCTGGACCGCTTCGCGCTGCGCTCGAAATCGAAGAACACCCCCTTCGACGGGGCGCGGATGCAGGGCCGGGTGCTGGGCACCTGGGTCGCGGGCGCGCGCGTCTTTGGAAAAGGCTGACCCCCCATGCCCGTGATCGAAACCGCGCCCCTGACCCTCGGCCTCGTGGCGCTTCTGGCCTATCTGCTGGGGGCGGTGCCCTTCGGCATCGTCATGGCGCGGCTCTTCGGGCTTGGCGATCTGCGCAAGATCGGATCGGGCAATATCGGCGCAACCAACGTGCTGCGCACCGGCAACAAGCCTGCCGCCTTCCTGACACTGGTGCTGGACGCGGCCAAGGGCGGCATCGCGGTGCTGATCGCACGCGCCGCCGTGGGCGAGGATGCGGCGCAACTGGCAGGCTTCGCGGCCTTCCTCGGCCATCTGTTCCCGGTCTATCTGGGATTCAGGGGCGGCAAGGGGGTCGCCACCTTCCTGGGCACCTTGCTGGCGCTGGCCTGGCCGGTGGGGCTGGCGGCCTGCGGCACCTGGCTCGCGGTCGCGGCGGCGCTGCGTTATTCCTCGCTCTCGGCGCTGGTCGCGGCGGTGCTGTCGCCGGTCTGGGCAATCGTTCTGGGACATGGCGAAATGGCGGTGTTGGCCGCCCTGCTGGCCGCGCTGATCCTGATCCGCCACGCGGCCAATATCCGCCGCCTGATCGCGGGGACCGAGCCGAAGATCGGCAGGAAGGGCTGAGCGGCGAGGGTCGGGTTTCCCTTACCCTGCGGCATTTTCGCTTTGCCTGCAGCCAGGCTGGACCTATTGTAAATCCACACAAACTCGACATTTTTGGCAGGCGGCACCGCTCGGGTGAAGCTCGTCCCGGTCCTTCGCGGGAGGTCGGATCATGGACACTTTTTTCTGGCTGATACTGGCCACGGCCATGACGGTCACGGGCGACTATTTCATCAAGCTGGCATCGGACCACGAGGACGGGATGACCTCGACGATGTTCCTTGTCGGGGCGGTCTGCTACGGCCTTCCGGCGCTGGCGTGGTTCTTCCTGATGCAACAGCACTCGCTGGCGATGATCGGCGTGCTCTATTCCACGGCGACACTGGTTCTTCTGGCGCTGCTGGGTATCGTGGTCTTCAAGGAGGCCGCCTCGTGGCGCGATGCGCTGGGCATCGGGCTGGCGCTTGCCGCCGTGCTTGTCATGCACGGCGGCGACAGGGGCGCCTGAAGGCCGGGCTCAGTAACTGTATTCGGCGTAGATGCGGGAGAGATCCCCGTTCCAGTCGCCATGGTAATGCTCCAGCAGCTCGTCGGCCGGGGCCTTGCCGGTCTCGACGCTGTCTTCGAGCGCGTGCAGGAAATGGCGTTCGTCCTGCACCATGCCGCCCAGCCCCGGCCGGGCGCGGGCCTTGAGGCCCGAGCGCGCGATCGCGACGACCTCGCCGGCAAGCGCCTGCATCTTGCGTCCGCCCACCTCGGCCTGAAGCCCGTGGACCGAGGCCGCGACCCGCCAGGCGTCGCGCGTTTCGGCATCCCAGTCCTTGACCAGATCCCAGGCCGCATCCAGCGCCGACTGGTCATAGGTCAGCCCGACCCACAGCGCGGGCAGCGCACAGAGCCGCCGCCACGGCCCCCCATCGGCGCCGCGCATCTCGATGAATTTCTTGACTCGGGCCTCGGGGAAGATGGTGGTCAGGTGATCGGCCCAGTCCGACAGGGTCGGCACCTCTCCGGGCAGCGCGGGCAGGCGACCGGCAAGGAAATCGCGGAAGGACTGGCCCAGCGCGTTGATATATCTGCCGTCGCGATAGACGAAATACATCGGCACATCGAGCGCGTAATCCACCCAGCGCTCGAAGCCGAAGCCGTCCTCGAACACGAAGGGCAGCATCCCCGTGCGCGCCGGATCCAGATCGCGCCAGACGCGCGCCCGCCACGACTTGTGGCCGTTGGGTTTGCCGTCGAGGAAGGGCGAATTGGCGAAAAGCGCGGTCGCGACGGGTTGCAGGGCCAGCGCCACGCGCAGTTTCCGCACCATGTCGGCCTCGGACGAGAAATCGAGATTCACCTGCACCGTGCAGGTGCGGTACATCATCGTCTTTCCCATTGTCCCGACCCGGTCCATGTAGTCGGTCATCAGCCGGTAGCGGCCCTTGGGCATAACCGGCATGTCGTCATGCGCCCAGACCGGCGCGGCGCCCAGCCCGATGAAGCCCACGCCGATCTCGTCGGCGACCGAGCGGACCTCGCGCAGGTGCTCGTTCACCTCGTCGCAGGTCTGGTGGATGGTTTCGAGCGGCGCGCCGGAAAGTTCCAGTTGCCCGCCCGGCTCCAGGCTGACATTGGCGCCGTCCTTTTCCAGCCCGATGATATGCTCGCCCTCGAAGATCGGCGCCCAGCCATAGCGCTGGCGCAAGCCCTGAAGCACGGCCAGCACCGACCGCTCGCCGGTATAGGGAATGGGCTTCAGCGTCGCCTTGTCATAGCCGAATTTCTCGTGCTCGGTGCCGATGCGCCAGGCATCCTGGGGCTTGCAGCCGGCTTCGAGATACTCGGCCAGTTGCGCCACGGACTCGATCGGGCCGCCGCCGGTTTGTGGGATGGACATGGGCGCTGGCCTCCGGGTTCGTTCGCGTCGTTCGGCCTGTCACCTGCGACGGGGGGCGGGTCAAGTCAAGGCCGGGTGACGCTCGCGCCGCCAGACCATGACCGGCCCCTGGTCCGGGGTCCGGTCGAGTGCCGCGACAATATGGCCGGGGCGGGCGCCCGGCAATGATACGAAAGCATCGAACAGCGCATCGCCCCCCTGCGCCGCGGCGGGGATCGTCACGGTGGGAAAGCCGGATTGCGCAAGCCGCCAGAGCCGGGCGCCATCGGCGTCGAAGACCAGTTCCAGTTCGGTCAGTTCGCTCAGCGCCACGAAGCCGCCATTGCCGGGTGCCAGATAGGTGATCTGCCCCTCGTCCACCTGCACGATCCCCGGCGCGCCCCCGCCCGGGACAAAGCGCAGCCGCCGGATCGCGACATAGCCCAGCGCCAGCGACAAAAGCATCAGCGCCAGCCCGAGCCCCTGGAAGAACCAGCCACCGAAGGTGAAGACCCAGCCCCCCGCCAGCGCCATCCCGCCCGCGGCCAGCATCTCGCGCGAGCGATCGAGCAGCGCGCGAATCTCGGGGCGCAGGAAGCTCACCCCCAATCCCCCAGCGCCTGCTGCCACAGCGTCATGGCGGCCACCGCCGCCGTGTCCGCGCGCAGCACCCGGGGGCCCAGGCTGACCGGATGGGCAAAGGGCAGGCCGCGCAGGCGGGTGCGCTCGGCATCCGAAAAGCCGCCCTCGGGGCCGATCAGGATGGCCCAGGGCCCGCGCGGCGCATCGCCCAGCGCCGCCCCCGCGCCCACCAGCGCCTCGTCGCAGAACATCAGCCGCCGCCCCTCTGGCCAGTCGGCCAGAATGTCGGACAAGCGCCGCAGGTTGCAGACTTCGGGGACATAGGTGCCGCCGCATTGCTCGGCCGCCTCGATGGCATGGGCCTGCAGCCGATCCTGGCGGATCCGC
The DNA here is from genome assembly GCF_004339675.1 of Rhodovulum steppense. GTDB lineage: Bacteria > Pseudomonadota > Alphaproteobacteria > Rhodobacterales > Rhodobacteraceae > Rhodovulum > Rhodovulum steppense. Next base: position 37,167 of record NZ_SLVM01000013.1, read on the forward strand.
TCGGCATTGGTGAAATCGGTCTGAACCGGACAAATGCGCGCGGCGCCCATCTCGGCCGCCTTCTCGACGATGAAATCGGTGCGCGCCTTCTTGATCGGCGCGAACAACAGCCACAGATCGGGTGGCAGCCGAAGCGGCCGCGTCTGCCGCTCGCACAGCAGCGCGCCGCCGCGCTTGCCCGCCGTGGACACCCGAGCCAGCCATTCACCCGCGCGCCCGCCAAACACCAGAACCGCATCGCCAACCCCAAGCCGCATCACGGAAAAGAGATAATGCGCCTGCTCCGCCGCCAGAGGAACGGTTTGCCCTTCCCCCAACGGGTGCTCTACATAGAGCCGGATTTTCGCAGACCGGGGTTCGCTCATGGCCACCAGTGATACGTCCCAGACCGGCGAAACGCCAGAGGCCGAAGGCCGGGTCGCAGATGCGGTCCGGGGCAACCGTGTCGACACCCAGGCGCCGCCCTGGACGCGCCCCTATCTGCGGCTGTCGCGCGCCGACCGGCCGGTGGGGACATGGCTGTTGCTGATTCCCTGCTGGTGGGCGGTGACGCTGGCCGCGGCCTCGACCGGGTTTCTGTGGATCGACCTCTGGATCGTGCTGGGCTGCGCCATCGGGGCGTGGCTGATGCGCGGTGCGGGCTGCACATGGAACGACATCACCGACCGCGAGATCGACGCGGGCGTTGCGCGCACCCGCTCGCGCCCGATCCCCTCCGGGCAGGTGACGGTGCAGAACGCGGTGGTCTGGATGGTGCTTCAGGCGCTGACGGCCTTCCTGATCCTGATCACCTTCAACACTGCGGCAATCGCGCTGGGCATCGCCTCGCTGGTGCTGGTGGCGGTCTATCCCTTTGCCAAGCGCTTTACCTACTGGCCGCAGATGTTCCTGGGGCTTGCCTTCAACTGGGGCGCGCTGCTGGCCTGGACCGCGCATACCGGCAGTCTGGGCTGGCCTGCGCTGTTCCTTTACCTGTCGGGGATTGCCTGGACGATCTTCTACGACACGATCTATGCCCATCAGGACAAGGAGGACGACGCGCTGATCGGGGTGAAGTCCACCGCGTTGCTGTTCGGAGACCAGACGGCGCTGCGGCTTCAGCAGTTCGGAATCGCAAGCGTCGGGTTGATGGCGCTGGCGGTTCTGGTCGCGCTGACCCATAGCGCTGGACAGACAGCCGTGATCGTTGGATTGATGGGGGTCGCAGGCTTCGGCGCGCATCTTTACTGGCAGTTGCGTAATCTCGACGCGGACGATGCCGATGCCTGCCTGCGACTGTTCCGGGCGAACCGCGATGCCGGGCTGATCCCGGTGCTGTTCTTCGGGCTTGCAATCCTGGCGTAGGCGCGCGGCCTCTGGAGGGGGACGATCCATGATCCTTACCGCGGGACGACCCCAATGACCCGCCTGAGTCCAAGACTGATCACGACCGCTGTGATCGCACTGGCGGGCGTGCTCTGCCTGCTTGCCGCCTTTCTGGCGGTCGGACAGATCGAATCGCGCACGGCAAAGGCGGTGCGCGCTGCGCTGTCAGACAAGGGAATCGCCTGGACAGAGGCCACGCCCGACGGGATGCTGATGCGGCTGTCTGGTACAGCCCCGGACGAGGCGGCGCGGTTCCGCGCGCTCTCGGCCGCAGGCGAGGTGATTGACGCGTCGCATGTGCTGGACGAGATCACGGTCGAGGCCGCGAACCCACTGGCCGCGCCCCAGTTTTCTGTCGAGTTGTTGCGCAACGCCTCGGGAATCTCGGTGATCGGGCTGGTGCCGTCGACGACCGATCGGGGCAGGCTTGGACGCGATCTGGGTCGGCTTGCGCGCGACCTGTCCGTGACCGACATGCTTGAAAGCGCCACTGCCCCGGTGCCCGAAGGCTGGGAGGCGGCACTTGCCTTCGGCATAAATGCACTGGGCCGGTTCGAAAGCGCCAAGGTCTCGATCATACCCGGAGAGGTCAGTGTCAGCGCCATCGCGCCAAACCCACGCGAACGCAACCGGATCGCACGCGAACTGCGCGCCGCTGCCCCGACGGGGCTGACTCCGGTTCTGGAGATCTCGGCGCCGCGCCCGATGATCGCCCCCTTTACCCTGCGCTTCGTCCTCGAAGGCGGCACTGCACGGTTCGACGCCTGCGCCGCAGACACCCCCGAGGCCGCCACCCTGATCGCCGAGGCGGCGCGCCGTGCGGGACTGACAGGCGCACTGGATTGCCCGCTCGGGCTGGGCGTACCAGCGCCCGGCTGGGGCAAGGCCGCAGCCCATGGGATTGACGCCCTGGCCGAGATCGGCGGCGGCACGCTGGCCTTTTCCGATGCCAATGTGACGCTGGTCGCAGTACCCGGCACCGAGCGTGCACGCTTCGACCGGGCCGTCGCGGCGCTTCGAACCGCGCTGACCGCCCCCTTCGAACTGACCGCCACACTGCCCGATCCGGCTGGGGCGGATGGCCCCGACACGGCAGAAGGTCCGCGGGAATTCGTTGCCACGCTGAGCCCCAAGGGCAAGGTGCAGTTGCGCGGCCGGGTGTCCGACGCGCTGGTGCAATCCGCGGCCGAAAGCTATGCGCGAGCGCGGTTCGGTCTGCGGAACGTGCGCTCTGCAACCCGTCTCGATCCCGGCTTGCCCGAAGGCTGGCCGATCCGGGTTCTCGCCGGGCTGGAGGCGCTGTCACAGCTGCGCAACGGCACCGTAATCGTGCGTGCCGATCTGGTTCGTATCTCTGGCGTCACGATGGACGATACCGCTCAGGCAAGGGTGGCGCGTCTGTTGTCGGATAGGCTGGGCGAGGGACAGTCATTCGAAATCGACATCACCTATGTCGAACCGGAGGAAACCCCGGACGGGCGGCCGACACCGGAGGCCTGCGTCGCCCGGATCGGCGAGATTATTGCCGAGGAAAAGATCACTTTCTCGCCCGGCTCGATCCGGATCGAGGGGGCCGCAGTCCGGGTGGTCGACCAGATCGCAGAAGTGCTGCGCAGCTGTCCCGATGCCCGGATTGAAATCGGCGGCCATACCGACAGCCAAGGCCGGGCGGCGCTCAACGAAAGGCTCAGCCGCGAGCGGGCCGAGGCGGTGTTGACCGCGCTGATGGCGCGGCGGGTGCTGACCTCGAACCTGACCGCGCGCGGCTATGGCGCCAGCCAGCCGATCGCGGACAACGGCACTGAAGAGGGACGCGAGGCGAACCGGCGGATCGAGTTCCAGTTGGTGGCGGCGGAGCCCGAAGACGTCGAGAACGAAGAAGCAGAAGAAGAAACCGATGGACAGGACTGAATTCATCATCGTGACGACACTGGTTCTGTTCGCGACCTTCCTTTTGGGCTGGTTCGCCTCGTTGCTGGTGCATCGGGTGGCGCAGGTCACACACGAGAACATGGACGATCTGGATCACATGGCCCAGGCGCTGCACGAGGCCGAGGAACAGCGCGACCAGGCGATCGCTTATCTGCACCAGCGCGAGGCGGAGCTGACCAACCGTCTCAGCCAGACCGAGGCCGAATTGCGCGCGACGATGGACGGGCTGCGCGATGCGCGGGCCGAGGCGGGAGAGCTGCGCGCCCAGATCGACCGGATGCGCCCGGACTGAGCGTCCGAACGGGTATTCGGGTCAGGAAGAGGCGGAAAGCTCAGTCTTCGGACCAGCGGCCGAGCGCCTTTTCGTCGGCGTCCTTCGCCGCGACCCAGGCCGCGCCATCTGCGCCGAACTCCTTCTTCCAGAAAGGCGCGCGGGATTTCAGGTAGTCCATCAGGAATTCCGCCGCGGCAAAGGCATCGGCGCGGTGGGGGGCGGCGGTCGCGACCATCATGATCGTCTCGCCGGGCAGCATCGTCCCGAAGCGGTGGATAACGAGGCAATCCCTCAGCGGCCAGCGCCGCGTGGCTTCGGACGCGATCCGCTGCAGCGCCCTTTCGGTCATGCCGGGGTAATGCTCCAGTTCCATCCGCGCGAGCCCGCCATCGTCGCGTACGATCCCGGCAAAACTCACAACCGCGCCCGCATCGGCCCGCCCGGAGGCGAAGGCACCGCATTCCGCACCGAAATCGAAGGGCTCGGCCTGAACGCGAACCCGCATCCTCAGCCCCCGGTCATCGGCGGGAAAAAGGCGACCTCGCGCACGCCTGCCAGCGGGGCGTCGAACTCGGCAAGCTCCTGGTCCAGCGCCACCCGCACCGCCGCAAGATCGGCAAAGGCAGCGGCATAGCGTTCCTCGCGCGCCTTCAGTTCCTCGACCAGATCTGCCACGGTTGCCGCCGAGGATTCCACCTGCTCCTTCGACAACCCGATCCGTTCGCGCACCCAAGCGAAGTAGAGCACATCGATCATGGCCGCTCCTCCTCGGCGAGATAGGGCCAAGCCTTGGCGAAATAATCCGCCCCGGTGATCAGCGTCAGCCCCGCCGCCACAACAAGCAGCGCGGTTCCCAGGAATTCGACCGCGGGCAGGGCCACGATTCCATGGCCGATCAGCACCGAGATTGCCACCATCTGGACCGTGGTCTTCCACTTGGCAAGCTGCGTCACCCTGAGCTGCCCGGCGCGGGCGCCCAGAAACTCGCGCAGGCCCGAGACAAACACCTCGCGGAAGACGATCACGCCCGCGGCCAGCGTCATCACGACCGGCATACCGGCCTGCGCCACCACCACCATCAGCGCGATCAGCACCATCGCCTTGTCGGCGATCGGGTCGACCATCGCGCCAAAGCGGCTGACGACGTTCCATTTCCGGGCCAGATAGCCATCGACCCAGTCGGTCGCAGCGGCCCCGACGAAAAGAACAAGCGCGATCCAGTCGGCCAGCGGACTGTCCCACAGGAAATAGACCGCCGGGAAAAGCGGCGCCGCGCAAAGGCGCAGCACGGACAGGATGTTGGGCAACGTCCACCTCATGGCGCGACCCTAGCGGGCGCTGCGGCCGAGGGAAAGGGGGGCGCGGCAGATCGGCGACCCGAAGGCGGGCAGCCAGGCCGCGCAAGATCCGCGGCATTTTTCGCGTGGCGATTAATGATGTGGCACTTCGCCTAAATTTCCGCCAATAGGCTGCGCAGAATGACAACAAGAGGTTCCCCGTGGATATGATCGACGAGAAGCTGCAACCCGTTCTGGAATCCGTCCTGCGCCGCAATGCCGGCGAGACGGAGTTCCACCAGGCCGTGCATGAGGTGCTGGAAAGCCTTGGCCGGGTGATCGCCAAGCATCCCGACTATGCCAATGACGCCCTGATCGAGCGGATCTGCGAACCCGAGCGGCAGATCATCTTTCGCGTGCCCTGGGTGGACGACAAGGGCCAGGTCCAGATCAACCGCGGCTTCCGCGTGCAGTTCAACTCGGCGCTGGGCCCCTACAAGGGCGGCATCCGGTTCCACCCCTCGGTGAATGTCGGAATCATCAAGTTCCTGGGCTTCGAGCAGATCTTCAAGAACGCGCTGACCGGCATGCCGATCGGCGGCGGCAAGGGCGGGTCGGATTTCGATCCCAAGGGCCGCTCGGATGGCGAGATCATGCGCTTCTGCCAGTCCTTCATGACCGAGCTTTACCGCCATCTGGGCGAATATACCGACGTGCCCGCGGGCGATATCGGCGTGGGCGGGCGCGAGATCGGCTACATGTTCGGCCAGTACAAGCGGCTGACCAACCGCTACGAGGCGGGCGTTCTGACCGGCAAGGGTCTGGTCTATGGCGGCTCGCGCGCGCGGACCGAGGCCACGGGCTTCGGCACGGTCTTTTTCGTCCAGCGGATGCTGGAAACCCGCAGCCAGAGCTTCGAGGGCAAGCGGGTCACGGTGTCGGGTTCGGGCAACGTGGCGATCTATGCGATGGAAAAGGCGCTGTCCTTCGGGGCAAAGGTCGTCGCCTGCTCGGACAGTTCGGGCCATGTGGTGGACGAAAACGGCATCGACCTTGACCTGGTCAAGGAGATCAAGGAGGTCCGCCGCCAGCGCATTTCCGAATACGCCCGGATCAAGGGCGCCGGCACACATTACATCGAGAAGGGCTCGATCTGGGATGTGCCCTGCGAGGTCGCCCTGCCCTGCGCCACGCAGAACGAGCTGACCGGCAAGGACGCCGCGACGCTGATCGGCAATGGCGTGATCGCCGTGGGCGAGGGGGCGAACATGCCCTCGACCCCGGACGCGGTGCGCGCCTTCCAGAAGGCGGGCGTGCTGTTCGCGCCCGGCAAGGCGGCGAATGCCGGTGGCGTGGCCACCTCGGCGCTGGAGATGCAGCAGAACGCCAGCCGCGACAGCTGGACCTTCGAGCAGACCGAGGCCCGTCTGGCCGGGATCATGGAGCGCATCCATGACCGCTGCGCCCACACGGCCGAGGAATACGGCGCGCCGAACGACTATGTTCTGGGCGCAAATATCGCGGGTTTCGTCCGGGTGGCCGAGGCGATGCGCGCGATGGGCGTGATCTGACAATCCGACATCCCCGGCCGGGCCGACCGGCCGGGGATCAGCCGCGCTCGTGGAAGAAGCCGTAAATGGTTTCGGCCAGCGCGTCCGAAATACCCTCGACCGCCTTCAGATCGGCCAGCCCCGCGCGGGCCACGGCCTTGGCGCTGCCGAAATGCGCCAGCAGCGCGCGCTTGCGCGTGGCGCCGACGCCGGGGATCTCGTCCAGCGGGGTGGCGCCCACGGCCTTGGCGCGCTTCTGCCGATGCGCGCCTATGGCGAAACGGTGCGCCTCGTCGCGCAGGCGCTGCACGAAGTAAAGCACCGGGTCATTGTGCTTCAGCGCAAAGGGGCGCTGGCCGGGGCGGTGGAATTCCTCTTTCCCGGCATCGCGGTCGATGCCCTTGGCCACGCCCAGAACGGGAATGTCCTCGACGCCCAGATCGGCCATGATCTGCGCGACCGCCCCCACCTGCCCAGCGCCGCCGTCGATCAGCAAAAGGTCGGGCCATGTCTCGCCCTCGCGATCCGGGTCTTCCTTGAGCAGGCGCTGGAAGCGACGGGTCATAACCTCGCGCATCATGCCGAAATCGTCGCCCGGCGTCAGGTCGGTACCGCGGATGTTGAACTTGCGATACTGGCTCTTGGCGAAACCCTCGGGTCCGGCCACCACCATCGCACCGACCGCGTTCGTGCCCTGGATATGGCTGTTGTCGTAGATCTCGATCCGCGCGGGCGGGGCTTCCAGCCCGAACGCCTCGGCCAGCCCGGCCAGCAGCTTGCCCTGCGCCACGCTTTCCGACAGTCGCCGGGCAAGGCTTTCACGGGCATTGCGGGCGGCCCCGGCCACCAGATCCGCCTTTTCGCCGCGCTGGGGCACCGCGATCTCGACCTTGCGGCCCGCGCGTTCGGACAGCGCCTCGGCCATCAGGTCGCGATCCTCGATATCGTCGGACAGCAGGATCAGCCGGGGCGGATCCTTGTTCTCGTAGAACTGCCCGAGGAAGCCGCGCAGCACCTCGGCCGGTTCGGCGCCGGATCCGGTCCTGGGATAATAGTCGCGGTTGCCCCAGTTCTGGTTCGCCCGGATGAAGAAGACCTGCACGCAGGCCTGGCCGCCCTCCATGTGCAGCGCGATCACATCCGCCTCGGCCACGCCGCGGGGGTTGATGCCCTGCACCGACTGCACCTGGGTCAGCGCCCGGATCCGGTCGCGCAGCGCCGCCGCGCGCTCGAACTCCATCGCATCCGACGCCGCCGCCATCTCGGCCGCAAGCGCCTCCTGCACGCCGGTCGTGCGGCCCTGAAGAAAGCGTTCGGCATCGCGCACCGCCCGGGCATACTCGGCCGCACTGATCCGGCCGACGCAGGGCGCGCTGCACCGCTTGATCTGGAACAGAAGGCAGGGCCGCGTGCGGCTGTCGAACACCGAGTCCGAACAGTTCCTCAGCAGGAACACCTTCTGCAACTGGTTCAGCGTCCGGTTCACCGCGCCCGCAGACGCGAAGGGGCCGAAATAGGCCCCCTTTTCGGCCTTGGCCCCGCGATGCTTGGTGATCTGCGGGAACGGGTGGCCGGTGGTGATCAGGATGTTGGGAAAGCTCTTGTCGTCGCGCAGCAGCACGTTGTAGCGCGGCTTGAGCTGCTTGATGAGGTTCTGCTCAAGCAGCAGCGCCTCGGTCTCGGTCCGCGTGGTCAGGAACATCATCGACGCGGTTTCCGAGATCATCCGCGCGATCCGGGGGCTGTGGCCGGACGGCTTGGCGTAATTCGCGACCCGTTTCTTCAGGCTTTTCGCCTTGCCGACATACAGAACGCGGGCCTGCGCATCGAGCATGCGGTAGACACCGGGCGAGTTGTCCAGCGTCGCAAGGTAGGACTGGATACAGGCATGGCTCTGCGGGCGGCGGGCGGCTTCAGCTTCGGTCGGGTTCATGGTCATGTCGTCGAGATCGTGATTCCCCGCCATCGCTGCAACGATACCCGGTCGGCCATCAAGTCCAAACATGTCCACGACTTCTGTGGACAAGTCTGCGTATAAGCTTGGGGCGCGTGGGATTTTCCATTGGATTCCGACCCGTTCAACGGTTTGCTCATTTTTTGTGCGGCTCTTCAAGTGCTTGATAATTCATCACAAAATTCACAATGTTGCAAATTGTTGAATTTCCTGAAGAAATGGTGAAGAAATTATGACCGGCTCCGGCAGAGGTGGAAAAGTTAACGCGCCACTCTTCCCGAGACCGTCACTCCACCCCCAGAACATCGGGTGTCTGCCAGGACAGGTGCTGGCCGCCATCGACGCACAGAAGCTGTCCCGTGACCGAGCGCGCATCGAGGAAATAGTCGAGCGCGGCGCAGATCTCGTCGGGATCGGCACCACGGCGCAGGATCGTTGCGGCGCGCTGGCGGGCGAAATGATCCTCGGACTGCCGACCGCCGCGCAGCGTCGGCCCCGGCCCGATCGCGTTCACGCGGATCGCCGGGGCCAGCGCCTGCGCCGCGGTGCGGGTAAAGGCCCAGAGCCCCATCTTGGCGATGGTATAGGTCATGAATTCGGGCGTCGGCTTGAGCACACGTTGGTCGATCATGTTGATCACCAGCCCCGAGGCCAAGGGCTCGCCACCCTCGCAAAGAGCCTGATCGGGCGCCTGATGGGCAAAGGCCTGCGTCAGCAGGAAGGGCGCGCGCAGGTTCGAACCGATATGCCGGTCCCAGCTTTCGCGGGTGGCGCTGTGGATGTTGTCGTATTCGAAGATCGAGGCGTTGTTGACCAGCACCGTCAGCGGCCCGCCCAGCGCCCCGGCCGCCCGCCCGACCAGCGCGGCGGCGGCATCCTCGTCCAGCAGATCGGCCTGCAGCGCCGCCGCATGCTGGCCCCGGGCGCGGATCTCGCCTGCCACCGCCTCGGCTGCATCGGCGCTGGCGGCATAATGGATCGCCACGTCGAAGCCGCGCGCCGCAAGGTGCAGCGCCATCGCCCGGCCCAACCGCCGCGCGCCGCCTGTCACCAGCGCACGATCCGTCATGTCATCACCACCAGCGCGATGTAGAGCACGAAGAGGGCCGTGAAGATCGCACCCCAGACCCGGGTCAACGGCCAGCCCCGGAACACGAAGGGCACCAGAAGGAGCGTGGTCCCCAGCATCACCCAGAAATCGAAGCGCAGCATCTCGGGCGGGATCGGGATATTGCCGAAGAAGCTGGCAATGCCGACGATGGCAAGCAGATTGAACATGTTCGACCCGATCACGTTGCCCAAGGCGACATCCGCCTGTCGGCGCAGCGCGGCCATGACCGTGGTGGCAAGCTCGGGAAGCGATGTTCCGATGGCCACCAGCGTGAGGCCGATCACCGTGTCCGACACGTTCAGCGCCCGAGCAATCTCGATCGAACTGTCAACCAGAAGGTCCGCGCCCAATGGCAGACCGATGAGGCCCAGTACCAGGAAGACCAGGATTTTTGGCCAACCAAGGCCGGGATCGGCACCCTCGACCTCCTCTGGAGCGTCACCTGCTGCCACGCGCACGCCATTCTCACGCCTATGGTTTCGGGCGGTCAGGAAGGCATCGGCCAGAACGAAACCCAGCACCAGCAAAAGGCCGAAGCCGTGAACCCATGTGATCGTTCCAGTCAGCGAGATCGCCAGGAAGAAGACCGTGGCACCCAGCATCAGCCCATAGGTGCGCCGCGTGTCGCATTCGTCAGTCCGGATCGCCACGATCAGTGCCGGCAGGCCCAACACCATAAGCACGTTGGCTATGTTCGATCCGACGACATTGCCCAGCGCAATGCCCGGCGAGTCGCGCAGCACCGCCTGGATCGAGACCAGAAGTTCGGGCGCAGACGTGCCGAAGGCGACGATTGTGAGACCCACGATCAGCGTAGGCACGCCCAGCCGAAGCGACAGGTTCACCGCGCCCTTTACCAAGCTGTCCCCGGCCAGAACCAGAAGTGCCAGCCCGAGAGCGGCATAAAGCAACTGGAGTGCCATGACCCTACCCCTTTCCGCAAGGGCAGGGTCCGCTGCCGATCCGGTGCCGCCCGCAGGCGGGGCATTTGCCGGTCTTCGCGCGGCCAAGGGAAAACCGGCCGCCCCCCGTTCCGGGCAGGCGCAGCCGTCCGAGCATGGCAAGCACCGCCATGGCGATCAGGAACAGGGTAACGATCTTGAGGAGCATGACCTACAATCCATAACGGGCCCACAGCGCGCGCGCCTCGATCTCGTCCATGACGCCCGCCACCGCGGGCGCGCCGAGCCGCGACCAAAGCCCTCTGCGCGGGCTGTGCAGCGCGAATTTCACCTTCTCGCCGAAGCGTTCCTTCATCACCGGCACCATATGTCCGATGCCATCCGCCAGCCCCAGCTCGACCGCCTGTTCGCCGACCCAGACATCGCCGGTAAAGAGGTCGCGATCCTCTTTCAGCCTTTTGCCGCGACGCGCGCGGACATGGTCCTTGAACGCGTCATGGATCGGCGTCTGCAACAGCATCAGCCGCGCCACATCCTCGGGCTTTTCGGGCTGGAACGGGTCGAGGAAGCTCTTGCTTTCGCCCGCGGTATGGACACGGCGTTCCACGCCGTAGCGGGACAGGAACTCGGGAAAGCCGAAGCCCGCATAGATCACCCCGATCGAGCCGATGATCGAACTGCGGTCGATCCAGATCTGATCCGCCGCACAGGCCAGCCAGTACCCGCCCGAGGCGGCCACATCCTCGACAAAGGCATAGACCGGCACCTCGCATTCCTCGGACAGCCGCCGGATCCGCGCGCCGATCAGCGCGCTTTGCGCGGGCGATCCGCCCGGAGAGTTCAGCGCCAGCGCCACCGCGGCCGGCCGGCCCTTGCGAAAGGCGCGTTCGATCACGGGGGCAAGCCCCGCATCCGACAGGCTGGCCCCGCCCCGGCCGCCCGCCGCAATCGGCCCTGACAGACGGATCACCGCCACCAGCGGGTCGGATTTGACGAATGGAAGCCAGCGTTTCATGGACTCGCATGTAGAGTGAGGGGCGAGCCCGAACAAGACGCGCGCAGAAATGGCCCCGCGCTGTTGCATCGCCGCCCGGCTCAGGCGGGCTTGCGCGCGACGATCTCGGCCCGGCGGCGGCGCACGGTCCCGGTTCCGGTGCGCGCGGCTGTCGCCTTGGCGGTATAATCCACGCGCTCGACCGTCAGCCCTGCGGCCTCGAACAGCCCGCGCAGCTCTGTCTCGGCCAGGGGGCCGGTGCGCCGTGTCGGGCGGGTTGCCCAGAACCAGCCCGCAACCTCGGCCAACTCTGCCGCCTCGGCGGGCGCAAGCCCTGCGGCGCGTGCCTGTTCGGTCAGCCTTGCCTGCCGGGTGGGGATGTCGTCGGCGCCCGCTGGCCGCCAGGGCTCGCCCTCGCCATCCTCGGCCAGCGCGCTGGACATCAGCACCGCGCCCCCGGGCACAAGGCTTGCCGCCCAGTTCGCGACGACCCGGCCACGATGGTCGCGTGGAAAGAAGACAAGGAAGGAATGGGCGATCACCAGATCCATGCCCTCGGCACGGAAGGACAGCATGTCGGCGGTGCAGGCGGTCAGATCAAGGCCCAGCTCGGCGCCCAGCAGGCGGTTCTGCATCACCGGCGTTGCGCAGCGGTCGACATAGGTGATCTGCGGCGTAACGCCCGCATTGCGAAACCCCGAGGCGACAATGGCCAGCACCCCGGTATCCGCCCCGCCCGAGATCAGCACGCGCCGCGCGCCCTGCGCCGCCGCCCGCGCAATCTCGGCGTGGAAAAACGCCCAGCCCGCGGGCGGCTTGCCCTGCGCCTGCACCAGCCGCAGCATGGACCAGGCCCGGTGGTAATCGGCGCAGCCATCGCCGGGCGCACAAAGCGCGGGCGCCCAGTCCCAGGAAAACCGCGCGATCCGAGCCAGCGGCTCGATATCCTTGGGAGTCTGGGGCGTGTCCTGGGCCATGGCCCCGAATGAACCCCCGCCCCGCAGCCGCCGCAAGCGCAAACGCAGCCTGCGGGATCACGCCTTGCGCTGGGCGGTGTTCAGATACCGGCACTTCCAGTTGGCAACGGTCCAGTTCGGATGCGTCGCGACCCACTTGGCCAGTTCCGGCTGGGCCCCCATCATGCAGGTCATGGGTGTGATGTCGGCATAGATGAGGCTGCGTTCCTCGCAGGCCCCTTGTTCATTCTGCGCCAGTCCAAAGCAGGCGACGAAGACAAGTTCGATCATGGCGACCTCGCGCTTTCCGGTTCCTGCCTCAAGGGTGGCAGGCAATCCTGCACCGATGGTTAACCGGGCGGGCGCATCGCGCAATGCTGCGCCGCAGCAATAACTCTACTGCAAATGCAAAGTGGAAATCGGCGGCGGTTTCGCTGCGCTCTGCCCGAATCCCGGGCAGAAAGCGGCTATCCCTTGCGCCGCATCAACCCCCGCGCCGGGTCATAGCCCAACAGCGCCAGCAGGAAGAACGCGACCGCCCCCGTCCCGACCCACAGCAACGCCCAGCCGTTGAACTGCGCATAAAGCGCAAAGCGGATCAGTTCGACCGCATGGGTAAAGGGGTTCACTGCGCAGATGTCGCGCAGAAGCCGCGAGGCTTCGGCCATCTTCCACAGCGGATAAAGCGCGGTCGACAGGAAGAACATCGGGAAGATGACGAAGTTCATCACGCCCGCGAAATTCTCGAGCTGCCGGATCGTGGACGAGATAAGCAAGCCCAGCGCCCCCAGCATCAAGCCGCTGAGGACAAGCGCCGGCAGGACATAGACATAGCCCATCGCGGGCATCTTGATGCCCATCAGCGCCGCGATGCCGAGAAAGGCATAGACCTGCAACAGCGACACCGCCACGCCCGCCATCAGCTTGCAGAACAGAAGCCACCAGCGCGGCCGGGGCGAGGTCAGCAACAGCCGCATCGAGCCCATTTCCTGATCGTAGACCAGGGACAGCGAGGATTGCATCCCGTTGAAAAGCTGGATCATCGCGCACAGGCCCGGCACGATATAGACCTCGTAGGTGATATAGGTCTGGTAGGGCGGCGTGATCGACAGGCCCAGCGCCGCGCGGAACCCCGCGGCAAAGATCACCAGCCAGACCAGCGGGCGCACCAGCGCCGAAAGGAAACGGCCGCGGTTCTGAAGAAACCGCATCGCCTCGCGCAGGACGATGGCATGAAGCGCGACCAGCCAGGCCTTCATGCTGCGGCCTCGTCATTGCCGCCGGTCATCTCGATGAAGGCGTCGATCAGATCGCCCTCGCCCGCGATCTCGGCGGCGCTGGCCTGTCGCAACACCCGGCCGCGATGCAGCACCACGACCTCGTCCGAGGGCTCGATCTCGTCGACCAGATGGGTGGCCCACAGAACGCTCAGCCCTTCGGCCGCCAGATCGTGGACATGGGCGGTGATCGACCGGCGCGCGGCGGTGTCCAGCCCCACGGTCGGTTCGTCCAGCAACAGCACCTCCGGCGCATGGATCAGCGCGCGGGCGATCTCCATCCGCCGCCGGTGCCCGCCATTCAGCGCGCGCACCTTCTCGCCCGCGCGCTCGCGCATGTTCAACCGCTCCAGCGCGGCGTCGATACGCGCGGTGGCCTCGCGCCCCGCCATGCCGTGCAGCGCCGCGAAATAGCGCATGTTGCGCATGACCGTCGTGTCCAGATCCAGCGTCGGCTGCTGGAACACCACCCCGATCCGGGCCAGCGCCGCGCGCGGATCGCGGGCCAGATCGAAGCCCGCGACCTCGATCCTGCCCTCGCGCGTCACAAGAAGCCGCGTGAGCAGCGAAAACAGCGTCGATTTCCCCGCGCCGTTCGGCCCCAGCAGCGCGCAGAACCGCCCCCGGTCCAGCGCAAAGGACACATCGTCCAGCGCCCGCCTTGCCCCGTAGGACAGGCTGACATTGGAAACGCAAAGGGCGGGAGTGCGGGTCATATGTCCTGTCCGTTGGCAGGGGTGAGGATAGCGGGCCGGTCGGCAAGGTCCAGAATCCGGGTCGCCAGCCGTTCGGCCTCCGCTCGGGAATGGGTCACGAACAGCGTGGCGGGCCGTTCCTCGGCGATCAGCCGCTCGGTCAGCGCCAACATCGCCTCGGCGGTGGCAGGGTCGAGCGAGACGAAGGGCTCGTCCATGATCAGAAGCTCGGGATGCCCGGCAAATGCCCGCGCGAGCGCAAGCCGCCGCTGCTGGCCCAGCGACAACTGGCCGGGAAAGGCATGCGCCTTGTCGCCGATGCCGACCCGGGCCAGCATGTCGCGCGCCGCCCGCCGCGTCAGGCCCGGATGAACCAGCGTCAGGTTCTTCAGCACGCTGCGCCAGGGCAGAAGGGTCGGCTCCTGGAACACCATCGCGATCCGGCCGGGCCGCTCGACATTGCCTTCGAACCGCTCGTCCAGCCCCGCAACGATGCGCAGAAGCGTCGTCTTGCCGATTCCGGAGGGACCAAGGATCGCCACCGTCTCGCCCTTGGCGACCTCGAAGGCCACGCGGCCCAGAACGGGGGTATCGCCAAAGGACTTACCGCGGATATCGACCCGGATCATGCCACCCGCCAGCGCCGCGCGTGCCGCTCCCACGGTTGCAGGATCAGCCATTCGACGGCCAGCATCACCACGATGAAGGACAGCGCGTAGATCAGCACCATGCCCACGTCGAACAGCTGGAAGTAAAGGTGGATCTTGAAGCCGATCCCGTTCGAGCGGCCCAGGAACTCGACCACCAGGACGATCTTCCAGATCACCGCCACGCCGCCCCGCGCCGCCGCCGCCACGAAGGGCGCAAGCTGGGGCAACAGCACATGGCGCAGCCGCGCCCAGCCGGACATGCGATAGACCCGCGCCATGGCGTCTAGGTCGGCCGACAGCGCCCGCGCGCCCTCGCGGATGGTGACGGTGACGTTCGGCACCTTGTTCAGCGTCACCGCCACGATGGCCGCTGTCTCGTTCAGCCCGATCCACAGATAGCACAGCACGATCAGCACCAGCGCGGGCAGGTTCAGGAACACCACCAGCCACGGATCCAGCCAGCGGTTCAGCCGCTCGAACCGGCCCATCAGCAGGCCAAGGATCAACCCCAGGCTCATCGCAAGGCAGAACGCCCAGATCACCCGGACCAGCGTCTGGCCCAAGTGATGGGGCAGCGCGCCCGAGCGGATCTCGGCCAGCCATGGCCCCACCAGCGCAAAGGGCTGGGGCAGGATCTGCGGATCGGCGGTCAGCGCCGCGGCTATGATCCACAAGAGCAGAAGACCGGAAAGCGAGATCGCCGGGACGGCGAGGCGGCCAAGCATCGCCGCCGCTCACTCCAGTTCCAGGAACAGGCCCGCAGGCAGGGTCGAGGCCCGCCCCACCAGTTCCTCGCCGCCCAATTCGGCCATCAGCGCCAGAAAGCGGTCCGCCGCTTCGGGATCGACATTGCCCGGCGCCGGGATCCCCGCGCGGTAATCGTCGCGCAGCCGCTCGAACTCGGCATCGTTGGCGGCGTTCATGATCGGCCGGATCGCCTCCCATGCGGCATCGCTGTCCAGCAGCATCGCCTTGGCCTCGCGCGAGGCGGCGTAAAAGGCTTCGACGACGCCGGGATTCTCGGCCAGGAAGCTTTCCTTGAGCACATAGCTCAGAAGCGGCGTGTCGGGATCAAGCCCCAGCGCCGCCGAGGCATCCGCCACCGAGATCAGTTCGCGCATGCCCGCGGCCTTCATCTTGGCGAGGAAGTGCCAGAAATTGATCGCCCCGCCGGTTTCGCCCGACAACCCCGCCTTGAAGATCAGCGGCGGCGCGCCATAGACCTGTTCGGTCTCGGCGGCCAGATCCATGCCGTATTCGCGCGCGGCATAGGCCCGCAGCACCAGCCAGCTCTTATCCAGCGGCCCACCCGCGATGCCGATCTTCTCCCCTGCCAGATCCTTCAGCGTCTGCGCCGGGCTGTCCGCGGGCACCACCAGACCACCCACCGCCCGCGAATAGGGGATGGCGATATAGTCACGGCCCGCAGCGCGCTGGCGGGCGACCCAGATCCAGTCGACCACCATCAGGTCGGCCTCGCCCCCCTCGACCGCGACGCGCGTGGCGCCGTTATCGGCAAAGGGCGACAGCACCAACTCGAACCCATGCGCGGTATCGAGCCCGTTTTCCATGATCGTCGTCAGTTCCCAGGTCACGGTGCCCAACTGCAACACGGCCGCACGCAGCCGCGGCAAATCCTCGGCCCAGGCAGCGGCGGCGCTCCATAGCGTCACAAGGGCCGCAAGCGCGCCCGTCACTCGGTTCAACATGGTCTTCCTCCCGGTTTCTTGCGCGCGTTTCCGGTGTCGTTCTTGTCCGCCCCGTGCCGTCCGGACCGGCGGGCAGTATCGCCGCCAGCCCCCTCCCCGGCAGCGCAGGCAGAGTTTCGAGGATCGTGCCAGAGCGCAGAGCAAATGGGAAACCGATACTTAAGGCGCATTGCGACCTGTCCGGGCGGGGATAAGCTCGGCCGATGAACCTGCGCCCCCGTCTTGCGGCTCTGGCCGCGCTGATCGCTCTGGCCGCGGCCCCGCTTGCGGCGCAGGTGCCGTTGAACCGCGACGCCCAGGTGGCGTTCTTCGGGATCGCGTTTCTCGATACCTCGACCGAAGGCGCCTATTTCGGCGCGCGTGAGGACGAACAGGCGCGCATCCTTCTGCTGGAGGACGAGGTGCGCGCGCGCTTTGGCGCCGAGGGGCTTGCGCTGATGGACAACGCGCCGGTTGCCGAGGATCTGGCCCGCATCAAGAACCCTGCCAATTGCTATGGCTGCGAGTTGCGCATCGCAGACAAGCTGGGGGCCGATTACGTTCTGGTCGGCGAGGTGCAGAAAGTCTCGAACCTGATCCTGTCGATGAACCTGGTGATGCGCGATGTCGAAAGCGGCGCGATGGTGAGGGGACTGTCGGTCGATATCCGCTCGAACACCGACGAGTCCTGGCTGCGGGGCATGCGCTACATCCTGAAAAACAATTTCTTCAAGGAATGAGGGAGGATTTCGTGAAGCTACAGGGGAGTCTGGCCGCGCTGACGGCCGTGGCGGTGATGCTGCCCGCTCTGGCACTGGCGCATGGTCCGACGCGCCAGAAGGTCGACGTGACCGCCGAGCTTGCCGCCGAGCCGGCCGAGGTCTGGGCGGTCGTGGGCGACTTTCAGGACATGGGGTGGCACCCGGCGGTTCACGCCACCACGGGCGAGGGCGGCAACACGCTTGACGCGACGCGGCTGCTGACCCTGGGCGCGGCGGACGGGCCGACGATTGCCGAAGAGCTTTACAAATACGATGCCGGGAAGATGACCTATTCCTACCGGATCACCGAGGTCGCGGTCGAGGTTCTGCCGGTGACGAACTATTCCGCGCATCTGACCGTCAAACCGCGCGCTGGCGGCGGGTCGGTCGTGGAATGGCGCGGGGCCTTCTATCGCGGCTATCCCAACAACGATCCGCCCCCCGAACTGAACGACGAGGCCGCGATCAAGGCCGTGACCGCGGTCTATGAGGCGGGCCTGTCCGCACTGGTCGACCGCTTTGGCGCGCCCTGACATCCTGGCGCTGGCGCTTGGCTGGGCGCTCGCCGCGCTGCCTGCGGCGGGCAACATTGCCTATGTGACCAACCAGAATGGCGGATCGGTCTCGATCCTCGATCTGGCCGCGGGAACCGAACTTGCGCAGGTGCCGCTGCCCGGCCAGCCCGCCGGGATCGCGGTTGCGGCGGACGGCTTCTTCGCCGTCTCGCCCGACACCAAGTCGCTGCGCCGCTTCGATGCGGCGGGGAACGAGACCGGGCAGGTCGCGCTGGACGGTGGTCCCATCGGCATCGCCCATGATCCGCTGCGCGGACGGGTCTTCGTGTCGGACTGGTACAACGCAAGGCTCTGGGTGGTGGATGCCGCCTCCATGTCGCTGACCGGAACGCTGGAAACGGGCACCGCACCGGCCGGACTGGCGGTGTCGCCGGATGGGCGCTGGCTTGCCTCGGCCGACAAGGAGGCGGGGCAGGTCTCGATCTTCGATCTCGAAAGCCTTGCGCTGGCCGGGACCGTGCCGGTCGGCATCCGGCCCTTCGGGCTGGGCTTTGCGCCGGACGGGCGGCTGTTCGTCGGCAATGTCGGCTCGAATGACGTGAGCGTGGTGGATGTGGCCGAACGCCATGTTCTGGCCACCCTTCCGGTCGGCGATCAACCCTATGGCGTGGCGTTCGCGCGTGGCCGGGCCTTTGTCACCAATCAGCATGCCGACACGGTCAGCGTGATCGACCTTGGCACGCTTGCACCGCTTGGCGAAATCGCGGTCGGCGAATATCCCGAAGGGATCGACGCCACCGCCGATGGCGCGACCGTCGTGGTCGCCAACTGGTTTTCCAACAGCGTCAGCCTGATCGACGCCGAAACGCTGGCCGTGACCGCCGAGATTGCCACCGGCGACGGCCCGCGCGCCTTTGGCCGTTTCATTGCAGAACGGGGGGACTGAGCCCATGCGCCGCCTTTTCCTTGCCCTCGCAATGACACTGGCACCCGGCCCCGCCCTAGCCCAGACCGCATGGGACGAATTGCGGCCGATGCTGTTTGCCGAGCGCGCGTTGATCCCGGCCGGCCCGCATATCGCCATCGCCAGCCCCTATCGCACCGCGGATGATGCAAGGACGCCGATCGGGATCCATGTCGAGGGGCCCGAGGGCCGGCTGATCGACAGGGTGACGGTGATCCTTGACGAGAACCCGATGCCGGTTTCGGCGGTGGTCGAGCTGGCCCGTCCGCTGCCCGCGCTGACTTTCGACCTGACGCTGCGCTTCAACGGCGCGACGGCGCTGCATGTGGTTGCCGAAACGACAGATGGCAGGCTGTTCCTGGCCGAGACCCATGTCAAGACCAGCGGTCAGGGCGCCTGCGCCGCGCCGCCCGGCACCGATCCTGTCGCCGCGCTGGCCGATCTGGGCCAGATGAGTATCGAACTGACACCGCTGACGCACGCGGGCGGGGCGGCGGCGCGGCTGGGGGCAGTCGCCACACGCACCGGTCGGATCGAGGTCGATATCCGCCACCCCAGCCATTCCGGCCTGCAAAAGGACCAGATCTCGCTGTTGTTCATCCCGCCCCGCTATGTCGAGACGGTCGAGGTCGCGCTGGATGGCCAGCCCTATGCAACGATCACCGGCAGCATCTCGCTGAGCGAGAACCCCCGCATCGGCCTGTCCGCCCCGGGCGCAACCCGGCTGGTCGAGGTCGCGATGAAAGACACCAGCGGCACCGTTACCACCGCCAGCCGCCAGATTCCGGGCTACTGAGCGCCCGGCTCGCCGGGCTCTGGCGCTGCCCGCTCCAGCGGCAGGGCAAGGAACGTCCATCCATCGGTGCCTTCGGGAAACCAGTAGACGCGCGCATGACCGTATTCGAGCGCGCGTTTAGCGGCGTTCCAGCTCATCCAGCATTCATCGAGGCAGAAGAATACAAGCGGCCGCGCCAGGTCCCCGCCGGTCGCGCGGTCAAGGCCGTCGCGGAAATAGCCGTGCGTTACCTCCGCAATCTCGCCATAGCCCACATTCGGCAACCAGATCGCGCCGGGGATCGACAGGCGCGGCGGATCGCGCCAGATCGTGCCATCGGGCAGGTTCGGCGGCTTCGGTGCACGCGGCATGACATCGACGAACACCGCCCCGCCCGCTTGCCAGAGCGCATGCGCCTGTTCGGGGTCGATCACGGTGGCGCCCGCCAGCGTTTCGGGCACCGGGCCGCGATACTCGTCCATCCGGTAGCCCGGGGGTTCCGGCACCTCGGCCAGCCCCTGCCCCGCCCCAAGCCCCAGCACAAGTGCAAGGGCCGCAGCGCGGATCATTGCGCCAGGTCCCGCACCACCTTGCCGTAATCGTCCACCAGCGGCACGCCCGCCTCGTGCAGGATCGCGTTGATCTCGTCCTGATGGCGGCGGATCAACGAGTTCAACTGGCGCTGCCAGACCTTCTCGTTCAGCCGCACCCCCATGGTGATGCGATAGAACAGCCGCGGCGGCAATTCTTCGTGGACCAGCGGGATGACCTTGAATTCGGGGAAGTCGTTCTTGACCAGCGGCCCGCCGATCGGCCCCCACAGGATCGCGCCGTCGATCTCGCCCGCCCTCAGCGCGGCCAGCATGTCGGGGCCCGGCGCCTCGTAGCGGCGATCCACCATCAGGTCATAGGCCAGCGCCTTGCCGATCAGACCATGCCGCGCCATGTGCGAGGCAGGCGGCGTGCCCGCGACGACACCCAGCGCGCGCCCCTGCAAGGCCGGGTCGGACAGGGCCTCGACAGTCGCGAGCGGGCCATCCGCATCCACGATCAGCACATAGGTCGAGGTAAAATAGTGGTTGGTGTTCAGCACCAGCTCGTGCCCCTGGGCAAAGCCGATGATGACATCGCACTTGTTGGCACGCAGGGTATTCCGCACGAAGCCGGTCGCCATCGGATACCAGGTATATTCGACCGGCAGTCCAAGCTTCTCCGCGAAAAGCTCCGCAAGCCGGTTCTCGAACCCGCGCCCCTGATCGTCCGACATCGGATAGCTGGCAGGATCGGCGCAAACCCGAAACGCGGTCTTCGATATCAGATCCGAGGTTTGCGCCTGCCCCAGAACCGGCGCAAAACTCAGAAAGAGTGTGCCTATCGCGGCCGCCAGACGCGCCTCAACCACCGGCCATACACTCTGCTTCGAAGGAAGCAACCGCATCCGACTTATCTTCTCTTTTGGCCGGACGGCCCCGCTGCAACGCTCCATCGCCGCGGGCCTTGAGATAGACATAGATGTCGTCGATGTAGCACATCACGTTCTTGTTCTGTCCGAAGGTCGGCATCACATTCTGATGCGAGACGTCGACATTCTCGATACCGTTCGACACGATATAGACGAAGTCGTAGTAATCCATCCGCTCGACGGCGTCCTTCAGCGGCGGCGCGTAGGTCGAGCCCATGCCGTCAGGCCCGTGGCAGACATGGCACTCCGCGTGATAGCGGCGGAAGCCTGAAAAAGTCAGCCAATCGACCGTGCCGTCCTCGGCGATGAAATAGGTGGGTACCCCGTCCTCGGTGAAGTACCGCCCATCCTCCTTGTAGGCGGCAGGACCGTTGCCCGGCAGCCCCCTGTTCTCGGTGGCGCCGCCAGCGCTGGCCAGCCCCGCCACTGCGCCGAAAACCAGCGCCAGTCGCAACCTCTTCATCTTTCCTCCCTGTCGCGATGTGGACTGGCACGGGTCACCCCGTGCCAATCCGGCTCCTCCCCTCGCGCCGCCGATCAGTCCGGCAGCTTGAACACGGTCAGCTGACCGCCGAGTGCGGTATAGTCGCTGAGCGCGGCATAACCGCCCACGGCACCCAGACCATCATTCGGGTTGGTCAGGCCCGCCGCCAGACCGATGCCGGCCCAGCCGCCGACACCCGACAGGATGCCGACATACTGCTTGCCGTCATGCTCGTAGGACATCACGTTCCCGATGACGCCCGACGGGGTCTTGAAGCGGTAGAGTTCTTCGCCGGTCTCGGCGTCCACGGCCTTGAGGAAACCCTCGAGCGTGCCGTAGAACACAACGTCGCCCGCGGTAGCCAGGGCGCCCGACCAGACCGAGAACTGCTCGGGGATCGACCACTTGATTTCGCCCGCAAGCGCGTCCCAGGCGATGAAGTTGCCCATCCCGCCATGGCTGTCCGGCGCCGGATACATCGACAGCGTGGCGCCCACATAGGGTTGCCCGGCGGTGTAGCTGACGCGGAAGGGTTCGTAATCCATGCAAACATGGTTCGTCGGCACATAGAACAGGCCCGACTGCGGCGAGTAGGCCGCGGGTTGCTGGTCTTTCGTGCCCAGCGCGGCGGGGCAGATGCCAGTGGTGTTGACATCCTCGCCGTTCTGCGCGGTCGAGTAATCAGCGACCACCATCGGGCGGCCATAGGTCTCGGACGCAGGGTCCATGTCGACATGGGTCGCCCAGTTCACGGCCGGATCGTATTTCTCGGCGACCAGCAGTTCGCCGGACACGCGATCCAGCGTGTAGGCAAAGCCGTTGCGGTCGAAGGTGACCAGCAGCTTGCGCATCTCGCCGTCGATTTCCTTGTCGACGAGAATGTTTTCATTCACGCCGTCATAGTCCCACTCGTCATGCGGGGTCTTCTGGTAGACCCACTTGGCCATGCCGGTATCCGCATCGCGCGCGATGATCGTCATCGACCACTTGTTGTCGCCCGGACGCTGGGACGGGTTCCAGGTCGAGGGGTTGCCGGTGCCGTAATAGATCAGGTTCAGATCGGGATCGTAGGAGTACCAGCCCCAGGTCGTGCCGCCGCCGATCTTCCACTGGTCACCTTCCCAGCTGTCGATCGAGGAGTTGGCCGGAACCGGCTTGCCCAGCGACATGGTGTTCTCGTCGAACAGGATCTGGTCGTCGGGGCCGACCGAATAGCCGCGCCAAGCAAGCTCGCCGGTTTCCATGTCATAGGCGGAGATGTGGCCCTGAACTCCGAACTCGCCACCCGAGATGCCGACGATGATCTTGTCCTTGACCGGCATCACGGTCGCGGTGTTCGTCTCGCCGATCGAGGGATCGCCATTCACCGCGGTCCACTTGACTTCGCCCGTCTCGGCGTTCAGCGCCACGATGGTGGTATCGGCCTGATGCAGGAAGATCGTGTTGTTGGCATAGGCCACACCGCGGTTCACGGTGTCGCAGCACATCACCGGTATGACGCTGCTATCCTGCTGGGGCTCGTATTTCCACTTGATCCGGCCGTGATCGTTCAGATCCAGTGCGTACACGATATTCGGGAACGGCGTGTGCACATACATCGTGTCGCCGATCACCAGCGGGCTGCCCTCATGGCCCCGCAGAACGCCGGTCGAGAAGGTCCAGGCCACCTGCAGGTTGCCGACGTTCTCGCGGGTGATCTGGTCAAGCCCCGAATAGCGATGGTTGGCGTAGTTGCCGGTCTGGATGACCCATTGCGTCGGGTCGTTCATCAGTTCAAGCAGTTCGTCGTTCGCAAGTGCCGCAGACCCGGCGCAAAGCGCGGCCACGGACGTGAAAGCGAGCAGTTTCTTCATTTTTCTCTCCCTTAAGTTCTGATTCCGTCGAAGGGGCCGCAGACGGGTGCGGCTTGCCACCGCCCTTCGCCTGACCGCCAACCCCTGCCGCACCGAAACATCTGGTCCTCCCTTCGGTGCTGCACTCGTTCAAATCGCGTCAGTCCTCCTCTCTTTCCGTGATCACGTTAACTGCCGTGGCGCGGTGGTATCAGCGCGCGTTGCATGATTTTCTGCGCCGTTTGCCGATCCGCACCTCGCCCCGTTCCGCATCAGTTGCTCCGCCGGTGCAGGCGCTCGGCATGCCAGCCGACATGGTCCCCTGCAAAGCTTGCGACGAAGTAATAGCTGTGGTCATAACCCGGCTGCATCCGGACCAGCCCGGCCTGACGCCGACGCGCCAGTACCGAGGCCAACGCCTCTGGCCGCAGAAGGTCAAGGAACTGATCTCCGGCCCCTTGGTCGATCAGGATCGCATCCTTCCAACCATGCTCCTCAAGCAGCAGACTCGAATCATAACATGCCCATGCCGATTCGTCGTCGCCGAGATAGGCACTCAACTGCTTGCGGCCCCAGTCCGAGCGGGTCGGGTTGGCGATCGGCGCAAAGGCAGACAGCGAATCGAACCGGTCGGGATTGCGCAGCGCCAGAGTAAGCGCCCCATGCCCACCCATCGAATGCCCGGTCACGCCATGGACATCGGCAATCGGCAGGTTGTCCAGAACCAGCCCGCGCAATTCCTCCAGCACATAGTCATACATCCGGTAATGCGCCGTCCAGGGCGCGCGCGTGGCATTGACGTAGAACCCCGCGCCCTGGCCCAAATCATAAGCATCGTCATCGGCCACCCCCTCGCCACGCGGCGAGGTGTCGGGGAAGATCACGGCGATCCCATTCTCGGCCGCGTGC
The DNA here is from genome assembly GCF_004339675.1 of Rhodovulum steppense. Classification (GTDB taxonomy): domain Bacteria; phylum Pseudomonadota; class Alphaproteobacteria; order Rhodobacterales; family Rhodobacteraceae; genus Rhodovulum; species Rhodovulum steppense. Next base: position 61,494 of record NZ_SLVM01000013.1, read on the forward strand.
CGCTGGAACCCGCCCTTCACCATTGCGTTCTCATGGGTGCAGGTCAGACCCGAGAGATACCACAGTACCGGAACCGGCCCGTCCTCGGCCTGGGGCGGCAGGTAGACGCCGAAGGTCATGTCCACGCCGCAGACTTGCGACGGATGGGTGCAGACCATCTGAACCCCGTCGAAGCAGCGATTCTGGGAAATGACCTCCATCGGCGCGGCTCAGTAGACGACCACGGAGCGGATCGACTTGCCTTCATGCATCAGGTCGAACCCGTGATTTATCTCATCCAGGGTCAACTGGTGGGTGATCATCGGGTCGATCTCGATCTTGCCGTCCATGTACCAGTCGACGATCTTCGGCACATCGGTCCGACCGCGCGCGCCACCGAACGCCGTGCCCCGCCATGACCGGCCGGTGACCAACTGGAACGGACGGGTCGAGATCTCGGCCCCGGCAGGCGCCACGCCAATTATGATCGACTCGCCCCAACCCTTGTGGCAGCACTCCAGCGCGGTGCGCATCACGTTGACATTGCCGGTGCAGTCGAACGTGTAATCCGCCCCACCCTTGGTCAGATTGACCAGATACGGCACCAGGTCGCCCTCGACCTCGGCGGGATTCACGAAATCGGTCATGCCGAAGCGTTCGGCCATCTCGCGCTTGGCCGGATTCAGGTCCACGCCCACGATCTGATCGGCCCCGATCAGCCTCAAGCCCTGAAGAACATTCAGACCGATGCCGCCCAGCCCGAACACGACGGCGCGACAGCCCGGTTCCGCCTTGGCGGTGTTGATGACCGCACCCACGCCGGTGGTCACGCCGCAGCCGATATAGCACACCTTGTCGAAGGGCGCGTCCTCGCGGATCTTGGCGACCGCAATCTCGGGCAGCACGGTGAAGTTCGAGAAGGTCGAACAGCCCATGTAGTGCAGGATCGGGTCGCCATCGAGCGTCCTGAAGCGCGAAGTGCCGTCCGGCATCAGGCCCTGGCCTTGCGTGGCGCGGATCGCCTGGCAGAGATTGGTCTTGGGGTTGAGGCAGTATTCGCATTCGCGGCACTCGGGCGTGTAAAGCGGGATCACATGATCGCCCGGCTTGACGCTTTTCACGCCCGCGCCCACCTCGACCACGACACCCGCGCCCTCATGGCCCAGGATCGCCGGGAACATCCCCTCTGGATCGGCGCCCGAGCGCGTGAACTCGTCGGTATGGCACAGCCCCGTCGCCTTGATCTCGACCAGAACCTCGCCCGCTTTCGGGCCTTCCAGCTCGACTTCGGTAACAACCAGAGGCTTGCCCGCCTCGAACGCAACTGCCGCACGGGTGCGCATCTTCGCTAACTCCTCCCCAGAACCTGACTTCTTATTTTTCTTAAGCATGGCGAGTATGCGAAGGCACACAGTGACCGGCAATTGCGACCTTGGTGGGTATTGGCCAGAACGGTCCCTTCGTGGACTTCGAGCCGATCCGCGTTAGACTTGCGCCGAGGGAGGAGAATCCATGACCGCACGCGCTCTCACCGGGGCTGCGCTCTTAGCGCTAGGAGCCGCAACCGTTGCCCCGGCCGCCGATTTCTCGGACCCCACCTGGCCCTGCATCCAGCGCAAGGTGGCACAACTGTCCCCCGGGATCATGTGGCCCCATCCGATCGAGGCACAAAGTTTCGACGTCGAGACCGAAGCCGCGGTGAAGGAGCTTGTCGGCCGGATGGTGCTGCGTCGCATTCCGGTCGAGGATCTGGAACCGACGGTGACCGCCTTCACCGCAGCCCACGGCAATGACAGCGCCCTTCTGGGCCATGTCTTCATGTCGGCCTTCGAGATCATGTCGCGCCAGCGGCAGACCGTAATGAAGGGCATCGAAGACTACTCGCTCTCGCAGATCGCGCTTTCCGAACGGATCGAGGCCACACGGATCGAGATCAACACCCTGCTGGACGCCGAGCCGCTCGACCATGACCGGATCGACGCTGCCGAGGAACAGCTTGCCTGGGACGAACGCATCTATACGGATCGCGCGCAGTCGCTGACCTATGTCTGCGAGACGCCGGTTATCCTGGAACAGCGACTTTTCGCGATCGGGCAGATGCTTGCCCGCTCAGTCACCGAATGAAAGGGGGGAAGGCGGGGATCATTCCCATTCCAGTTCGGTGAAGGCAACGGTTGCGTTGCGCGCATTATGCTCATCGAACAATTGCCAGCGGTCGCGTTCTTCAGCGGCAATTCCGGCCACTGCATCGCTCAGCCTTTCCCCGCGGCCGATGGCGGCGTGCGTGTCCTGCGCCAGCACGTCAAGATACCGCGCCGTATCCTGCGCACCGTCGGGCCAGGGCAATACCGGCCCGCCATGGCCCGGCACTACGCCGCTGGCCGGGATCGTCACAAGTTCGGCCAGCACGACCTGCCAGCCCCGCAGCGATCCATCGAGGGTCGGCAGATGCTTGTCGAAGACCAGATCACCTACGAAAAGCACGCCGCTGTCCCGGTCCAGCACGGTCAGGTCGGTCCCGGTATGGGCGGCAGGCCAGGCGCGCACCTCCAGAACCCGCCCGCCAAGATCGATCTCGGTCGCATCTGCGACCTCGACATCCACCGGCGCGACAGCCGTGCCGATGAGCCGCCCGGCCCCGATCCGCGCCGCGAGGCTTTCCAGATAGTTCTCCTGCCGGTCGGCCAGCGCGCGCGCCAGCCCCTCATGGCCCACGACCTTTGCCCCTGCCTCGGCCAGCACCGTCGCGCCAAAGACGTGATCGGGATGCATATGCGTCAGGATCACATGGCTGACCGGCAGCCCGGTGCGCGCCCGCACCGCCCGCCAGATCGCCTCGCCCATCCAGCGCGCGCTGCCCGTGTCGATCACCGCGACAGACCGCGTGCCGATCACGATGCCCAGATTGGCCATGTCGCCGCCATTCTCGCCATCGGCCTCGGCAATGGCACCGACATGCACCAGAACCCCCGGCGCAACCTCGTCAAATCCCAGCGCCTCGCCCACCGGCACACAGACCGGCCCGCCCGCGATCACCCTCTCGGGCAGCGCCGCGACCGGCGTCCGCTCCAGCGCCGCCAGACAGGCGGCCTCGGTCGCCGCCTCATGCCCGGGCAGGAGAATATCGCGGCAGATCCCGGGGGCCGCCGCCAGACAGAGCGTCACGATCACCTCGAACATCGCCCCCTCCCCGGCTCCATCCCGCCAGCCTGCGCGCCCCGTCCCCTGCGATCCATACCGACCTATGGGGAATACCGCACAACCCGTTTTCGTGGCATACTCCCCTGTCAGGACCGCGCATCAGGGAGGACGCGCCCCATGAAACCCCTCATCGCCGCCGCCATCGCCGCGCTGGCCTTCGGCCCGGCACTGGCCGAGGATAACCGTGCCAGCCCACTGGCCGAAAGCCACATCTGGAACGAACTCAGGGCCGACCTCGTGGGCGAGATCGACATCGCCGACGCCGCAGGCCGCTTCGAGGTCGAGGCCCCCTACCGCGCCAACGATGCCGCCACGGTGCCGGTCACGATCCGCCAGACCGACCCGGGGCTGACGATCCGGGGGGCGACCGTGGTGATCGACGACAATCCCGCACCGCTGGCCGCCAGCTTCACCTTCGGCCCCGCCATGGCGCCACTCGATCTCGAGATCCGGGTGCGCGTGAACCAGTATTCCAACATCCGCGTGATCGCCGATACCGACCAGGGCCATCTGATGACCGGCCGCTATGTCAAGGCCTCGGGCGGTTGCTCGGCCCCGGCCACGCGCAACCCCGAAGAAGCGCTGGCCGGGATGGGCGAGATGCGTCTGAAGCATTTCTCCCAGGCGCCCACGATGTCGACCGCACGCCGGGAGGCACAGATCATGATCCGCCACCCCAATTATTCGGGCCTGCAGCGGGACCAGATCACCCAGCTTTTCATCCTCGCGCATTTCATCGACCGGCTCGAACTCTGGCAGGGCGACGAGATGCTCTTCACCATGGAGGGTGGCATCTCGATCAGCGAGAACCCGGTCTTCCGGTTCTCCTACACCGATAACGGCGCGCCATCCCTGCGGGTGATCGCCCGAGATACCGAAGGCAATGTCTTCGAACACGACCTGCCCAAGGCCGGCCAGTCCTGACGGCCCACGCCCCGCACCCTTCTTCTGGCCGCATACATCCCCGCCGGAGGCGCCGCGCGCGGCCATGCCGAACGCCGGACAAGCGGGGCGCATGCCCCGCGCCGCGCCGGGGGCGGGAGAATGCCTTTGCCCCCGGCCATGCGTCAGAAGCAGACGATCTCCGCCTCCGCCTGGGCCCGCCGAAGATCGGCCACCAACTCGTTCGCCATGGCCGAAGCGCGGAAGACCGATGCGCGTTCTCCTGGTATCTGCCTCAGCGACAGCACCGTCTCGGCCTCGACATATCGTTCGTAGGACAGGATAGAGGCGATCACGTCGATCGAGCAGGCGCATTTCTCCAGCACGTCGCGCCCCTGCCCGTTGGTGGCCATGCAGGCAAAGACGTAATCGGCCCTGGCCGCCGTGGGGTAATCGTTCCACCGCGCCGCCACATCCTGCCCTGCTGCCGGCACGGCCAGGCACGCTGTCACCATGGCAAGGGCTGTCATCCTCATGGTTCCGCCTCCCCGCCCGGCGCTTTCAGCTTCAGCGTTGAAACATAGATCGGCGCGCCGCCCTCCAGATCCGGGACACGCGCGCTCAGCGCATGATACCATCCCGGCACCTCGTCCGACATGGTGACCGTGACCTCCAGATCGGCAAAGCCCTGCATCCGCGCGCGGTTCGGGTCGTCCTTGAAAGGGTGCAGCGTCAAGGCCTGCGCCTGCACCTCGTCCGCGCCGAACTCCACCTCGACCGCCTCGAGACTGGCCGGACGCAGCAATGCTTCCTTCATCCGGTTGCGGATGTAGAAGGGGCTGCCGCCCGCAGTCTCGGCCATGTCGCGCACGACCGTCTCCATGAAATACATGATGACCGGATTGCCCACCTCGGCAGGGAAGGATCCGATCGCGCTGAAGCTGTCGCCATGGGTGAAGCGCAGCGCGGCCAGCGTCGGATCGTCCGCGGCGAAGCGCAACTCCACCTCCCCGGTTGCGGCAGCCGCGGCCTCGGGGTTCGCCCGATTGGCGACCTCGCGTGCATAGACCAGCATTGCCGAGCGTGGCAATTCGTCCAGCGTGCCGCTTCGAAACAGCATGTCATAGGTCTCGGCGCCCTCGGTGTCGGCCGAGGCCGTGCCGCCCAGCACGAGGGCGGCCGCAGCAAGGCCCGCAATTGTCTTTCGCATATGTCCCCTCCCTTTTGCCGAGCCTAGCCCGCCCGCAGCCGGTGTCACGCGATACTTTCGTCGGACAGCGGCGCGAGCGCCCGGGTCTTCCAGTCGATCAGCGGCCGCAGTCGCGAGAGTTGCACCGGCTTTCTCAGGACCGTGAAATCCTCTGTCAGCCCAGCGCGCAGGACCTCGTCGCCCTGGTCGGCGGTGATCATGATCGCGGGGATGTGGCCACCCGTCGCCGCCCTCAAGGCCTTGATCGCGGCGATCCCGGTGTCGTCGCCGTCCAGTTGATAATCGGCCAGGATCACGTCCGGTGCCATCCCGATCTCGTCGACCAGCCGCACCGCCTCGACGGTCGAGCCTGCGGCCAGCACGCTCGCCCCCCAGCTTTCCAGCTTCTGCGTGGTGGCAAACAGGACCTCCGGATCGTTCTCGACAATCAGCACGATAAGGTTCAGGTCCGCCTCGCCATCCGACAGGTCCGGTCCGGTCGCGCCGGGGCAATCGTCCCTTGGGGGCACGGTCCCGATCTCGATCGAAAAGACCGAACCCCGCCCCGGTTCCGAGTGAACCGACAGCCGATGCCCCAGATGGCGACAGGTGCGTTCCACGATCGACAGCCCCAGACCCATGCCGGAGCCGGGGGGAACATTATCGGCGCGGGCGAATTCCTCGAAAATGCGGGCGTGGTCGGCGGGCAGAATGCCGATACCGGTATCCCAGACCTGTAGAACCACCCTGTCGCCACGCAGCCGACACCCCACCAGCACGCGGCCGCACTCTGTATACTGGATTGCATTGACCACGAGGTTGCGCAGCGACCGGGTAAGGTATTCCCGGTCGCTGCGCACCCAGGCAGAACAGGGCACCATGTCGAGCCGCAGTCCCTTCTGCGCCGCGACCATCGCCTGGTCATCGACCACGCTGCGCATCACGGTGCCTAGGCAGAATTCCGTCGGCGTCAGCGCCGAGCCGGTGCTTTCCAGCCGAGAAATATCCAGAAGTGCATGCAGAAGTGATTCCATCGAGGCGAAGGACCCCGCAAGCCGATCGGTCAGCCGGGCCATGTCGGTGCCCGCTGCCATCTCGGCCAGGGTCGAGATCAGCAGCTTGGCGGCGTTGACGGGTTGAAGCAGGTCATGGCTGGCGGCTGCCAGGAACCGGGTCTTGGACGACATCGCCGCCTCGACCTCTTCCTTGGCCAGCCGCAATTCCTCCTCGACGCGTCTTTGTTCCTCGTGCTGTTCACGCAGACGACGATTCGCTTCGGTCAGTTCATGGGTGCGCTCGCGCACCCGCTTTTCCAGTAGTTCGGTCGCCCGCGATTCCAGCGTCACATCGGCGATATCGACCAAGAAGCCGCGGTCGGGCAGCAGATGCACATGCAGGTCCAGCACCCGTCCGCTGGCATGGTGCAGCCGCTTGCGCAAGCGCCCCTCGCCCCGCAGTTCGGCGGGCCAGTGGTCGATATCGGCAATGTCGGCCTCGTCCACCAGCCGGTTGTCGCGGATATGGCGCAGGATGGTCGCGAACTCGGTGCCATCCCGAACCAGCGTGTAGGGCACGCCCAGCAACTCGCGGAAACGCCCGTTGCGGATCGTCACCTCGCCCGCGCGCGAGAAGGTGCAGATGCCAAGGCTCATGTGATCGAAGGCCGCCTGCAGGTAATGGGCCTGCATGTCGATCAGCAGATCCTTTTCCATCCGGTTCTTGCGCACGATATCGGTGATCTCGGTCTGCAACAGGATGATGTTGCCCGACCGGGTGCGCTGCTGGCTGATCTGGAACCAGCGGTCCGCCTGCAATTCCAGAACGAAGGACATGCTGGCGCCGCCCGCAGGCCCGCGGATCGCTTCGGCCAGATCGCGGCAGGCCCTGTCGGGATCAGCCAGATGGCGGCTGGTCTGCAACGCGCGGAAATAGTCCTCGACCGTCAGCCCGGGCAGAATGCGCGCCGAGATATCGGGCAGGATCGACTTGAACAGATCGTTGCAGACCTGAAGCCGCCCCTCGTTGAACAGCGCGAACCCGCCCTCCATCGCGTCCAGCGCCTCGGTCAGGCGGCGCTGGGTCTGCTCGCGGTCGAAGCGCGCGATTTCCAGTTCGCTCGAGGTGCGTTCAAGATCGCGGGTCTTGGCCCAGACCTGCCCTTGCAGCGTCACAGCCGACTGGAACAGCGCATAGGCCGAGTCGCCCACCTCGTGCTGGCGGCTGGCACGCCGGACCAGCGCGTCTATGATCCGGGCCTGGCGCTCGATCGTCACCTCGGGTGGGGCGTTCGGGTCGATCATGTCAACGTCCTGAAACGCGGTTCGAAAAAGGCGACGCCCACGAAGGTCTGGTTCACATGCACCCCGCAATGCTGTTCGCCATATGTGTTGAAGCCCAGCACGCGGCGCGCACGCAGGATCTCCGAGACCCGGCCGGTCAATTGCTTCTGCCCGATCTCCAGCTTCCTGAGAACGCAGTCGAAGCCGAGAATGAAATCCGGCGCGCGCCCCCCGGCGCCGGTCACATCAAGGCCCTGATCGAGGGTGCGCAAGATCTCCTGCCCCTGGCCCAGCGTCAGCAAAAGTCCGTCGTCGATCGCCGACAGGAAAGCCAGTGCGCCCGCATCCGTTACCCGCTGGATCGCGCGCACATGGTAAAGGCCACGATTGCGGACAAGAACGGGATGCTCGGCAAAGACTTCGGGCGACAACTCGTCCAGCGTGCGGCCAACGAGACGGGCATATTCCTCGGCCGCGGGCGCGCCGTTCAGTTCCAGCACCAGGCGTTCCTCGGGCACCGCGTCGGTGACCACCATCAGATGCTCGGTCGGCAGGAAATGGTCGAAGCCGATCCCGGCAAATTCCAGGTCGGTTTCCAGCAGCATCAACAGTGCCGCGTCGCTGTGAAAGGCACCACCGTGAAAAACCGCCGTCCGGCGAAAACTCAGCCCATCCCCGGCCGAACCGCCGAAGACCGGCAGATCGCCCAGACCGGCGGCCAGCGCGGCCACCAGCATGTCCTCCTGCTTGGACAGCCCGTCGGCAAAGATCAGGGCCAGCCGGTTCCAATGCGCCGAATGCGAGAATTGCGCCGCCAGTCGCCGGGCATCGACCGATACCCGCTCGATCGGGCAGGGACCGAGCGGGCGGATCAGCATCGAGGCACAGCGAAAATGCGCCCGCGGGAAGGCCAGTATCATCAACGCCTCGTCCTCGTAGCCTTCGGGCGTGATCTGCCCCGCCGTGGTGCAGCCGAAGACCGGAAGCCCCGCCAGCGCGGCATTCAGCGCCTCGGCCAGCGGATCGAGCGCGAGCCGGTCCGGCACGAAGACCAGCACGAAACAGCTTTGCGACAGGTCGATCTGCGCGGCGGCCTCGCGCACGGCCTCGGCGGGATCTGCGGCGCGGGACAGTCCCACGCCGACCGCGCCCGCCCCCGGCCTGTCGCGCATGTCTCGCATTGTCCCGGCTTACTGGTTCAGGAAGGCGCGGGCGTCGGCATCGCCGAGCCCCGTGCCCAGATCGAGATTGGCGCTTTCCACCAGCACCGCGGCCTGGGTGCGGTTCTGCACGCCCAGCCGACGCAGAAGCGCGGTGATATGCGCCTTGACCGTGGCCTCGGCCAGCGACAATTCATGCGCGATCTGCTTGTTGGGCTTGCCCGCACAGATCAGCTTCATGATTCGCGCCTGCTGGGGCGTCAGTTCCGCGATCCGCTGGCTGACCTCCTGCACCGAGGGCATGCGCGCCCCGGTCCGCGCCGCGCGGCCCGCATTGCGGCACCCCGCAGGCAGATAGCGGCGGCCCGAGCGGATCTCGATCAGCGCCGTCTTCAGCTCGTGGGTAGCGGCCTCCTTGGGGATGAAGCCTGCCGCCCCGGCCTCCATCAGCGCCTGCACCACCTCGACCGAGGTCAGCGCCGAGATCACCAGTACCGGCACGTCCGGAATGCGTTCGCGCAGGCGCAGAAAGCCGCTCAGCCCGGTGACATCGGGCAGCCGCAGATCCAGCATCACCAGATCCGGACTGAAATCGGGGCCAAGCTGCGCAAGCCCCTCGCCCAGCGATGTCGCGCTGCGGATTGTGCAATCGTCGAAGACATGGCGCAGCGCCATCGACAGCGCGTCGCTGTAAAGCGGATGATCGTCGACCACCAGGATCGCGCGGATGCGACTGGCAGCGGGCGCAACCGTGTCATGGTCCATGTGAAAGTCCTCCCCGTCGGGGAGGATAGCAAAAGAAGAAGACACCGCGCAACTTTGCCGCACACCGGGCCGAAAGGAGGGGGTCTCAGGCCGGGGCGGCGCGCAGCCGGTCCAGATATCCCGCCCCCCGCCGCGCCGCGCGCTGCCAGTCGGCTTCGGTCTGGCGGGCGGCCAGATCGGCACTGATCTCGACCTCGTCAAAGCCGCAGGCCCGCGCCATCGGATATTGGTCGGCGATCAGATGCCCCGCCGCCCGCAGGCGCCCGGTGAACCCCATCCGCCGAAGGTCGCGCGCCAGCGTAAAGCCGCGCCCGTCCGAGAAGACCGGAAAGGCAATGCGGATCGCGGCGATCCGGCCAAGGATCAGCGCCAGCGCCGCCGGATCGTCGGCAGGCGCCAGATCGACAGCGCCCGGCGCAGCCTCGCCCAGCGCCGCGAGCGGCACGAACACCTCGTCCGGCGCGACCGCCGCGAAGCCCGCATCGCTGACCAGAACATTGCCCATGGTCATGCCGCACCCGCCCGCCGCACCGCGCGGCCGTCGACGAAATGGATCCCGCATTCCTCCTTGTCCCGCCCGCGCCAGCGGCCTGCGCGCGGGCTTTCGCCGGGGGCCACGGGGCTGGTGCAGGGCGCGCAGCCGATCGAGGGATAGCCGCGCCCGACCAGCGGGTGACGCGGCAGGGCGTGGGCGTCTATATAGTGGCGCACCTCCTGGCCCGACCAATGCACCAGCGGGTTGACCTTGACCCGGCCGCCCGCGTCCAGTTCGAACAGCGACAGGCCGCTGCGCGCACCGGTCTGGTGCTGCTTGCGCCCGGTGATCCAGGCCCCGAAGCCGCCCAGCGCCGCCTCCAGCGGGCGGGTCTTGCGCATCGCGCAGCAGGCGTCAGGATCGTGGCGATGCAGTTTGCCCGCCGGATCGGCGGCCGCCAGTGCCTGTGCGTCGGGCCGAACCATCCGAACCCCGGTCAGCCCCAGCAGCTGCGCCACCTCGCGCTGATAGGCCAGCGTCTCGGGGAACAGCAGTTCGGTATCGAGAAACAGCACCGGCAACGCGCGGTCGATCTGCGAGATCATGTGCAGCAGCACAACCGATTCCGCGCCGAAGGACGACACCAGCGCGATGCGGCCCGCGAAATCCGCCAGCACATGGGCCAGCACCGTTTCAGGCGCCGCCTCGGACAGCGTGGCGTTCAGCGCCGCCACCTGCGCCTCGGCCGGATCGAAGATCGCCTCACGCCGCATCATCGGCCCCCTCGTTATTGTAAAGCGCCTGCTGGAACGGCCCCAGCCCGACCCTGCGGAATGCCTCGCCAAAGGTTTCGTCCGCATCCCGGCGCAGCCCCAGATAGGTCAGGACAATCTGCTCGACCGCGCCCACGATCTCGTCCGCGGCAAAGCCGGGGCCGGTGCGCTGGCCGATGGCCGCATTCTGGGTCGGATCGCCGCCCAGCGTGATCTGGTAGGTCTCGACCCCCGCGCGTTCGAGCCCGAGGATGCCGATCTCGGCAACATGGTGATGCGCGCAGGCATTGATGCAGCCCGAGATGTTCAGCCTGAGCGGACCCACCTCATGCTCGATCTTCAGCGCCTCGAAGTGCTGCGCGATCTGTTGCGCAACCGGGATCGAGCGGGCCGTGGCCAGCGCGCAATAATCCAGCCCCGGGCAGGCGATGATGTCCGAGATATGCCCGGCATTTGCCGCCGCCAGCCCCGCATCCGCCAGCGCCGCAAACACCGCCGGCAGGTCGGCCTTGCGCACATGCGGCAGCACCACGTTCTGGCGGTGGCTGATCCGGATCTCGTCATGGCCATACCGCTCGGCCAGATCGGCCAGCAGCCGCATCTGCCAGGCACTCGCATCCCCCGGCACCTGACCCGGCGTCTTGAGCGAGATTGTGACGATGGCATGATCCGCCCGCCGGTGCGCGGCAAGGTTCGTGTCGCACCAGGCGCGAAAGGCCGGGCTGCCCGGCGGGATCGCCGCGGGGCCATCGCGCAGCGCGGGCGGGGCGAAATGCGCCGCGATATCCGCCAGCAGCGCCCGGTCGGCACCGCCGAACTCGGCCCGCGTCTGCGCAAAGCGCGCCTCGACCTGATCGCGCAGGGTTTCAAGCCCGATCTCGTGCACGGCGATCTTGATGCGGGCCTTGTACTTGTTGTCCCGCCGACCAAGCCGGTTGTAGACGCCGAGGATCGCCTCGAGATAGGGCAGCAGGTCGGCCTCGGGCAGGAAGTCGCGGATCACCCGGCCCAGCATCGGCGTCCGGCCCAGCCCGCCGCCCACGCTGACCTCGAACCCCGTCTCATCGCCCCGCCGCACAAGGCGCAGCCCGATATCATGGGCGCGCGTGACCGCCCGATCCTCGGCCCCGCCGCTGATCGCGATCTTGAACTTGCGCGGCAGGAACTGGAATTCGGGATGGTCGGTCGACCATTGCCGCATCAGTTCGGCGTAGGGGCGCGGATCGGCAACCTCGTCGGCGGCGGCGCCCGCGAAATGATCGGCCGTGACATTGCGCACGCAATTGCCCGAGGTCTGGATCGCGTGCATCCCGACATCGGCCAGCGCATCCAGCATGTCGGGCACGTCGCGCAGTCTGGGCCAGTTGAACTGGATGTTCTGGCGCGTGGTGAAATGGCCATAGCCGCGGTCCCAGCGCTCGGCGATCATCGCAAGCTGGCGCATCTGGCGGGCATTCAGCGTGCCATAGGGGATCGCCACCCGCAGCATGTAGGCATGCAGTTGCAGGTAAAGCCCGTTCATCAGGCGCAGCGGGCGGAACTCGTCCTCGGTCAGGCGGCCGTCGATCCGGCGCTCCACCTGATCGCGGAACTGGCGCACGCGCTCGCGGACAAAGGCATCGTCGAACTCGGAATAGGCATACATGGGCTTACTCCTGCGGCGTCATTCTGCGGCCTGGGCGGGCAGCGCGAAGGGGGCGGGACCGCGCGCGCGGACCCGTTCACGGAAATCGACGGGCACCGGACCGAACGGACCCGGCCGCACCTCGGCCATGTAGGCGCCGACCACGCGATCGGCCTGCGCCATCGCGGCAGCCAGACGGGCCTGCGCCTCGGCCAGGTCGCCGATCACCTCGGCATCGGCAAGCGAGCGCGACCAGTTGCCCCCCGGCGTCATCCAGACCGGATCGCCGTCGAACAGGTCGTTGGCGGCGACCACCACGGGCACCACGATCCGGCTCATTGGGCGGCTTCCCGCAGGGCGGCGGGGGCCAGCGCGGCCGCATCGCGCGGGGCGAGCCCCAGCATGATGACCGCGGGGCCGCGCAGATCGGCGGCCGCCAGATCGGCGGCCAACCGGCCAAGCTGCGAGGCAAGGACGCGCTGATCCGGGCGCGAGGCATTCTCGACCACGCTCACGGGCGTTGCGGGATCGGCGCCATGCATCAGAAGACGCCCCTGCACGAACCGCGCCGCGCGCTTGCCCATGTAGATCGCCGCCACCGCCCCGGGGCGGGCCAGCGCCGCCCAGTCGTGATCGGCCAGACCGTCGACATCCTGTCCGGTGATGATCCGCAACTCGCCATTGCGCCCGCGCCGCGTCAGGCTTTGCCCAAGGCTTGCCGCCGCCGCCGAGGCCGCGGTGATGCCGGGCAGGATCGCCCAGTCCAGACCCGCCGCCATGCAGGCGTCGATCTCCTCGTCAAGGCGGCCGAACACGCCCGGATCGCCCGCCTTGAGCCGCACAACCAGCGCCCCGGCGCGGGCGCGCTCGACGATCAGGCCGTTGATCCTGGCCTGCGGCGTGGACGGGCCGAAGCCGGTCTTGCCGACCTCGATGATCTCGGCCTCCCGGCGGGCCAGTTCCAGGATCGGTTGCGGCACCAGCCGGTCATGGATCACCACATCGGCCTGATCCAGCGCCCGGCGCGCGCGCAGCGTCAAGTCGTCGGGATCGCCCGGCCCCGCGCCCACGAACAGCACCCGGCCCAGCGCGGGCGCGCGGTCCAGATGGTCGGACAGAAGCGGCGCGGCCTCGGGCACGGCTTCGCCCGCCAGCGCGCGGTCGAACAGCGCGCTCCAGAAGTCACGCCGCGCTCGGCCCGGCGGCAGCGCCTCTGCCTCGGGGCGCAGCGCCTTCGCGCCGCGCAGCACCGCGCCCAGCCCGGCGGGCAGCCGTTCCTCCAGTAGCGCCTTGACCTTGCGCGCCAGAACCGGCCCCGTGCCCTCGGTCCCGATGGCGATCACCAGCGGATCGCGGTCGACCAGCGCAGGGGTCAGGAAGGCGCTGGCCTCAAGATTATCGACGATGTTGAACGGCACCCCGGCCGCTTCGGCCAGCGCGGCCACGCGGGCATCCGCGGCCGCATCCTCGTCGGCGGCATAGACCAGCCGCAGCCCGGCAAGGTCGTCCTGCGCCAGCGGCCGGGGAAAGAGCACGATGCGCCCCTCGGCGTCCCAGGCGGCGATCAGCGGATCGACGGTTTCGGCATAAACCTCGATCCGCGCCTCGGTCTTGAGCAGCAACCGCAGTTTCGCCACCGCAGCCGCACCCCCGCCCGAAACGGCGACACGCAGACCGGCAACGCGCAGGAAGATCGGAAAATGGTTCATGGGGCACCTCTGGCTATGGGCCAGATATAGAACAAATTCCCTTTACAGAGCCATACCACGCCGCTGAAAGGGACGTGTTCTCAGGGCCTTCCCGCATCCGCGGGAAAATTATCCCCATAATGCAGTCCGCGCCGCATGCCGGTCCGAAATCCGCCCTGCGGCCGGGACGCCAGCCCCGGCCGCAGCCCCCACTCAGCGCCGCAAGGCGTGGAAATGATCCGTCGGACCGGTCCCGCGCCCGACCCACAAGCCATCCGCGGCCCGAATCGCGGCCAGTGTGTAGTCCTTGGCTGCACTGGCCGCCGCCAGCGGATCGGCAAGCGCCGCAAGATGGGTCGCCAGCGCCGCCGACAGCGTGCAGCCGGTGCCATGGGTGTTGCGCGTCGCAACGCGCGGCGCGATCAGCCAGACCCGCCGACCCGGCGAAAGGAACAGATCGGGGCTTTCCTCGTCGCCCAGATGCCCACCCTTCAGGAACACCGCGCCGCAGCCCAGCGCCAGCAGCGCCTCGGCCTGTGCTTCCATCTCCTCGCGCGTCCGCGCCTCGGGCCGGTCCAGCAGATCGGCCGCTTCGGGCAGGTTCGGGGTGATGACCCTGGCCATGGGCAGCAGCAGATCGCGCAGCGCCGCCACCGCATCCGCCGCCAGAAGCCGGTCGCCGCCCTTGGCCACCATCACCGGGTCCAGCACCACCGGCACGTCGCGCCCGTCCAGAACGCCCGCCACCGCCTGCACGATGGCGGCCGAGCCCAGCATGCCGATCTTGACCGCATCGACGCGGATATCGTCGAACACCGCCTGAACCTGCGCCGCGACAAACTCGGGCGCGACAAGCTCGGCGGCTCGCACACCTTGGGTGTTCTGCACCGTCAGCGCGGTGATCGCGGCCATGCCATAGCCGCCATTGGCACCTATCGACTTGAGATCGGCCTGAATGCCCGCCCCGCCCGAAGGATCGGACCCGGCAATGGACAGGATGTTGGGGATCATGCGTGGCTCCATGTCTGGGCAAGGTTGCGGGCGGCGGCCTCGGGGTCGGGGGCGGACGCGATGGCCGAGACGACGGCGATGCCGGCGCAGCCCATGTGCTTGAGGGCGGGAATATCCGGGGCACCCACACCGCCGATGGCAACCGCGGGCACCGGCGCCGCGCGCACGATCCGGGCCAGCCCGTCCATGCCCAGAGGCGCAGCGTGATCGGGCTTGGTCGCGGTGGCGCGCACCGGGCCTACGCCCAGGTAATCGACAGCGCCGGGCGGCAGGGCGGCAAGCTGCGCCCCGGTCTCGATCGACAGCCCCAGGATCGCCACCGGCCCCAGCGCCGCGCGCATCCGCAGCGGGTCGCCATCCGACTGGCCGATATGCAGCCCGTCCGCCCGCGCGGCCAGCGCCACCGCCAGCCGGTCATTGACGATCAGCGGCACGCCCAGCGGCGCCAGCAGGGCGCGCAGGCGGCGGGCCTGCGCGATCATCGCCGCATCCTCGGCTTGCTTGTCGCGCAACTGCACCGCCGTTGCACCGCCCCGCACCGCCGCCATCACCAGTTCGTCGGACACGCCATCAGGCGTGACGAAATAGACCCGAAAACTCATGCCGCCTGCACCCGCGCCCCGGCGGTCAACGCGTCCGGCGTGATCGTGGCCAGCGCGTCCAGCAATGCGACCTGAAAGCTGCCCGGCCCCGCAGCCGTTTCCCCGGCGCGTTCCCCCGCAAGCCCGAAATAGGCCAGCGCCGCCACCGTTGCCGTCGCCCGGTCCCCGGCCCCGGCCAGGAACGCGCCGACAAGCCCGGTCAGCGAACAGCCCAGCGCCGTCACCCTGGGCATGGCCGGATGGCCATTCGCAACGCGCCAGCCGCGCGCCCCGTCGGTGACGTAATCGACCGGCCCGGTAACGGCGACAACCGCGCCCGTGCTGCACGCCAGCGCACGCGCCGCCTCCTCGGCCGCGGCCACCGGATCGGCACTGTCCGCCCCCTTGCCCTGCGCCGCCGCCCCCGACAGCGCAAGGATCTCGGAGGCATTGCCCCGGATCGCCGCCGGGCCAAGCGCCAGCAACCGCGCGCCGATCTCGCGCCGGAAGGCCGTGGCGCCGACCGCGACCGGATCCAGCACCCAGGGCAGGCCCGCCGCCTGCGCGGCCTGCGCCGACGCCTCCATCGCTGCGACCCAGGGGCCGCTGGGGGTGCCGATATTGATAGTCAGCGCCCCGGCCAGCGGCGTGAACTCGGCCGCTTCCTCGACGGCATGAACCATTGCGGGCGAGGCGCCTGCGGCCAGCAGCACATTCGCCATGACGTTCATCGCGACGTAATTGGTTATGTTGTGCACAAGCGGCGCGCACTGGCGCATCTCGCTCAAATGGGCTCCCCAGTCGGGCATCGCGTCCTCCGTGGCCGGGCAGGAAACGAACGCGAAAGCCCCTTGGGCGCTTCGGGTGCGACTTCCTCCGCCAGCATGATCTGGTTCAGGTTCAAAGGGTGCTTCTCAGCCCGGGATGACCCCGGACGCCCCTGTCACGGCGGGCATGGAACCATGTCCCGCGGGGAAACGAAAGCCCCTTTTGCCTGCCCGCATCTCAGGCCGGAACCGCCGCGCGCGGCCCGGTCAGGATCCGCCAGTAGAGCAGCGCAAAGCCCAGGAAGGCGGCAATCCAGCCCGCCCCGGCCAGATGCAGCAGCCAGCCCGGCGCGCCAAGCCCCTCGGCAAACCGGGCCATGACCGAAACAAGCAGCAGCACATACAGCGTGGCGACGGCGGGGCTTGCGGTCAGCGGGCGGCCCGAATGGCCAAGGCTGGCGCGCGTCATGATCGCCAGCGTCATCATGCCGACCGCGCCCGCCATCCACACATGCTGCGCCGCCGTGACCGAGCCCAGCCCCGGCAGCACCGACGCAAGCCCCATCGCCAGAAACCCGACCGGCACCAGCGCATAGGCAAGGTGCAGCACCCAGACCAGCGGTTCGGCCAGCGTACGGCGCCCGACCCAGCGACCCAGCCGGATCAGGTGCAAGACCCCCGCCAGCAGACAGAGCAGCGTGGCAAGCCAATGCGCGGGCGCCGCGGTCCAGACCGCAAGCGCCAGACCGGCCACCGCCAGCGCAATCCCGTCGAACCGGTCGAGGGGGGCGGGCAGCCGCGTCTCGCGCCGCTGGGCCAGCCAGTTGCGGGTGAAACTCGGCACGACGCGGCCGCCGATCAGCAGGATCATCCCGATCGCAGCCGCCAGGGCCACCCTCAGCCCCAGCCCGCCCGCCGCATAATCGCCGCGCAGGGCGTCGAGGTGGAACAGCCCCTGCCCCAGCGTCATCAGCAAAAGCAGCGCCCAGACCGACAGGTTGCGCCAGTTCCGGCCCGCCACGATCTCGCGCAGCATGACCGCAGCCAGTGCCAGCGGAAAGGCCAGATCGACCGCCGCCGCCACGCCGAAGGGAAGAAGCGCCGAGACCGACACCGCGACCCGCCCTGCCGCCCAGACCAGCACCAGCGCCAGAAGCGGCCAGCCCATCAGCGGCAGCCGCCCGGTCCAGTTCGGCACCGCCGTCAGCAAGAACCCGGCCGTGACGGCGCCGAGATAGCCGAACAGAAAGGCATGGGCATGCCAGCTGACCGGATCGAGCACCGTGGGCAGCGCCACGGCACCGCCCAGCATCGCGATCCACAATGTCATCGCCGCGGCCGCCCAGAGACTGCCGAACAGGAAGAACGGGCGATGGCCCTGCGCCAGAAGGGCGGGACCGGCAAAGGCGCGGCGGCGCTCGGAGGTGGTGGCCATGGGACGACTCAATTTTGGTATTTCAAATACCGATTAACCGATGTAATACGCATTTGAAACACCAATTCGTGAGGCCCTATGCGCCTGACCCAGTTCACCGATTTCGGATTGCGCGCGCTGATGCGGCTGGCAGGCCGCCCCGAGCGCGGCTTTGCCACCGCCGAACTGGCAGAGGAATTCGGCGTCTCGCGTCATCATCTGGCCAAGGTCGTGGCTCGCCTTGCGGCGGCCGGGCTGGTCGAGACACGGCGCGGCGGTGGCGGCGGGTTGCGACTGGCACGCCCCGCGGCCGAGATCCGGCTGGGCGAGGTGGTGCGCCTGCTGGAGGCCGATCAGGCGCTGGTCGAATGTTTCGCGGCCGATGGCGGGGCCTGCACGCTGACGCCGGATTGCCGTCTCAAGGGGCGGCTGGCCCGGGCCGAGGCCGCCTTTCTGGCCGAGCTTGACCGCGCAACGCTGGCCGATTGCGCCTGGGCGCCGAGGGCGGAATGATGGGAGGCTGGGGCGAACTGGCGCTGGCCTTCGGCGTGTTCCTGGCCTCGCATGGCATTCCGGTGCAGCCCCCTGTGAAACGGCGGCTGACAGCTATGCTGGGGCGGGGCGGGTATCTGGCGGCCTATAGCACGCTGTCGGTCGCGGTGCTGGCCTGGCTGATCGTTGCAGCCGGGCGCGCGCCGCATGTGCCGCTGCTGCCCTGGGCGGCGTGGCAAGCCTGGGTGCCGAACCTTGCGATGCCGGTGGTCTGCCTGCTGATCGCCTTTGGCACGGCGGCACCCAATCCGCTCAGCTTCGGCGGAGCGCGCAACGACCGCTTCGACCCCGCCCGCCCCGGCATCGTGGGGCTGACCCGCCACCCGCTGCCCTGGGCGCTGGCGCTGTGGTCGGGCGCGCATGCGCTGGCCAATCCCGATCTGGCGCATCTGCTGATGTTCGGCGGTTTCGCGGGGTTCGCGGTTCTCGGCACGCGGATCATCGACCGGCGCAACCGCCGCCTTCTGGGCGAAGCCGAATGGCAGCGACTGGCCGCCTATACCGCGAACCTGCCGCTTGCGGCGCTTGTGGCTGGCCGATGGCGACCGAGCAAAGGCCCCAACCTAGCAAGACTCATCATCGCCGTTGCACTCTGGGCGACGCTGGTCCTGAGCCACACCCCGGTGATCGGCAAATCGCCGGTTGCGGCACCTTTCTGACGGGATCAGACCTCCGGATCGTCAATCATCCGCGTCGGCTTGGCCAGCCGGACGAGCGACTTGCGATCCGCGATGGTAATCGTCATTCCGTCATTCGCGACGCCATACTCGCCCAGCAAACGCAGCGCACGCGAGAAGTTCTCGGGCGTCATGCCAAGCAGCGCGGCGATCTTGCGCTTTTCCACCGGCAGAACGAAGCTTGGCGCGCCCCCCGCGAGATCCTGTTGCCGGATCAGGTAATTGGCCAGCCGCTCGATGCCGCTGCGCAGCTTGAGGTTCTTGCTGGATTTCACAACCCCGCGATAGCAACCGGCCAGTTCCCGGACAAGCGCACGGGCAAAGGCCCCGTCGGTATCGAACACGTCTCGCACATCCTGCGAGGGCAACAGGACCAGGCGGGATTTCTCGACAGTGCGGGCGGACATCAGAAAGGGCGCATCCCGGATCGTGGCCGCAAGGATGAAACTCGAAACCGGCCTGACGATCTCCATGATCGTCTCGCGCCCGTTCCAATGTGCGCAGAGTTCGACCTGACCGGCCACGAGGATATGCAGGAAGTCGCTGGGTTCGCCCTCGGCGAACAGTTCGACCTGCGGCGGGAAGGTCTGCACATAGGCCGCGCGGCAAAGACGCGCGAAGGCCGCATCGTCCATGTCGGCAAAGATCGTCAGTCCGCGGATTTCGTCTGTTTCCGATTCGCGCATCGTCCTCACATCGGAGCCGCTTGATTGATATCAAGCTTGTCCGCAGCAAATATCATCAGTGCATTCGGTATACCTTTGCACACAGGACTCCATTTTTCAATCGCCGCCCGACCTTTTTCCCGCATGCGCTTGTTTCGTCACCCTGGCGTGACTTTTGATCTCGAATCAACCCCCAAGCGACTTGCGTGGGGGCCGCTTATCCCCACTAAGCCAGCCGACGATGGCAATGCCGCCGATTTCTTGACGAGAAAGGGAATGAAGACGTGATGGGTTTGACATGCACCGGCGGGACGTTCCCCGAGGTCGTGAAGACGGGGCAGATCCCCCGCGAGGTGGCGGCCGGATGATCGTGACGCTCAAGGCACTCGCCGCGATGCTGCTCCCGCCCTGCGCCGGGTTCAAGGCAGCAACCTGGGATGTCGCCGACGCCATGCTGGCCGAGGATCGTCTGGCGCCCGAGGTCCGCCGCCAACTTCTGCCGCTGCTCGACGAATTCCACGAGATGGATCTCTGTAACCAGCAGGAACGCTTCGTGGCGCTGTTCGGGCACTCTCCTGCGCTATCGCTGAACCTGTGCATGCACATGCCTTCCGACGAGTATACGGGCCTTTCGGATGACCCGCATGGAGATAAGTCCGATTACTTGCCCCACTTTCTGAACACCCTTGCCGGACGCCCGGAGCCCGAGATACGACAGGTCCTTGCAGAGGCTGCGCCGGTCTTCGCACTTCTTGCCATTCGGCTCGAAGCGATAGGCAGCAGTTATGCCGGCGTGTTCCGCGCGCTCCTTTACCTTGGCGCTACAGCAAGGGATTTGGGACACCGGACAGTTCGGGCACATTCCCCTTACATCGCGGACCGGCCCTACAAACCAGCGCGGTCGGGCCGATGACTCGGCCATACCCCTGGATCATCCTTGACGGGGAGCCATTTGTGCCCGCCCTCACCACGGTAGAGACGCAATCTCACACCGCCCCCGCGAACCTGACGAGACCAGAAGGTCGGACGACGGCCAGCCCACCCGATCCTCTGGCCGATGCCGCGAACGGGCTGCGCGCGGGGCGCTCGATCTGGACGAGACCCGTGCGAAAGTAGCTGCGGCGCTGAAATCGGCGAGTAGGCGGCGCGGGATCGCTCCCGACCGACATGGGCGTGCTGGCGCGTTACGCGGTCGCCAACCGGCGCCACATCATGCTGGAAAACACGGTGATCCTGCCGCTTTCCCGCCAACGCCTGCGCGCACGGGATCTGCGGGCGCGGCGCGCGCGCACGACCGAGCGGTGCTGCGTTGCTCCGGCCACAGAGGGTAGGTTCGCATGGCTATGAACACCCATCCGGCCGCAGCGGGCGTGGATGAACAGGCTCAACCCAGCGCGTAGCCCGCGCCGCGAACGGTGCGCACGGGGTCGTCGCCGCCATTCTGGCACAGCGCCTTGCGCAGACGTCCGATATGCACATCGACCGTCCGGGTATCGACATAGATGTCGCGCCCCCAGACCCGGTCGAGCAATTGCTCGCGGCTCCAGACCCGGCCGGGCTTTTCCATGAAGGTCGACAGCAGGCGGAACTCGGTCGGTCCCAGCTTCAGCGTCTGGCCGTCGCGGAACACCTTGTGCGTCTCGGGGTCGAGCACGATGTCCTCGAATTCCAGCCGCTGGCCGACCGCGGCGGGCCGCGTGCGGCGCAACAGCGCGCGCACACGCGCCATCAGTTCGACCACCGAATAGGGTTTCACGACATAGTCATCGGCGCCGGTTTCCAGCCCGCGCACCCTGTCCACCTCTTCGGCGCGGGCCGAAAGCATGATGATCGGAAGCGTCCTGGTGTCGTTGCGGGTCTTGAGCTGGCGGCAGATCTCGATACCCGAAACCGAGGGCAGCATCCAGTCCAGCACCACCAGATCGGGCACGATCTCGTCCACGAGGATCAGCGCCTCGTCCCCGGTCGCGGCCCGCGCGACGCGAAAGCCCTCGGCCTCGAGGTTGTAGGCCAGAACCTCGCGCTGGGCGGGCTCGTCCTCGACGATCAGCACGGTCGGCCGTTCGGCAGGCGACATGGGCTAGGCCCTCGGCGCATCAATGGCCGTGCGGTCGGCCTTGGGCCGCTCGTCCTCGGGCAGTTCGCCGGTCACCAGATAGATCACCTGTTCGGCGATCGAGGTGACATGATCGCCCATCCGCTCGATGTTCTTGGCGATGAAATGCAGATGCATGCAGGCGGTGATATTGCGCGGGTCCTCCATCATGAAGGTCAGGAACTCGCGGAACAGCGCATTGTACATCTGGTCGACTTCCATGTCGCGCAGGCGCACGTCCTGGGCCAGTTCCGCATCGCGCTGGATATAGGCGTCAAGGGCGTCCTTGAGCATCGCCTCGACCGCCATCGACATGCGCCGGATCGCGCCCGCCGAGCCCTCGATCGGCGACATCTGCACCAGAACCCCGGTGCGCTTGGCCATGTTCTTGGCGTAGTCGCCGATCCGTTCGAGATTGGCACCGATCTTCATCACGCTCAGCACGGTGCGAAGATCGCCCGCCGAGGGCTGGCGCAGCGCCAGGAGTCGCGCGGCCTCTTCGTTGACGCGCTGTTCCAGGTCGTCCACGGCGCGGTCATTCGCGCGGACGCGTTCGGCGAGTTCCTCGTCGCGGTTTTCAAGCGACTGCGCGGCCTCGAGGATCGCGGCTTCGACCAGCCCGCCCATCTTCATTATGAGGGCCTGGATCGCCTCCAGGTCGCGGTCGTAGGATTTGACGATATGGCGGTCGTTCATCTGCGATCCCTTCTCAGCCGATCCGGCCGGTGATGTAGCTTTCGGTGCGCGGGTCGTGCGGGTTGGTGAAGATCTGGCCGGTCTCGCCAAATTCCACGAGGTTGCCGAGGTGGAAGAACGCGGTCTTCTGGCTGACGCGCGCGGCCTGCTGCATCGAGTGGGTGACGATCACCACCGAATACTGCTCGCGCAGCTCGTCGATCAGTTCCTCGACCTGGGCGGTCGCGATCGGGTCGAGCGCCGAACAGGGCTCGTCCATCAGCAGCACCTCGGGTTCGGTGGCGACCGCGCGGGCGATGCACAGGCGCTGCTGCTGGCCGCCCGAAAGGCCGGTGCCGGGTTCCTGAAGCCGGTCCTTGACCTCGTCCCAGATCGCGCCGCGGCGCAGGGCGCGTTCCACGATCTCGTCCAGTTCGGCGCGGGTGCGGGCCATGCCGTGGATCTTGGGGCCATAGGCCACGTTCTCGTAGATCGACTTGGGGAACGGGTTCGGCTTCTGGAACACCATGCCCACCTTGGCGCGCAACTGCACCGGGTCGATCGAGGGCGCGTAGATGTCCTCGCCGTCCAGCGCGATCAGGCCCTCGACGCGGCAGATGTCGATGGTGTCGTTCATCCGGTTCAGGCAGCGCAGGAAGGTCGACTTGCCGCAGCCCGACGGCCCGATGAAGGCGGTGACCGTCTTGTCCTCGATCTCGACATCGACATCCTTGATGGCATGGGTGTCGCCATAGAAGACGTTCACTTTGCGGGCGGCGATCTTCACCTCGTTGGTCACGGCTGTCTTTCCCGAAGCTGGCGTATCATACATGAGGGTGGTCCTTTCGCGGCGCTACCATTTCCGCTCGAACTTGTTGCGCAGGAAAATGGCGATGGCGTTCATGAAGATCAGGAAGGTCAGCAGCACCAGGATCGCCGCCGAGGTCCGGCTGACGAACCCGCGTTCGGGGCTGTCGGCCCAGATGAAGATCTGCGTGGGCAGGGCGGTGGAACTGTCGAAGGGCGTGGCCGGCGCCGAGGTGATGAAGGCGTTCATCCCGATCAGCAGGAGCGGCGCGGTCTCGCCCAGCGCCTGCGCCAGCCCGATGATCGTGCCGGTCAGGATGCCCGGCATGGCCAGCGGCAGCACATGGCCGAACACCACCTGATGCTTGGACGCGCCCACGCCCAGCGCGGCCTCGCGGATCGAGGGCGGCACCGCCTTGAGCGCGGCCCGCGTCGCGATGATGATCGTCGGCAGCGTCATCAGGGCAAGCGTCATGCCGCCCACGAAGGGCGCGGAGCGTGGCATCCCGAACCAGCCCAGAAAGACCGCCAGCGCCAGCAGGCCGAACACCACCGAGGGCACCGCCGCCAGGTTGTTGATGTTGATCTCGATCAGGTCCGACACCCTGTTCTTGGGTGCGAATTCCTCGAGATAGATCGCCGCGCCGATCCCGATCGGGAAGGACAGCAGGAAACAGGTCATCAGGGCGTAGAACGAACCGATGATCGCCCCCTTCAGGCCCGCCAGTTCCGGGAAGCGTGAATCCGCGTTGGTGATCAGCCACCTGTTGAGCGGCTTGGACACCATCCCCAGCTCTTTCAGCAGATCGAAATTGGCGATCTCGTCGTCTTTCAGGCGGCGGTTCGCCTCGGGCGTTTCGCGGTCGATCAGGCCCTTGTTCAACTGGTCATAGGGATCCGACACCGGCACCCTGACCGCGACCGTCTGGCCGATCAGCGCAGGATCGGCAACCACGCTGTCGCGGATGCTGAACTGCGCGCCATTCGACAGCATCGAGGTCAGCTTGCGCAACTCCGCCCGGTCATCGACCACGTCGGGAAACAGCTTGACCATCGTATCGGTGAGGATCTGGCGATAGTTTCCGCGATTGGGTTCGTCGCTGTCGATATGCGCCGGATCAAGGAACACCTCGATCTGGACGAAGGTCTGGGTAAAGGCGTGACGGCCCGTCGAGATCAGCGAGGCCACCAGCAGGAACAGCATGCCGAAGGCAATGGTGATCGCGGTCAGGCCGGCCAGCTTGAGGGCGATCTGGCTGCGCTTGCGCTTGTTCAGGCGCGCGGTGAATTCGGGGCCGGTCCAATCGAAACTGCCCGAGGATGTCTGGTCGGTCATTGCGCGGCCCTCAATCGTAGATTTCGCGATACTTGCGCACGATGCGCAAGGCGAAGATGTTGATGATCAGCGTCATCACGAAAAGCACCATGCCCAGCGCGAAGGCGGCCAGGGTCTTGGGACTGTCGAACGCCGTGTCGCCGATCAGCAGCGTGACGATCTGCACGGTCACGGTGGTGACGCTGTCCAGCGGGTTGATCGTCATCTTGGCGA
Organism: Rhodovulum steppense; assembly: GCF_004339675.1. Classification (GTDB taxonomy): domain Bacteria; phylum Pseudomonadota; class Alphaproteobacteria; order Rhodobacterales; family Rhodobacteraceae; genus Rhodovulum; species Rhodovulum steppense. The sequence goes on from NZ_SLVM01000013.1 coordinate 86,302, forward strand.
TCAGGCCCGCGGCCATCACCACGATCATCGTCTCGCCGATGGCGCGGCTGACCGCCAGAAGGATGCCGCCGACGATGCCCGGAATGGCCGCCGGGAACAGCACCTTGGAAATCGTCTCGGCCTGCGTGGCGCCCAGCGCCAGCGATCCGTCGCGCAGGCTGCGCGGCACCGCGGCCAGCGCGTCATCGGCGAAGGAGGAGATGAACGGCACCAGCATGATGCCCATCACCAGCCCCGCGGCCAGCGCCGTATTGGGCGCGATCGGCAGGCCCAGGTCGGTTCCGAAGGACCGGATCGCGGGGGCGATCACGAGGATGGCGAAGAAGCCGTAGACCACGGTCGGAACGCCGGCCAGGATCTCGAGCACCGGCTTGATGACGGCCCGTATCTTGGGCGAGGCGAATTCATGCAGGTAGATGGCCGAGAACAGGCCGATCGGAACCGCGATCACCATTGCCACCGTCGCGATGACCATCGTGCCGAGGAAGACCGGCAGCATGCCGAAGGCGCCCTTGGCGGCGATCTGGTCTTCGCGCAGGGGGATCTGCGGCTCCCAGGACGTGCCGAACAGGAAATCGGTGAACGGGACCATCTCGAAGAAGCGGTAGGTCTCGAACACCAGCGAGCCGACGATGCCGATGGTCACGAAGATCGCCACCGTCGCGCATCCGACCATCAGGCCGAGAACGATCCGCTCCACCCCTTGCCGGGCGCGGAATTCCGCGCGCACGGTCTTGCGGGTCAGCAGGATCAGACCGGCGGTCAACGCGATCGTCAGCACCACCAGCAGCAGCGACGAGGTGCTGCGCAGCGACACCAGCCGCTCGGCGGCCTCGAGCTTCCAGTCCTCGGGCGTGCCGAAGATGCGCCCGCCCGCGATCGAGCGGATTTCGGACATGATAAGTTGCACCTGGCCGGTGCCGAGACCGTCCAGCGTGCCGTCAGGCAGCCCCGCCTTGATCATGCTCTCGATCACGGTGCCCTGAAGCATCAGCCAGAGGATGATGAAGAAGAACGTCGGCACGAGCGTCACGAGGGCCGAGAACCCGCCGTGAAACCCGTCGAGCGAATGCAGCTTTGTCCCGCCTGCACGGATCGCACGGGCCGCACGCAGATTGAGGATGTATCCGATCACGACCGCAGCGAACAGGATCAGGAAGGCGAAAAGCGTCATTTGGATGCCTGTCGGTTCAAGTGAGGGACGCCCCCGCTTTTGCGGGCGGGGGCGTCGGTCGTCGGGATCAGGGAGATGCCCTGATTATTCCTTGGCGTCCATCGCGACGGCGTTGATGACGCGCTCCTGCAGCTCGGCGCGGCGCTCGTCGCTCAGCGGCACGAGGCCACGCTCGGACAGGTAGCCACCGGGGGCCAGCGCGTCTTCGGACATGTATTCCTCGACGAATTCCTGCAGGCCGGGGATCACGCCGCGATGCGCGTTCTTGACGTAGAAGAACAGCGGACGCGACACCGGGTAGGAACCGTCGGCGATGGTGTCGAGATTGGGTTCGACGCCTTCCAGTTTCACGCCTTTCAGCTTGTCCAGGTTCTCGTAGAGGAACGAGTAGCCGAAGATGCCCTGCGCGTTGGGATCCGATTCAAGGCGCTGAACGATCAGGTTGTCATTCTCGCCGGCCTCGACGAAGGGGCCGTCGGTGCGCATGCGCGAGCAGTTCTCGTTGACCCAGGCGCCGTCGAAACCGCCATCCTTGACGTAGGCCAGCTCCTTGCAGCCTTCGTGCATCGCCAGTTCGACGAACGCGTCACGGGTGCCCGAGGTCGGGGGCGGCCCCAGAACGACGATGTCGGTGTCGGGCAGGCGGCTGTCGATCTCCGACCACTTCTTGTAGGGGTTCGCAACCCACTCGCCGTTCACCGGAACCTCGGCGCCGAGCGCGAGGTAGATTTCACCCAGCGTCAGGTCCCAGTCGAAGTCGTTGGCGCGCGACACGGCCATCGACAGGCCGTCGAAGCCGATCAGCGCCTCGCTCACGTCGGTCACGCCTTTCTCGACGCAAACGGCCCATTCCGACGCCTTCATGGCGCGCGAGGCACCGGTGATGTCGGGGAAGCCTTCGCCGATGCCGTTGCAGAAGATCTGCATGCCGCCACCGGTGCCGGTGCTTTCGACGATGGGCGACGACATCCCGGTGTCGTTGGCGAACTGTTCGGCCACGGCCTGAGTGTACGGGAACACGGTGGACGAGCCCACAATGCTGATCTGGTCGCGCGCGGAGGCCGCGGTGGCCGAGATGGCCGCGATCGCCAACGCCGAGGCGGTCACTTTGATATGGGACATGGTAGCTCCTGAGTCTTGGGTTCGGGTGCGGATTCGCACCTGCCACGGCTGGGTATCGGCCTTCGGCGACCCTTTTGTAATATTTTTGTAACGTTACAGTGACACCCCCATGCCCATGTCTGGCCGCCTGGCATCGCCCCCCCCCGCGAACGGATTTCCGACCACTAGGCGAATCCCACCGCGTCGCGCATGATCGGGCCATGGCCATCGTCTTCCTCATCATCATCGGCGCGGCAGCCGGGTTCATCGCGACCCGACTGATGCGGCTTGAGGCCGACATTCCGACAACCATGGCCATCGGTATCTTCGGCGCGCTGCTCGGCGGGTTCGTTCTGCGGATGCTGATGGCGCTGACCGGGTTTGCTGCGGGCTTTGTCGGTGCGGTGCTGGGCGCGATGCTGCTGATCTGGCTATATCGCCTTTACGTTCAGGGGCGCTGAGGCGGCAGGTTCGCCTCGACCCGGAACCCCGGCGGGATGCCATCCGCCCGCCCCTCGAGCACCAGATCGGCCATGACCGCGCCGACCATGGGCGCCAGTCCGATGCCGATCTTGAAGCCGCCATTGGCCACGAAATGCCCCGGCCGCCCGGGCCATGGCCCCAGCATCGGCGCGATCGAGCGCGCGCGGGGGCGCACACCGGCCCAACGCTCGATCACCTCGGCCTGCGCCAGCGCCGGGCAGACCGCACGCGCCCGCTCGATCACGTCGTCGAGCCGCGCATCGGTGGACCAGGGATCGGCGAACTCGCGTTCCGTGGTCGAGCCGACCGCCACCGTCCCGTCATGGTGCGGCACGATCAGAAGCCCCCCGGCATAAAGCTGCGGCACCGCGCCCGCGTCATGGGCCAGGATCGCCGCCTGCCCCTTGACCCCGCTGCCGACGGCATGGCCCAGTTCGGCCGACAGATGCGCAAGGCCCGGATAGCCCGTGGCCCAGATCACCCGCCCCTCGATGGGCCCTGCCGCACCACAGGCGACCTCTCCGCCCAGGGCCCGAATGGCCGCGGCCAGCGCCGAACAGGCCGCCCGCGGGGCGATCCGTGCCGACAGCGTGTCGTGGATCAGGAACCCCGAGGGCGAAACCGGCGCGAACGCGCCCGCCGCCTCGGCCGCGACCACCCGCCATTCGGCCAGGCCGCGCCAGTGCTGCCGGGCCTGCGCCGCGCGCGCCTGCGCGCGGTCCAGCGCGGCATCGTCGGCGATGGGCTGGAACCGGCCAAGCCGGGCATAGCCCGTCGCCCGGCCCGAAAGCTGCTCGACCCCAGCCCAGAACGCGGGCGCCATGACAAGGCTTTCGAACTGGAACGCCTTCTTGTCGTCCCATGCCTCGGGCACATGGGGCGACAGCGCCCCCACCGGCGTTCCGCTGGCGCCCGCGCCCGGATGCGACCATTCAACGACCCGCACACGGGCGCCACGCTGCGCGCAGGCATAGGCGCAGGCCAGCCCGAACACCCCCGCTCCCATCACCGTCACGTCGACCGTTGCCATTGCCCGCGCCCTTCCCCATGCTCGCGCTTCGGATCACCGGGGGTCTAGGGCAAGTCATGGAGCAAGACCAGAACGCGGACATCTCGTGGACGGCCGAAGGTGTGCCGGTCTCGGCGCGGTTCGACGACCCCTACTTCTCGCTGGGCAACGGGCTGGCCGAGACGCGCCATGTTTTTCTGGCGGGCAACGACCTGCCTGCGCGGTTCCGGCCCGGCTTTCACATCGCGGAACTGGGCTTCGGGACAGGGCTGAACCTGCTGGCCGCGCTGATCGCATGGCGCGCGGCCGGGATCGCCGGGCCGCTCAGGTTCACCAGTTTCGAGGCATTCCCGATGGGCGCGGCCCAGATGGACCGCGCGTTGGCGGCCTTCCCCGAGGCACATGCGGTCGCCGGGCCGCTGCTGGCTGCCTGGGCGCTGGGCGCGCGGACGATCCGCACCGACGATCTGGAGGCCGAGATCGTGATCGGCGACGCGCGCGCGACCCTGCCGCGCTGGACGGGCCGGGCCGATGCCTGGTTCCTGGACGGCTTCGCCCCCGCGAAGAACCCCGAACTCTGGGCGCCCGAATTGCTGACCGAGGTCGCCGCCCATACCGCGCTGGACGGCACGGCGGCGACCTACAGCGCGGCAGGCGCGGTGCGGCGCGCGCTGGCCGAGGCGGGGTTTGCGGTGGACCGCCGCCCGGGCTTTGGCCGCAAGCGCCACATGACGGCCGCAAGGCGCCCGGCGTGACCGAGCAGAACACCCGCCTCGGCATCCTGCTGATGGTCGCCACGACCTTTGTCTTTGCGATGCAGGACGGGCTGTCGCGCTATCTGGCCGGGGAATACAACGTGCTGATGGTGGTGATGATCCGCTACTGGTTCTTCGCTGCCTTCGTGATCGCCATCGCCGCGCGCAAGGTCGGCGGCATCCGCGCCGCCGCGGCGGCACGGCGGCCGCTGGTGCAGGCGTTTCGCGGACTGCTGCTGGCGGCCGAGATCTGTGTGATGGTGGCGGGCTTCGTGCTTCTGGGGCTGGTCGAGAGCCACGCGGTCTTTACCTGCTATCCGTTGCTGGTCGCGGCATTGTCGGGGCCGGTGCTGGGCGAACGGGTCGGCTGGCGGCGCTGGGTGGCCATCGGGGTCGGGTTCGTGGGCGTTCTGGTGATCCTGCAACCGGGCTTACGGGTCTTCTCGCCCGCCGCGCTGATCCCGCTGGCCGCGGCCTTCATGTTCGCGCTTTACGGGCTGCTGACCCGGCTGGTCGCGCATACCGACAGCGCGGCGACCAGCTTCTTCTGGACCGGCACGATGGGCGCGGTCGCGATGACGGCGGTGGGCATCTGGTTCTGGGAACCGATGGCGCCGCGCGACTGGGGCTGGATGGCGGCGCTTTGCGTCACTGGGGCAACCGCACATTACCTGCTGATAAAAGCCTATGAGGTGGCCGAGGCCAGCGCCGTGCAGCCCTTCGCCTATCTGCAACTCGTCTTCGTCACCGTGCTGGGCGTCGCCGTCTTCGGCGAGACGCTGGCACCCAATGTCATGCTGGGCGCCGCGATCGTGGTGGCGGCCGGGCTGTTCACGCTCTGGCGCGAGCGGCAGCGGGCATGACAGCCCCTTACCGCGCCTTCAACTCCTGTGACAGGTGTATCGGCTCGGTCCGGCCCGACAGCCGCGCGCGGTAGACAGGCAGCGATTCCGCTACCCGCATCACATAGTTGCGCGTCTCGCGGAAGGGGATCAGCTCGATCCAGTCCACCACATCCACCCCCGCCGAGCGCGGATCGCCATATTCGGTGACCCAGGTCCGGGCACGGTTCGGCCCGGCATTGTAGGCCGCCGCGACCAGCACCGGGTTGGGGCCGAATGTCTCGACCAGATGGGCCAGATAGGCAGATCCCAGCCGCGCGTTATAGGCCGGGTCCGAGGTCAGCGCCCGGCTGGAATAGCTCATGCCCAGGCGCCCCGCCATCGCCTCGGCGGTGCCGGGCATGACCTGCATCAGCCCGCGCGCCCCGGCCGGGCTGACGGCGGCCGGATCGAACTCGCTCTCGCGCCGGGCGATCGCCTTGACCAGTTCGGTCGGCACCGGATGGCGTGCCTGCGCCAGATCGGTGACAGGAAAATAGGCCGCCATCATCACATTGCCCTGCCCCGCCGCCACCTTGGCGATCCTGAGCGCGACGTGATGCTCGCCCAGCCGCAGCGCCAGCCCGGCAAGCTGGCGCTGCCCCTTGGGACCGGCGGTTTCGGCCAGATGGGTCAGGAACATCTCTGTCAGCGCGCGCTCGCCCGCCTCGTGGAACAGAAGTGCCGCGCGCAGCACCGAACCGTTCGCCCAGGGCGCATCGCGCCAGTCGGGATAGGTCTCGTTGCCGACCAGCGCCGGGTCCATCGCCAGGCCCGCCCGCTCGGCGGCGAGCAGCCCGTAATAGGTGGTCTGGTGCGCCCCCGCCTTGGAATACGCGGCCTTCGCCTCTTGCGGCCGCCCCATCGCCTCGAGCGCGCGGCCCTGCCAGTAGCCCGCGCGCGACAGGCTGATCGGCGACTCGACCCCGGTTTCAAGGGTGCGGAAATGGCCCAGCGCGGCGTCGGGCTTGTTCAGGTAGCGAAGCGCAATGAAGCCCGCCAGCCATTCCAGATCGGCGAAATCCGCCCCGCCGCCCAGATGGTGGCTCGCGGCCATCCGGTAGGCGCGCGCCGGATCGCCCTCGCGCATCAACTGCCGGACAAAGGCACGCCGCGCGCCGGCCCATTCCCCGGGCTTTCCCAGCGCCGCGGCCGAGCCGCTGCGCTCCTCGATCAGCGCCATCGCATCCGCCGTGCGTTCCTTGCGCTGGCGCCAGCCGAACCGCTCATGCGCCAGACCCGGATCGTTGACCAGCGCCGCGGGCACCCGCGCGATCAGCGTATCGACCCCGGGCGCATCCTCGCGCAGGGCGATCCGCGCCTCGGCCAGCGCCTGCCAGCCCGCGGGCACCAGCGGCAGCATCCGCCGGGCCGAGACGAAATGCCCCTGCCACAGCATCTCGTCCAGCCGCGCGACATGGTGCTCGGCCAGATGATCGCGGAACCGCGACAACAGCGCCTCCTGCGCGGCTTCGGACAGCGGCAGCGTGCGCCAGGCGCGCAGCGCCAATGCGCGGGCCTCGGCCATCTCGCCGCGCGCGACATGCGCCTGCACCAGCCGCAGCGCGCCCGCGCCGGTCGTGGGCGCGGCACCGCGGAAATAGGCGATCACCCGATCGGGATGGGCATCGGCGGGGATCTTGGCCTCGCCCTCGGCGCGCAGGCGGGCAAGGCCCGGCCAGTCGGGGTTGCGTGCGATGAAATCGAGGTAATCGGCGAATTCCCCCTGCCCGGCCCTGAGCCAGCGCCAGGTGACGATGTCGCGCGCGACGGGGCCGGCGGGTGCGGCCTGTGCCCAGGCGGCCTCCCAGCGGTCGGCGCGGACCTCGGTCATGGCGCGGGCCAGCGGCGGGGCGGCGCTGGTCACGGTCGGGACGGCAAGGGCGATCAGAAGGCTAAGGGCGGTCAGGCGCATCGGGGTGCCGGGCTTCTCGGGTTCGGGGGGAAAGGTGTCACGGCGCGATCTCAAGCTGCAATTCACAAACTTGGCAAGCCCTCCGTCGCGCTATAGGGTCCGGCGCGCCACGCAGGGCACGACTCGCCCGCAACGGCCAACCACGGACATTCACGAAAACAAGAGGAGCGTGTCATGATTCAAGGGTCCCTTCCTGCCCTGGTGACGCCGTTCAAGGACGGCGCGCTGGATCTCGACACGCTCAAACGGCTGGTCGAGTGGCATCTCGAAGAGGGCAGCCATGGATTCGTGCCGGTCGGCACCACCGGCGAAAGCCCGACGCTGTCGCATTCCGAGCATGAACAGGTGATCGAGGCGGTCGTGCAGGCCGTCGATGGCCGCGCGCCCGTGATCGCCGGGGCCGGTTCGAACAACACCGTCGAGGCGATCCGCTTCCTGCAACATGCCGAGCGCGTGGGCGCAAACGCCGCGCTGGTGGTCACGCCCTATTACAACAAGCCGACCCAAGCGGGCATGATCGCGCATTTCACCGCGCTGCACGACTGCTGCACCCTGCCGATCATCATCTACAACATTCCCGGCCGGTCGGCCGTCGACATGATGCCCGAAACGATGGGCGAACTGGCGAAGCTGCCGCGCATCATCGGGGTCAAGGACGCCACCGGCGATCTGTCGCGCGTGCCGAAGCAGCGGATCACCTGCGGGCCGGATTTCCTGCAATTGTCGGGCGAGGATGGAACCGCGCTGGGCTTCAACGCGCATGGCGGGCGGGGCTGCATCTCGGTCACGGCGAATGTGGCGCCCCGCCTGTGCGCCGAGTTCCAGGAGGCAACGCTTGCGGGCGATTACGGCAAGGCGCTGGAGATCCAGGACCGCCTGATGCCGCTGCATATAGCGATCTTTCTCGAACCGGGCGTTGCAGGCGCGAAATATGCGCTTTCGCGGCTTGGCAAATGCGAGAACGAGGTCCGCTCTCCGCTTGTCGGCGTGACCGAGGCCACCGCCGCGAAGATCGACGCGGCGATGCGCCATGCCGGGCTCTTGAACTAGGCATGACGAGCGGGTTGCGTCCGGGCGAAGTCGCGCTTGAAGGCGCGCCTGACCCCGACGGCCCGCGCCTGCGCCTGATCGGGCACATCCGATCGCCCTGGGGACAGGGTGACTGCCCCAAGAATATCGCCCGGGCACGCGAGACAGGGCGCGGGGCGACCGTCGAGCTTGACCCGCTTTTCGCGCCCGCGCTGTCGGGGCTGGTGGTCGGGCAGCCGGTGATCCTGCTTTACTGGATGGACCGGGCGCGGCGCGACCTGCTGACCCAGACGCCGCGCCATGTCGAGGCGCCGCGCGGCACCTTCGCGCTGCGCTCGCCGAACCGGCCGAACACGATATCCCAGGCGACGGTGCGGATCACCGCTCTGGACCCCGAACGCGCTTCGTTCGGGATCGACGCCATCGACTGCTTCGACGGCACACCGCTTCTCGACATCAAGCCCTGGCTTGCCACCATCGACATGCCGCCCGGCGATGCCGGATAGCCGCCTTTCGCGATGCGCCGCCAAGGCGAAGCCGGTCACTCCACCGTCACGCTGACCGGTTCGGACATCACCGGCGGCTCATGCGGCAGGTGCGCGGCATCGCCCAGCAGCAGCCAAAGCGTATGCGTGCCAGCGGGCAGGTCCAGCGTGACCTCGGTCTGGCCACCGCCGAAATGGATATGGTTGTCGTCGGCGGGCACCGCGACCGAGAAATCATAGCCCTCCTGGGGCACATTGATGATCAGGTGGTGATGGCCGGTGCCCATGTGGTCGACTCCGGCCGGAGCAACCCCCATCCCATCGAGGCCAAAACGGATCGTCACCGGGTTCGACACGGTTGCACCCTCTTCCGGTGCGATGATGTAGGCGCGCGCGCCCTCTGGCGCAGGCGTACGGTCCTGGGCCGCGGCGGGCAGGGCCAGCGCAGCGGCAAGCAGAAGGCTGGCGAAACGGATGGACGGAACGGCGATCATGGTCGGACTCCTCCCTTTCTGTAAATGGCGGTCTGCGGCAATCAACTGCCGCTTTCCCCGCTTCTGGAAGGGTAGACCGCCGCGCCGGGCGTTCAATCCTCTGCGGTCGGCAGCGGTGCGCGGGGCGGGATTGGCAGCCACAGACCCTCGGCATGCACGTCCACCAGTTCGTCACAATGGAACAGCGTATAGGTGAAGATCGTCTCGGGTTTGCGCATGATCCGCGGCCCCGTGGTCAGCCGACCCGCGGGCTGCGCACGCGTTCCCGGCTGCGGCCGCGGCGGATGGATGCGCTGGGCGGGCGAGACCACGACCTCGCGCGCTGGAAAGCCCGCGCCGAAGGCGCCGGGACGGATCAGGACCGGCTGTGCCTCGGGATGGTGGGCGAGGAAGGACTCGTCCAGCACCACCCGATCCAGCCAGACGATAAGCTTGAACGGACCACGACGGGTGCGCACCCGGTCGCCCACGCGCAATGCCTGAGCCGGGAAATCGCCAAGTTCGGTTGTGATGCGGGTCATCGGCCCGAATCCCGGCAGGCTCCAGGCGCGCCGCGTGTCCTGCGGGCCGGTGGCGGGGTCGCAAGCGCCCCGAAGCGAAGACTGGTCGGACATCGCCTGACCTCAAACGGGCGGCCGCTGCATCCCGACCGCCGCCCGGGACGGGCGCGCGGCGGACTGCGTTGGGGTGCACGGGCCTGAACAACCCGAGGGCCCATGCACCCCAAGCAACCACACCACTGGTTACGGACCCCGAGGGACCCTTACGCAGGACCGACAACGTCGGCCCGCGGGTGACTAGGCTCTCGGAATAGGTCAACACTCAGGTGGAGTCCCGCAGCTTTGTGGAGCTTTGGTGACGCAGCGTCCACAAAGCGCGAAAGGCGTTTTCGCCTCTGTCCACGGTCGGAGAACAATTCCACGCAACAACCTGTCGAAAATTCAGGACTGACACTGGAAAACCCCGAAATCCGTCTCCTTCGCCGGAACAATGGATCATGGCCGTTCCGCCATCTTTCCGTTGTTCACGAGCCGCGAACAAACCGTTTCCAGCCAATTTTCGGGGCCTGTGACGAAAATTCGGGGCGAATCCCACGGATCCGAGCCACGACTCACCCATCGCTCCGGCCGCTTCCCCCCGAGGCCGGTTTCGCCTATATGCGCTGCACCATGGCCAAACCGAAAACCGACCCGAACTACAAGGTGATCGCCGAGAACCGGCGCGCGCGCTACGATTACGCGATCGAGGACGATCTGGAATGCGGGATCATCCTGCAGGGATCCGAGGTCAAGTCCCTGCGCGAGAACGGCGCCAACATTGCCGAAAGCTATGCCAGCGTCGAGAATGGCGAGTTGTGGCTGATCAACGGCTATATCCCGCCCTATGAACAGGCCAAGACCTGGGGCCACGAGGAGCGGCGGCGCCGCAAGCTTCTGGTCAGCCGCAAGCAGCTGGCCCGGCTGTGGTCGGACACCCAGCGTAAGGGCTACACGCTGGTCCCGCTGGTGCTCTATTTCAACCACAAGGGCGTGGCCAAGCTGAAGATCGGCATCGCCAAGGGCAAGAAGACCGAGGACAAGCGCGCGACCGAGGCCAAGCGGGACTGGCAGCGGCAAAAACAGCGCCTGCTCAAGCATCACGGCTGAGCGCCTTGCCAGCCGGGCAGCGCCGTTCTAAGGGAATCCGGTGCTGCGCGAGGCGGAGGGGTTGATGGCCTGTGACGATCCGAAGACGCTGGTCTCGACCGAATGGCTGGCGGCGCATCTGAAGGACCCGGACCTGCGCATCCTCGATGCCTCGTGGTACATGCCCGCCGCCGGGCGCGATCCGCGGGCCGAGTACGACGCCGCCCATATCCCCGGCGCCCGCTTCTTCGACATCGACGAGATCGCCGACCTGCGATCCGACATGCCGCACATGGCGCCGCCCGTGGAAAAGTTCATCGCCCGGATGCGCGCGATGGGGGTGGGCGACGGGCATCAGGTCGTGGTCTATGACGGGGCGGGCATGTTCTCGGCGCCGCGGGTCTGGTGGACCTTCCGGCTGATGGGCAAGACCGATGTGGCGGTGCTGGATGGCGGCCTGCCGAAATGGCGGGCCGAGGGGCGCCCGGTCGATGACGTGCCCCCGGCGATGCGCGACCGGCACATGACGGTCCAGCGCCAGGCCCAGCTCATCAAGGATGTCACCCAGGTCGCCGCGGCCTCGAAGCTGGGCGACAGCGAAATCCTGGATGCCCGCAGCCCCGGCCGGTTCACCGGCACCGAGCCCGAGCCGCGCCCCGGCCTGCGCGGCGGGCATATCCCGGGCGCGCGCAATGTCCATTTCGCAACGCTCCTGAACCCCGACGGCACGATGAAATCGCCCGACGAGCTGCGCGCGGTCCTTGCCGCGGCGGGGGTGGATCTGGGCAAGCCCGCGATCACATCCTGCGGCACCGGCGTCACGGCGGCGGTCATCAACCTTGCGCTGGAACGGATCGGCCATCGCGACCACGCGCTTTATGACGGGTCATGGACCGAATGGGGCATGTATGGCGATCTGCCGGTCGCAACGGGAGGTGCATGATGCTGAGCCGACTTTCACCGCAGGCCCCCGACAAGATCATCGGCCTGATGCAGGCTTTCCGCGCCGACCCGCGCGCCGACAAGATCGACCTGGGCGTGGGCGTCTATCGCGACGCGGCGGGCGCAACGCCGGTGATGCGTGCGGTCAAGGCGGCCGAGGAGCGGCTGTGGCAGAGCCAGCAGACCAAGGGCTATGTCGCGATCGAGGGCGATCCCGGTTTTCTGGACGCGGTGCGCCTGCTGGTGCTGGGCGAGGCGGTTGGTCCCGAGCGGGTGGCCGCAGTCGGCACGCCGGGCGGAACCGGGGCGGTCCGGATCGCGCTGGATCTCGTGCGGCTGGCCAATCCCCGCGCGCGGGTCTTCCTGCCCGATCCGAGCTGGCCGAACCATGCCGCCATCGTCGGCCATCTGGGACTCGAACAGGTGGACTACCGCTATTACGACGCCGCCTCGCGGGTGCTCGACCGGGATGGGATGCTGGCCGATCTGGGCCGCGCGGGGCCGGGCGATGTGGTGATCCTGCATGGCTGCTGCCACAACCCCACCGGCGCCGACCTGACCGCGGTCGATTGGGCGGATGTGGCGGCCGTTCTGGAACGGACCGGCGCGCTGGCGCTGGTCGATCTGGCCTATCTGGGCTTCGCCGCGGGCGTCGAGGCGGATGCCGCAGGGCTGCGGATGCTGGCCGGGCGGCTGCCAGAGATGCTGGTCGCGGTCAGCGGGTCCAAGAATTTCGGCCTTTACCGCGAACGGGTCGGCGCGATTCTGGCCGTGGCGGGCGATGCGGCGACCGCAACGCTGGCACGCGGCAACCTGTCGAACCTGAACCGCCAGACCTATGCCTTCCCGCCCGATCACGGCGCGCGCGTGGTCACCGGCATCCTGACCGACGCGGCGCTGCGGGCCGACTGGCTGGCCGAACTCGACGCGATGCGCGCCCGGATGGAAGGCTTGCGCGCAAGCCTTGCGGACACGCTGCGCGAGATCAGCGGCTCGGACCGCTTCGCCTATCTGGCGGCGCAGAAGGGCATGTTCTCGCTGATCGGCGCGACGCCCGAGCAGGTGGCCGCGATGCGCGATGCCCATGGGGTCTATGTGATCGGCGACGGGCGGATGAACGTGGCGGGCCTGTCCGAGGCGAATATCCCGCGCGTGGCCCGGGCGATGCTGGCCGCCGGTCTCTGACCGGGGCGGCGGCGGAACGAAAAAGGCCCGGGCGGATCGCCCGGGCCTTGGGTTTTCAGGGGGTCGGACCTCAGGACTTGCCGAACTCCGGATAGGCTTCCATGCCCAGTTCGCTGACATCGAGACCCTTGTATTCGGCTTCCTCGCTGACCCGCAGGCCGATCACCGCCTTGATGATCGTGAAGCAGATGAAGCTGACGACGAAGACGAAGGCGCCGATGGCCGCAAAGCCGATAAGCTGGGTGATGTAGCTTGCGTCATCGTTCGACCAGGCCACGATGAAGGTGCCCCACAGACCGGCGAACAGGTGCACAGGAATGGCGCCGACCACGTCGTCGATCTTGAGCTTGTCCAGCAGAGGCACGGTGAAGACCACGATCAACCCGCCGATGGCACCGATCAGCGTGGCCTCGGTCAGCGAGGGCGCCAGCGGTTCGGCGGTGATCGAGACCAGACCCGCCAGCGCACCGTTCAGCACCAGCGTCAGGTCGACCTTGCCATAGACAAGCTGCGTCAGGATCAGCGCGGCCACGGCACCACCTGCCGCCGCGGCGTTGGTGTTGGCAAATATGCGGCTGACATCGGTCACGTCAGAGACGGTGCCCATCGCCAGCTGCGAGCCGCCGTTGAAGCCGAACCAGCCCAGCCACAGGATGAACGTCCCAAGCGTGGCCAGAGCGAGGTTCGAGCCCGGGATCGGATGCACGGAACCGTCCTTGCCATACTTGCCCTTGCGCGCCCCCAGCACGATGGCACCTGCCAGCGCCGCGAAACCGCCCGCCGCATGCACCAGAGTCGAACCGGCGAAGTCGGAGAAGCCCATCTCGTCCAGCCAGCCGCCGCCCCAGACCCAGGAGGCCTCCATCGGGTAGATGACGCCGGTCAGGATGACGACGAACAACAGGAACGGCCACAGCTTGATGCGCTCCGCCAGCGCGCCCGAGACGATCGAAGCGGTGGTGGCGCAGAACATCAACTGGAAGAAGAAGTCGGAGCCGACAGAGGCATAGCCCAGATCCGCGTCTTCAACGGCAAGGCCCACGGGTTCCAGCGAGGTCACCGCGAAAAGCGGGCCAAGCCAGCCCTCGATCCACCACTCGCCCGGATACATCAGGCCAAAGCCGATCAGGTAATACATGATCGCCGCGATCGAGAAGAGGCCGATATTCTTGGTCAGCTGCATGGTGACGTTCTTGGAACGGACCAGACCGGCCTCCAGCATGGCAAAGCCCGCGGCCATCCAGAACACGAGGAAGCCGCCGATCAGGAACAGCAGCGTGGTGAGGATATAGGCTGTCTGCTCGGCGGGTGCGCCCGAGACGGCCTCGGCAACGGTTTCGACGGCCTCGGCGACTTCGGCGACGGCGTCCTGGGCCAGGCCCAGGCCCGGCGTCAGCGCCAGCGCGACCACCGCAAGGGGGATCAGTTTCAAGGGTTTCATTTCTCTTGGTCCTTTCGTGAGGATCGTCGTGGCGCTCAGATCGCGTCTTCGTTGGTTTCGCCCGTGCGCACGCGGACGGCCTGGTTCACGTCGAGGACGAAAATCTTCCCGTCTCCGATCTTGTCGGTCTTCGCAGTCTTCGCGATCGTCTCGACGACCTGGTCGGCCATCGCCGACGGCACGACGATCTCGAGCTTGACCTTGGGCACGAAGTTCACGGCGTATTCCGCGCCGCGGTAGATTTCCGTGTGGCCGGACTGAGAGCCGAAGCCCTTGATCTCGGTCACCATCATGCCGCGCACGCCGATGGTGGTGAGCGCTTCCCTCACCTCCTCCAGCTTGAACGGCTTGATTGCAGCAATGATCAGTTTCACGTCATGACCCTTCCGGTTTGGCAGGAGGCCCTGCGGGAGCAATGGGGCAAGGAGGGGCCGGAGCCGCCGGGCAGACAAGGAATCGCAGCCGCCCGGCACGCCCCAGACAGTGATTTTTGCACATTTTTTGCACAGAAAGGCGCTGGCGCCTTTTTTTTGTGCGGGCAAGAAAGCCGAAAACGTGAGCACCTGGGAACTCCACATTCCACCATCGCCGGGGTATGGTGCCGCGAGGCAGGCAGAACACTCGGAACGGACATGAGCAGCACGGGCCGGAGAAAACCCCCGCTGGTGGCGGAACGGCGCACCCCGCGCAAGGCGACAGCGAAAAAGACCGGCGCGACCCGACGCAAGTCGGGCGGCGGGCGAGGACACACGTCCCGGCGGCGCGGCAACCCGGTGGTCGCGTTCTTCACGGGCATCGTCGGCTGGATCGTTGGGCTGTTCTGGAAGATCGGGTCGCGGATCGCGTTGATGGGCACGGTCGCGATCGGGCTTGCGGTGCTGTATTTCTACGTCCAGTTGCCCCCGGTCTCGGCGCTGCTCGACGGGCGCAACCGCGGTTCGGTCACGCTGCTGGACCGCGACGGGCAGGTCTTTGCCTGGCGGGGCGAGCAGTTCGGCGGCCAGATCACCGCGGCGACGGTCGCGCCCGCGCTGAAGAACGCCGTGATCGCCACCGAAGACCGCCGGTTCTACCGACATTTCGGCCTTGACCCGCTGGGCATCGCGGGCGCGGTCCGCATCAACATGTCAGAAGGGCGCGGGCCGTTCTCGGGTCATGGCGGCTCGACCATCACCCAGCAGACCGCGAAACTTCTCTGCCTGGGCGTGCCCTACGACGCCCGGGAGTGGAAAACCGAAGCCGCCTACGAGGCCGACTGCCGTCGCACCACCCTGAGCAGAAAGGCCAAGGAGGCGGTCTATGCGATGGCGATGGAGGCGCGCTATACCAAGGACGAGATCCTTACGATCTATCTCAACCGCGCCTATCTGGGCGCGGGCGCCCGCGGCTTCGAGGCCGCGGCGCAGCGCTATTTCGGCAAGTCGGCGAATACGGTCACGCCGTCCGAAGCGGCGATGCTGGCCGGGCTGCTGAAGGCGCCCACGACCTATGCCCCGACCAACAACCTGGAACGCTCGCGCAATCGCGCGAACCTGATCCTTGGCCTGATGGAGCAGCAGGGCTTTCTGACCGCGCGCGAGGCCGCCGAGGCCCGCGCGAACCCCGCCCGGCTGTCCCAGGCGGCGGAATCGCGGTCGGGCGGCTATTTCGCCGATTGGGTGATGAGCGCTGGACCGGATTTCCTGACCCGCGACACGACCGAAGACGTGATCATCCGCACCACTTTCGACCCGCGTCTGCAAAAGGCCGCCGAAGATGCGCTGACCACGATCTTCGAGACCAAGCTCAAGCCCGGTTCAAAGGCCGAGGCGGCGATCGTGGTGATGTCGGCCGATGGCGCGGTGCGGGCGATGGTCGGCGGGCGGCAGACCTCGATCGGGGGCTTCAACCGGGCCACCATGGCCCTGCGGCAAACCGGCTCGGCCTTCAAGCCCTTCGTCTATGCCGCGGCGCTTGACCTTGGCTACACACCCAACGCGACAGTCGTGGACGAACCGATCACGATCCGGGTGCCCGGATCCGGGCCCTATTCGCCCGAGAATTTCGACCGCCGCTTTCACGGCCGCGTCACCCTGACCGAGGCGTTGAAACACTCCTACAACATCCCCGCCATAAAGGTTTCCGAGGAGATGGGCCGGGAGAATGTGCGCAAGATCGCCGCCGATTTCGGGCTGCAAAGCGACCTGGCCCTCGGCCCGGCACTGGCGCTGGGCGCGTCGGAATCGACGCTGATCGAGATGACGGGGGCCTATGCGGGCATCCTGAACGGCGGGTCCAGCGTGACGCCCTATGGTCTGATTGACCTGCGCCTGAAGGGCGAGCGCGAAGCCCTTATGGGCAAGGCGGGCGGCATGGGCGAGCGGGTGATATCTCAGGGCGCCGCACAAAGCCTCGTCTACATGATGCACCAGGTGATTGAGTCGGGCACCGGACAACGCGCCAAGGTGCCCGGCTGGCAAGCGGCGGGCAAGACCGGCACAACCTCTGCGGTGCGCGACGCCTGGTTCATAGGCTTCACCGCCGACTATGTGGCGGGCGTCTGGATGGGCTATGACAACAACACACCGATGACCGGGGTGACCGGCGGCGGGTTGCCCGCCGAAATTTGGCGCGAGGTGATGATCCGGGTGCATCAGGGCCTCGCACCGCGCCCGCTGCCGATGCTTGTACCCGAACCGCCCGCGCCCGAATATAACTACCCGGGCGAGACCTATTCCTCGGGCGAGGGCTATGGCCAGCGTGGCCCTAACCCGCCGCGCGAAAGCGCCGGCGACGTTGCCGAACGCATCCTGCTGGAGGTGCTGGGGTCTATTCTGGGCGGCAGCCGCAACTGAGGTGCGATGCGCCTTAGCCCATCCGCCGCAGGTCGGCGATCAACGCGTCCAGATTGCCGCGGCGCTGGTCCAGCAGCGCTCCGATCTCGGTGCGCTCGGTGGCCAGCATGTTCACCCCCTCGATGAAGATGTTGAAGAACAGGTCGCGCCCCGAGCGGCCCGAGACCAGGAAAACCACCTCGAACGGCGCTTGCCCGCGCAGCGCCGCCGTCGTCCGGACCTCGTAGAAATCGCGGAACGGCCTTGCCTCGCGCACGATAAGTTCGCCGCCGATGAACTCGCGGAACCGGCGTCCATACTTTCGCGACATGTAGCCCTGGAACGCCTCGGTAAAGGCGCGCATCTGCGCCGCAGAGGCCGAACGCGCAGCCACCCCCAGCGCAGACCGCGCGATGATCGGCACGTCGGCATAGCGGGCGAAGATCCGCTCGAACTCTGGCAGCATCTGCGCTTCCGACCGGCCGGAATTGATCACCCGGTTGATGTCGCCCACCACCTGGTCGATCAGCCGCGCCGCCTCGGCCTGGGTCAGCGCCTGCGCCCGTCCGGGCAATGTCAGCGCGGCAGCCGCGGCAAGGCAGCCGGTCAGCAGGGCGCGGCGGGCGAGGTCACTGGGCAGCGGGGTCGTCATAAGGATCCTCGTAGGGGTCGAAATAGTCCGGATCGGCGCCGCGGCGCAGCCGGAAGCGGCGGTTGTCCAGATAGATCTGGCGGCTCTGCGCGTAGCTGTCTGCGCTTTCATATAGGAGCGGATCGACAAGATTCGAGCGGTCGAAGCGTCTGCCCAGTTGCGACAGGATGCCGGTTCCCACCGCAGCCCGCAGCCGCTCTGCCCGAAGCAGAACCACGGTCGGGCTGAGCGCCACATCGACGACGGTCCCCACCGCATCCCGCCCGGTCGATGGCCCGATGAGCGGCAGTTCCACATAATTGCCTTCCGCCACGCCCCAGACATGCAGCGTCTCGCCGAACCCGGTTTCAATCTGCGTTGCCCCCATCGGCGTCGCCGGATCCAGAAGACCGCCAAGCCCGATCGTCGTATTGATCAGGAAGCGCGTGGTGTTCTGCGCCGCATCGCCGGGGCGAAGCTGCAACAGGCTGTTCACGACCGCGGCAGGCAGCGACAGGTTCGAGGCGACATTGCTGATGCCGGTGCGCACCGGCCCCGGCACCGTGCGGCCATACACCATGGAGGTGGGGCGGACCACAGACCGGTCAAGCGCGACATTGCCCCGATGCACGGCGCGGTTCTGCGCCTCGTAGGGGTCGGAAATGCCGCTGGGGATCGGCGCGGCACACCCGGCCAGAAGGACCAGAGCGGCCGCAGGCAGCAACCGGCGGAACAGGGGCTTGGCGAAGGGGGGCAAGGTCAGCATCCGCAACAGATGAACGAATTTGGTTACCGAACCATGCCACGCCGACGATCACAAGGGCCAAGCCCGCGCAGGCTTGTGTTCATTTTTCGGTTTCGTCCATCCGGGCACGCCTGTAGCGTCGGCGCCTAGGAAACAGACGATCCGGAGACTGCGCATGAGCGGAAAATTCGAAGCCCGGCTGGCCGAGCTTGGCGTCACCCTGCCCGAGGCCCCGGCGCCCGCGGCGAATTACGTGCCCTATGTGGTCTCGGGCGATCTGGTCTTCGTCTCGGGCCAGGTCTCGATGGCGGATGGTGCCTTCATCACCGGCAAGCTGGGCGCCGACATGGACGTGCCCGCAGGCGCAGCGGCTGCGCGGAGCTGTGCGATCAGCCTGCTGTCGCAGCTCAAGGCGGCCTGCGGCGGCGATCTCGACCGGCTGGTGCGGGTGGTCAAGCTGACCGGCTTCGTCAACTCGACGCCCGATTTCGGCGACCAGCCCAAGGTCATCAACGGCGCCTCGGATTTCCTGGTCGAGGCGCTGGGCGAGGCCGGGCGCCATTCCCGTTCGGCGGTCAGCGCGGCGTCCCTGCCCTTCGGCGTCGCGGTCGAGATCGAGGGGATCTTCCAGATCCGATGACCGGCCTTCCGCGCGCGTTCCTGGACACGCCCATTGCCCATCGCGCGTTCCACGACCGCGCCGCGGGCCGGCCCGAAAACTCTATGGAAGCCGTGCGCGCCGCGCTGGCGGTGGGCTATGGCATCGAGATCGACATCCAGCCCTCCTCGGATGGCGCCGCGATGGTGTTCCATGACTATGACCTCAAGCGGCTGACCGGCGGCACCGGCCCGATCTGCCAGCGCAGCCGGGCCGAGTTGCACGACTTCCCGCTGCTGGGCGGGCACTGTGCGATCCCCACGCTGGACGAGGTGCTGGACGAGGTTGCAGGCCGGGTGCCCGTGCTGATCGAGATCAAGGATCAGGATGGCGCCATGGGCCGCGAGGTGGGCGCGCTGGAACGCGCCGTGGCGCGCGCGGTGGCGGGCTATGACGGGCCGGTGGCGGTGATGTCCTTCAACCCCCATTCGGTCGCCGCGCTGGCCGAGGCCGCGCCCGACATTCCCCGCGGGATCACCACCTGCGCCTATGCGCGACCGAACTGGTCCGGCCTGCCCGGACCTGTCCGCGAGCTGCTGCGCGGGATTCCCGACTATCACCGGGTCGGCGCCTGCTTCATCTCGCATCGCTGGTCGGATCTGGCCCGGTCGCGGGTGGCCGAGTTGCGCGATCAGGGCGCGGCGATCCTGTGCTGGACGATCCGCAGCCCCCGGGACGAGGCCATCGCGCGGGCGATCGCGCAGAACGTCACCTTCGAGGGCTACGCCGCGTCCCACCCCGCCGCTTGACCCGCGCCCGGCCCGGCCCATCTGATCGGGTGGACAGGAGGGCGCGCATGGCCGAAGGGCAGCTTGAGAGCGTGACAGCCGGGGCAGACCGGGTCGAGATGGAGATCCTGACCTCGCTTTCGCAGATATCGGCCGCCGAATGGGATGCCTGCGCCTGTCCCGAAACAGCGGATGGCGGCCGCCCCGAGGATCCGTTCACCACGCACCGGTTCCTGATGGCGCTGGAAGACAGCGGATCGGTCGGCCCCGGCACCGGCTGGCATCCGCAATACCTGGTGGCCCGGCAGCGCGGCACGATCCTTGCCGTCGCGCCGCTTTACGCCAAGACCCACAGCCAAGGCGAATACATCTTCGACCACAACTGGGGCAATGCCTATGAGCGCGCGGGCGGGCGCTATTATCCCAAGCTTCAGATTGCGGTCCCGTTCACGCCCGCGACGGGACGGCGCTTTCTGGCAAGGCCCGGGGCCGAGGTGACCGGTTTGGCGGCGCTGGTTCAGGGCGCGGTCGAGATCGCCGCGCGCAACCGGCTGTCCTCGGTCCATGTCACGTTCTGCACCGAGGCCGAGGCGAAGGCCGGGGCCGATATGGGCCTGATGCGCCGCGTGACCCAGCAATTCCATTGGGAAAACCGCGGTTACGCCGATTTCGACGCCTTCCTTGCCGATCTTTCATCGCGCAAGCGCAAGACCATCCGCAAGGAACGCGCGGCGGCACAAGGTTTTGGCGGGGTCATCCGCCACCATACGGGCGACGGGCTGCGGCCCGGGCATTGGGATGCCTTCTGGCGGTTCTATCAGGATACCGGCGCGCGCAAATGGGGCACGCCCTACCTGACGCGCGCCTTCTTCGACTGCGCGCAGGAAACCCTGCGCGAGGACATGCTGCTGGTGCTGGCCGAACGCGATGGCCGCCCGGTTGCGGGGGCGCTGAACTTCATCGGCCGCAACCGCCTTTACGGCCGCTACTGGGGCTGCATCGAGGATCACCCCTGCCTGCATTTCGAACTGTGCTATTATCAGGCCATCGACCACGCCATTACCCATGGCCTTGCCACCGTCGAGGCGGGTGCGCAGGGGGCGCACAAGCTGGCGCGGGGGTATTTGCCGGTGGCAACCAACTCGTTGCACTGGATTGCGGATCCGGGATTGCGGGGGGCGGTGGAGAAGTATCTGCGGGCCGAGCGCGAGGCCGTCGAGGAGGAGATCGAGGTGCTGACCGACTACGGCCCGTTTCGCAGGGTCATGACGGAGGAGACATGAGCGAGAAGCTGGGAGAGGACGCGCGGGCACGAGATCTGGCACCACTGCTGGCGGCAGGATGGGCTCTGGCGGGGGATCGCGATGCAATCGAGAAAACCTATGAATTCCATAACTTCATCGAGGCATTCGGCTTCATGTCGCAGGCCGCGCTATGGGCCGAAAAGCTGAACCACCATCCCGAATGGTGCAATGTCTACAAGTCCGTCAAGGTGGTTCTGACAACCCATGACGCAGGCGGGTTGACACATCTGGATATGGATCTGGCCCGCCGGATGGACGCCTTGGCCGGACCGTCCTGACCCCCCGAGCGGGCCGGAATCTGTCAATCGGAAAATCGTCCAGCTTTCATCTGGTTTTTGTCGGGGTCCTGAGCGTTCCCGGTGTCGCGCCGATTTCCCAGGATTGATACGCTGTACTGAGGGATCCGGGATCGACCGATGTGGACCGTTGGGCGAGTTGGGAGATCGGGCTCCAGTCTCATTGATCGTCGAAACCAGAGCATGACGGCCGCAGCCAGAGCGAGGGCGGAGAGGACAGTCTTGCCGCGTGACTCCCGACCGGGGATGCACGGACATATGCCCTTGTCTTTCAACGCGTCCCTGAACCAGTCGACATCGTAGCCCCGGTTGGCGATCAGCCATTCGGCGGCGGGCCAGCGGGTCTGAACCGCCCCGGGTTTACCGGAGGGCAAAACTCTCGAAGGATGCCTTCCCATGGACGGGGAGGAGAACACGACGCGCCCATACCCGGCCGAGTTCCGCGAGCGGGCGCTGCAGATGGTGGTCGATCATCTCGACAGCTATGCGAGCCTGACAGCTGCGGTGTGCGACATCGCCGACAAGCTCGGCTGTCCGGACGACAAGGTCAACCATGTCTTCCACGCCGACCGGCCGACCCGGCTCCGGGGCGAGCCATTGTCCGCCATTGGTCCGAGGACAATGG
>NZ_SLVM01000014.1 GCF_004339675.1 Rhodovulum steppense
GGTCTGGGGCGCACAGCCGATCTTCGCGGAAATCGACATGACTGCCTGCAAGCGCGATCCATGCTGACCGTTCGGCGGTCCGCTCGAACCCATGGCGCGGCCCGCCGAACTGTCGAGGATCAGCCGCACCGCACGCTCGCGCATTTCGGGGGAAAACCTTGTTCGTCGTCTTGCTCATCATGCTCCATCCTACTCAGGAGTTGGAGCCTCCGGCAAACCCGGCGCGGTTCAATCGGCGGACCTGCTTGCCACGCGCTACGCGGCATATGTGGGCCTCGTCTCACGCCCCGCTCCGCCACGAGATGAAAACCGAATCCCGAAAGGCACACAGCTCCGGACCGCTATACCCTCATCGCGAACCAGCCCCGTCCGGGCCGTCTGCGGCCTCTGCATCGGAATCGAGATCGCCGCGCGGCTCCGGCTGGGGTTCGTCCTTCTGACGGGACGGCGACGGCTCGGCAGGCGCTGGTGCTCCGGCCGGGCTTGCCCGGGCGAGCAGCGACTCGGGATTTCTCAGCCAGATATCGCGCTGGGCGAAGGGAATCTCTATTCCCTCCTCAACGAACCGCCGGGCGATCTCGTGGTTCAGTTCGGTCCGGACCGACAGGCCGTAATTGATGTCGCGCAGCACCACGCGCAGCTCGAATTCCAGCGCGTCCGAGCCGAAGCCCTGGAACACCACCGATGGCGGCGGGTTGATCATCGCCAGGGGATGCGCCTCGCCGATCTCGCGCAGCACCCTCTCGACCTTGCGGGTGTCCGAGCCATAGGCGACGCCGACCTTGAGGATCACCCGTCCGGTCAGGTTCTGTCGGGTCCAGTTCGTCACCCGCCCCGAAATCAGATCGGCATTGGGCACGATCACGTCGGTCCAGTCGAAGGTCTGGATCCGGGTCGAGCGCACCGAAATGTCCTGTACGGTGCCCATCACGCCACCGACCTCGATCCAGTCGCCTTGGCTGATCGGACGCTCTATCAGCAAGATGATGCCCGAGACGAAATTCTCGACCACGGTGCGCAGCCCGAAGCCGATGCCCACCGACAGCGCCCCGGCGACGATGGCCAGCGAGGACAGGTCGATCCCCGCGGTGGTGATCGCGACCAGTGCGGCCAGGAAGATCCCGACATAGCCCAGCCCCGAAACGATGGCGGTCTGCCCGCCCGGGTCGATCCTGGTCTTGGGCAGGACCGTCGTGCGCAGCGTGCCCTGCACCAGCCGCGTCAGCCCGTAGCCGATGGCGAAGACGATGGCGAAGGTCAGGAAATCGGCTGGCGAGATGCGGGTGTCGCCCAGCGCGAAGCCGGTGGTGAAGCGCGCCCAGATCTCTGTCAGGTCGGCCACCCGGGCGCCCCAGATCAGCGCCAGCACCGGCAGCGCCAGCACCGCCAGCACCAGCCCGATCAGCACCGGGATCAGCGCGTCCGAGGCGCTTTCGGAATCGTCCTGCCCGATCAGCAGCGCATAAAGATCGTCCACGAACCGTTGCAGCACCATCAGAAGGCCCAGAAGCGCCAGCGTCAGGATCGGCGGATAGGTCAGGAAATCGGCCGCTTCCTTGTAGCCGATCGCCCCCAGCACCGGGCCGAGCAGACCGAAGCCGATCGCCGCGCGGCCGATCAGCCCGATCACCCGGTTGCGATAGGGGCGCGTCTGGTCGCCCTCGGGCACGATCCGGGCCTGTGCGCGCAGGATCTGGCCAACGCGGATCAGCAGAAGCCCCCCTGCCACCACCAGCGGCAGGCCAAGCACCGTCTTGGCTTCGCGGGGGAAATCGCCAATCTCGCCCAAAAGGCCCAGCAGCCCGGCCAGCACGATCACAAGCCCCATGCCCTTGGCGTGGAAACGCGCCTCGGTCATGCGCTCGGGCGGCAGGTCGAACAGGCGGCGCGAGACCGAGTGATCGGCAAAGACGCGGCCACCCAGCCAGCGCGCTGTAAAGAAGGTCAGCCCCAGAACCGGAATCGCCGCCAGAACCTCCGAGACCCTGTCCCCGGCCAGCCCGGTCGACCGCAGCGCGGCCACCAGCAGCACCAGCCCCAGCGTCGGCAGCACGATCTGGCCCAGCGACAGCAACGAGGAAAAGACCGTCCGCCCCCGGCTGCGGCTGGTATGGATCAGCCGGTCCGACAACTGTTCCATCCAGCGCCGCCCGCGGGCCAGCAGCACGCCCGCCATGGCCAGGAACAGGATCGTGACGGGCAGATCCTCGCGGAACGTGTCGCGTCCCGCCGGGGTGGTCCAGGCTTCGGCCAGTTCGACGAACATCGCCATGCCGGTCTGGCGCAGCGCCTCGGCGCCCATTGCCCAGTTCGTCGGGTTGAAGGGCATCGGCCCGAGTTCCAGAAGCTTGCTGGTCTGGCGCTCGCGGATCACGGCGTCGATTTCGCGGATCAACCCGTCGGCACGGCTATGCGCCTCGACCGCCCGAAGTGCTGGGGCCTGCATGTCGGCAAGCTGGCGGTTCAGTTCGGCCCGGCGTGCGGCGATCTCGGCGGGCTCGGTCTCGCCCTCGGGCGGTGCGGGGCCAAGCGCGGCGATCTGGTCGCGCAGCGTCTTGATCCGCGCCGCATTGGTGCCCTGCGCGGTCAGAAGCCGGGTGCGCCAGTCGACAAGCTGCGCACGCAGTTCGGCGAGCGCGGCATCGCTGTCGCGGCCCGAGCCCAGCGCCTGCTCGGCGCGGGAGGCAAGCTGTTCCCAGGCGGAATAGTCCAGCGCGGCTTCCTCGGCCGCGGGCGCGGATTGCTGGGCAAGGCCCGGCGGCGCCATCGCAGGGCCGACAAGCGCGGCCAGCAAGACCAGCGCGAAAACCCGCACAAGGCGCGTCATGCCTGGAACATCCCGGGCAGCGCGCGGGCGGGTCCGTCCAGCCAATACGGCACCGGCAGGCCCTTTTCGCGCAGGAAGGCGGGGTTGAACAGGCGCGACTGATAGCGCGTGCCATAGTCGCATAGCACCGTCACGATGGTATGCCCCGGCCCCATCTCGCGCGCCATGCGCATCGCGCCCGCCACGTTGATCCCGGACGAGCCGCCAAGGCAAAGCCCCTCCTTCTCCAGCAGGTCAAAGACGACGGGCAGCGCCTCGCTGTCCGGAATGCGGCAGCAGAAATCAGGCGTCAGTCCCTCCAGATTGGCGGTGATCCGCCCCTGCCCGATCCCCTCGGTGATCGAGGAACCTTCGGATTTCAGAACACCCGTCGTGTAATGGCTGTAAAGCGCGGCACCCTCGGGATCGGCCAGCCCGATCCTGACGCCGCGAGGCTGCAACGCCATCGCCACCCCCGCCAGCGTGCCGCCCGAGCCCACAGCGCAGATGAAGCCGTCCACCCTGCCCCCGGTCTGGTCCCAGATCTCGGGGCCGGTGCTGTCGAGATGGGCCTGACGGTTGGCCACATTGTCGAACTGGTTCGCCCAGACCGCGCCGTTCGCTTCGGTCTCGGCCAGACGCGCGGCCAGCCTGGCCGAGTAGCGCACGAAATTGTTGGGGTTCGAATAGGGCGCAGCGGGCACCTCGACCAGGTCGGCGCCCGCCAGCCGCAGCATGTCCTTCTTTTCCTGGCTTTGCGTCTCGGGGATCACGATCACGGTGCGAAAGCCCATCGAAGCGCCCACCAGCGCCAGCCCGATGCCGGTATTGCCCGCCGTGCCCTCGACGATGGTGCCGCCGGGCCGCAGCGCGCCGCGCGCCACCGCATCGCGGATGATCCACAGCGCGGCGCGGTCCTTGACCGACTGGCCGGGATTCATGAACTCGGCCTTTCCGAGGATCTCGCAGCCCGTCGCCTCGGACGGGCCGTTCAGCCGCAGAAGCGGCGTGTTGCCGATCAGCCCCGCAAGATCCCTGCCGATATCCATGCCGCCTTCGCCTCCCGTTTCCTCTAGTGCTACGGGGGCAGGCGCTGGAACTCAACCCGAAGCCCGCAACCTCTCACGGTTCCGTGCAAGCCACAGCAGTGACAGGATCAGCGGCGCATTGCCGATCTCGCCGGTCTCGACCAGTTCCAGCGCGCGGGCAAGGGGCACGACATGGGCGCGGATATCCTCGTCCTCGGCGGCCAGCCCGCCCAGCCCGCCGGTGCCCTCGGGCAGGTCGGCCTCGGCGACGAAGGAATAGATGAACTCGGTCTTCGCGCCGGGCGACGGATAATAGCCATAGACCCGATGCAGCGGCCCAAGGGTGATCCCCGCTTCCTCGACCGCCTCTCGCCGAACGGTGGTCTCGGGCGTCTCGCCGGGGTCGATCAGCCCCGCGATCGCCTCGAGCGACCAGCATTCGCTGTCGCCCCTGCCATAGGGACCGACGCGGAACTGTTCGATCAGAAGCACCGCGTCGCGCGCCGGGTCATAGGGCAGCACGGTGGCGGCATCGGCGGTGAAGAAGGCGGCGCGGTTCACCGCCGGGCTCCATGCCCCGTCAAAGCGGCGATGGCGGAAATCATATTCCTCGACCGCGAAGAAATTGGCGTAGGGCTGGCTGCGGGCGAATTCCTCGATGTCGTCGGGGCGCATGGGTCTGCGCAGGGTCGCAGGCGAGGGTTCTCTGGCGCGGATACGGGCCGCCGCCCGCGCGAGGATCATCCGGTAGCGCCTTGCATGCACGGCAGGATCGCGGCCGGGATAGCCCAGCATCACCTCCTCGGCGGCCAGCGTCACGATCTCGCCCCAGCGCGCCTGCCACTCGGCCAGGTTCCAGGTCGCTCCGGCCTGCGGGGCCGGGCAGCGGGGCAGATAGACCTGCGCCGCACGGGGGCCTGCGGCGGTCTCGACCGTCACATCGGCCAGCGCATAGCCATAGCCGCCCTCGTAATAGTCAAGCCGCGCCCGTGCCCCGGCATCGACACCCTCAAGACAGCCCCCCTCGGCCAGCGCCCCCGGCTGGGGGCGGATCATGGGAAAGCTTTCGCCCGCGACCCAGCGGACGGCGTGATCGGCAAGCCGGGCTGGCGTCAGCACCAGATCTGCCTCTGGCCGGTCCAGAACGCGGGCCAGAAGCGGCACGTGGCAGAGCGTGCCGTAGAAAAACAGCCGGTCCAGGACGACCCCCTCAGTTCCAGCGATGCGAGATGAACTCGACGACAAAGGCGGCCACGATACCCCCGCCCACCAGGATCCCCATTGCTACCGGGGCGGTGACCAGCATCAACCCGTTCTTGCCCATCAGCGCGACCGTGCCGGTCAGCGCATCCATGATCCCGTCAAAGCGCAGCCGCGTGGCCATGCGCAGCATCTCGTAGACCGAGTGGAACAGCAGCGCATAGAAGGCCAGAACCACCGAGGTCCGCACCCCCGAGGCCACCGCCACCCCGTAGCCCTCGCCCGCGAGGCGCCCCATGACGAACCATCCCGCCAGCGCGCCGATGCCGGTATTCACATAGGCGAACTTGCCCAGTGGCGTGCCCTCGGGAAAGAGCGGCACCAGGGCGTCCGAGGTGAACCACGCCACCGCCGCGAACAGCAGGGCAGCGACGAGTTTGGCGGCGGTGGGCATGGATCAGGCGGGTCTCGTGACGGTGAACTGGGTCACGTCGCAGTTTCCGCTGTGGAAGGTCGCCGCGCAAGATGTGAGGTACATGTTCCACATGCGCCGGAAGCGCGCATCGAAGCCCATATCCGCCACCTCGTCCCAGCGTGCGTTGAAGCTCTCGTGCCAGCGGCGCAGCGTCAGCGAATAGCTTTCGCCGAATTCGACCGAGCGGGTCACCTCAAGCTCGGCCGCGCGGGCAAGATCGCCGAGGATGGTGTGGCTGGGCAGCATGCCGCCCGGGAAGATGTATTTCTGGATAAAATCGACACCCTTGCGATAAATCTCGAAACGACGTTCCTGCACGGTGATGATCTGCAAGGTCGCATGCGCCCCCGGCCTCATGCAGTCGCGCAGCTTGGCGAAATAGACCGGCCAGTATTTTTCCCCCACCGCCTCGAACATCTCGATCGAGGCGATGCCGTCATAGGTGCCGGTCTCGTCGCGGTAATCCTGCAGCCGGATCTCGACCCGGTCCGACAATCCGGCTCGGCGGATGCGCTCGACCGCGTAATCATGCTGCTCGCGGCTGATGGTCAGCCCGGTGACCCTGAGCCCGCGCTTGGCGGCGGCGTATTCGGCAAAGCCACCCCAGCCGCAGCCGATCTCCAGCACATGATCGCCGGGCTTCACCCCCATCTCGTCGACCATCGAGGCGTATTTCAGCTCCTGCGCATGTTCCAGGCTTTCCTGACCGGTGCGGAACAGCGCCGAGGAATAGGTCATGCTCTCGTCAAGCCAGAGTCCGTAGAAATCGTTGCCGAGGTCGTAATGGGCCGCGATGTTCCGCTTGGCCTGCCGCTTGGTATTGCGCTGCAGCCAGAAGCGGAACCGCTCATAGGCGCGCACCAGCCCCATGCCGGGGAATCCGTCGAACAGTTCGTCATTGTCGGCATGGACCAGATCCATGAAGGCCATCAGGTCCGGCGTGGACCAGCCCTCGTCCAGATAGGCCTCGCAGAAACCCAGATCGCCCTCGCGGATCAGCCGGGCGAACACGTCCGGATCGTGGATGTCCAGTTCGGCAACCGGCCCCGGTGCGCGGCCCTCGGCGCGGAACCGGCGCCCGTCGGGCAGCACGAAATCCAGCCGCCCATGGGCCATGGAACAGGCCACATCGAAGACCTGCGCAAAATAGCGTGGCAGGTTGGCCTGCCCTCTTGTCGTTGTCAGGACACTCATCCCGGCTCCCTCGTTCCCCTTTTTCTTGTTTCTTGCAGATGCGCGCCCGACCGCGCAATGCCCCTTCAGCCGCTGCGCGCCTCATAGGCGGCCAGCGCGCGCCTGCGCCCCTCCTCGGCAGAGACGACCGAGGCGGGATAGCGGTCGGCAGGCGACAGCCCCCAGGAGGGCGGCACCGCCTCGAAATAGGACAGCGCCGTGTCGGACGGCCGGACGCGGCCCTCGGCGATCCAGGCGTCGAGATAGGCGTGATCGGGGTCGAACTTCTCGGCCTGGCTGACCGGGTTGAAGATGCGGAAATAGGGCGCTGCATCGGGACCCGAACCCGCAACCCATTGCCAGCCCATCGCATTCGCCGCCGGGTCCCAGTCGGTCAGGTGGTCGGCAAACCATTTCAGCCCGACCTGCCAATGGGTCATCAGGTGCTTGGTCAGGTAGGAGGCGACGATCATCCTCGTGCGGTTGTGCATCCTGCCCGTGACATACATCTCGCGCATGCCGGCATCGACAAGGGGAATGCCGGTGCGGCCCTGTTTCCAGGCGAGCACCTCGGCGGCGGTCTCGTCGGTGGACCAGGGAAAGCTGTCCCAGCCCTCGCGCCAGTTGGCCGTCGCGATATGCGGACTGTGCCACATCAGATGCCAGGCGAATTCGCGCCAGACGATTTCCTTGAGGAAATGCTCGGCACCTGCCTTGCCCGCGTCCATCGCCGAAAGCCCCGCATGCCAGAGGGCACGGGGCGAGATCTCGCCACAGGTCAGGTTCTCGGACAGATGCGAGGTGGCATTGGCTGCGGGAAAGTCGCGCCGCGCCTTGTAGTCCGCGATCCGCGCCTCGACAAAGGCGGCAAGGCGGTCCTGTGCCGCCTCCTCTCCGACGCAGGCATGGCGCGCGACGACCGCAGCACCCCGCCGCATCGCCGCCCCCATGCGCCAGCTTTCGATTTCCTCGGTCGCGGGCCAGCGTTCGGGGCGCGGGATGATGCCCGGCGCGGGCTGCGGTTCGGCCACGGGGCGGTCGCGCACCGCCTTCCAGAACGGCGTATAGACCCGGTAGAACGCCCCCTGCCCGGTCTCGACCGTCCAGGGTTCGAAAAGCAGGAAACCCGGAACCGACCGCGCCTCGATCCCGTCGGTGCTCAGCGCGGCCTTCACCGCCTTGTCGCGGGCAACGCTGTCGGGGTCATAGGCGCGCGACCAGATCACCGCGCCTGCGCCGGTCTCGGCCACCAGCGCGCGCAGCACCTCCAGCGCCGCGCCCCGGCGCAGGATCAGCCGCGAATTGCGCGCCCCCAGCATCCGCGCGAAATGCTCGACCCCCTGCCCCAGCCGCCATTTCGCCGCCGCACCCAGCGCCGCCACGGAACCGTCATGGATGAACACCGGAACCACCGGCCGACCCGAACCGCAGGCTGACGCCAGCGCAGGATTGTCGGCCAGGCGCAGGTCGCGGCGGACCCACCACAGGATCGGGGAAGCATCGGACATTCGGGTTCCGGTTTCAAAGCTCGCTATCTAGCGCGGTAATCAGCCGGTCAACCTCTTCGGGCAGCGTGTAATGCAACAGGCTGAGGCGCAGCACGCCGCGGACCGGGTCCACCCCCATCGCCTGCAACAGCCGTCGCGCATAGAAATCACCCCCGCCCGCAAGGATGCCGTGCCGCGCCAGCCGCTCGGCCACCTGCGCGGCGGGCTCGGACAGCGCGACCGACACGGTGGGCAGCCGCCTGTCCGCCCGCTTCGGCCCCAGAACCCGCAGGCTGGGCCGACCGGCAAGATACTCCATCAGCGGCGTCAGGATCGCGGTTTCCTGCTGGCGGAACAGTTCCGCGACCTTGTCCGCCCGCCCCCGCGCATCCCGCCCGCCGCGGAAATGGTGGTCATAGATCGCGTCGACATAGTCCGAGATCCCCGCGCAGGCCGCGATCTGGGCGTGATCGGGCCCGGCGGGATTGAACCGCTTGACGGTATCATCCGCGTTGAACCAGTGGCCCTGGTTCGGCAGCCGATGCGCCAGCTCGCCCCGCATCACCATCACGCCCTGGTGCGGGCCATAGGTCTTGTAGGTCGAGAACAGGTAGATATCGGCCCCGAGCCTGCGGATATCGGGCAGCCCGTGGGGGGCATAACCCACCCCGTCAACGCAGCTCAACGCGCCTGCGCTGCGCAGCATCCGGCAGATCGCGGCCACGTCGTTCACCTCGCCCAGTATGTTCGAGGCATGCGGAAAACAGACCAGCCGCACCCGCTGATCCAGCAGCGCGGCCAGCGCGCCGGGGTCCAGATGGCCGGTGTCGGCATCGACCTTCCATTCGCGGATCTCGATCCCGGCATCATCGGCCATCTGCCGCCAGACCCCGGAATTCGCCTCGTGATCCTGATCGGTGACCACGATCGCCGCGCCTGCGGGCAGCCATTGCCGGAACGCCTGGGCCAGCACATAGGTATTGGCCGAGGTCGAGGGACCGAAATGCACCTCGTCGCGGGCCACGCCCAGATGGGCGGCCAGCCGCAGCCGCGCCTCGTCCATCTCGGCGCCCGCCTGCTGCGAGGCCGGATAGGCGCCATTGGGCTGCACGCGGCGTTCGTTGAAATAGCGGTGGATGCGCCAGATCACATAGCGGCAGACATAGGATCCGCCCGCATTCTCGCAGAACACCTTGTCGCGCAGATCCTTTTGCCGGAAGGCCGGGAACTGGTTGCGGACAAACTCGGGATCGAGCGCGACCATCTTGGCTCCGGCGCTGTCGTGCATCTGTTGTCCTGCCTGTCTAGACGGCGGGCGGGCAGCTTGCAAAGCCTTGAAACACCATGACTTCGCGCTAGGCGCGATCAGGGTCAGGCGTTCACATCCACCACAATCCGCCCCTGCACGCGTCCCTTGAGGATATCGGCGCCAAGCCCCGGCAGATCGGCCAGCACCGCGGGCCGGATCATCCCCTCGAGCTTGTCCAGCGGCAGATCCGCAGAGATCCGGTTCCAGGCGCGCAGACGGTCCTGTTGCGGCCTCAGCACGCTGTCGATGCCCAGAAGGTTGACCCCGCGCAGGATGAAGGGCGTGATCAGCGCGCCCTCGATCACCGCACCCCCAGCCAGCCCCACCGCGGCAACGGACGTGCGGTATTTCATCT
This sequence comes from Rhodovulum steppense, assembly GCF_004339675.1. GTDB lineage: Bacteria > Pseudomonadota > Alphaproteobacteria > Rhodobacterales > Rhodobacteraceae > Rhodovulum > Rhodovulum steppense. The sequence goes on from NZ_SLVM01000014.1 coordinate 9,834, forward strand.
GCTTCAGGATGCGCCCCAGCATCGCGCCCGCCACCGAGTCGACGCAGCCCGCCCAGGTCTCGCTTTCCAGCGGTTTCTTCGTGACCTCGGCCAGTTCCTCGCGCGGCAGGATGCGCGCGGCCCCCAGATCGCGCAGATAGCTTTCCGTCTCGGGCCGACCGGTGACGGCAACGACCTCGTGTCCCAGTTTCGCCAGGATCGCGGTCGCAACCGAGCCGACGCCACCCGCGGCCCCCGTCACCAGCACCGGCCCGTCGCCCGGTTTCAGCCCGTGATCCTCCAGCGCCATGACGGCCAGCATCGCGGTAAAGCCCGCCGTGCCCACCGCCATCGCCGCGCGCGTCGTCAGCCCCTCGGGCAGCGGCACGAGCCAGTCGGCCGCCACGCGCGCCTTCTGGGCATAGCCGCCCCAATGGCTTTCGCCCACCCGCCAGCCGGTCAGCACCACGCGGTCGCCGGGGGCATAGCGGGGGTCGGCACTGTCTTCGACCACGCCGGCAAAGTCGATCCCGGGCACATGCGGATAGCTCCGCACCAGCCCGCCGCCCGGCCCGATGCACAGTCCGTCCTTGTAGTTCAACGTGGAATACTCGACCGCAACCGTCACCTCGCCCTGCGGCAGGCGGCTTTCGTCCAGTTCCTGCACGCCCGCCCGGGTCTTGCCATCCTCGTCCTTCTCGACGACCAGCGCCTTGAACATTCGCTCTCTCCCTTGATCTCAGCCCGCAAGATCGGGCAACAGAAACAGGTCGGTGGGCCCCGGATCGGACCCGGCAGCGGTCAGCATCGCGTGGATCTGGCCGCGGTGATGGGTCTGGTGGTTGAACATATGCGCCACGCACAGCGCGCGCGGCAGCGTGACCATGCGTTCCGCCGCCGCCGAATACCAGGTCAGGTCGTCCGCCAGCGCCCCGTCGGTCAACACCTGCGTCCACCGGCTGATCCGGGCGTCGGTAATCTGCCGCTTCGAGCGCAGTTCGGTCCAGTCGGGGACGAAATCACCGCTGTCGTTCAGCGGCAGATCGGGCGCATCCCAGCCGTCAAGCCGCGCCATCCAGGCATGATCGGCCCAGAGAAGGTGCGACAAAGTCCCCCGGATCGAGCGCCAGAACGCGTCGCGCCCGGCCTCTCGCGCCTCCAGCGGCAAGGCGCCCGCCGCCTCGAACACCGCGCGATTCTGCCAACGATTGTAACGTGCCATCATCCGGCACCAGTCGGCCGTCACCAACGTCGCGCCCATGCTGTCCTCCTTGACCTCACCCCTTTTGACAGAGCCGTGAGCCGGTTGCGAGTCCCCCCTATTCCCCTTGAGCGGGCACCGGCGCATCGCTAGCGTGCCGCCACACTCACCCCGCAACCAAAGGGATGACGAATGACGATGCGCACCTTACTCGCCTGTTCCGCCGCCACGCTGATCGGCTCTGCCGCCCTGGCAGCCGATCCCGAATTGCTGGTCTTCGACTATTCCGGATTCGAGGATCCGGCCTTCCACACCAAATACGCCGAACAACATGGCCAGCCGCCCAGCTTCACCTTCTTCGGCGACGAGGAAGAGGCCTTCCAGAAGCTGCGTTCCGGCTTCAAGGCCGATGTCAGCCACCTCTGCGCGGGGTCGGTGACGAAATGGGCCGAGTCGGGGATCCTGGAACCCTGGGATACCAGCCGGATCGCCGCCTGGGCCGACATCAATGCCGATCTGAAGGGCAAGGCGCTGGTCGATGCGACCGAGGTATTCTTCGTGCCCAGCGATTTCGGCTCGACCGGCATCGCCTACAACACCGACCAGGTGCCCGCCGAGGCCGTCGCCTCGCTTCAGGTCTTCCTGAACCCCGACTATGCCGGCCGGGTGACGCTGCCTGACAATGTCGACGACGCCTATGCCCTGGCCTATCTGGCGACCGGCACCACCGACTGGACCGAGGCGACGGACGAACAGTTCGCCGCTGCCTCCGCCTGGCTGCGCGAGGTGCATCCGAACCTGCGCACCTACTGGGTGGACCCCGCAGAACTGGCGCAGCTTCTGGCCACGGGCGAGGTGCTGATCGCCTGGGCCTGGAACGAGACGGTGCCGACCATGGCCGAACAGGGTTTTCCCGTCGGCTTCCAGCGCGAGGCGGTCGAGGGCTCGTCGCTGTGGATGTGCGGCTACGCCAAGCTCAAGGACGGCCAGGGCTCGGTGGACAAGGCCTATGACTTCATCAATGCGCTGCTCGACCCGTCCTCGACCGAGGCGCTGCTGGCCGCAGGCTTCGGCCATGCCAATGCCGCCGCGATGGCCGCGATCGGCGAAGAGGCGCTGACCGAGGTGGGGCTGGGTCCGATCGACGCGCCCGTGCTGACCCAGCTTCCGATGCCGGGCCAGTTGCGCGAACGCCAGTCCGCCGAGTTCGAGAAGATCAAGGCCGGGTTCTGATCCCGCCTGCCGCCGCCCCCGGCCCCGGGGGCGGCGCCTGCCCGGGCCGACCGGCTGCGGCCGCAATGTCACGCCCGCGTCCTTTTTTCCCACCCGGCAGAGCAATCCGTTTCCAGCAAACGCCCAGGCGGGCGAAAAAACGCCTCAAGCGACAAAGTCACAAAGAACACGCGATTTTTTGCTGCATTCACGCTAGTCTGAGTCGCGCCATGCGGTATTGCGCCGCGCGTTATGCCGCCACAGGTTCGGCCCATCAGAAAGAGGTGACCGACATGACGAAACATCTTCCCCCCCTGGCCTTCGCCCTCGTCCTTGCGGCCCTGCCCGCCGCGGCGCAGATCCCCGAATTCGGCCCTCTGATCGAGGCCGATACCCTGGACGCGGCCCGCGAGAGCGTTGACCCGCTGATCCTCGACATCCGCCCCGGCAAGGTCGAGGGCAGCGAACAGACCCTGTTCGAGGCGGGACACATCCCCGGCGCGGTGCATGCCCCCTACAACCTGTTCAGAGGCCCGTCCGAGAATCCCGGCGCGCTGGTGCCCGAGGACCGGCTGACCGAGGTGCTGCGCTCGCTGGGCGTGACGGCCGACCGGCCCACCGTGATCGTCCACCAGGGCAGCGACCAGACCGATTTCGGCTCGGCCGCGCGGGTCTACTGGACGCTGAAATCCAGCGGCGTCGCGCCCCTTGCCATCCTGAACGGCGGCATGAACGCCTGGCAGGCGGCCAGCCTGCCCGTGGAGACCGGCCCGGTCACGCCCACGCCCAGCGACATCACCGTCAGCTTTTCCGACGAATGGCTGGCCACCACCGCCGATATCGAGGCGATCGTGGCAGGTGGACAGCCGGGCGAACTGATCGACGCCCGGCCGGTCGAGTTCTGGGAAGGCAATGCCAAGCATGACGCCGCCGCCCGGCCCGGAACCCTGCCGCAGTCGCGCTATTTCACCCATTCGGGCTGGTTCGGCGACGCGCCCGCGCGAATCGAACCTTCGATTGTCGAGCGGCTTGCCGCCGCCAACGGCTTCGAACAGGGCGACCGCTTGGTCTCGTTCTGCAATACCGGCCATTGGGCCGCGACCAACTGGTTCGCGCTGAGCGAACTGGCGGGTATCGAGGATGTGCGGCTCTATCCCGACTCGATGGTCGGATGGGCCAATTCCGGAAACGCGATGGACAATGTTCCAGGGCCGATCCGCAACCTGTGGAACCGTGTGACGGGCAAGTATTGAGGAAAGCATGAGCGATACCACCCTTGAGGCGCGCAGCGCGCCGCGCCTGAGGGGCCGCGCGCTGGCGGTCCTGGCGGCACTTGCCGCGGCGCTGGCCGTCGCGGCACTGGCCGGGCCGCGCTACGGCGCGCTTCTGCTGATCGGTTTGGGGCTGGGCCTCGCGATGGAGGGGCTTCGCTTCGGCTTTACCGGGCCGTGGCGGCGGCTGATCCTGTTCCGCGACGCGACCGGCATGGTCGCGCAGATGATCTGCATCGGGCTGGTGGCGGTGATCGCCTTCCCGCTGCTTGCGTCCAACCCGACCGAGCTGGTGGGCGCGCATGCCCCCGTCGGCTATGCGATGATCGGCGGCGCCTTCGTATTCGGGATGTGCATGCAGATCGTGCTGGGCTGCGGCTCGGGCACGCTGGTCAATGCGGGCTCGGGCAATCTGGTCAGCGCGGTTGCCCTGCCCTTCTTCTGCATCGGCAGCTTCGCGGGCGCCTATCACCTGACCTGGTGGACCGGGCTTGGCAGCCTGCCCGTGGCGGCGCTGTCGGGCAATGCGGGACTGGCGCTGACGCTGGTGGCGCTGGCGGCGGTGGCGGGGATCGCGCTTGCCGTGGCCGAACCCGGCAAGCGGATGCTGCCCGGCCGTCTCTGGGCCGCGGCGCTGATCGTGGCGGGGCTGGCGATCCTGCATCTGGTGGTCGCGGGCCAGCCCTGGGGCGTGGTCTACGGACTGGGGCTGTGGGTCGCCAAGGGGGTAACCGCGCTGGGCGCGGATCTGTCGGGCTCGGCCTTCTGGTCGGCGCCATCCAATGTCGAGCGGATCGAGCAGAGCCTTCTGACCGACATAACCTCGCTGACCGATATCGGCCTGATCGCGGGCGCAGCCCTTGCCGCCTGGTGGCGCGACGGGCTGAGCGCCAAGGTCACGGGCCACCCGATCCAGGCCTGGATCGCGGTCATCATCGCCGGGTTCCTGCTGGGCTATTCCTCCCGGCTGGCCTTCGGCTGCAATATCGGCGCACTCTTCAGTGGTGTCTCGACCGGCTCGCTGCACGGCTGGGCCTGGTTCGCGGCGGCCTTCACCGGGTCATGGTACGGCATCAAGCTGAGGCCCTATCTTGGGCTGGAGGCGCGGCGATGACCCGCAGACCCATCGTTGTCGCCCTGCTGGTCGCGGTTGCGGGCGTCTTGACCCTTGATCTGGCGACCTCGCGCCCGCTCGACCCCTTTACCGCGCCGCCCCTTCTGGCGCTCGGCTCGGGACAGGCCTCGGGTGGGGCGCATTGCGCCTCGCTGCCCGGAAGCTGACCCCCCCTTGCACGACTCGGGCCGTCCGCCTACATTCGAAGTGTCTCGTAAGGGACTATGGCGATAAACGCGCCCGTAATAAGCGGATCGGACCCGGGGGCGGTACCCGGCGGCTCCACCAAAATCCCACATTGGCGGGATCATGGGGCCGAAACAGGATCGACGGACGTCTAAAGGGGTTATGCTTTCGCTCGGTGAGCTACCACCGTTATCGGTGCAAGCATGATAGTTGCCAATGACAACCGTGCTCCGGTGGCGCTGGCCGCGTAAGCGGTCCGCAAGACCAAATCTAAGCCCTTGCGTCTAGCAACGTAAGGCGGGGTTCGCAGGCACCTGGCAACAGAAGCCTGCACTATTCCCCAAAGTCCATTTGACCCCATACGCGCCCGCATTCACGCCGCGCTAACCGTTTTCTGGGACAAGATCGACGTGTGAAAGGGAAACGCGCATGAACAGGACCGAACGACTGGAGGACTGGTATCGCCGCGTCTATCTCGAGGGAGATTTCGAGGCTGTAGGTTCACTTTTCAACGACAACACCAAGGCCGCGGGCCTGATCGACGACATGCAGGTCGGCCCCGAGGATATCGGCGTCTTCGCGATGGCGCTGGTCAATCTGGTCGAGGCGCCGCAACTGCGCATCGTAAAGACGGTGGAATCGGGCGACTGGCTCGCCGCGCTGATCGAATGCTCGGCGGTGCGACCGGGTGACGGCAAACCGGTGCGCGCGATGGGCCAGTTGATGGCCCGCTACGAGGGCGACAGGATCGCCGAGGCCTATAACAGCTTCGACTTCATCGCGTTCTTCGAGCAACTGGGCCTTCTGCCATCCGATTCGGTCGTGATCGGGATGAGCGGACAGAAGATCAGCTAGGCGATAACGTCCGGTAGCGGCATGCCTTCGGGATCGGGGACCGATTTTTCCGGTAGCCCCTTCCCCTGTCTTGCGAATCCCCTATGCTGGGGCCGTTCAACCCGAGGGTTAGGTGACGATGTCCGACCGGATCGATTACGGGAACCTCATGCATGCTGCCATGCGCGAGCTGATCCGCAAGGTGCTCGACCGCATAGCCACCACCGGACTGCCGGGCGATCATCATTTCTTCATCACCTTCGACACGACCCAACCGGATGTCGGCCTCGCCGACTGGCTGCGCGACCGTTACCCCGAGGAGATGACGGTGGTGATCCAGCACTGGTTCGAGAATCTCGAGGTGACCCATGACGGGTTTTCGGTCACCCTGAATTTCGGCGACCGGCCCGAACCGCTCTATATCCCCTTCGACGCGATCCGCACCTTCGTCGATCCCTCGGTCGAATTCGGCCTGCGCTTCGAGACCCAGCAGATCGAAGACGAGGAAGACGAGGGTTATGACGAGGACGGCCCTGGTCCGAACGTCTTGGCCGACAGTTCGGGGCATACCGAGGCCGAGGTGGTCAGCTTGGACAAGTTCCGCAAATAGCTCCCCGCCCGGCCCATTGCCCCGCGTCCCTCCCCGGCCTATAGCCTGTCGGCAACGACAGACCGGAGGACAGCGATGAGCCAGACCCGCACCGAGACCGACAGCTTCGGCCCGCTGGAGGTGCAAGCCGACAGGTATTGGGGTGCCCAGACCCAGCGCAGCCTGCTGAATTTCCCCATCGGCTGGGAGCGGCAGCCCATCGCCATCGTGCGCGCGCTGGGCGTGGTCAAGCAGGCCTGCGCCGAGGCGAACATGACCCTCGGCACGCTGGACGAGACCCGCGGCAAGGCCATCGTGCAGGCCGCGTCCGAGGTGATCGAGGGCCGGTTCGACGATCATTTCCCGCTGGTGGTCTGGCAGACCGGCTCGGGCACCCAGTCGAACATGAACGCCAACGAGGTGATCTCGAACCGCGCGATCGAATTGCTGGGCGGCGTGATCGGCTCGAAGGATCCGGTGCATCCGAACGACCATGTCAACATGGGCCAGAGCTCGAACGACACCTTCCCAACCGCCATGCATATCGCCGCCGCGATGACCGCGCGCGACGTTCTGCTGCCGGGGTTGCGCAAGCTGCTGGACGGGCTGGAGCGCAAGTCGGACGAGTTCCGCGACATCATCAAGATCGGCCGCACCCATACCCAGGACGCCACGCCGCTGACGCTGGGCCAGGAATTCTCGGGCTATGCGCAGCAGATCCGCCAGGGCATCGCGCGGATCGAGATGGCGCTGCCCGGCATCCACGAACTGGCCCAGGGCGGCACGGCGGTCGGCACGGGGCTGAACACGAAAAAGGGCTGGGGCGAGATGGTGGCGGCCAACATGGCGCGCATCACCGGCCTGCCCTTCGTCACCGCGCCCAACAAGTTCGAGGCGCTGGCCGCCCATGACGCGATGGTGTTCCTGTCGGGCGCCATCGCGACGGTTGCGGGCTCGTGCTACAAGATCGCCAACGATATCCGGTTCCTGGGCTCGGGCCCGCGCTCGGGGCTGGGCGAGTTGATCTTGCCCGAGAACGAGCCCGGGTCCTCGATCATGCCCGGCAAGGTCAACCCCACCCAGGCCGAGGCGCTGACCCAGGTCGCCGCCCATGTCATAGGCAATGACGCGGCGATCAAGTTCGCGGGCAGCCAGGGCCATTTCGAGTTGAACGTCTACAACCCGATGATGGCCTATAACCTGTTGCAATCCATGCAGCTTCTGGGCGACGCGGCGGACAGCTTCACCGAGCGGATGCTCAACGGCATCCAGGCCAACGAGGCGCGGATCGAAAAGCTGATGCGCGAAAGCCTGATGCTGGTCACCGCGCTTGCCCCCGAGATCGGCTATGACAACGCCACCAAGGTCGCCAAGACCGCGCACAGGAACGGCACCACGCTGCGCGAGGAGGCGATCGCGCTGGGCTTCGTCGATGGCGAGACCTTCGACCGGGTGGTGCGGCCCGAGCTGATGATCGGGCCGTCCGACTGATGGCGGGCGGCGTCGTCAACCTGCGCGCGGCCCGCAAGGCGCGCGAGCGTGCCGAGAAACGCGCAAAGGGCGACGAGAACGCCGCGAAATTCGGCCGCACCAAGGCCCAGAAGGCGCGCGAGGCCGCCGAAGCCACCCGCGCCCGTGCCACGCTCGACGCCCATCGCCGCGAGGACGAATGAACGGCAGGCCGGTCAAACGCTCGCTCACACTCAAGGGGCACCGCACCAGTGTCTCACTGGAAGATGCGTTCTGGGCGGCCTTTCGCGAGATCGCGACCGAGAAGGGCGTGCCGATCAACGCGCTGGCCGCCGAGATCGACGCGGATCGGGATATGGAAACCGGTCTTGCCTCGGCAATCCGGGTCTATGTGCTGAACCATTATCGCGGGTAGCTCCCCGATCACGGGCGCCGAAGCCCGGCAACCGGCGTCCACTCCCTGTGGAACGGCGTCCATGTTTGGATGCGCCCTGCGCTGCAAGGATTTTCTGACCTTCTGAGCATGTGATCGGGCGCGGTCATGTTTCAGGCCTCTCAGGTGCGGCCGTGACATGCCGCGGGCCGGTATGGTGATGCGCGGACCGGGGTCCAGATCAAAATTGCGAGCCCGGGCGCGTTGGACGCCACTGGTTTTCCCGTTCCGGATCTTGTCGATCATTTGCCCATGCTGGTCGTCGTCCTCCTCACATCGCCGACACTCCGGCGGCCGCGGTCAGCAGACCGCGCCGACCGGATCCCGGTAGTCCTCGTTGCGCGAGAGCATGGCTCGGACCATCCGGGCCATCTTGTTGGCCAGGGCGATCGCGACCAGCATGCGCGGTTTCCGGACCAGCATGCGGGAGAGCCACGACCCGGGCGCCCCCATCGCGGCCCCTCCAATGCACCACGGACATCGCCCCCACGATCAGCAGGCGCCGGAGTTGCCAATGGTTGCGCCACTGGTCCGAGCGACCATTGGCGACGCGTTGGCCCATCCTGGATGTGCGGCCGAGCTTCTGCTTGCCGCCGCTGGAATGTTGCCGGGGAACGAGCCCGAGCCAGGCCGAGAAATCGCGCGCCCGGCGGAATTCCCGAATGTCGGACGCGAAGGTGGCGATCGCCATGGCACAGACCGGACCGATCCCCGGCATCGTCTGAAGTCTGCGCGCGACATCGCTTTCCTTCGCGGCGGCCGCGATGCGCCCGTCCAGCTTGTCGATTTCGTCGCTGAGTCCGGCGATCCGGTGGAGGTAGAGCCGCCCCAGGTCCCGGACCAGATCGGGAAGGCCTTCTTCTTCGAGGCGCGTGGCGAGACGGTCGATATTGCCGATGCCCCTGGCCAGGACGATGCCATGCCCGGCAAGATGGCCGCGGAGTGCATTGATCAACTGGGTGCGCTGTCCGACGGGCAGATCGCGGGTGCGGAAAAGCATCGCCCGCGCCTGTTGTCCGGCTGTCTTCACAGCCACGCTGCGCATCGTCGGGCGCAGGGCCGCCTCGGCGACGGCTTCCGCATCGGCCGCATCGTTCTTCTGCCGCTTCACGAACGGCTTCAAATGGACCGGCGGGATGAGCCGGACGTCATGCCCGTGCCCGGCCAACTCCCGGCCCCAGTAATGCGCGGTGCCGCAGGCCTCCATCGCCACGACGCACCGAGGCAGGGCCGCCTGGAACCTCGGGAACTGCGGGCGTGACAATTTCTTGCGGAACAGCACCCGCCCGTCCGCCGCAGCGCCGTGAACCCGAAAGACCTGCTTTGCCAGGGCAACGCCGACGATGCCAACCTCATTCATGGATGCCTCCCCTTTCTATGGCGACTTCAGAATCACCATCCGGGCACATCGCAATGCCGTCGGGCGGGGGCATCCACCCCATCAAAATTGACCCCCCGGCCTACTGCCGCTTTCGTGGACATCAGGTTGAGTTCGCATAGCTCGGTCCTCGAACGCCATGGGGCTTAGGCAGCCCGGCTTGGAATGGCGTCGCTTCGGATTGTAGAAGCGCTCGATGTCGGCGAACACATCGGCGCGGGCGGCATCGCGGGTGCGGTAGACCTTGCGCGCGGTCCGTTCGGGACCTGCACCGGTTTCGTTCCGGTCTTTTGAGCGCGATACTCGCCATCAAGGAGACCGGATAAGCATGCCTTGAGTGGTCTCTGTTCAGGCGTGGTTTACCACGGGCGTCGATTCACGGCGCTCCTCCTCGGTTTCCACATGCCCGGCCAGTCAGCGTCAGGATTTCGTCAAGAAGTTGCCGAAATTCTGGGGCCTGATCGAAAAACCGCGAACCCAAGATTACAGCCGAAGGGAGAGATGCCGCCATGTCTGGCAAAATGCCCCTCGTGAAGACGGCCTCGTGCCGCGCGCTTACCACCGCACGGATGCTGGTGGCCACCTACTTCATTGCTCATGCCACCGGTTTCATCGTCGTGACCGACGACGTCGATCTAGTGCCTCGTGCCGGAACCGCGACCGTCGTCTCATGGGCCACCATGACCATCGTCTGGCTGACCGGCGTTGCACTTTTCATTGGCCGGATCATCCGTCCTGCGGCGGTGATCCTTGCGCTTTACACACTCTGCGCGGCGCTCGTATCTCACTCGGGACTGTTCGCCAAACCCATCGTACGCCACACGCTCTGGGTCGAGGTCGTGATGGTCGGCGCACTGGCGATGATCGCGCTCACCGCGAAACTTCAGTCTTGCCGCAGCGAAGGACTCCGCAAAGCAGCCGATGACAATGATGACGAATCGTCCCGCTCGCGCCTGGAACTGGCAGCCACCCGCGCCGCCTTGGCAGAAATCCAGGCAAGCGACCAAAGAATCTCCTACCCGCCCGCGCTGATGCGCCGTTCGGCATAAGCCCCCTTTCCTCGGACGACGCGCGCCGCTAGAGCGGGGCCATGACAGACTACCTTCACATCATTGGCGGCGGCATGGCCGGAGCCGAGGCCGCCTGGCAGGCCGCGCAGGCCGGGCTTGACGTGGTGATCCACGAGATGCGCCCGCAGACCGGCACCTTTGCCCACCGCACCGACCGGCTGGCCGAGATGGTGTGTTCCAACTCGTTCCGCTCGGACGATGACGAACAGAACGCCGTGGGCCTTCTGCATTGGGAAATGCGCGCGGCGGGCGGGCTGATCATGGCGATGGCCGACGACAACCGCCTGCCCGCGGGCGGCGCACTGGCCGTGGACCGCGACCGCTTTGCCGAGGCGGTGACCGCGCAGCTTCTGGACCATCCGAAGATCGCCGTTGAACGCACTGAAATCACGTCACTACCCGTTGATGGCCACTGGATCGTCGCGACGGGTCCGCTGACCTCGGACGCGCTGGGACAGGCGATCCGCGCCGAAACCGGCGCCGAGGCGCTGGCCTTTTTCGACGCCATCGCGCCCATCGTGCATGCCGACAGCGTGGACCTGACCCGGGCATGGTTCCAGTCGCGCTATGACAAGGGCGAGACCGAGGAAGAGCGCACCGCCTACCTGAACTGCCCAATGGATCGCGACCAGTACGAGGCCTTCATCGACGCGCTGCTCGCCGCCGAAAAGACCGAGTTCCACGAGGGCGAGACCGCAGGCTATTTCGACGGCTGCCTGCCGATCGAGGTGATGGCCGAGCGCGGGCGCGAAACGCTGCGCCACGGGCCGATGAAGCCGGTGGGGCTGACCAACCCGCATGCCCCGGAGATCAAGCCCCATGCGGTGGTGCAACTGCGCCGCGACAATGCGCTGGGCACGCTCTACAATATCGTCGGCTTCCAGACCAAGATGAAATACGGCGCGCAAACATATGTTTTCAGGATGATTCCCGGGCTTGAAAACGCCATGTTCGCGCGCCTTGGCGGGATCCACCGCAACACCTTCCTCAACGCGCCCATGCTGCTTGACGCCGAATTGCGGCTGAAATCGCGCCCCCATATCCGCTTTGCCGGGCAGATCACCGGGGTCGAGGGCTATGTGGAATCGGCCGCGATGGGCCTTTTGGCGGGTCGCCTAGCCGCGGCGGAACTCATGGGCCGCAGCCTGCCGCCCGTGCCCGCGACCACCGCCACCGGCGCGCTGGTCGCCCATATCACCGGCGGCGCGGATGCCCGGACCTTTCAGCCGATGAACGTCAATTTCGGCCTGTTCCCGCCGGTCGAGGGGCTCAGGGCCGGGCGCCGCGGCCGGCGCGACCGCTACAAGGCCTATACCGACCGCGCCAAGGCCGACTGGACAGCCTGGCTTGCCCATGGCTGAGGCGCGCACCCGCTTCGCGCCCTCGCCCACCGGGCCCCTGCATCTTGGCCACGCTTTTTCCGCGCTGACCGCCTTTGACCGCGCCCGCGCCGCGGGCGGCACCATGCTGCTCAGGATCGAGGATATCGACAGCACCCGCTGCCGCCCGGAATGGGAGGCGCTGATCTTCGACGATCTCGCCTGGCTCGGCATCGACTGGCCGCGCCCGGTCCTGCGCCAGTCCGCCCGCCTGCCCGCCCATGCCGCCGCGCTCGACCGGCTGGCCGCGATGGGGTTGACCTATCCCTGCCGCTGCCGCCGCGGCGATATCCGTGCGGCCCTTTCGGCCCCGCACGCGCCGGTCCTGGGCCCCGACGGGCCGGTCTATCCCGGCACCTGCCGCACCCGCCCGATGGATCAGGCCGGTCCCGATGACGCGATCCGGCTGAACATGCAGGCAGCCCTTGCCCGGCTGGACGCTCTCCCGGCCTTCACCGAAACCGGGCCGTCCCATGCCGGGCGCCACGCGCTGGTGCGCGATGCGCTGATCGAAACGGTTGGCGACGTGGTTCTGGCCCGGCGCGATATCGGCACCTCCTATCACCTCGCCGTGGTGGTGGATGACGCCTTCCAGCAGGTCAGCGAGGTCGTGCGCGGCGAAGACCTGTTCGAGGCCACGCCGATTCACGTTCTGCTCCAGTGCCTTCTGGGCCTGCCCTCGCCAAGCTACCACCATCACCGCCTGATCCTGGACGAGGCGGGCAAGCGGCTGGCCAAGCGCGACGACGCGCGCGCGCTGGCGCGCTACCGCGCCGACGGCGCAACGCCCGAGGACATCCGCCGCCTTGTCGAGCTCTGACGCGCCCGCTGCTTCTTCTTGGCACAAATACCCATGGCGCCTCAGCCTGCCACGGGCGCCATGATCTCCACTTCCTCGCCGTCGCGGATCGCGGTGTAGAAACAGCTTCGCCGGTTGGTGTGACAGGCCGGACCCTCCTGCTCGACCAGCAGCAACAGGCAGTCGCGGTCGCAATCCACGCGCATCTCGATCAGCCGCTGGACATGGCCGCTGCTCTCGCCCTTGACCCAGAAGGCCTGCCGCGAGCGCGACCAATAGGTGACGCGCCCGCTGTCCAGCGTGCGGGCAACCGCGTCGGCGTTCATCCAGGCCATCATCAGCACCGCCCCGCCCGTATCCTGGGCAATCGCCGGGATCAGGCCCGCCGCATCGAATTTCAGGCTTGCAGGATCGAAGGCCATGGCCGAACTCCTTTGAAAACGCGCGCGCCGGGGTTATCTATGCGCGATGCGGGCAGAAGGGAACGCCATGACCGCCGAGACCGATCTCGTCAAGCTCTACTCCCAGCGCATCCTGGCGCTGGCGGCCGACATCCCGCATCTGGGTCGGCTGGAGGCGCCGATGGCCAGCGCGCGCAAGCGCTCCCCGCTTTGTGGCTCGACGGTCAGCGTGGATCTGGACATCGCGAACGGGCGGATCACGCGCTTTGGCCAAGACGTCAAGGCCTGCGCATTGGGTCAGGCCGCGGCGGCGGTCGTCGGGGCCGCCATCCTCGGGCGCAGCCGGGACGAGGTGCAGCGTGCGCGCGACCAGCTCAAGGCGATGCTCAAGGAAAACGGCCCGCCGCCCGAACCGCCCTTCGAGGGGCTGGAGGTGCTGGCCCCCGCGCGCGAATATCGCAATCGCCACGCCTCGATCCTGCTGGCGCTGGAGGCGACGCTGGAAGCGTTTGACGCCGCCGAAGCCGCGGCCTGCGCCTGATCCGTCACAAAAAAACCGCCGCGCTCCGGTGCGGGAGGCGGCGGCAAGGTATGCGTCCGTGCAGAGAGAGGCAGGCTCCCGGCCCCTTGGGGAAAGGCGCAGGCACAGACAGCGGGCAGTGAACCGTCAGTAAAGCGCGGGCAGGTGCAGCCCCGCGAACAAGGCCACCATCAGCGCGGCGGCGCCAATCGCATCCTGCCAGAGGGTGGCGCGGCTGCGCTCAAGGGTGGCGAGCAGTTCGGTCAGCATCGGGGCAACCTCCTGTCGGATAACTTGTTGCCCATTTGTTCTCATACTTTCGGTTGTGCGTAAAGAACTTTTTAAGAACTTTCCAGAACAGACCGGAACGAAACGCCCTCAGCCCACCTGAATCAGCCGGATCGCCTTGTCCTGTTCCATCAGCCAGAGCAGCACGCGGGCGGCCTTGCCGCGCTCGGTTTCCAGCGCCGGGTCGTCGGCCAGCAGCTTGCGCGCATCGCTTTGCGCCAGCGCCATCAGCGCCGATTGCCGTTCCAGATCGGCAATGCGAAAGCGCGGCAGGCCCGATTGCGCGGTGCCGATCAGATCACCCGCGCCGCGCATCGCCAGATCCTCCTCGGCGATGCGAAAGCCGTCCTCGGTCTCGCGCAGGATTTCCAGCCGCCGCCGCCCGCTTTCGGTCAGGGGCGGCTGATACATCAACAGACAGGTCGAGGCCGCCGCCCCCCGCCCGACCCGACCGCGCAACTGGTGCAATTGCGCCAGCCCGAAACCCTCGGCCCGCTCGATCACCATGATCGAGGCGTTGGGCACGTTCACCCCCACCTCGATCACCGTGGTCGCGACCAGTACCGCCGTTTCGCCCGCCTGAAACCGGGCCATCGCGGCGTCCTTTTCGGGGCCGGGCATCTGGCCATGCACCAGCCCCACGACCCCCTCGCCCAGTGCCGCGCGCAGGCTCTGAAAGCGGTCCTCGGCCGCGGTCAGGTCCACCAGTTCCGAACCCTCGACCAGCGGGCAGACCCAATAGGTCTGCCGCCCCTCGGCGATGGCGCGGCGCAGGTGGTCCACCACCTCGTCGATCCGCCCCGCCGAGATCAGCGCGGTCTTGACCGGCGTGCGGCCCGGCGGTTTCTCGTCCAGCACCGACACGTCCATGTCGCCGTAGCTGGCCAGCGCCAGGCTGCGCGGGATCGGCGTCGCGGTCATCACCAGCACGTCCGCCCCCTGCCCCTTGGCGGCCAGTTCCATCCGCTGGGTCACGCCGAAGCGGTGCTGTTCGTCGACGATGGCCAGGCGCAAGTCGCGGAAATCCACATCCTTCTGGAACAGCGCATGCGTACCGACGAGGATCTGGATGTCGCCCGCAGCCAGCGCGGCAAGCTTGGCCCGCCGTTCGGCCCCCTTGTCGCGGCCGGTCAGGATCTCCAACACCACGCCGGCCGTCTCGGCCAGCGGGCGCAGGTTGGCCAGGTGCTGACGGGCGAGGATCTCGGTGGGCGCCATCATCACGCCCTGCCCGCCCGCCTCGACCGCGACCAGCAGCGCCATCAGCGCGACCAGCGTCTTGCCCGCGCCGACATCGCCCTGCAACAGCCGGGTCATCCGCATGGGCTGGCCCATGTCGGCGGCGATCTCGTCGATGGCGCGGGTCTGGGCGGCGGTGGGGCGGTAGGGCAGCGCGGCCAGCACGCGCGCCCGAAGCCGCCCGTCACCGATGCTTGTCCGCCCCTTGCCCCGCCGCACCGAAGCCCGCGCCAGCGCCAGCGTCAGCTGGTGGGCGAACAGCTCGTCATAGGCCAGCCGTTGCCGCGCGGGCGAGGTGGGCGCGAGTTCCCGCGCCCCGAGCGGCGCATGCGCGGTCCTCAGCGCCGCGGCCCAGACGGGCCAGCCCTCGCGGGCGCGCAGCGCGGGGTCGATCCATTCCGGCAGATCGGGCAGGCGGTCGAGCGCGGCGTGCACGGCCCGGGTCATGTGCCGGAGGCTGACGCCCGCGGTCAGCGGATAGACCGGCTCGAAATCGGGAATCGCCTCGGCCTCGTCGGGGGGCAGCATGTGGTCGGGATGGGCGATCTGGATCATGCCGTCGAAATGCTCGACCTTGCCCGAGATCACCCGCCGCGCGCCCTCGGGCAGGATCCGGCGCAGCGCCTCGCCGCGGGCGTGGAAGAAGACCAGCGTGAAGGCGGTCTCGGTATCCTGCACCTGCACCCGCCAGGGCCGGCCCCGGGCGCGCGGCGGTTCGTGGCGCAGCACCTCGATCTCGACCGTCGCCACCTCGCCGGGCGGCACCTGGCGAAGGGAGGCCCGCCGCCGCCGATCCACCCCCGAATGGGGCAGCGTGAAGATCAGATCGCGCGGCTTCTCGATGTCGATCTGCGCCAGCAGCTTGGCGGTCTTGGGGCCGACACCCTCAAGCCCGGTCAGCTCCCCGAACAGCGGGAACAGGATGTCGGGTCGGCCGCTCATGCGGTCCCGATGAGGTCGAGCCACGCCTCCTCGTCGATGGTCTCGATGCCCAGTTCGGCGGCCTGTTTCGCCTTGGACCCCGCGCCCGGCCCCGCCACGACAAGATCGGTCTTCTTCGACACCGAGCCCGCCACCTTGGCCCCCAGCGCCTCGGCCCGGGCCTTGGCCTCGGCCCGCGTCATCCGTTCCAGCGTGCCGGTAAAGACCACGGTCTTGCCTGCCACGGGGCTGTCGACCTGCCCGCGCGGCTGGGCGGGTTCCACGCTCAGATGCGCCACAAGCCGGTTGATCGAGGCGCGCTCGGCCGGTTGGTGAAAGGCCGTGACAAGCGAGGACGCCAGCACCTGCCCGACCCCGTCGATGGACAGAAGCTGTTCCCACTCGGCCCCGCCGCCCACGGTGGCGTTGGTCATCGCGGCCTCGAACGCCTGCCAGGTCAGGTAGTTGCGCGCCAGAAGGTCGGCGTTCACCTCGCCGACATGGCGGATGCCCAGCGCAAAGATCAGCCGGTTCAGCGGGATCACGCGCCGCGCCTGAATGGCGGCGAACAGGTTCGCGGCGGATTTCTCGCCCCAGCCCTCGCGGTTTCTCAGCTTGGGGATGTTCGCGCGGTCGCGCGCCTCAAGCGTGAAGATGTCGGCGGGTTCGCGGATCGGCAGCACTTCATCGCGGTAGAACATCTCGACCTGTTTCGCCCCCAGCCCCTCGATGTCGAAGGCGTTGCGCGAGACGAAATGCTTCAGCCGTTCCACCGCCTGCGCCGGGCAGATCAGCCCGCCGGTGCAGCGGCGCACCGAATCGCCCTCCTCGCGAATCGCGTCAGAGCCACATTCGGGGCAGATGGTCGGAAAGGCATAGGGCGCGGCGTCCGGGGGTCGCCTGGACAGGTCCACATCCGCCAGCTTGGGGATCACGTCGCCCGCGCGATAGACCTGCACCCAGTCGCCTTCGCGGAAATCCTTGCCGTCGCGGATCGCCATGCCCCGGGAATCGCGCCCGGCGATGTAATCCTCGTTATGCAGCGTCGCGTTCGAGACGACGACGCCGCCCACGGTAACCGGCATCAGCCGCGCAACCGGTGACAGCGCGCCGGTGCGGCCGACCTGAATCTCGATCCGTTCCAGCCGTGTCCAGGCAAGTTCGGCGGGGAACTTGTGCGCGATGGCCCAGCGCGGCGTGGTCGAGCGGAAGCCAAGCCGGTCCTGAAGCGCCAGATCGTCGACCTTGTACACCACGCCGTCGATGTCATAGCCCAGCGTCGCGCGGCGCTGTTCGATGGCGGAATAATGGGCCATCAGCGCGTCGGGCCCATCGCAAAGCGCCGTCAAGGGATTGACCGGAAATCCGAATTCCGCCAGCCGGTCAATCGCGCCCTTCTGGGTATCGGCCAGCGGCGCGCTGAGCGCACCCCAGCCATAGGCAAAGAACCCGAGCGGCCGGGATGCCGTGATCGCCGGGTCAAGCTGGCGCAGCGATCCGGCTGCGGCGTTGCGCGGATTGGCAAAGGTCTTTTGCCCGGCCTCGGCCTGACGGGTATTCAGCGCCTCGAAATCGGCATGCGCCATATAGACCTCGCCGCGCACCTCAAGGATGTCGGGCGCACCCTCGATCCGCGCGGGGATGTCGGACAGGGTGCGGGCATTGGCGGTCACGTTCTCGCCGGTCTCGCCATCGCCGCGGGTCGCGGCCTGCACCAGCCGCCCGCCCTCGTAGCGCAGGCTCAGCGACAGCCCGTCGATCTTGGGCTCGGCGGTGTAGATCAGCGGCGCGTCGTCGCCAAGGCCCAGATAGCGGCGGATGCGGGCGTCGAACTCGGCGATCTCGGCGGGCTCGAAGGCGTTTTCCAGCGACAGCATCCGCCGTTCGTGCCGGACCTTGGCAAAGCCTTCGGCGGGCGTTGCGCCCACCCGCGCCGAGGGGCTGTCCGGTCGGATGAGGGCGGGAAAGCGCGCCTCGATCTCGGCGTTGCGCCGCTTCAGCGCATCATAGGCGGCATCCGAGATGTCGGGCGCGTCATGCAGGTGATAGGCCGCATCGGCCTGCGCGATCTGATGCGCAAGACGGGCCAGTTCCGCGCGCGCCGCGTCTTCGGTCAGATGTTCGACAGGTGTCTCGGCCGTCATGCGCCCTCCCGCGGCTGCCCCCGCTCAGTGATAGGGGCGCCGCGGCGGGATTTCCAGCGGCCGCCTGGGCCGCCCGGCTGTCATGCGCCCAAGGCGATCGACCTTGGCAACTCGCCGCGCACGGGTTCGGGATCGCGCAGCACATAGCCCCGGCCCCAGACCGTCTCGATATAGGTCTCGCCGCCGGTGGCCTGGGCAAGCTTCTTGCGCAGCTTGCAGATGAAGACGTCGATGATCTTGAGTTCGGGCTCGTCCATGCCGCCGTAAAGATGGTTCAGGAACATCTCCTTGGTCAGCGTCGTGCCCTTCCTCAGCGACAGAAGTTCCAGCATCTGATATTCCTTGCCGGTCAGATGCACGGGCTTTCCCTCGACATCGACCGTTTTGGCATCGAGGTTAACCTCGATGCGTCCGGTGCGGATGACCGACTGGGCGTGCCCCTTGGACCGGCGGATGATCGCGTGGATGCGCGCGACCAGTTCCTCGCGGTGGAACGGCTTTGTCATGTAATCGTCAGCGCCGAAGCCGAATCCCTTGATCTTGTTCTCGGTATCGGACGCGCCCGACAGGATCAGGATCGGCGTATCGATCCGCGCAAGACGAAGCTGGCGCAACACTTCATGCCCGTTCATGTCCGGCAGGTTCAGATCGAGCAGGATCAGGTCATAATCGTAGAGTTTCGCAAGGTCGATACCTTCTTCGCCCAGATCGGTCGTGTAGACGTTCAGGTTGGCATGGGTCAGCATCAGCTCGATGCTTTTGGCCGTAGTCGGGTCGTCTTCCACCAGAAGCACGCGCATGGCTGGGCTCTCCGCTAAGTCGTCTTACGTTTGCAAACCCTGACGAAAAATGGTTAACTTCATCTTACCTTAAGGTTGATGGTAACATTTACAATTTAAGGTTGTCCAGTTAATTTCGCGTCAGGGTTGTCTGAACTCCTTCAGCGCCGTGACCTTCAGCCCCCGCAACCCATGCTCGCGCACCGCGGTTCGCCAGCCGTCGAGTTCCTCTTCGGACAGCCCGTAGCGGTCCAGCGCCTCGGCCTCGGAGATAAGCCCGGCTGCAACAGCCTTGACCACGGCGGCCTTGCGGCTGGCAACCCACCGGCGCGTGTCCACCGGCGGCAGGTCGGCCCGCGTCATGGTCGTCCCATCGGGCAGCGTGACGGTTCGCGGCCCATCGATGCGTTTCAGAAACATCGGCACTCGTCCCTCTTGAGGATGAACCGAAACTGGCCCCGCATGCTTAAGAGGGGATGAAACGGAGGGTTGAGAGTATCTCGCATTTTCCTATATTCTCACGAATGTTCCCCAGGAGTGCTCCCATGCCGCTTGACAGCGCGACTCGCCCGCTGAACTCGCTGGGCTTTGCCAAGCCCGAGGCGGAAACCCGCGTGCTCGTCGCCATGTCGGGCGGCGTCGACAGTTCGGTTGTCGCCGCGCAACTGGCCGAGGAGGGCTATGACGTGGTGGGCATCACGCTTCAGCTTTACGACCATGGCGCCGCGCTGGCGAAAAAGGGCGCGTGCTGCGCCGGGCGGGACATCCATGACGCCCGCCGGGTGGCCGAGCAGGTGGGTTTCCCCCATTACGTTCTGGACTATGAAAACGCCTTTCGTGAGGCCGTGATCGAGGAATTTGCCGACGCCTATCTGGCCGGCGCGACGCCCGTGCCCTGCATCCGCTGCAACGAGAGGGTCAAGTTCCGCGACCTTCTGGAGACGGCCAGGGAGCTTGACGCCGACTGCATGGCGACCGGGCATTACATCCGGCGGATGGCGGGCGCGCAGGGGCCGGAACTGCACCGTGCAGCCGATCCTGCCCGCGACCAGTCCTATTTCCTGTTCTCGACGACCCGCGAGCAGCTCGAGTTCCTGCGCTTCCCGCTGGGGGGCCTGCCCGACAAAGCCGCGACCCGGGCGCTGGCGGCGAAATACGGGCTGCCCGTGGCCGACAAGCCCGACAGCCAGGACATCTGTTTCGTCCCCGAGGGCAATTATGCCTCGGTCATCGAGAAGCTGCGCCCGGGCGCGGCCGAGCCAGGCGAGATCGTGCATGCCGATGGCCGCGTGCTGGGGGTGCATGAGGGCGTGATCCACTACACCATCGGCCAGCGCCGGGGGCTGGGGATCGGCGGGCTGACCGAGCCGCTT
The DNA here is from genome assembly GCF_004339675.1 of Rhodovulum steppense. GTDB lineage: Bacteria > Pseudomonadota > Alphaproteobacteria > Rhodobacterales > Rhodobacteraceae > Rhodovulum > Rhodovulum steppense. The sequence goes on from NZ_SLVM01000014.1 coordinate 30,414, forward strand.
TTCGTGGTGCGGCTGGATGTCGATGCGCGGCAGGTGATCGTCGGGCCGAAAGAGATGCTGGCCACGCGGCTGGTACATCTTGGCGAGGTGAACTGGCTGGGCGATGCGCCGATCGGGACACAGGCCGAATGGCCGGTTCTGGTGCGCGTCCGCTCGACCCGGCCGCCGCGCGAAGCAATCCTGCGGCCGGTTTCGGAGCGCGAGGCGGTGGTCGAGTTGCTGGCCCCCGAGGAAGGCGTGAGCCCCGGCCAGGCCTGTGTATTCTACGAGACCGAGGGCACCCGGGTTCTGGGTGGCGGCTGGATCCGGGCGGGCGGCTGAGCCCCTGCGCAAGCGCCGCGCGGGATGTCTGGCGGCGGGATAATGGGTATTTTTGCCAAGAAGAAGACCGGCATTCAGCCAAGCCCGTCAAGGACGGCGCGGGCAGCGCGCAGGCCGGGGGCCTCGCCGCCCTGCCCCAGCCGGGTCATGGTCAGGCGCGCGGCCGACAGTTGCGCGGCGCGGGCCTCGGGATCGTCCAGAAGCCGCACAAGCGCGGCGGCAATCGGCGCGGGCTTGCAGGCGGCGCCGAGGAATTCGGGCACGGTGCGGGTTTCCGAGACGATATTGACCAGCGTGACCGTGTCGAGCCGCAGCATCCGGCCGATGATCGCGCGCGAAAGCCAGTTCATGTCATAGGCGATGACCATGGGCGTGGCGGCGGCGGCCAGTTCCAGCGAGACCGTGCCCGAGGCGGCCAGCGCCAGATCGGCGGCGGCGAAACCGGCGCGCTTGTCGGCGGGCGGGGTGGTGCGGGGGTCGAGGATCAGCGGCGCGCCGGGCCAGTCGCGGGTCAGGTGCAGGACCGCATCGGCGACCGGGCTGGCCGCGGGGACGACGACGCGCAACGCCGGGTGGCGGGCCAGAACGGGGGCGAGTGCCGCGCCGAAGACCGAGGCAAGGCGCGCAACCTCGCCCCGGCGCGATCCGGGCAGGGCAAGGATCAGCGGCGCATCGGGCGCGATGCCATGGGCGGCGCGGAAGGCAGCGGCCTCGGCTGGCGTGGCGTGCGGCTGGGCGACGACCGGGTGGCCGACGAAATCGCAACGCATGCCTTCGGCCTGCATGTAGGGCGGCTCGAACGGGAAGAGCGCCAGCACCTGGTCGATCATCCGCGCCATCCGTGCCGCGCGTTTCGGCCGCCAGGCCCAGACGGTGGGGGCGACGTAATGCACCGTGCGGATGCGGCTGGCGGCCTTCACCCGGGCGGCGACGCGCAGGGAAAAATCGGGGCTGTCGATGGTGATCAGTGCATCGGGTTTGAGGTTCAGCACCGCGTCGGCGGATTGGGCGATCCGGCGTTTCAGCGCGAAATAGCGCGGCAGCACCTCGGCGATGCCCATGACCGACAGCTCGTCCATGGGAAAGAGGCTGGTCAGCCCCTCGGCCTGCATCAGCGGGCCGCCGATACCGTGAAACGCGACCCCCGGCGCCAAGGACTTGAGCCCCGCCATCAACGCCGCGCCCAGCGCATCGCCCGAAGGCTCGCCCGCGATCAGGAAGAACCGGGGCGGGCGGCTCACGGGGTTCGGACCCAGAGAAACAGCCCCGCCCGATCGGCGCGGGCGATGGTTTCGGCGGGGTCGAGCAGCAGCACGCCCCCGGCCTCGACGACGATCCCGGCAAGGCCCGCGCGAGCGGCGGCCTCGACCGTGGCGGGGCCGATGGCGGGCAGGTCGACGCGGCGATCCTGGCCCGGTTTCGGCGCCTTGCAGACCACACCCCTTGCGCCCTTGGGATCGGGGCGGCAGGCGCCTGCGACCTCGGCCACCCAGGCCAGCATCGCATCCGTGCCGGGCAGCGCTTCGACCGCAAGGCAGAGCCCCTGTGCCACGACCGCCCCCTGCCCCACATCCGCCGCCCCCAGCGCCGCGACGATCTGTACGGCGCGGGCGGCGTCGCGTTCGTCGGCGGGGCCGGGCCGAGCCTGCGTCAGCACGCCGGGCGGCGGCAGCAGGTCGGGCGCCACGGCCTCGGCGCCGACCACGGCAAAGCCCTCCTCCTCGAACAGGGCGATCACCGCGCGCAGGGTCGCGTCATCGCCCTGGGCCAGTGCCGGGACGATCCGCGGCAGCAATTGCGCGGTGCGCGGGTCGATGCGTTCGGGGTCAAGCCGCGGCCGGGTCACGGCGCCGACCATCACCACGCGGGTCACGCCGTTTTCGTGCAGGTGGTCGAACAGAAGCGCCAGCCGTTCGAGCGCGAAGCGCATGACCGGAAGCCCGTCGGGATTGTCCATCGCAAAGCCCTCGACCTCGGCGATCACGAAGGGCGCGCCCGAGGCGGCCAGCGCGCGGGCCAGATGCGCGGGCAGCGCGCCGCGTCCGGCGATCAGGGCGGTCGCGCCCGCCATCAGCGCGGGGTCAGGAAGGAGCGGTCGGTATCGGCGAGCACGAACTCGACCATCTCGCGGACATGGGGGCTGTCGGTTTCCGCATGGATGCGGCGAGCGCGATCCATGAACGCGCCCTCGCCCTGCGCCAGCGCCTGAAAGGCCGCGCGCAGCGCCGAGATATCCTCGCGCGCCACACCGCGGCGTTTAAGCCCGACAAGGTTCAGCCCGTCCAGCACGCCGCGCGGCCCCTGCACCAGACCATAGGGAATGACATCATTCGTCACCATCGTCACCGCGCCGATGATCGCGCCGCGGCCGACCCGCACGAATTGATGGATACCAGACAGCCCGCCGATGATCACGTCGTCGCCAATGACGCAATGCCCCGCCAGCGCCGAGTTGTTGACCATGATGACCCGGTCGCCCACCTGCGCGTCATGGGCGACATGGGCGCCCATCATGAACAGGCAATCGTCACCGACCCGGGTAATGCCGCCGCCGCCCTCGGTGCCGGTGTTCATCGTGACGCCCTCGCGGATGCGGTTGCGCGCGCCGACGATCAGGCGGGTGTCCTCGCCGCGGTATTTCAGGTCCTGCGGGATGTCGCCGATATTGGCGAAGGGGAAGATCACCGTGCCCTCGCCGATCTCGGTCAGGCCGGTGACAATGGCGTGGCTCTTGACCTCGACCCCTGCCCCCAGACGCACCTTGGGCCCGATCACCGAGAACGGGCCGATGACGCAGCCCGGGCCGATCTGGGCGCCGTCTTCGACAATGGCGGACGAGTGAATGCGGGCGGTCGGGTCGATGGCCATATTCCTACTCCTGCGGCAGGTCCATCATCGCGGTGAATTCGGCCTCGGCGGCGACCTCGTCGCCCACCATCGCGACGCCCGCGAATTTCCAGACCTTCTTTCCCCCGCGCTTGACGGTGATGTGCAGTTCCAGCACATCGCCGGGCCCCACCTTGCGGCGGAACTTGGCGCTGTCGATGGCCATGAAATAGACCAGAAGCTGGCTGTCGACCTTGCCCAGGGACAGACCGGCCATGACCGCCGCGGTCTGGGCCATGGCCTCGATGATGGTCACACCCGGCATGACCGGGGTGCCGGGAAAATGGCCTTGGAAATGCGGCTCGTTGAAGGTCACGTTCTTGATGCCCACCGCACTTTCATAGGGCACGATCCCCGTCACCCGGTCGATCAGCAGGAACGGGTAGCGATGCGGGATGACCCGCTGGATCAGCTGGATATCGGCCTCGGTCACGACCTCGGTCGCGGGGGCACTGGTCATCTGAACATACTCCTTGCACTCGGCCCAGGCGCGCGGCCCGGCATCCGGCAGCCCTAACAACTCCCCTCGCTCGGGGCAAGACGGGCTACTCTGCCGACACCTCGCCGCCGGTTTCGGGGCCTGCTCCAGACGGTTCCAACGCCTCGGGCGCAAGGCGGTCGTCTATTGCGGCTATGGCCTCGTCGGTGATGTCAACCTGTTCAGCCGACAGGATCACCGCATCCCGTTCCAGCACCACGACCCCGCCCCTCTCGCGCACGATCTCGGCAACCAGCGGCAGCACCTGGCGGTAGAACGCCTGCTGACCCGCCTCGCGGCGCTGGGCAAGAGCACGCGCCTTGGCGTCCTGGGCGCGACGGGTCATCACCACCTTTTCGTCAAAGGCCTCGGCAAGCGTGCGGAATTCCTCGGGTGGGAGGGTACGGCGACGTTCGGTAAGATCGCGCTCTTCCGCGATAAGTTCGGCCTCGATCTGCCGGTTCTCGGAGGCAAGTGCAGCGCTGTCGGCCTCAAGAGCATCACTCAGCGCCCGTCCGGCCCGACTGTCGCTGAAAAGCCGCTCCTGATCGAGGGTCAGGACGGGACTGCGCAGGATTGGCGCATCCTGTGCGGGCGCAAGCGCGGGCGCGCCCCACGCCAGCAGGAGGGCCAGCACAGCCGCGCGCACCCGGCCCATCCGATCAGAACCGTGTCGAGATCGTCAGGTCGAAGTTCTGGGTGCGGTCGTAGCTCTTCTTCTTGACGGCCTCGGAGAAGTTGAAGCGCAATGGCCCTATCGGCGTGTCCCAGAAGATCGAGACGCCGACCGATGAACGCAGGCTGAAATCGTCATCCACCGCGCCCGGATTATCGAGATTCCAAACCGAGCCGACATCGGCGAACAGACCCCCGGTGATCCCGTATTCCTCGGGTAGGCCTAGCGGGAATTCCGCCTCGAACCGGGCCACCGCATACATGTTGCCGCCCAGCGCCGCGCCGCCGCGGTTTTCAGGTTGCCGCGGACCGATCCCGTTGCCTTCGAATCCGCGAATCTTGCCGTTCAGGAAATAGCGGTCAAGAAGCCGACTGTCCTCGTTGCCCAACATCGACAAAACGCCGCCCTCAAGCTCGGCCCGCAGCGTGATTTCCTCGTTCCAGACCATGGTCTGCGCCCCAACCAGGGCGGTGGTCTCGATATACTCCAGATCACCGCCAAGGCCGGCATAATCCTGGCTGAATTCCAGCCGGATGCCGGAATTCGGGTCGAGCCCGGTCCGGCGAGAATCGTAGCTGTAGGTATAGCCGATCTTGGAATAGGTCAGCGCACCGCGATCCGCATCGTCCTGGATGATCCCCGGACCGCCCGTATAGTTACGGATATTGCCTTCGCCCACGGTATAGCGAATTTGCAGCCGACTGCTCTCGGATATCGGGAATTGCAATGAGGGAGATATCTCGATCAGACGGGTATCATACTCGGCATTGAACCGCCCTTCGGTCTCGGCATAGATCGCCGAAAAGCCGAACCGCACATCCCGGCCCAGGAAGGCAGGCTCGGCGAAGACGAACCGCGAGGTGGAATTGTCGGTTCCGGTGTCGACGCGGAAGCTGAGTAGCTGCCCGCGGCCAAGGAAATTCGATTCGGTGAAAGAGATAGCCGCGCCCGCACCGTTGACCTCGGAATAGCTGAGACCGAACGCGAGCGACCCGGTCGGTTGTTCCTCGACATCGACATTCACAACCATCTGGTCGGGCGCACTGCCCTCGCGCGCGGTGACCTCGCTGCGCGAGAAGAAACCCAGCGCGCGGATGCGGTCGGCGGCCTCGCGTATTTCTCGCGGATTGAACGGATCGCCCTCGACGGTGCGGAACTGGTGGCGCACCACCCGGTCGAGCGTGGTGGCGTTGCCCTCGATGTCGATGCGTTCGACGAACATCCGCGGTCCGCGCGTGACGGCAAACTCGATGTCCAGGGTCAGATCGCGATCATTGCGCACGACACGAGGTTCGACCCGGATGAAATTCAGCCCCTTGCGGGTCGCCAGACGTTCCATCCTTGCGATGGTATTCTCGACGGCAAGCGGGCTGTAGACCTGTCCCGGCTTGATGTTTGCCGCGCGCTGGAACTCGTCCGCATCGACCTCGGCAAGATCGGACACCGTCGTCACCCGGCCGAAGCGGAACTGTTGGCCCTCGCGGATGGTGAAGGTCAGAAGATAGCCGTCGCGATTGCGCGTCAGTTCCGGCGCAACCGACAGCACCTGGAAATCGACAAAACCGCGCGAGGTGTAGAAGTCGCTCAGAACCTGCTTATCGAACTCGATCCGGTCGGCGATGAAGGTGTCTGACCGAATGATCCGGCGCAGGATGCCTGCCTGCTTGGTCCCCAGTGCCCGGCGAAGGCGGCTTTCCGAATAGGCGCGGTTGCCAACGAAGGAGATGCGCTCGATCTCGACCACGGCGCCCTCGACGATCTCGAAGACCAGGTCGACGCGATTCTCGGACCGGCGGATGATCTTGGGCGTGACGCTGGCGGCCAGTCGACCCTGCTGTTCATAGGCGGTGACGATGGCGGCGGCATCGGTCTCGGCCATGCTTGGCGAATAGACCCGGCGCGATTGCGAACGGACGATCGAGGCGAGGTCATCGTCCTTGATCCGGGCATTGCCCTCGAACGCGATGCGGTTGATCGTGGGATATTCGGTGACGTTGATCACCAGCGTGTTGCCGCGGGGCGAAAGCTCGACCGTCTCGAACAGCCCGCTGCCTGAAATCGCCTGATAGGCATCGTTCAGCCGCGCCGCCGACACCGGCTCGCCCCGGGCGATCCCGGCATAGGACAGGATCGTCGCGGCATCGATGCGCTGGTTGCCGTTCACCTCGACCGACGAGAAGCGGTAGGTCTGCGCCTGCACCGCCTGCGGCACAAGCGCCACGGCCCCCGCGCTGCCCAGCAGCACCGTCGCCGCCAGTAGATGAGCCCGACCGCGTCGGCCGAGGTTCCCGCGTGCAGAAATTGACATGTCGCCGTCCCGCCCTGACGTGTTTTTTCTGTGACTTTAGCTACCGGGAACGCCGGAGGATGTCAAAAGGTCAGGACCTGGAAAACGGCGCGCGTTGCCCTCATCCCTCAGCCGGGCAACGGCAGAGGGATGGGTTGCAGAACGCCCCTGCTGCGCGGCGCTCAGAGCCCCGTGAGCCAGCCGCCCAGCATGAGCGCAAGTGCGATTGCAAAGGGAAAAAGCAGCCTGTCCCCGTTCAACTGCATCAACAGCGACAGCCCGCGCAAGCCGTCGCGAAGGGTTTCGATGGCCTGGCTCATGCCGAATCCGTCTGTCTGCCCCGAGTTGCGAACCTGCATGCATCCTGACCGCGCATTGTGGCGGCAAGAGGGCGGGTCCAATTCAGGGGCGCGAAAGCGTCAGGGGCAGACCAAATCGTTTGTCAGGGCAAAGGCCATGAGTCCCAGCAGCATCGCCAGGCCGACCGCCGTCAGGAAGCGCATCGCCCGGTCGCTCGGCGGCCGACCGGTGATCCCCTCGTAGAGGTAGAACACCAGATGCCCGCCATCGAGGACCGGGATCGGGAACAGGTTCAGAAGTCCCACCGCCGCCGACAGCACCGCGATGAACCAGATGAAGGTCTCAAGCCCCTGGCTGGCCGCCGCGCCCGAGCTTTCGGCGATGCCGATCGGCCCCGACAGGTTGCACGAACTGATCGCACCCGTCACCATGTGATAAAGCGCCGACAGGCTCGACTGAAGGATGAAACCCAACTGGTCCACGCCTTCGCCCAGCGCCTCGACCGGCCCGGGCATGCGGGTGGCGCTTTCGAAGGCCAGCGCGCCGGTCATCCCGATCAGCCAGCGCGTCTGGAAACTGCCGTCTGACATCGGCAGATCCATCGATTTGGGCGTCAGGTCGAACTCCATCGTCTCGCCCGCACGCCAGATTCTGACCGTGACCGGCTGCCCGCCGGTCTCGGCCACACGCGCCTGCAACTCGCGGAAGGCGTTGATCGGTTCACCCTGAATGGCCAGCACAACATCGCCGGGTCTCAGCCCCGCCTCGGCGGCCGCGGTCCGGGGCTGGACCGTGCCCACGATCGGCGGAAAGGGATACGGGCCGATCACGTCTCGTTCGACCCCGTTGCGGCGCACGGTATAGACGGGCGCGGCATCGGTCGGAAGCGTCGCCACAACCTCGTAGAAACGGGTGTAATCGGGCGTCGGCATGCCGTTCAGCGCCAGGATCGTGTCGCCGGGCGCCAGCGCGGACCGCTCGGCCATGCCTTGCGGCAGGTCGGCCAGCGACCCTACGGTGGGCGGCTCGAGTGCGACTCCGCGCACCAGCGACAGGGCCGCGAAGACCAGGATCGCGAGCGCGAAGTTGAACAAGGGCCCCGCCGCCACCGTCGCCGTCCGCGCCCAGAGCGGCGCGCCATGCATCGTGTGGCGCCGAGTGTCCTGATCCATGCCCGCAACCTCGGGCGAGGGCCGCGCAGACGAGGCGCTGGCATCCCCCATGAACCGCACATAGCCGCCCAGCGGAAGGGCCGCGATCTGCCATTGCGTCCCATGGCGGTCGGTGCGCGAAACCAGCACCGGCCCGAACCCGATCGAGAACACCTCTGCCTTGATGCCCGACCAGCGGCCGACGATGTAGTGGCCGTATTCGTGCACGGTGACGATGATCGACAACGCCAGAACGAAGGCGCCGACCGTGAAGACGAGGTTCCCCGCGGAGGGAATCAGCGAAAGGAGATCCAAATGCTCAGGGTCCTGGCTTGTGACTGCTCTACTGTTCCAGACCGCGGACGATCTCCGCCGCCGCCTGCCGTGCCAGATGGTCCGTTTCCAGCACTTTCTCAAGGCTTTCGGGCGAATTTGTCAGAACGCTGTCGCCGGACAACTGGTCCAGCACCGCCTCGACCACCTCGGCCATCTGGGTGAATCCGATCTGCCGGGCAAGGAAGGCATCCAGCGCCGCCTCCTTGGCGGCGTTGAAGGCGGCCCCGGTCAGCCCGCCCGCCCGCATCACCTCGCGCGCAAGCCGCAGCGCGGGCCAGCGGGCTTCGCAGGCGGGGCGGAAATTGAGCTGGCCGATCTGCACCAGATCGAGCCGCGCCACCGGCAGGTCGCGCCGGTCGGGCCAGTTCAGCGCATAGCCGATGGCGTGGCGCATGTCGGGTGGGCCGACATGGGCCATGATCGCGCCGTCACGGAATCCGACCAGCGCATGGATCAGCGACTCGGGATGGACGACGGCCTCGATCCTGTCGGGATCTATCCCAAAATATTCTTTTGTTTCAATAAGTTCCAGCGCCTTGTTGAACATGGATGCGCTGTCGACCGTGATCCGTTGCCCCATCGCCCAGTTGGGATGCGACGACGCCTGTTCGGGGGTGGCATTCTTCAGCGCCTCGATCGGCCAGTCGCGGAACGCCCCGCCAGACGCGGTGATGACGATGCGCTCGACCGCCTCGATCTCCTCGCCGACAAGGGCCTGGAAGATCGCCGAATGTTCGCTGTCCACCGGCAGGATGCGCGCGCCTTGCTGCGCCGCCGTCGCCAGCAGAAGCGGCCCGGCGGTCACCAGGCTTTCCTTGTTGGCCAGCGCCAGCGTCGTGCCATGGCGCAGCGCCCGCATCCCCGGCACCAGACCCGCGGCGCCCACGATGGCCGACATGATCCAGTCGGCGGGACGGTCCGCAGCCTCGGCCAGCGCCTGCGGCCCGGCCGCAACCTCGACCCCCGAGCCTGCCAGCGCGGCCTTCAGATCGTCATAGCAATCCTCATGCGCGGTCACTGCGATATCGGCCCGAAGCGCGCGCGCCTGTTCGGCCAGCCGCGCAACGTTGCGCCCGCCGGTCAGCGCAACCACGTCATATTCCGTCGCCCCACCCTGCCGGGTCAGCAGGTCGACCGTGTTCTCGCCGATCGAGCCGGTGGCGCCGAAAATCGTGATCCGCCGTGCCATGCCTTTTTCAGAACCTCACTTCGGGAACATAAACGATCTGGGCCACCAGCAGCATCAACAGCGCCGCGCCCAGAAGGCCGTCGAACCTGTCCAACAGACCGCCATGGCCGGGCAAGAGCGAAGAACTGTCCTTGACCCCCATGCGGCGTTTGAGCGCGCTTTCGGCCACGTCGCCCATCTGGCTGGCAAAGGACAGCGCAACCGATATCCAGGGCAGATCGCGTCCCGCATTGGTGAAGGTCAGGAAGATCGCCCCGATCAGCGCGGCCGAGACCCAGCCCGCCACGGTGCCCGACCAGGTCTTTTTCGGGCTGACGCGCGGCCAGAATTTCGGCCCGCCGATGAACCGGCCCGCGAAATAGCCCGCCACATCGGTCGCGATCACCACCAGCACCAGCCATATCAGCCAGACCATGCCGTAATCGACCCGGAAACTGGCCAGCCCATAGCCCGCCACCAGGATCGCCAGCGCATAGACGCCATAGATCACCCGGTCGCGCGGCATCTGCCCGGCACCGACCAGCGCAGGTGCGGCCAGAAGCGGAAGCGCATAGATCCCCGGCAAGGCCCAGGCGGCCAACACGGCGCCGCCCGACAACAGCCCCAGCGCCACCGGCCCGCGCCGGTCCTGCGGGGCGATCATGCGGCCAAGTTCCCACACCATCAGGCCCGAGACCGCCGCCGCGAGCATGGCGAACCAGATGCCTCCCAGCGCGATCAGCACAACGCCGACCACGGCCATCGCCGCGCCCGAAATCAGTCGAGCCGACAGATCCTCCCACGAGCCCCGTGCCGCCATCAGGCGCTGACCGCCCCGAACCGGCGTTCACGGGTGCTGTAATTCCCCACGATCTCGGCGAAATGGGCGGCCGTGAAATCGGGCCACAGGACCGGCGTGAACTCGTATTCCGCATAGGCCGATTGCCAGAGCAGGAAATTCGAAATCCGCGCCTCTCCGCTGGTGCGGATCACCAGGTCGGGATCGGGCAGAAGGCAGGTGTCGAGAAATCGCGGCAGCGTCTCGGCATCCACAGCCTCGGGGTCCAGACGCCCCGCCGCCACCTCGCGCGCAAGCCGCCGCGTGGCCCGCGCCACCTCGTCACGACCGCCATAATTGATCGCGACGGTCAGATGCACGAGATCGTTGCCCTCGGTCAGCTGTTCGAGCCCGCGCATCATGCGCACGAGCTTGGGCTCCAGCCGGTCGCGGTCCCCGATGAAGCGCACCCGCACGCCATTATCCAGAAGCGACTGCGCCTCCTTCTGGATGTAGCGGCGGAACAGCGTCATCAGCCCGGTCACCTCGGCCTGAGTGCGTTTCCAGTTCTCGGTAGAGAAGGCGAAGATCGTAAGGTAGCGGATGCCAAGTTCCGGACATGCCTCGAGGATCTCGCGCACACGCCGCGCGCCCGCCTGATGACCGAAAAGGCGCGGCCGACCGCGCATTTGCGCCCAGCGGCCGTTGCCGTCCATGATCACCGCCACATGGGCCGGGCGGGTATGCTGGTTGTCCTTCACGGCCACGCCGCCCCCTCTCCGACCCGGCAGGTCTCAGACCTGCATGATTTCCTGCTGCTTGCTTTCCAGCGCCTTGTCGATCTGGGCGATGTGCCTGTCCGTCAGATCCTGGATTTCTTCATGCCAGATCTTCTGATCGTCCTCGCTCATCCCCGCGTTCTTGGCCTTCTTGATCTGTTCCATGCCGTCGCGGCGCACATTGCGTACCGCAACGCGGGCATGTTCGGCATATTGGGCTGCCACACGGGTCAGTTCGCGGCGGCGTTCCTCGTTCAGTTCGGGAATCGGCAGCATGATGATCGTGCCGTTCTTCTGCGGATTGATCCCCAGTCCCGATTCCATGATGGCCTTCTCGACCTTGTTCACCAGCGCCTTGTCCCAGACATTGATGGTCACCATCCGCGGCTCGGGCACGTTGACCGTCGCCACCTGGTTGATCGGCGTCAGCGCGCCATAGGCATCGACCTGAATCGGCTCGACCATCGAGGCTGATGCACGCCCCGTGCGCAGAGAGGCGAATTCATGCCTGAGTGCAGCCATCGCGCCGTCCATCCGGCGCTGAAGGTCGTCAAGGTCGATTTCCAGCTCGTCGTCGGCCATCGGTCTGAACTCTTCTGCTTGAGGTCCTTGTCATGCGTACAGGTTGCTATAACGCTAACCGTGGACGATTGTATAGGTGCCTTCCCCGGCAAGGATGCCGCGGAAACCGCCGGGTTCGTCTAGGCTGAAGACGATGATCGGCAGGTCGTTGTCGCGTGCCAGCGCGATCGCCGAGGCGTCCATCACCTTGAGGTTTCTCACCAGGACGTCGTCATAGGTGATGTCTTCATAGCGCACGGCGTCGGCGGCCTTCATCGGATCCTTGTCATAGACGCCATCGACCTTGGTGCCCTTGAAGATCGCCTCGCAGGCCATCTCGTTCGCGCGCAGCGTCGCGGCCGTGTCGGTGGTGAAGTAAGGGTTGCCGGTTCCGGCGGCAAAGATGCAGACCCGCCCCTTCTCCAGATGGCGCACGGCGCGGCGGCGGATATAGGGCTCGCAAACCTCGTCCATCCGGATCGCGCTGATCACCCGGCAGAAGACGCCCATCCCTTCCAGCGCAGACTGCATCGCAAGCGCGTTCATCACGGTGGCCAGCATCCCCATGTAGTCGGCGGTCGTGCGCTCCATCCCCTGCGCGCTGCCCTGAAGCCCGCGAAAGATGTTGCCGCCGCCGATCACCATGCAGATCTCGACGCCCAGATCGCGCACCGATTTCACCTCGCGCGCGATGCGTTCCACGGTGGGCGGATGCAGCCCGAAGCCCTGGTCGCCCATCAGCGCCTCGCCCGAGATTTTCAGCATCACCCGTTTGTATTTGGGCTTCGCTTGCGTGGCGCCGGTGTCGTTCATAGGGTCTGCCTCTGCCCGTGCTCTTGTGTCGGGCGCAAAATGTCGGAAAAGGCCGACAGGTTCAACGCCGAACGAGGCCGCTGCCCGCATGGAACTGACCGAACTCGACCCTGCCCGCCCGGTGCTGATCGCCGGACCGACCGCCAGCGGCAAGTCGGCGCTGGCGCTGGCGATTGCCGAGGCGCAGGGCGGCGTCATCGTGAACGCCGATGCGTTGCAGGTGTTCGAGGGCTGGCGCTTGCTGACAGCACGCCCCTCGCCCGACGAGGAAAACCGCGCGCCGCATGCGCTTTATGGCCATGTCGGCTGGAATGCGGATTATTCCGTGGGCCACTGGCTGCGCGAGCTGGCGCCGATCCTTGCAGGCGATGCGCGGCCGATCATCGTGGGCGGCACCGGGCTTTACTTCACCGCGCTGACCGAGGGGCTGGCCGAGATCCCGGCAACACCGCCCGCGATAAGGGCCGAGGCCGATGCGCGGATCGCCGAAGGCGATACCGCAGGGCTGCTGGCCGAACTGGACACCGCGACGACCGAGCGGATCGACCGACAGAACCCCGTCCGCATCCAACGCGCCTGGGAGGTGCTGCGCGCCACGGGCCGGGGGCTGGCGGAGTGGCAGGATGCCACGCCACCGCCGCTTCTGCCACTGGCCGCCGCCCAGCCGCTGGTCATCGAAGCCCGCAAGGACTGGCTGAACGCCCGGATCGACACCCGCTTCGACGCGATGATCGCGGGCGGCGCGCTGGACGAGGTGCGCACGAACCTGCCGCGCTGGGATGCGCGGCTGCTGTCGGCAAGGGCCATCGGCGCGCCGGAACTCGTCGCCCATCTGCGCGGCGAGTTGGCGCTGGAAGATGCCGTTGCGGCCGCCAAGATCGCCTCCCGGCAATATGCAAAACGCCAGCGCACCTGGTTCCGCTCCAAGCTGAACGCATGGCGACGGGTCGCCGCCACCTGACAGAGGCCCGGCGGAAACGGAGACGAATCCAACCTCTTTCGCTTTACCCTGCGAGACGAATCGGTCAATCGTTGCCCGATTCGAACCTGCCCCTTCTGACCAGGCGCCCCTTTTGCCGCGCCCTCCCCTCCGGAGTTGTCGTCATGAGCCTGTTTCCCGACATCCGGATCGTACCGTTCTCGCGCCTGACACAGGGCAGCCGCTGGCGGGCAGAGGCGATGCGCAGCTATTCCGCGCCGCAGCTTCTATGGATCACCAAGGGTCAGGGCAGGATCACGGTGGCCGGCGTTACCCGCGGCTACGGCCCGCATAACGCGATCTTCATCCCGCCGCGCACGATGCACGGATTCGAGATGACGGGCCAGGTCTATGGCTCGGCGGTAATGTTCCCGGGGATGGCCGATCTGGAGCTGCCCGACACACCCCACCACCTGCGCATCCGCGACGGCCAGGTGCAGGTCGAGATCACGGGGCTACTGGACGGCCTAGACCGCGAGTTGACACAAAAGCGTGCGGGCGCGCGGCGGGCGATCCGGCATTATGCGGGGCTGATCTCGGTCTGGCTGGAGCGTCAGATCGCACTGGCCGAGGATGTGACATCCGTGCCCGTCTCTGCAAGACGGCTGGTTGCGGGCTTTGCCGCGCTGGTCGAAAAGGACTTCCGCACCGCCAAATCGGTCGCGGGCTATGCCGCCGATCTGGGCGTGACGTCGACGCATCTGACACGGACCTGCAACCAGACCTGCGGGCGCAGCGCCTCGGACCTGCTGGCCGAGCGCAAGATCGGCGAGGCGCGCCGCCTTCTGGCCGACACCCGCGCGCCGATCAAGGAGATCGCGGCCGCGCTGGGCTATGCCTCGCCGACCTATTTCACCCGCGCCTTCCAGTCCCGAACCGGAACAACACCCAAGGCATTCCGCAACGCCGATTGACGCCCACGCGCGCTTCCCTGCCGATATCGGCGCATCTCGGTTGGAACACCGTAACAACCCCGGCTAGACGCCCGCCGCGCCGTGGTCACAGGCAGATCACCGTCGGTCATCCATCCGGGCTTCGAACATGACTTCAGCGGGCGGTGACTGAAGCCGCGCGCGCCGCAGCAATGGAGGTCGGTGCGTTTTCTCCGCAGCGGGGCGGGTCAGAAATGGATCGCGCGGCCCCAGGCATCCAGCACGGATTCGTGCATCATTTCGGACAGCGTCGGATGCGGAAAGACCGTCTGCACCAACTCGGCCTCGGTGCTTTCCAGACCGCGCGCCACGATATAGCCTTGGATCAGTTCGGTCACCTCGGCGCCCACCATATGCGCGCCCAGAAGCTCGCCGGTCTTCGCATCGAACACGGTCTTGACCAGCCCCTCGGGCTCGCCCAGCGCGATCGCCTTGCCATTGCCGATGAAGGGGAAGCGGCCCACGCGGACCTCGTAACCCTTTTCCCTTGCACGCGCCTCGGTCAGCCCGACGCTTGCGACCTGCGGATGGCAATAGGTGCAGCCCGCGATGGAGCCCGGGCGGATCGGGTGCGGATGCCCGCCCGCGATCATTTCGGCCACCATCACGCCCTCATGGCTGGCCTTGTGCGCCAGCCAGGGCGGCCCGGCGACATCGCCGATGGCATAAAGCCCCTCGATGCCGGTGCGGCAGAATTCGTCGGTGACGACATGGGTGCGGTCGATCCTGACCCCCAGCGCCTCTAGCCCCAGTCCCTCGACATTGCCGACGATGCCGACCGCCGAGATCACGGTATCGACCTCGACAGCCTCGGTCCTGCCGCCCTGCTCGACATGAGCGGTCACCTTGTCGGCGCCCCGGTCCAGCCGCGTGACACTGGCGCCTTCGAGGATGCGCATCCCCTGTTTCTCGAACTGCTTCTTCGCAAAACCCGAGATCTCGGCATCCTCGACCGGCAGGATGCGCTCCATCACCTCGACCACGGTCGTCTCGGCGCCCAGCGTGTTGAAGAAGCTGGCGAATTCGATGCCGATTGCACCCGAGCCGATGACCAGCAGCTTTTTCGGCATATGCGGGGGCACCAGAGCGTGGCGATAGCTCCAGACCCGTTTGCCATCTGCCTCCAGCCCCGGCAGTTCGCGCGCCCGCGCGCCGGTGGCCAGCACGATGGTGGGCGCGGTAATCTCCTCGCTGCCGGTGTCGGTCGTGACGGACACCCGGCCCGGAGCGGGCAGCGTCGCTGCGCCCATGACAACCGTGACCTTGTTCTTCTTCAACAGGTGCCCGACGCCCGAGGCCAACTGCTTCGCCACCCCGCGCGAGCGCTTCACCACCGCATCAAGATCATAGCCGATGCCATCGGCCGTCAGCCCGAATTCCTTGGCCCGGTGCATCAGGTGAAAGACCTCGGCCGAGCGCAGCATCGCCTTGGTCGGGATGCAGCCCCAGTTCAGGCAGATACCGCCCAGATGTTCGCGTTCCACCACGCAGACGCTCAGGCCAAGCTGCGCGCCGCGGATCGCGGCGACATAGCCCCCCGGCCCCGCGCCGATCACGATCATGTCGAAAGTCCGCGCGGTCATCCTGTCCCCCCCTGCCCGACCGTCCCGCCCTGCCCGCCTTCAGCCGACGGCGCGAAACTGCTCCACGCAGGCCGCATAGCCGCCGCCGTCAAGGAAGGCGATTTCCTCGGGGGAGGAACCGCGATGCAGCGCCTCGTTGCGGAAGGGGAAGCGGCCGAACTTGCGGATCAACTCGCGATGCGCCTTGGCATGCAACAGGTTCTCGGCCCCGGTCTCGGGCATCCGGGTCAGCATCAGCCGCACGCAGCGGTCCTGATCCATCAGGCATTCCGAATGCATCAGCGGCATGTAGAAGAATTGCCGCTCCGGCTCGGGGCAGCGGGTGTCGAAATTCAGGTCGATCGCCTGTTTCGACGCCGCCCGGGCCAGTGCGTCCGTGGCGAAGGCGCGCCAGTCGCCGCGGAACATGTTGCGCGGGAACTGGTCGGTCAGGATCAGGAAGGCCAGCGCCCCGGAGGGGTTGGTCGGCCAGTCATGCAGCGCGCCCGCATGGGCGGCCTCCCAGTCGGGCTTGAACCGTTCGGTGATCGCCGCATCGACCTCCGGATCGGCCTTGTACCAGCCATCGGGGCCGACCTCGTTCAGCCAGAACTCGATGATCTCCTCGCGGCGCGCCATTCCACTACTCCTGCTGCCCTTCGTGCCTGCCCTTGCGGTCAAGGGATCGTTTCAGATTAAGCCCCTGCACGCAAGCCGTCAGGACCGTCCCGCGGGCTCATCGCCGCGCGTCTGGGACTCGTCCTGCTGGGCCTCCATGGCAACCTCGCCCGCGACCTCGACGGCGACCGGCGATGCAGTTGGCAGAACCGGCGCATAAGACCCCGTCTCATCCACCGGAACGGGCGCGCGCTGGGTCATCCGGAAGCCGGTGAAGACCGCCAGCGACAGCATCAGCACCGTGATGAACAGGAAAAAGCCCTGCGGCCCGATAAGCCCCATCATCCAGCCGGTCAGCAACGGCCCGATGATCGCGCCTACCCCGTTGATGAACAGCAACCCCCCCGAGGCCGCGGCCATGTCGTCGCGTTCCAGATAGTCGTTGGTATAGGCGATCAGCAGCGCATAAAGCGGGTTCGACATCCCCCCGATCACGAAGGCCGCCACCAGGAGCGCGGTGAAACTGCCCCCCAGCGCCATCGCGACACCCGCCGCAACACCGCCGATCGCCGCCGAACCCAGGATCAGCGTGCGCCGGTCCATCCGGTCCGACAGCCAGCCGATCGGGTATTGCAGCAGAAGCCCCCCGATATAGATCGTGGCGATGAATCCCGAGATCTCGGCCACGCTCAGCCCCGCGCTGGTGCCATAGACCGAGGCCATCCCGAACAGCGCCGAATAGACGCCCCCCATCAGGAAGATGCCGACCGCCCCGGTGGGCGAGATCTGCACCAGCCTGCGCAGAGACATCGGCTTGGCGGTCTCGAAGGCGGGGGTGGGACTAACAGAAAGCAGGATCGGTGCGAACGAGATCGACACCAGCACCGATGGGATGATAAACAGGATGAACCCCGCCGGATCGGCGGTCAGGATCAGCCCCTGCGCGCTGACGATGCCCGCCATCTGGGTGATCATGTAAAGCGACAGTGCCTTGCCGCGGGTCTCGTTCGTGGCGGCGTTGTTCAGCCAGCTTTCCGCGGTGACATAGACCGCCGAGAAGCAGAACCCGATCAGCACCCGGCCGATGGTCCAGGCGATGGGATCGGCCAGTGCCGGGTAAAGGATCAGGATGGCCGAGATCAGCGAGGCGAGCGCTGCGAAGACCCGGATATGGCCGACCCGCCGGATCAGCCCCGGCGCCAGCCGCGAGCCGCCCAGGAAGCCTACGAAATAGGCCGACATGACGATGGACATCTCGAAGGTGGAAAACCCCTCGATGCCACCGCGGATGCCCAGAAGCGTGCCCTGGATGCCGTTGCCGACCATAAGCAGCAACATGCCCAGAAGCAGCGCCCAGGAACTGGCCAAGACCTGAAACATGCGCGCCATCCTTTCGCGTGACTGGCCCGTGACTAGGGGAGTTCGACGCGACTCAGATGCCCGTCTGCGACCCCTGCCTGACCGCTTGCGGCCCCGGGATCAAGAGCGAGGCATCGCCATATGAGAAGAAGCGGTAACCCGAATTCACCGCATGGATGTATATCCGTCGGATCCGTTCCGTTCCCATCAACGCCGAGACCAGCATCATAAGCGTCGAGCGCGGCAGGTGGAAATTCGTCATCAGCGCATCCGCGATGCGAAAGCGATAGCCCGGCCGGATGAAGATGTCGGTCTCGCCCGTCCAGGGATGCAGCACGCCCGCCTCGTCCGCCGCGCTTTCGATCAGCCGCAGCGCGGTGGTGCCGACCGGGATGATCCGCCCACCCGCCGCGCGGGTAGCGTTGATCTCGGCCGCGGCACGGGCCGTCACCTCGCCCCATTCGGCATGCATCCGGTGCGCCGACACATCATCGGTCTTGACCGGCAGGAAAGTGCCCGCGCCCACATGCAGCGTCACATGGCTGAAACCGACGCCCCGTGCGGCCAGCGCCGCCAGCAGCGGTTCGTCGAAATGCAGCGATGCGGTGGGGGCCGCGACCGCGCCGGGCCGGGCGGCCCAGACGGTCTGGTAATCCTCGGCATCCTGCGCATCGGCGGGGCGCTTGGCGGCGATATAGGGCGGCAGGGGCATGGCGCCCGCCTCGGCCAGCGCGGTATCGAACGCCGCGCCGGTCTGGTCGAAGTCCAGCACCGCGTCCTCGTCGCCCTTCGCGACCACCCGCGCGCTCAGGCGGTCCGAAAAGATCACCCTGTCGCCCGGCTTCAGCTTCTTCAACGGCCGCGCCATCGCCCGCCAGCAACCGCCCGGCGCGGGCTCCATCAGCGTCACCTCGATGCGGGCCTCGACCGGCCCCTGCGCCGTCTCGCGCCGACGCAGCCCGCTCAGCCGGGCGGGGATCACGCGGGTATCGTTCAGCACCAGCCGGTCACCGGGCTGCAACAGGTCGGGAAGGTCGCGCACATGCAGATCGCGCAGCCTGTCGCCCTCGGCCACCAGCAGCCGCGCCGCGGTTCTCGGCCGCGCCGGTCGGGTCGCGATCAGCGCCTCGGGCAGGTCGAAATCGAAATCCGAAAGCTTCATTGCCCCGCCTCCTGCCGGGCGCGCGGCGGCGGGCTGCGGAATATCTCGCGGAACATCCCCGGTGTCAGGATCGACAGCGGGTTGACGCGCACCGTGGGATTTTCGGCCGCCCCCGACAGGCGATAGTTGAAGCCGAACAGCCCCTCCCCGCGCCGGGTCAGCACCGAGCCGATGGAATTCAGCATGTAGACCGGCGAGATCACGCCCTGCATGTCGATGCGCCCCTCGCGCGTGCCATAGACCCCGGCCATCGAGATGCCAAGCGAGGGGCCGACCGCGCTGGCCCGGCGCAGTTCGACCGCGCCCGGCATCAGCCGGAACCGCGCCTCGACATTCGAGAACATCAACCCCTCGCGATTCAGCAGATCGACCAGCCCCACGACCGAGATCGCCGACAACAGTTCCGCCAGAACCGGCGTACCGCGCACGCGCAGATCGTCGATCCGAAGCTGGCCGACGTAATGCCCCTCCTGCCCCTCGGGTTGCAACACCAGATCGAGCGTGCCGCCATGTGCCCGCCGGTAGATGCCCACGCCGCGCAACGCCGCGCCCGCATCGTCCGACCGCACCCGGACCGCGGTGCCGCCTTCGGCGGGCACCAGCGTGGCGACGACCGGCCCGCCGCCCTCGACCGTCCCGGTCAACTGGCCGTTCAGCCCGCCCTGCCCCGACAGCCGCCCGCGCAGCCCGGTCAGCGCGATGCCGTCACTGACGATCAGCCGGTCCAGCGCCACCTCGACCGCACCGCCGCCCTGCCGCCCAGCCGGGCCACCGCCCGAGGGCAGCGCGCGCAGATCGACCCTGCCGCCGGTGATCGCGACAGCAGGCGGGCGGCCCGCGCCCCGGCCGCTGAGAACGACCGGCGCATCGAACCAGCCGCCCAGCCGCACCCGCGACAGCCGCGCCACGTCAAGCACGCCCTCGCCGGTCAGCGCGACGGACCCGGTGGCCGACAGCCCCGGCGCCTCAAGCAGCAGCCTATCGATTGCGGGCGCGTCGCCCAGCCGCCCGGCCAGTTCCAGCCGTCCCGCGCTGCCCGCAGGCTTGGACCAGCCCAGTTCCGGCACGGCAAGACGCAACCCCACAAGGTCGGAGTCCAGCGTGAACCGCGGCGCCGCGCCGGGGTCGAGATCAAGCGTGAAACCGGCCCGCCCGGACCCGGCCAGACTGCCCCCGGGCAGGCCGATCCCGAAGGCCGCATTCGTCGCCTGCGACAACTCCAGCGTGCCCTCGACACGCGATGCCCCGCCATTCCCCGGTCCGCCCGGCATCGTCCAGGCCGCGCGCAGCGGCACCCCGTCCAGCGCCGCCATGCCCGAGATCGCGACCGTCTCGGGGCTTGCCTCCAGCCGCAGGCTGCCCGCCTCGAACCGCCGCCCGGGCACCAGAGCGTCCGAGCCGACCCCGCGCAGATCGCCCGTCACCTGCCAGCCGACATCCTCGACCGCCAGATCCGGGATCAGCGGCAGATCGAGCCGGGTTTCGATCAGGGCCTCGCCCGTCGCAAGATCGGGCGCGATCCCGGCCACGGTGGTGATGCCCAGCGGTGGCTGGTCGATCAGCGACAGCGCGGCGGCAATGGCCGAGCGGGTGCGTAGCACGATCTCGGCGCGCGGCACATCGGCGGAAAGGTCGTCCACCTTCAAGGTCGAACCCGCAACGTCTACTACGCCCTCCGGCACCGCTACGCTGCCACGCTCGACCGACAAGGCAAATCGGTCGCTGTCGATCACGACATGGCCAATACCCTGCCGGATCGGGGGAAACCCGTCCAGAACCTGCACCTCTGCATCGCGGATGGCATGGGTCAGCGACACACGCAAAGGCCCCGCGGGCGGGCGGCGCAGCGCGGCGCGACCGTCATGGACAATGCCAGCCAGAACATTGGCCTCGATCCAGCCCCTCGTGTTCGGCGCCAGTGTAAGCGGCCAGAGCGACAGGAGCCGCTGCCGGTCGATCTCGGGGATGGTGGCATCCACCGCGACATCCCAGCCCTCGGGCAGCGCGCGCACGCGGCCCCGGCCACGATAGCTGCGCCCCTCGTCCAGCAGCACGACCTGACCCAGCGTCGCGGTGAACGGGAAAAGCCGAAGCTGGAGGTCCAGCGCGCCACCGGAAAGTATCGCGGGCGTCTCGAACACCCCATCAGGGTTAAGCGCGACCTCGCGAAAGGCAAGCTGGGCGACCAGCGTCTCGGGCCAGCCACCCTCCATGTCGCGCAGATAGGCATGGCCCTCGGCACTCAGCCGCAGGATCGCGGTATCGACCGTTATCCGGTCGAAATTCAGACGTCCCGCCTCGGGGTCGTAGGTAAAGGCCGACCGACCCGAGGCAAAGCCGATGGGCGGCGCGCCCCCCGCGGGTCGTAGCGCGCCCGCCCCGATTTCCAGCGCCGCGGTCAACGGACCGAGACTGCCATCGGCAAACACCTCGGTGCGGATCGCACCGGAAATCGGCGCGTCAATCACCGCCAGCGCGGCCAGGGCGGGCGATTGCGTGGCGATATCAGCCGAGGGCACGTCCGAGAAGGTCGCAGCGAAACTCGCGGCGGGGCTTCCCTTGCGAGAGACGAAATCGAAGGCCAGTTCGGCGGGTAACTCGGCCTGCCCCCGGAGCGAGAAGAAGGCCCGGATCGCGACCTCGTCCGCATCCTGGTCCAGCGTCATCAGCCCGTTCTCGACAATCCATGTCCGGCCTGCACGGGCATCCTCGAAGGTCAGGCCCAGCCCTTCGACACTGACCGCCTCGATTGCAACAAGCCCCGGCGCCGAGAGTCCGCGGTCGATCTCGTCGAGCAGTTCTCCCAGGCTCGCCGCGGCGCTGACCGGTGCGCCCGTGCGCCCCAGCGCCAGGTCGAGCCGACCATTGGGCGCACGCCGCAGCGTCAGTTCCGCCCCGTCAAGCGCCACATGCGTCACGTCGAGTCGGCCCGAGGCCAGCCCCACCGCTGAGATCGTTGCCCCGATCACCGGCAGCGCGGCCACGTCGCGCCCTGCCCCATCGAGCACCAGGACATCGCGGAACCGGACCGATGGGACCGCTTTGCGCGAGAACATCACCCCCACCCCGCCGATCCGCATCTCAGCGGGCGCGAACTGACTGTTCAGCCGCGCCTCGATCCGTGCCGTGGCCCAGCCGGGCAGATCGACCATGCGCCCGGTCAGCGCCAGTCCGGCCAGCCCGCCCAGACCCATCAGCATCCCGAGACTCAACAGCAACCATATGCCGAACCGCTGGTGCGGCTCGATCACGCGCGCTTCGGTGCTGGTATCCGGCCCTTTACCGCTCATCCCGACAGCCCGCCTCGCGTCTGCGCGGCGAAGGATCTCCCGCTTGCCTGCCCGCGCGCAGCGCCTATTGTCTGACGCGTCGCGCTGTACCCAAGGCGCCAACCCGAAGGCCCTCGACCGAGTGGCCGCGAACCCGAAGGACCGACAGACCCATGATCGACATCGGCCAGACCGCGCCCGATTTCACCCTGCCCCAGGACGGGGGCGCGGATGTCACGCTTTCGGCGCTGCGCCCTGCCCCCGTGGTTCTCTACTTCTATCCCAAGGATGACACGTCAGGCTGCACGAAGGAAGCCATCGCCTTCTCGGGCCTGCTGGCCGAGTTCGAGGCAACGGGGGCAAGGGTCTTCGGCATCTCCAAGGACAGCGTCGAGAAACACGGCAAGTTCCGCTGCAAGCACGAACTCAGCGTACCGCTTCTGTCCGACGAGGGCAGCGATGTCTGCGAGCGCTACGGCGTCTGGGTCGAGAAGTCGATGTATGGCAAGAAATACTTCGGCATCGAGCGGTCCACCTTCCTGATCGACAGAGCGGGCAAGGTCGCGCGGGCCTGGCACAAGGTTAAGGTGCCAGGCCACGCCGAGGAAGTTCTGGAGGCGGTGCGCGCGCTCTGATCGCTCGACACGGCCGACCCGGCGGAACCCGCGGTCGGCCGTCCACCAGCGCCAACGCGCGACCGGCAGCCTTCCGCGGAACGGGCGCCGAAATCGGCGGATTATTGCCGGAATGAGCCGACTACTTGAGAAAGTGTAGAAAAAAATTGCAGCGCCGGTCGGCACTGGCTAGGCACAAGGGCGTCGGCGACGCTTCACCTGCGCCCGACTAACCAAGATGGGCAGCTGAGGCGAAGGCATTGACGGGGCGTTTCCTCCACCGCATCGATATGGCGCTTGGGCGCTATCTTCCCGAACAAAGGCTGTTTCTACGCACCGACCACAGCACGCGTTTCCTGCGTCTATCGCCGAAGACCCAGCTTCTGGGGCTGGCGGGCGGGGCCACCGTGATGGCCTGGGCGATGCTGTCCACAGCGATCGTGCTGATGGACCAGGTCGGCGCCGGAAACCTGCGCGACCAAGCCAAGCGCGAGCAGGCCCTGTATGACGGGCGGATCAACGCCCTCGCGCTCGAACGCGACCAGGCCGCCGAGGAGGCCGCCGCCGCGCGCGCACGCTTCGAGATGGCGATGAGCGAAGTGTCGCGGATGCAGTCCGAACTGCTTTCTTCGGAGGAACGCAACCGCGAACTGGAAACTGGCATGGATGTGCTGCAGAAGGGCCTGCGCAAGACCATGGCAGAGCGCGACGCCGCCCGCGCCCGCACACGGGAACTGGCCGCCACACTTGCCGACCAGCCGGGCGGAGAGATCGCAGAAGGCCCACGCGCAGTGGATGCGCAGGAGATCCTGGCCTTCCTGACCGGAGCGCTGGAAGAGACCGCCGACGAGCGCGATACCGCCAACGCCAACGCCAACGCCGCCCTCGAATTGGCCGAGGCGTTGGCCTACGAGCATGACCTTGTTGCAGAACGCAACGACCAGATCTTCACGTCGCTCGAAGAGGCGCTGACCGTCTCGGTCGTTCCGCTGGAAAAGATGTTCAAATCCGCCGGCCTCTCGCCCGATCGCCTGATCGACCGCGTGCGTCAGGGCTATGTCGGCATGGGCGGACCGCTGGTGCAAATCTCTGCCTCGACCAAGGGCGACTACAGCCCCAGCGCCGACGAGCTTCGCGCCCATGCCCTGCTGGAGCGGATGGACGAGTTGAACCTTTACCGCATCGCTGCCGAAAAACTGCCCTTTGCCCAGCCGGTGAAATCCGCCTACCGCTTCACCAGCCCGTTCGGCGAGCGTCGGCACCCGATCACCGGCACGCGCAGCATGCATGAGGGCGTGGATTTCGCGTCCTCGCACGGCACGCCGATCCATGCCACCGCCGATGGCGTCGTCGTCAAGGCAGGATGGCAGTCGGGTTATGGCCGCTTGGTGACGATCCGGCACGAATTCGGGCTGGAAACCCGCTATGCCCACATGTCCAAGATACGGGTGAGCGAGGGTCAAAGGGTCTCGCGCGGGGATCGGATAGGTGATATGGGAAGTACCGGACAGTCGACCGGGACGCATCTGCACTATGAGGTGCGCGTCGACGGAAAACCCGTGAACCCCATGACCTACATCAAGGCAGCAAGAGATGTTTTCTAAAAGCAGGATCAATGAGCCCGGCCCCAAGGCTGGCGAGCCGGAAAAGGGAAAGCTGCCCGAGGCGGCGTATCCTCGTCCCGGTTCCGACAGCCCGATTCCGGCTGCACCCAAGGCCAAGCCCCCGGCCTCGATGCTCTCCTCGGATCTGGTGGTGACGGGCAATCTCAAGACCTCGGGTGACATTCAGGTCGAAGGCACGATCGACGGCGATATCCAGGCGCATCTGCTGACCGTTGGCGAATCCGCCACTGTCCGGGGCGAGGTGGTGGCCGACGACGTGGTGATCAATGGCCGGGTGATCGGCCGGGTGCGCGGGCTCAAGGTGCGGCTGACCTCGACCGCGCGCGTCGAGGGCGACATCATCCACAAGACCATCGCGATCGAGAGCGGTGCCCATTTCGAGGGTTCTGTGCAGCGCCAGGACGACCCGCTGAACTCCGGCCAGCGCAGCGGCACGGCAAAGCCCGCCCATGTGCTGGGTGAAAGCAGCAGAACCACTGGCACGATGGCCGAGGGCGCGGCGCCCAAGACCTGACAACAATCTCCAGGGAGGAGGCGGAGGGGCCTGAGTCGCAACGCCGACCGGGTCCCTTTTCTTTGGCGACCGCCTCCCCGGATGGAAGCTTTCGGCGGTGGCGCTCTGCGACGGGTCCTGCCTTCGGCCAATTTCGGGAGTCACGACAGGCGCAAATGACGAGAGTTGCCTTCGCCGGTCAGAACTGCAACGACCATCCCGTGCCCTTGCCATCAGAAGACATGGACTGCAACCCATGAGCCCGGTCGATATCCTGGACTATGTCGGCGTTTCCCTTTTCGCCGCCACGGGCGCGCTGGCGGCCTCGCGCAAGCAGCTTGATATCATCGGCTTCCTGTTTCTGGGCGCGGTCACCGGCATCGGCGGGGGCACCTTGCGCGATCTGGTTCTGGGCGTGCCGGTCTTCTGGGTGGCGCAGCATCTCTACCTTGTCGTCTGCGCCGCGACGGCCGTTCTGGTCTATTTCACCGCGCATCTGCTGGAATCGCGCTATCGGCTGCTGCTATGGCTCGACGCGGTGGCGCTGGCGGCCTATGGCGTCTTCGGTGCCTACAAGGGGCTTCTTGTCACCGGATCGGCGACGGTTGCCATTGCCATGGGAATGCTGACCGGAACATTCGGCGGCATCCTGCGGGATGTTCTGGCCCGCGAACCCTCGGTGCTGATGCGACAGGAGATCTATGTTGCGGCCGCCATGACCGGCGCGCTGGCCTATGTCGCGCTGCGTGGGCTGGGCATGGGGCTGCCGGTTGCGGCGGGCGGGGCGTTCGTTCTGGCGCTGGGCGTTCGCGGCGGCGCGCTTGCCTTCGGCTGGACCCTGCCCGCCTACCGCTCGCGCCCCGGACGCCCGCCCGAGGATCTGCGCTGATACCGCGCGGGCTCAGCCCTCGGCCTGAGCCTCGGCGCGGCTCTTCCCCGCCACCTTCAGGGCCAGCGTCGCTGCCATGAACTGGTCCAGATCGCCGTCCAGAACGCCCGCCGTGTCCGAGGTTTCGACCCCGGTGCGCAGGTCCTTGACCATCTGGTAGGGCTGCAGGACATAGGAGCGGATCTGGTTGCCCCAGCCGGCATCGCCCTTGGCGTCGTGCTGGGCCTGGATGTCGGCGGTCCGACGCTCCAGTTCCATCTGGTAGAGCCGCGATTTCAGCGCCTTCATGGCAATGTCGCGGTTCTGGTGCTGGGATTTTTCCGACGAGGTGACCACGATGCCGGTGGGAATGTGGGTCATCCGCACCGCCGAGTCGGTGGTGTTGACGTGCTGACCGCCCGCCCCCGACGACCGGTAGGTATCGACCCGGATATCTGCCGGGTTCACCTCGATCTCGATATTGTCGTCGACCACCGGATAGACCCAGACCGACGAGAACGAGGTATGCCGCCGCGCGGCGCTGTCATAGGGCGAGATGCGCACCAGCCGATGTACGCCGGATTCCGATTTCAGCCAGCCATAGGCGTTGTGGCCCGAGATCTTGTAGGTCGCGGACTTGATCCCCGCCTCTTCGCCGCCATTCTCGGATTGCAGCTCGACCTTGTAGCCATGTGCCTCGGCCCAGCGCACATACATCCGTGCGAGCATCGAAGCCCAGTCGCAGCTTTCGGTGCCGCCCGCACCCGCGTTGATTTCGAGGAAGGTGTCGTTGGCATCGGCCTCTCCGTCAAGCAGCGCCTCGAGCTCTTTCTGGGCGGCGCGCTCGCGTAGCGCCTTCAGCGCCGCCTCGGCTTCGGCAACCACCTCCTTGTCATCCTCGGCCTCGCCCAGTTCGATCAGTTCGATATTGTCGTCCAGTTCGCGCGAGATGCCCCTGTAGGTCTCGATCGCGTCGGCCAGCGCCTGACGCTCGCGCATCAGTTTCTGCGCGCGCTCGGGATCGTTCCACAGGCCCGGATCTTCGGACATCGCATCGAATTCTTCCAGCCGGTGCTCGGCCGTGTCCCAGTCCAGCCGCTGGGCCAGCAGCTTCAGCGACTTGCGGATCTCCGCGACGGTATTCTGCGCCTCTGCACGCATGGCATCCGTGCCCCTTCAAGCTCTTGTCCGACAGTTTCAGATGGGGGTCATATCCCGGCCCGCACGCCCGGGCAAGCGGGCCGCCCTCAGTAAAGCCCGCCCGAGGAAATCGTGCCGAAATTCGCCTTGGGCCCGACCACCGCCTTGCGGCCCGTCGAGGTCGTGACCTCGCGCGGGGGGGCTGCGGGGTCAACGTCGCCCTCGCCGCGGCCGAAAAGCGGCAGGTCCGATCCCATCGCGAAGCCGCCATCTACCATCGCGCCGATGCCGAAGATCGGCTCCTCGCCGGTGCGGAAATACTCGGCCACGACATGCTCGCCTGTGGCATCGTCGGGCAGGCGGCCGCCGGAATAGCGGTCGATCTTGATGAAGCGGCCGCCCGGCGGCACCTTGAACGGCCCGCCGCCATATTTCGCCGTCGCCTTTTTCATGAACTCGTTGAAGACCGGCGCGCAAAGCGTGCCGCCTGCCGCCCGCGCGCCAAGGCTGCGCGGGCGGTCATAGCCCATGTAGCAGCCCGCCACGATGTTCGAGGTGAAGCCCACGAACCAGACGTCGCGCGCATCGTTGGTCGTGCCGGTCTTGCCCGCGGTGGGCACGCCGAGATTGACCCGCCCCGCCGCCGTCCCGCGTTCCACTACGCCCTGCATCATCGAGGTCAGCTGATAGGCGGTGATCGCGTTCATCACCCGCTCGCGGTTGGTCACGATGCTGGGCGCCTTGCCCGGAGCAAGGGTCAGGTCGTCGCAATCGGTGCAGGTGCGGGTGTCGTGGCGGTAGATCGTCTTGCCCCAGCGGTCCTGCACCCGGTCGACCAGCGTGGGTTCGACCCGCTCGCCGCCATTGGCGAACATCGCATAGGCCGCCACCATCCGGTAAAGCGTGGTCTCCTGGCTGCCCAGCGAATTTGCGAGGAAGGGTTCCAGCCGGTCATAGACGCCGAAGCGTTCGGCATAGGTCGCGACCGTGTCCATGCCGACTTCCTTGGCCAGACGCACGGTCATCAGGTTGCGCGAGCGTTCGATGCCGGTGCGCAGGGGAGTCGGCCCGTAGAAGCGGTTCGAGGCGTTCTTGGGTCGCCAGATGCCTGCGCCCGTGTCCACCTCGATCGGCGCGTCGATCACGATGGTCGCGGGCGTGAACCCGCTGTCCAGCGCCGCGGCAAAGACGAAGGGCTTGAAGGCCGAACCGGGCTGGCGCGTCGCCTGGGTGGCGCGGTTGAAGACCGAGTCCTGATAGGAAAAACCGCCCTGCATCGCCAGAACGCGGCCGGTGTTCACATCCATCGCGACGAAGCCGCCCTGCACCTCGGGCACCTGGCGCAGCGTCCAGCGGATGAAGCTGCCATCGGAATCCGATACCATCCGACG
The DNA here is from genome assembly GCF_004339675.1 of Rhodovulum steppense. Lineage (GTDB taxonomy): Bacteria > Pseudomonadota > Alphaproteobacteria > Rhodobacterales > Rhodobacteraceae > Rhodovulum > Rhodovulum steppense. The sequence continues at coordinate 58,960 of NZ_SLVM01000014.1, forward strand.
GACATGGACGACGTCGCCGGGGGTGAAATTCTGGCGCAGGTCGCCGCGGAACCAGGATGTATCTGCGCGCGGCACCTCGGCCGTGCCCCCGACGCCCTCGATGCCGATGACCAGCCGCTGATCCTCGACCGCCAGCACGACCGCGGGCAACCAAGGGCCGACCAGGTCGATGTCGCGCGCGATCTCGGTCTGGGCCAGCGCGGCACGCCAGGCGGACTCGTCGGCCAGGGCGGCTGGTTCGATCTTCTGGCCGCTGCCGCGCCAGCGCCCTTGCCCCCGGTCGAACTCCTCCAGCGCGCGCCGCAGGGCATGGGCGGCTTCCAGTTGCAGTTCGGGGTCGAGCGTGGCGCGGATCGACAGACCGCCGCCGAAGAACTCGGCCTCGCCGAAATTGCCCGAAAGCTGGCGTCGGATCTCGTCGGTGAAATAGTCGCGTTCAGGCAGGCTGGCGGCGAAGGGCGGGTAATCGCCGTTCTGCACGGTCCTGAGCGGTTGAGCCGTGGCGGCCTCATGGGCCGCGGCATCCAGATGGCCGTTCTCGAGCATCTGGCGCAGGACATAATCGCGCCGCTCGATGGCACGGTCATAGGCGCGCACCGGATGATAGGTCGAGGGGGCCTTGGGCAGCGCGGCCAGATACGCGGCCTCTTCGGGGGCTAGTTCGGCCAGGGTCTTGTTGAAATAGGTCTGCGCCGCTGCCGCCACGCCATAGGAGTTCTGGCCGAGGAAGATCTCGTTGAGATAGAGTTCGAGGATCCGGTCCTTGGACAGCGTCTCCTCGATCCGCACGGCAAGGATCAGTTCCTTGATCTTGCGCTCGCCCGTCCGTTCGCCGCCCAGCAGGAAGTTCTTCATCACCTGCTGGGTGATGGTCGAGGCGCCGCGCAGCGTCTCGCCCCGTGTCTGAACCGCCTCGATCCCGGCGGCGACGATGCCACGGGCATCGAACCCCTTGTGGCTGTAGAAATTCTTGTCCTCGGCCGAGATGAAGGCGTTCTTGACCAGGTCGGGGATTTCCTCGGCGGGCGCGAACAGGCGCCGTTCATCGGCAAACTCGTCGATCAGACGGCCTTCGCCGGAATAGATCCGGCTGATGGTCTTGGGCTGGTAGGTGGCCAGATCGTCGTGGTTCGGCAGGTCGCGGGCATAGGTCCAGAACACCCCGCCCAACAGAAGCGTGGCGCCGACAAGCCCGAGGGTGATCAACGTGAACACCACCCCGAGCGATGAGAGAATGAAACGGATCAAACCGCCCCTGCCCTTTCCTGATCGCATGGACCTCTATACGCCGCCCCGCGTCCGGGGTCAAAACGAACGGCCCCGGGCCGGGCCGCGATGCGCCGCCCTGCCGGTCACGTCCTCGGGAGGGACCGGTTTCAGCGCCGCAGCAATACCGCCTGTGCCGCGTCCTCGGCCGCCCATTCCCCGATCGCGCCGACGATTCCGGCAATCGCCCGCGCGCGCCATTCGGGCGAAACGAGGTTGCGTCGGTCACGTTCCGAGGACAGGAAGCCCAGTTCGACCAGCACCGAGGGGATATCGGGCGATTTGAGCACGGAGAAGCCCGCCGACAGCCGCGGCCGCTTGTGCAGGCTTCCGACATGGGTCTGCAACCCCGCCACGATGGCATCCGCCAGCCGGTCGGCGCGGGGTGCGGTCTCGGTGCGGGCGATGTCCATCAGGACGGTCGCGATCTCGTCATCCTTGTCGGTCAGGTCCACCCCCGCCAGCAGCGCGTCACGGTCATGCCGCTCTGCCAGCAGCGCGGATGCCTTGTCGGACGCGGTTTCCGACAGCGTGTAGACCGTGCCGCCGCTGGCCTGTCCATCGGCCAGCGCATCGGCATGCAGCGAGATGAACAGATCGCCCCGGGCCGCGCGCGCGATGTCGATGCGGGTTTCCAGCGGCACGAAATGATCGCCATCGCGGGTCAGCACCGGTTCGTGCCCCGCCCGTATCAGCGCCTCGGACAGTTCGCGGGCGAAGGTCAGCATCAGATCCGATTCGCGCAAGCCGCCCCGCTCGGCGCCCGGGTCGATGCCGCCATGGCCGGGGTCAAGCACGACGCGCAAGGGCCGCGTGCCGTCCTGGCGGCGCTGCGGCGGGGCCAGTTCCTCGGGCGGCGGCAGGCCCCATAGCGCCGAGGCGGGCGGGCGGGCGGCGAAACTGGCGGGATCGGTGGGGGTCAGGCGGACCGACAGCCGCGCCCGGCCGCTGGCCCGGTCGCGCGCCATCTGGGCCGTCTCGATGGCAAAGGGTCCGCCAAGCTCCAGCACCAGCCGCGACCAGCCCGGTTGCAGCGCCCCCGCCCGCGCCGCAACGACCCGGCCTGTGGCGACGAGTTTCGCAGGGTCTGTACCGCGCCAATCCACCTCGCGGAAATCGGCAACCAGCCGGGGCGGGTTGTCGAGCATGTAGACCCGGTAGGGCACCGGCTGGGACAGGTCGAGCACCAACGCAACCCCTGCCCCGGCATCGGCCACCCGCGAATTCGCCGCGTCTGGCCGGGCCAGCGCCGTCCGTTCCTGCGCCAGCACCGGGGCCGACGCGGCAAGGCCCAGCACAAGCGCCGCAAGGCGCAGGAGGGAAAGGGGATGTCGCATGACTGCCTGCTCTTGTTTTGCCGCGATCATAGCGCAGCCGCGCGGCAGGCGGAACCGCAAGCCGGAATGCAAACGGCCGCCCCGCAGGACGGCCGCAAGCCCGGCGGACAACAGGGATCAGGCGGTCGAGAGCCGCGCGGCCACGTTTTCCCAGTTCACCAGATGGTCGAGGAAGTTCGTCAGATAGGCCGGACGCTTGTTGCGGAAGTCGATATAGTAGGAATGTTCCCATACATCGCAGCCCAGAAGCGCGGTCTGGTTGAAGCAAAGCGGGTTCACCCCGTTCTCGGTCTTGGTCACCTTGAGCGTGCCATCGGTATCGACCACCAGCCAGCACCAGCCCGATCCGAACTGCCCCGCACCCGCGGCCGAGAATTCCTCCTTGAACTTGCCGACCGAGCCGAAGGCATCATTGATCCTCGCCTCAAGCTCCGAGGGGATGGCGGCTTTGCCCGGCCCCATCATTTCCCAGAACTGGCAATGATTCCAATGCTGCGAGGCGTTGTTGAAGATGCCGTTCTGCGCGACGGCGCCCTTCTGATAGGTGCCCCGGACGATATCCTCGAGGGATTTCCCCTCCCATTCGGTGCCCGCGATCAGCTTGTTGCCGTTGTCCACATAGGCTTTGTGGTGCAGGTCGTGATGGTACTCCATCGTCTCCCGCGACATGCCCAGATCGGCGAGCGCGTCATGGGCATAGGGAAGGTCGGGAAGTTCGAAGGCCATGGATCCCCCTGTTGGTCCTTGCTGCGTCACTTTGACCTAGATGGCGTCGCTTCGGGGGGGAGGTCAAGCCCCGGGGGCGAAATAGCCCACCGCCGACCCCGGCGCGGCCGCCCCGGACAGCAGATCGAACACATAGCCCGCGACCGAACGGAAGCAGAGAAGCGTGAAACCGTCCGCATCGGCCCGAATCGCAACCGGCACCTGGGCCAGACGGGTGCGCCGGAACCCGCCCGGCGGGAACACACCGGGGGCCATGTCGGCGGGCGTCAGCTTGGCCAGTACCTCGCGCGCGGCGGGACCGGATATGCGAAAGGCGGCGCGGGCGTCCGAAACGTCGGCGGCGGCTGCATGCAACCCGGCAAGCGCGGTGTCGAGTGCCGCAACTTTCGCCGCCCCCTCGCCCCGCGGTACGAACAGCAGCAATTCGTCGGGCGACATCCAGCCCGCGCCACACCCGTCCCGCATGTTGGCGCAAAGCGGTGCGGGGACGGCTACGCCCACCGCCTGCTTGACCGCGGCCTGCACCTTGCGCGCGGCAAGATCGGCGCGCAGCGTGACCATATCCGCCGTTGGCGCCGCAGCGATGATCGCGATACCCTCGAACCGAACATCTGCAAGGGCTGTGACGGGCTCAGGCATTCTGCTTATCCCCTTCCGGGTCGTAGAAGACAGGGCTGACGATGCGGGCCTTGACGGTGGTACCATCGCTGCGGGCGAGATCGATCACCTCGCCCATCCGCTCGGGGCCGCGCCGGACAAGCCCCATGGCAATACCCCGGCCAAGCGTGGGCGAAAAATAGGTCGAGGTAACGCGGCCCTGCGTCCTGCGCTGACCGTTGGCGTTGCGGCCCTCGTCCACGACATAGGCCCCATCGGGAAGAACCGAACCGTCCAGAGTTTCCAGCCCCACCAGCTTCCAGCGATCAGGGTCGCTCAGATGGCTGCGTTGCTGGGCGCGCTTGCCGATGAAATCGTCCTTTTTCTTCGATACCGCCCAGCCAAGGCCCAGATCCTGCGGGATCACCGTGCCGTCGGTTTCGTCGCCGATCATGATGAAGCCTTTCTCGGCCCGCATCACATGCAGCGCCTCGGTGCCATAGGGCATCACGCCCAGATCGGCCCCGGCGGCAAGGCAGGCCTCCCAGAATTCGCGACCCCGGCCCGCCGGAACGGCCAGTTCGAAGGACAGTTCGCCCGAGAACGAGATGCGATAGACCCGTGCCGGGATGTCGGCCAGACGGCCCTCGGCCCAGCCCATGAAGGGCAGCGCCGTAGCTGACAGGTCGATGTCACCCTCCAGTTTCTCAAGCAGTTTCCGTGCCTTGGGGCCAACAACCGCAATCTGGGTGAACTGTTCGGTGAGGTTAACGACATGCACCTTCAAATCCCACCACTCGGTCTGAAGCCACTCCTCCAGATGCTGGTGGATGTGGTCGGCCCCGCCGCTGGTGGTGTGGCAGAGGAAGCTGTCTTCGGTCAGACGGGCGACCACGCCGTCATCCATCAGGAAGCCGTTCTCGGAACAGATCAGCCCGTAACGGCAGCGTCCGACCGGCAGGGTCGAGATCATGCAAGTATATACAAGATCAAGGAATTTTCCAGCATCTGGCCCCTTGACCAGAAGTTTGCCGAGGGTCGAGGCGTCGAGCATGCCGACATTGTTGCGGGTGTTCGCAACCTCGCGCCGGATTGCAGAGGATACGGATTCTCCTTTTTTTACATAGCTATAGGGTCGGCGCCATTGGCCAACGGGTTCGAAATGGGCGCCGTTTTCCCGGTGCCAGTCATGCAGCGGCGTCTGGCGCACCGGCTGGAAGGTGGCGCCGCGGCCAGGACCAGCGATGGCGCCTAGGGTCAGGGGGGTGTAGGGCGGGCGGAAAGTGGTGGTGCCGACCTGTGGAATGTCTTCGCCCAACGCATCAGAAAGAATCGCCAGACCATTTATATTGCTCAGCTTTCCCTGATCCGTCGCCATCCCCAGCGTAGTGTATCGCTTGGCGTGCTCGACGCTTTCATAGCCCTCGCGGGCAGCGAGCTGGACGTCGGACACCTTCACGTCATTCTGGAAATCGAGGAACATTTTCATCCGCGCGGCGGGCTCGGCCCGGCGCGGCATGATCCATATGAAATCCATATGATTCTCATATGATTTCGATATGACGAATTCGCGGGCCTCGGCCTTGAATCCCGCCGCCTCGGCCGCCGCCGCACCGGCACGACTGCCATCGGGCAGACCCTCCCGAGCCGACAGCGCCCCCGAGGCCGCGCCGGCCGGAACGACGAAGGGCCGCCCGTCGGCACTGGTAGGTGCGCGGGACAGATCGGGTCGGAACATCGCGCGGGCTTCGTCCCAGACCAGCTTACCGCCGCAATGGGACCACAGATGCACCACCGGCGACCAGCCGCCCGACATCGCGACCGCGTCGCAGGCGATCATCTCCAGCGGCAGGGCGACGCCGCCCACGGGGCCGATGCCGACGCCTTTCACGCGCTTGGATCCCTTGACACTGACCACCGCCTTGCCGGTCAGCACCCGGATGCCCGCCGCGCGGGCTGCCTCGGGCAGCGGCCCCTCGGCGCTTTTGCGCGCATCGACGATTGCGGGCACCGTGAGCCCGGCCTCGACCAGCGTCAGCGCCGTGCGATAGGCGTCGTCATTGTTGGTGACGATCACGGTGCGCTGGCCCGGCGCCACAGCCCAGTTCACCACATAGTCGCGCACCGCCGAGGCCAGCATCACGCCGGGCACGTCATTGCCGGGGAAGGCCAGCGGGCGTTCGATCGCACCCGTCGCGGTGACGATCTGGCGGGCGCGGATCTTCCACAGCCGGTGGCGGGGGCCGGGCGCATCGGGGGCGTGGTCGGTCAGCCGCTCATGCGCCAGCACATGGCCATGATCGTAGACGCCCGCCCCCTGCATGCGGAGGCGGAGCGTCACATTCTCCATCCTTTCAAGCTCTTGAACGGCGACCCTTACCCATGTTTCGGCAGGCTGCCCCTCGATCTCGACATCATCGACCGGCGCGCGCCCGCCCCAATGGGCGGTCTGCTCGACCAGCAGCACGCGCGCGCCCGACCGTCCCGCGACCAGCGCGGCCTCGAGCCCGGCAATGCCGCCGCCCACCACAAGGACATCCACATGGGCGTGGAAATGCTCGTAGCTGTCGGGGTCGGCCTCGGTCGGCGCGCGGCCCAGCCCGGCGGATTGCCGGATCACGGGTTCATAGACATGCTTCCAGAAGGCGCGCGGCCAGAGGAAGGTCTTGTAATAGAAGCCCGCGGGCAGGAATCGCGCGAGCCGCGCATTGATCGCGCCGATGTCGAAGTCGAGCGAGGGAAAGCGGTTCTGGCTTTCGGCCACGAGACCGTCGAACAGTTCGGTCGTGGTGGCGCGCTGGTTCGGCTCGAACCGGCCGCCCTGCCCCAACCCCACCAGCGCGTTCGGTTCCTCGGCCCCCGAAGCGACCACGCCGCGCGGGCGGTGATACTTGAAGGACCGCCCGACCAGCATCCGGTCATTGGCCAGAAGCGCCGCGGCCAGCGTGTCGCCGACGAACCCGGCATGGTCGGCGCCGTCGAAGGTGAAGCGGCAGGGCGCGGTGCGGTCGATCAGGCGACCGCCCTTGTCCAGACGAAAGCTCATGCGCCGCCCTCCCAATCAAAACCGGGATGTTTCGCGGCGATCCGGTCGAGGATCTCGCGCGGCGGGGCGGCACATTGCGCGGGATAGGTGCCGTAGACTTCCAGAGTCACGGTATCGCGGGCGGCGTGAAACCACTTGCCGCAGCCATGGGCATGGCGCCAGCGCTCGAAATGGACGCCGCGGGGGTTCCTGCGATGGAACAGGTAGGATTCGAAGCTGGCATCGTCGCTGCCCGGGCCGCGGCGCGTCAGATGCGCCTCGCCGCCCGGGGCGAGTTCGGTTTCATCCGCGGCCACGCCGCAGTTGGGACAGGTCAACAGAAGCATCGCGCCCCCTCGGTCTGGAATTGCATCAGACGGGCGGGGGCGCGGGTGGCTGCCCCCTTATTCCTCGAACGCCGGGTAAACCTGCACGGCGCTACTGGCGTTGATATTGCCGTAGATCTGGGCGCCAACCATGCCGAAGAAGAGCGGCACCAGAAGACCGGCGACGAGGCCAAACCACTTGGCGGCGGATTCGGGAACGAGGACGTCGTAGTTTTCGTCGGACATGGACGGGTCTCCGAATGGGGTTTGGCGCCCGTTATGCGGAGCGGCTGCGCGCGCGTCAAGGCGACCAAATGCACAAGGCGGCGACCTGCGACAGAGCGGCCCAGCCGCGGGGCGGGCGATACGAGGGTGACACGCTTCTGTTCCAGGGCAGCGAACCGCGCACAACGAAGACTCTCGAAGATCATGCACCACCGCTCCCGGCGAAAAGAAGATCGCCGAAACCCCATTGGAGTGTGGCGACAACTATGGCCACCGCCTGAGTGATCTCAATTCTGCAGTCAACCCGAGCCACCACGGCATCGGCCGCGAGCTTGTCGGCAAGGTTGGCCGCCAACCTGTTCTCCAGGTCGGTATCCGCGGAAAACTGCTCGGGAGAGGGTGCGCCTGAAAGCAAGGGCCTGGCCAACGCCTCAATCGGGGTCGGTGTTGGCACCCCTTGCCTGTCGTTGTCGATCTTTATGCAAGCGGCGATCAGGGAGCATTGCCAGAGGGCCATATGCGCCAGCCGACCAGTCAGGATGAAGTTCCTGGTATTGATTTCGCTGCTCTCGTGATAGCCGGGCGGCGCCGGTTGGCTTTGGAAAAGCCTGGCCGCCGCAAAATAGGCCACGACGACGGCAACACCCAGCGCACCCCACCTTCGGAACAACGCGCCATCACCCGCATTGGCTGCGAAACCGGACAGGATCAACCAAACCGAAAGCCCGGCGACTCCCAATTGGTCAATCCACCGGGTCAATGCGCCACCCCCGCCGCCACGCTTTCGTCGATGAAGCGCCCCTCGCGGAACCGGTCTAGGCCGAAGGGGGCGGCCAGCGGGCCGGGCTCGCCCCTGGCCACCAGTTCGGCCATCGCCCAGCCCGAGCCCGGGATCGCCTTGAACCCGCCCGTGCCCCAGCCGCAATTGATGAAGCATCCCTCCAGCGGGGTCTTCGACAGGATCGGCGAGCGGTCGCCGGTCATGTCGACGATGCCGCCCCATTGGCGCAGCATCTTCAGCCGCGTGATGATCGGGAAGGTCTCGCACAGCGCGCGGACGGTTTCCTCGATATGGTGGAAGCTGCCGCGCTGGGTGTAGTTGTTGAACCCGTCCGCGCCGCCGCCGATGACAAGCTCGCCCTTGTCGGACTGGCTGATATAGCCATGCACGGTGTTCGCCATGACGACCACGTCGATCACCGGCTTGATCGGTTCGCTGACCAGTGCCTGGAGGGCCACGGACTCGATCGGCAGCCGGAACCCGGCCATCCGGGCCAGAACGCCCGAATGGCCCGCCACGACGATCGCCAGCTTGCCGCAGCCGATGGCGCCCTTCGTGGTCTCGACGCCCGTCACCCGACTGCCCTGCTGGCGGATCGCGGTGACTTCGCATTTCTGGAGGATGTCCATGCCCATCGCGGAACAGGCGCGCGCATAGCCCCAGGCGACCGCGTCATGGCGCGCGGTGCCGCCGCGGGGCTGCCAGAGCGCGCCGAGTACCGGATAGCGCGGCCCGTCGATATTGATGATCGGGACGATCCTCCTGACCTCGGCGGGGCCGATATACTCGGTCGGGATACCCTGCAGGGCATTGGCCTGCGCGGTGCGTTTCCAGCCCCGGATCTCGTGTTCGGTCTGGGCCAGCATCAGCACGCCGCGGGGGCTGAACATGATGTTGTAGTTCAGATCCTGGCTGAGCGTCTCGTAGAGCGCGCGGGATTTCTCGTAGATCGCGGCCGAGGGATCCTGAAGGTAGTTCGAGCGGATGATCGTGGTGTTGCGCCCGGTATTGCCGCCGCCCAGCCAGCCCTTCTCGATCACCGCGACATTGGTGATGCCGAAGCGTTTGCCGAGGTAATAGGCGGTCGCCAGCCCGTGCCCGCCGGCCCCCACCACGATCACATCATAGTGAGGCTTCGGCGCCGGAGAGGCCCAGGCCCGCTGCCATCCCGCGTGGTAGCGTGCGGCCTCGCGGGCGATGGCGAAGGCGGAATAGCGTTTCATGGCCACGGGCTCTCCCCTTGTTTGCCGGGCTTTCGCACGGCCCTTCATGCACCGACCGGCCCGCCGCCCCCTGCCCGCCAGCGGCATGCCGTCGAAGGAACGCGACATCGGCCAGTGGCGGGACGGTCAGGCCGCTTTGCCCTTTCGATTCCGTCCTTTCCGTAATAGATCGGCGGGTGAGGCTGCAAAAGGGGTGGACCCATATGGCATTCACGCTTGTCGCGCTGGGGCTTGCCGCGGCGATCGCGGTGCTGCTCGCCATGACGCTGGTCCGCAGCCGGGCTGCGGGCATCCCGGCGGCGGCCTATGACCTGCAGGTCTATCGCGAGCAGTTGCGCGAGGTCGAGCGCGACCTGGCCCGCGGCGTCATCACCGCCGACGAGGCCGAGCGCATCCGCATCGAGGTCTCGCGCCGGGTGCTGGAGGCCGACCGCAAGCTCAAGGCCCGGACGAGCGCCTCGGAGGCGCCGAAGACGGCGAGTCTCGTCATCGGGGCAGGACTTGTCGCGATGTTGCTGGGCGGCACCTGGGGCGTTTACCGCGTGATCGGGGCACCGGGCTATCCCGACCAGCCGATGGCCGCGCGCATCGCCCAGGCGGCCGAGTTCCGGGCGAACCGGATGGGCCAGGCCGAGGCCGAGGAGGCCGCGCCGCCGATCCCGGTGCCCGCGCCCGAGCCGCAGCACCTGGACCTGGTCGAGCGGCTGCGGGAGGTGGTCGCCGAACGCGGCGACGATCTGCGCGGGTTTCTGCTGCTGGCCCGCAACGAGGCCGCGCTGGGCAATTTCCGCGCCGCCTATGCCGCGCAATCCCGCGCCATCGAACTGAAGGAGGGCCGCGCCAGCGCCGAGGACCATGCCACCATGGCCGACATGATGGTGCTGGCCGCGGGCGGCTATGTCTCGCCCGAAGCCGAGGCGGTGCTGGAAAACGCGCTGAACCGCGATCCGCGGAACGGCACCGCGCTCTATTACTGGGGGCTGATGCATATCCAGACCGGACGGCCCGACATCGCCTTCCGGGTCTGGCGCGAGCTTCTGTCGGTCTCGCAGCCGGACGATCCCTGGCTTGCGCCGGTGCATTCCCAGATCCGCGACCTGGCGTGGTTCGCGGGCGATGACGACTACACCCCGCCGCCGCTGCCGCAGGCCGGTCCCCTGCGCGGCCCCTCGGCCGAGGATATCGAGGCTTCTGCCGGGCTGACGGCGGAACAGCGCCGGGACATGATCGTCGGCATGGTGGCGGGCCTGTCCGACCGGCTGGCCAACCAGGGCGGCAGCCCCGAGGAATGGGCACAACTGATCCGCGCGCTGGGCATGCTGGGCGATACCGAGCAGGCCGCCGGGATCTGGGCCGAGGCGCAGCAGGTCTTCGCCCCGCATCCGCAGGCGCTGGACACCGTGCGCGCGGCCGCCATCGCGGCGGGCGTGGCCGAGTGAGCGTCTTCGACAGCGCCGAGAGCTTCGCCGCCGCCCTGCCCGAACGCGGCGCGCTGGTGGGGCTGGATTTCGGGGAAAAGACCATCGGCGTGGCGGTTTCGGACGGGCTGCGCTCGGTCGCAAGCCCGCTGGAAACGATCCGGCGCAGCAAGTTCACCCAGGATGCCGCCCGCCTGCTCGAGATCGCGGCGGGGCGCTCTGCCGGAGGGCTTCTGCTCGGCCTGCCGCGCAACATGGATGGCAGCGAGGGGCCGCGCTGCCAGTCGACGCGGGCCTTCGCGCGCAACCTGTCGCGGCTGACGGACCTGCCCATCGGCTTCTGGGACGAGCGGCTCTCGACCGTGGCGGCCGAACGCGCGCTGCTCGAGGCCGACACCTCGCGCAAGCGCCGCGCCGAAGTGATTGACCATGTCGCGGCGGGCTATATCCTGCAAGGGTTCCTCGACCGCCTGCGCCATCTGAAGGACGCGCCATGAGCGAAGACCGCCCCGCCCGCGTCGATGGCGCCATCGAAAGCCCCTGCACAAGGGTCTGCGTGGTCGACCGCGACAGCCGCCTGTGCACCGGCTGCATGCGCTCGATCGACGAGATCGCCGCCTGGACGCGGATGCGCCCCGAGGACCGACGCCGGATCATGGCCGACCTGCCCGCGCGGCGCGGCCGCCTCGGCCTGCCGCCCGCCCTGTCCGGCCCCTCCTGAAAAGGCGCCCCCTGCTTCTTCTTGGCCCAAATACCCCGGGGGGAGTCCGCAAGGACGGGGGGCAGCGCCCCCCTTGCGCCCTCACCGCCCGCCAGACCCCGTCAGGCCCGGCGCACGGCCAGCGCGTCGTCCAGCATCGCGCGCAACAGCCCCGCATCGACATCCGAAGTAACGAAGGCCTGCCCGATCCCGCGGGCCAGGACGAAACGCAGCCGCCCGTCCTGAACCTTCTTGTCCTGCGCCATCAACCCGATCAGCGCGTCGGCATGGGGCAGGTCGCCGGGAATGTCGGCCAGGTCCGTCTTCATCCCCATAGCCGCCAGATGCGCACGCACGCGGGAGGGCTCTTCCTGCGCACACAGCCCCATCCGGGCCGACAGTTCGAAGGCCAGCGCGCAGCCGATCGCCACGCCCTCGCCATGCAGCAGGCGGTCGGAATAGCCGGTCGCGGCCTCCAGCGCATGGCAGAAGGTATGGCCGAGGTTAAGCAACGCGCGTTCGCCCTGTTCGGTCTCGTCGCGCTCGACGATGCCCGCCTTCATCTCGCAGGACCGCCGCACCGCATGGATGCGCGCGGCCAGGTCGCCCGCGGCCAGCGCGGGGCCATTCTCCTCCAGCCAGTCGAAGAAGGCCGCGTCGCCCAGAAGGCCGTATTTCACCACCTCGCCATAGCCGGCCAGGAAATCGCGGCGCGGCAGCGTGTCCAGCACGCCGGTATCGGCCAGCACAAGGCTCGGCTGGTGGAAGGCGCCGATCAGGTTCTTGCCGAGGGGGGAATTGATCCCGGTCTTGCCGCCCACGGAACTGTCGACCTGCGCCAGCAGCGTGGTCGGCACCTGCACGAAGCGCACGCCCCGGCGCAGGACGGCCGCCGCAAAGCCCGCCAGATCGCCGATCACGCCGCCGCCCAGCGCCACCACCATGCCGCCGCGCTCGACCTTCTGCTCGATCAGCCATTCCACCCCGCGCGAGAACTGCGCCCAGCCCTTGGTCGCCTCGCCGGGCGGCAGGGCCAGCGCCGGGGCCTCGATGCCCGCGGCGGCCAGCCCCGCGCGAAAGGTATCCAGATGCAGGGCGGCGACGGTCTCGTCAGTCAGGATCGCGACGCGGGGACGGGTCAGCAGCGGGCCGATCTCCGCGCCCGCGCGCGCGATCAGGCCGGGGCCGATGCGGATGTCGTAGGCGCGCCCCGGCAGGGCCACATGCACGGTTTCAACGGTCTCGCTCACATCCCCTCCAGCACGTCGGGCCGGGTGCGGAGCGCGTCCAGCACCTTGTCGGCCATGTCCTCGATCGAATAGCGCGGGTCGGCCTTCACCACCAGATCCGCCAGTGCGTAGAAGGGCTTGCGCTCGTCATAGAGCCGCGCCAGCGTGCCGCGGGGATCGGCGGTCTGCAACAGCGGCCGCGTCGCCTTGTGCCGCACCCGGTTCCACAACAGGTCCAGATCGGCATCGAGCCAGACCGAAACGCCGCGCGCCGAGATCGCGGCGCGGTTCACCTCGGACAGGAAGGCGCCGCCGCCGGTCGACAGCACCCCGGGCGGGCCGTCCAGCAGGCGGGCGATCACCTGCGACTCGCGGGCGCGGAAGAACGCCTCGCCGTCGCGGGCGAAGATCTCGGCGATGCTCATGTTGGCGGCCGCGACGATCTCGGCATCCGAATCGCGGAAGGGCACGTCCAGCTTTCTGGCCAGCGCCGTGCCGACCGCGGTCTTGCCCGCGCCCATCAGCCCGACAAGGGCGATGGTTTTCTTCAGCCTTGCGCCCACTTCAGGCGACCTCCCGCCAAGTTGTGCCCTGCGGCCCTTCAATGGCGTGAACTCCCCGGAAATGCCAGTTATAATCGAGCCAAAGCGGGTTACGCGCGGACCAAAACGGAAGGCAGGGCAGGATGTTGCGGCTTCTCAAGGTGTTGGTTTTTCTGGTCGTCGTCGGATTCGTCGGGTTGGTCGGCTTTGCCTATCTGGGCGATCTGACACCCGACCAGACGGTGGTGAGCGAAAGCCTGACGCTCGATGTGGACTAGGACGATGCGCCCGCTGGCCGTTCTGGCGGTGGCCTGGGCCGCCGCGAGCGGGCCGGTGCGCGCCGAACCGCCGCTGTCGGCGATCGACTGGCTGTCGGACTCGGTGACCGATCCGGCGGTGCGCACGGTGCCGCCCGCGCTGAGCCCCGGACCCGGCACCGAGACGATCGAGGTGCAACCGCTGGCCGGGATCAGTGTCGATGCGGTGGGCCTGTTGCCCGCGCAAGTCACAGGGCTGCCGCGCGATCTGTGGGGGCCGGGGCGGCCCGAGGAGATCGCCCGTGCGATCCGGGCCGAGCGGGTGGACACGCTGCCCGCGGTTCAGGCGCTGCTGCTGACGCTGCTGCTGGCAGAGCTTGACCCGCCCGCGGCGATGCGGCCGGGCGAGGATGGGCTGGTGCTGCTGGCGCGGCTGGACAAGCTGCTGGACCTGGGGGCGCTGGACCAGGCGCAGGCGCTGGTGGAACGCGCGGGGCCGACCGATCCGGAACTGTTCCGCCGCTGGTTCGACATCTCGCTTCTGACGGGACAGGAGGATCGCGCCTGCGCGGCGATGCGCCTGACGCCCGATGTCGCGCCGACCTTTCCGACGCGGGTGTTCTGCCTTGCCCGGCGCGGCGACTGGAATGCCGCCGCGCTGACGCTGGAGACGGCGCGCGCGCTCGGTTATGTCACCGACGAGGAGGACGCGCTGCTGGCGCGCTTTCTCGACCCCGAACTGGCCGAGATCGGCGAGCCCCTACCCGCCCCCTCGCGCCCCAGCCCGCTGATCTTCCGCATGCGCGAGGCGGTGGGCGAACCGCTGGGCACGGTGACGCTGCCGCTGGCCTTTGCACGGTCCGACCTGCGCACGAATGCAGGATGGAAGGCGCGGATCGAGGCGGCCGAGCGGCTGGCACGCACCGGGGCGCTGGCACCCAACCAGTTGCTGGGCATCTGGACCGAGCGCAAGCCCGCCGCCTCGGGCGGGATGTGGGGCCGCGTGGCCGCGTTGCAGGAGTTCGACGTGGCGATGATCGCAGGCCAGCCCGGTCCCGTGGCCGCAGCGCTGGCGCCCGCCTGGGAGGCGATGCTGGCCGCCGAACTGGAAATGCCCTTTGCCCAGCTTTACGGCGCGCGGCTGGCCCGGCTGGGGCTGCCCGGCGAGGCGGGCGCGCTGGCCTTCCGGATCGGTTTGATGACCGAGGAATACGAGGCCGTCGCGCTCGCGCGCGAGCCGGTCTCCGACGAGGAACGGCTGCTGATCGGGATCGCCACGGGCGCGACCGAGGGGCTGGAGCCGCCCGATGCGCTGGGCGCGGCGCTGATCGAGGGGTTCACCGCGAGCGCCCCCGGCCCGGCCGAGGCGCGGCTGCTGGCCGAGGCGCGTCTGGGTGAGGCGATCCTGAGCGCGATCGACCTGATCACCGACGGGGCACGCGGCAATCTGGGCGAGGTCACGCGGGCGCTTGCGCTGATGCGGCGGCTGGGGCTGGAATCGGTCGCCCGTCAGAGCGCGCTGCAACTAATGCTGCTGGAGCGGCGGGGATGAGCGGGGACGCGCTGCGCTGGATCGCGACCTTCCTGGAGGCGCAGGCCGCCGAGAAGGACGCCGCGACCAACACGCAACTGGCCTATGCCCGCGACCTGCGCGATTTCGCCGGATGGCTGGACCGGCGGGGGCTGGCCTTCGAGGGCGTGAGCGAGCGCGACATCACCGCCTATCTGGTCGCCTGCGAGGCCCAGGGGCTGGCACTGGCCACACGCGCGCGGCGGCTGTCGGCGATAAAGCAACTCTTCCGATTTGCCTATGACGAGGGCTGGCGCGGCGACAACCCGGCCTTGCAGATCAAGGGGCCGGGCAAGGCGCGGCGGCTGCCGAAGACGCTGAGCCATGACGAGGTGGACCGTCTGCTGGCGGCGGCCGAAGCCTCGCCGCGCGATGCGCGGCGAAATGCCTGCCTCGTGCAACTGCTTTACGCGACGGGGATGCGGGTGAGCGAACTGGTCTCGCTGCCGGTGTCCAGCGCACGGGGGGATCCGCGGATGCTGCTGATCCGGGGCAAGGGCGGCAGGGAGCGGATGGTGCCGCTGTCGCGGCCTGCGCGCGCGGCGCTCGCCGACTGGCTGGGCGACCGCGACGCGACCGAGGCGGCGGCGCGCGCCCAGGGGAGAGTGGCCAGCCGGTTCCTGTTTCCCTCGCGCGGGCGGCTGGGACATCTGACGCGGCACCGGTTCCATTCGCTGATCAAGGAGATCGCGGTGGCGGGCGGCATCGACCCGGGCAAGGTGACGCCGCACACGTTGCGCCATGCCTTCGCGACGCATCTGCTGGCTGGCGGCGCGGATCTGCGCTCGATCCAGGCGCTGCTGGGCCATGCGGATGTCTCGACCACCGAGATCTATACCCATGTGCTGGACGAGCGGCTGCGCGCGCTGGTGCTGGAGCATCACCCGCTGGCCCGCGGGACGGACGCGACTTGAACCGGGGGCCGTCGCGGCCCATAACTTGGGACGATGATCCTAGACGATCAGTCCGACAGAGAGAGCGATGGAAAGCCCTGCCCCGCTGCTTGACGCAGCCTTCTTCGCGACGATTGCCGCCATCGTTCTGCTGCTGTTGCTGTCGGCCTTCTTCTCGGGGTCCGAAACCGCGCTGACCGCGGCCTCGCGCGGCAAGCTGCGGGCGCGGGCGGATCGGGGCGACCGGGGCGCGGAGCGGGCGCTGGAGATCACCGAGGACAACGAGCGGCTGATCGGCTCGGTGCTGCTGGGCAACAACATGGTCAACATCCTGGCCGCCTCGCTGGCCACCGCGCTGTTCACGCGGCTGTTCGGCGAATCCGGCGTGGCGCTGGCGACACTGGTGATGACGCTGCTGGTGCTGATTTTCGCCGAGGTGCTGCCCAAGACCTATGCGATCACCAATGCCGAGACGGCCGCCGCGCGGGTCTCGCCGGTGATCCGACTGGTGATCCTGGTCTTCTCGCCCGTCGTCTCGGCGGTGCGCGCGCTGGTCCGGCTGCTGCTGGCGGCCTTCGGGGTGCGCACCGATCCCGACAGCCATATCCTGGCCGTGCGCGAGGAGATCGCGGGGGCGCTGCAACTGGGCCATTCCGAGGGGCTGGTCGAGAAGGAGGATCGCGACCGCATCCTGGGCGCGCTGGATCTGGGCGAGCGGACGGTCGAGGAGATCATGCTGCACCGCTCGAAGATCGAGATGATCGACGCCGACCTGCCGCCCGAGGAAATCCTGTCGCGCGCGCTGGACAGCACGCATACGCGGCTGCCGCTGTTCCGTGGCGATCCCGAGAACATCGTCGGCGTGATCCATGCCAAGGACCTGTTGCGCGCGATGGACCGGCTGTTGCGCGGGCCCGATGCCAGCGCCGAGAAGCTGAAGGAATTCCGGGCACTCGATGTGGCGCGCAAGCCCTATTTCGTGCCCGAGACCACGACGCTGGACGACCAGATGCGGGAATTCCTGCGCCGCCACAGCCATTTCGCGCTGGTGGTGGACGAATATGGTGCGCTGCGGGGGCTGATCACGCTGGAGGACATCCTGGAGGAGATCGTGGGCGAGATCACCGACGAGTTCGACCTGGATGCCGAGCACCCGCTGCGCGAGACCGAGGATGGCACGGTGCTGGTCGACGGGGCGATGACGATCCGCGACCTGAACCGGGCGATGGACTGGGCGCTGCCGGACGAGGAGGCGAACACGATCGCGGGGCTGGTGATCCACGAGGCGCAGTCGATCCCGACCCAGGGGCAGGTGTTTTCCTTCCACGGCTTCCGTTTCGAGGTGTTGCAGCGCCAGGCCAACCGGATCACGCGGCTGAAGATCCGGCCGTTGTGAGGGATAGCCGGGGGCGGCTCCCGCCCCCGGCCGACGCGGGGCTTGCGCCCCGCTTGTCCGGGGTTGGGCGTGGCGCCCGGCAGAGCCGGGCGCGCCTCCGGCGGGGGTATTTCGGCCAAGAAGAAGCAACGGATTGGCAGGCCGGGCGGATCAGCGGCCCCTGAACAATCCGCCGAGGATGCCGCGGACGAGGCGCTTGCCGGTGGTGCCGGAGAGTTCCTTGATGAGCGCGTCGCCCAAGGCGGCGCCGAGGCTGTCGGGGGGCGGACGGCGGCGGGTACGGGGGGCGCTGCGGGCGGGGGGCGAATAGCGACGCGCGGCGCGGTATTCGCGTTCGGCCGCCTCTGCCGCCTCGTCGCGGCGGGCGGCCTCTTCGGCGTCGCGTGCGGCCTGGGCGGCGCGGCGGGTCAGCATCTCGTGCGCGGAGTCGCGGTCGATCAGGAGATCATACTTGCCCGCAACGGGCGAGGCCGCAATGAGCGCCGCGCGCCGTGCGGGCGTGATCGGACCCAGTTGCGAGGATGGCGGCCGGATCAGGGTGCGCTGGGCCATGCCGGGCACGCCCTTGTCCTCGAGCAGCGAGGTGACCGCCTCGCCCACGCCGAGCTCGCGGATCACCTGCGCCGTGTCGAAATCGGGGTTGTCGCGATAGGTTTCGGCCGCATGTTTCAGCGCGGTGCGGTCGCGCGCTGTGAAGGCGCGCAGCGCGTGCTGGACCCGGTTGCCGAGCTGGCCGAGCACGTTCCGGGGCAGGTCGTCCGGATTCTGGGTGACGAAATAGACCCCCACCCCCTTGGAGCGGATCAGCCGCGCGACCCGTTCCACCTTGTCCACCAGCGCCCTGGGGGCATCGTCGAAAAGCAGATGTGCCTCGTCGAAGAAGAAGACGAGGCGTGGCTTGTCCGGGTCGCCGATTTCGGGCAGTTCCTCGAAAAGCTCGGAGAGCAGCCAGAGAAGGAAGGTCGCGTAGAGCCTTGGCGCGGCCATCAGGCGGTCGGCGGCGAGGATGTTGATCCGGCCGCGGCCATCGGGATCGACGCGCATCAGGTCGGCGAGATCGAGCGCGGGCTCGCCGAAGAGGCGCGCGCCGCCCTGATCTTCGAGCACCAGCAGCCGACGCTGGATCGCCCCGATCGAGGCGGGCGCGACATTCCCCCAAGTTACCGAAAGCGCGGCGGTGTTCTGGCCGACCCAGGCCAGCATGGAGCGCAGATCGGCCAGGTCGAGCAGTGGCAGCCCCTCGTCATCGGCGACACGGAAGGCGATGCTCAGAACGCCTTCCTGCACCTCGTTCAGCTCCAGCAGGCGCGAGAGCAGGAGCGGCCCCATCTCGGCGATAGTGGTGCGGATCGGGTGGCCCTGGTCGCCGAAGAGATCCCAGAAGGTGATCGGGAAAGCCGTATAGGCATAATCGGCCAGACCGATGCTGGCCGCGCGGGTCTGGAAGGCGTCATGCGCGCGGGCATCGGTCCGCCCCGGTGCCGCGAGCCCGGCAAGGTCGCCCTTGACGTCCGCCAGAAAGACCGGGACGCCCGCCGCCGAGAAACCCTCGGCCATGACCTGCAATGTCACGGTCTTGCCGGTGCCGGTGGCGCCTGCGATCAGCCCGTGCCGGTTGGCATGGTCGAGCCGAAGATATTGCGCCGCGACGTGATCCGGCCCGCCCCCCCCGATGAACAGACGCTGCGACACGCCACTCCCCCCGCCGAACCTGTTGCTTCGACAATACAAACTTAACCCGTTCGTGCGAGTCTGAATCCATCCCGCAGGCCGACCCTCGGGTCCGGGCGGGTCTTCCTCCCTGATGGACTGGGCCGCATCCTCGCGATGCGGCCTTTTTTCATGCGGGCTTTTGACGCTGCGCAAAGCCGCGTCTTTGCCTGTTGACGCCTGTTAACAAAGCCCGTAGCCTGCGCCACACAAAAAAGGTCGGCCCGTCCGACAGGGAGCGTGAAAACATGAGGAAAGGGCTGCCTTGCGGCCCTTTTTTCTTGTGCCGCGCAAGGCTCCGCCACCGTCCCGCGATTGGCCGCTGACAGGCTCGCATCGGCATGCTAGAGGGCGGCAAGCAACGCAGCAAAGGCAGGCAAACCATGCGTGAACTTCTGAGACCCCTTGGCCTTGTGGCCCTTGTGGCGCTGGCCGGACCGGCGTCGGCGCAGGAGACGGGCAGCGACACCGCCCCCGAGGCGGGCGGCGCCCCGGCCGCGACCGCCGCCGAGATCGACAGCCTGCCGATGGGCGAGGCCGATGAGGGGGATGCGCCCCGCGCCTATGTCAAGGAGGTCTTCCAGGACTGGCAGGTGGTGTGCGTCCGGCTGGACGAGGAGCGCGAATCCTGCAACATGCAGCAATTGCTGCGCGACGCGAATGACAACCCGGTGAGCCAGGTCTCGATCGCGCCGCTGCCGCCCGCCGCCGCGCCGCGTGCCGCGGCGGTCGAGATCGCCACCCCGATCGAGACGCTGCTGAGCGAGGATCTGCGGCTGGGCATCGACACCGCGGCGCCCAAGCGCTACCGCTTCACCTTCTGCACGCCGCAGGCCTGCTATGCGCGCTTTGCACTGACCGCCGAGGAGGTCGCCGCCTTCAAGGCCGGGCGTGCCGCCAAGGTGACCATCGTTCCGCTGGTGGCGCCGGACCAGACCGCGGAAATCGCGATGTCGCTGGCGGGCTTCACCGCCGCCTATGACCTGACGGCCGCGACCCTCGCCGGGCAGTGAATTGAGGCCTGCCGCGGTCCGGGGAACAGGCCCCGGCCGCGGCGCACACCGTCAGGCCCGGCGCAGCGCCAGCACCGCGTTCAGCCCGCCAAAGGCGAAGGCGTTGGACAGCACCACATCGACCTGCGCCTCGCGCGCCTCGTTCGGCACCACGTCGAGCATGCATTCGGGATCGGGTTCCTCGTAGCCGATGGTCGGCGCAATCACCCCGTCCTTCAGCGCCATGATGCAGGCCAGCAACTCGACCGCGCCGGTGCCGCCGATCAGATGGCCATGCATCGACTTGGTGGAGGAGATCATCAGCCGGTCGGCATGCGCGCCGAACACATCCGCCACGGCGGCGCATTCGGTCTTGTCATTGGCGGTCGTGCCGGTGCCATGGGCGTTGATATAGCCCACATCGGTCGGCGCAAGCTTGGCATCGCGCAGCGCACCCGCGATCGCGCGGGCCGCGCCCTGGCGCGACGGCATCACGATGTCGGAGGCATCCGCCGTCATGGCGAAGCCCACCACCTCGGCCAGTATCTCGGCGCCGCGGGCGCGGGCGTGGTCGTATTCCTCGAACACGAAGACCGCCGCCCCCTCGCCCTGGACCATACCGTTGCGGTTGGCGCTGAACGGGCGGCAGGCGTCCTTTGACATCACGCGCAGCCCTTCCCAGGCCTTGATCCCGCCGAAGCACAGCATCGATTCAGACCCGCCCGTGACGATCACCCGGCTGATGCCCGAGCGGATCAGGTGGAACGCCTGCCCCATCGCGTGGTTCGAGGAGGCGCAGGCGGTGGCGACGGTGAAGGACGGCCCGCGCAGATTGTAGGTCATCGAGACATGGCTGGCGGCGGCGTTGTTCATCAGTTTCGGCACGACGAAGGGATGGACGCGGTTCTTGCCCTCTTCGAAGACCGAGCGGTAATTCTCGTCGAGCGTGGTCATCCCCCCGCCCGACGTGCCCAGCACGACGCCCGCCTCGTGCGAAAGCTCGTCGCAGAACTCCAGCCCGGATTGCATGATGGCCTCGCGCGCGGCCATCAGGGTGAACTGGGTGAAGCGGTCATACAGCGCGATCTGCTGGCGGTTGAAATGGTCCTCGGGCTCGTAGCCCGTGACCTGCCCGCCGATGCGGATCGACAGCCGCTCGACATCGCGGATGTCGATCTCGCCGATGCCGCAGCGCCCTTCGCGGAAGGCGGCCAGCGTGGCGGGGACGTTGTGGCCGAGCGCGTTGATCGTGCCCTGGCCGGTGATGACGACGCGTTTCATGCTTTCTGGTCGGCCACCAGCCCCTCGACGGCCCGGACAATGGCAGCGATCGACGAGATGTCGAACTCGCTTTCCGAGGGGTCGTTGGCGTTGAACGGCACCTGGATGTCGAACGCCTCTTCGATGGCGAAGATCGATTCCACCAGCCCGAGGCTGTCGATGCCCAGATCCTCGAGCGTCGAGTCCAGTTTTACGTCCGAAGGTTCGAGCACGGCCTGCTCGGCGATGATCGCGATCACCTTGTCCTTGACGCTGTCCGACATCCCTTGCCTCTCTGGCTTATTTGATCGTGCGAGGATCTAGTCGCTTCGCGACAGCTTTGAAACCGCTTTCTGCAATGCAGCCACCTGCGCGAAAAGCCGCGGCAAGCGGCGCAGGCCCTTGTATGCCTCGACATGGGCGTCCATGCGCATCGCGGGATAACCCAGCAGAACTCGGCCCGCGGGCGCGTTGGTGAAGATCTTGGTCGCGCCGCCCGCGATCACGTCGTCGCCGATAAAGATGTTGTCATTGACGCCCACCTGGCCGGCGAACACCACCCGGTCGCCGATCCGCACCGAGCCCGCAATGCCGACCTGCCCGCAGAGCAGGCAGTCGCGGCCGATCCGGACGTTGTGGCCGACATGGACGAGGTTGTCGAGCTTGGTGCCCGCGCCGATCACGGTGTCGCGGATCGTGCCGCGGTCGATGCAGCTGTTGGCGCCGATCTCGACATCGTCGCCGATGGTCACGCTGCCCAGCGAATGGATGCGCGTCCAACTCTGCGCGCCCGCCGCGCCCGCATCGCCCAGCGTGGCGCGCACGTTCTCGACGGCGGATTTCTCGGGCGTGACGAAGGAGAACCCGTCGGCGCCGATCACCGCGCCGGGTTGCACGATCACCCGGTCGCCCAGCGTGACGCGCGCGCCGATCCTGACGCCCGCCAGGATCAGCGCATCCGCGCCGATGCGGGCCTCTTCGGCGATTGCGGCATGGGCGGCGATGCGCGCGCGGGGGCCGATCTCGGCGCGGGGGCCGATGACGACGAGCGGGCCGATCGCGGCGCCGTCGCCGATCCGGGCGTCGGGGTCGATCACGGCGGAGGGATGGATGCCCGGCGCGATCTCGGGTCCGGGATCCATCAGGCGGGTCAGGCCCGAGAGCGCATAGCGCGGGCGCGGCACGAACAGCGCCGCGCGCAGCCCCAGCGCGCGCCAGTCGGCACCGTCCCACAGGATCGCGGCCTGTGCGCCGCCGCGGGCCAGCCCCTCGGCATAGTCGGGCTTCATCGCGAGGGCCAGCGCGTCGGGCCCGGCCTCGGCCGGTTCCGCGGCGCGCGTGATCGTCAGCGATCCGTCGCCTTCGAGACGCGCGCCGAGCGCGGTCGCGATCTGGTCGAGTGTGAACGCCATGCCGACCCCCTGCCCGTGACCGGCGCAGCCTGCACCCTCCGGTCCTGTCGGGTCGCGATTTACCCCCGAACCGGGGCGAGCGCCACCCCGGCGGCCTGCAACGCATCGAAAATCGCCGCGTCACGGCCATAGACATCGCGGCGATACTGCATGCCCCCCGCGGGATCGGCGATGGCGGTGCGGTAGATGATGTGGATCGGCAGCGGTTGTTCCAGATCAACCCGCGTCTCGCGGCCCGAGGCCAGCCGCGCGGCGAAGAAGCCCTTGGGGTCGTCGGTCTGGGCGGCAAGCAGCGCATAGGCGAAGTCGAACGGATCGCCCAGACGGATGCAGCCATGGCTGAACGTGCGCACCTCGCGCGCGAACAGCGATTTCGACGGCGTGTCGTGCAGGTAGATGTTGTAGGGGTTGGGGAACATGAACTTCACCAGCCCCAGCGCATTGGCCTGCGAGGGCGGCTGCTTGAGGGCGAAGGGGAAGGTGCGTGCGGTGTAGTTCGAGAAATCGACCGCGCCGCGGCTGACCACCCGGCCACGCGAATCCACCAGTTGCAGATAGCCATGCGCGTTCGGGTTGGCCTGCATCTTGGGCAGGTATTCCTTGACGGTGATCGAGCGCGGGACATGCCAGGACGGGTTGATGACCATGTGATCCATCACGTCCGAAAACTCGGGCGTGCGCTGGTCGTTTACGTTCTTGCCCACGACCGAGCGGGTCTGGAACACCACCTCGCCCGCGTCGATGATGCGGGCGTGGAAATCGGTGATGTTGACCAGCACATGCCGATCGCCGCGGTCATTGCCCAGCCAGCGCTCGCGTTCCATCGCGACAAGGATGGATTTCAGCCTGTCCTCGGGGGCGATGTTGATCTCGTCCACGGTGCCCGCACCGGCGACGCCGTCGGGTTCCAGCCCGTGATCGAACTGGAACGCCTGCACCGCCTTTTGCAGCGCCGCGTCATAGCTGGCGGCGGCGGACCGGGCGAGATAGCCCATGGCGATCATGCGGTTGCGCAGCGCGACGACAGACTCGCCGGTCTGGCCCGGGCGCAGCGTGCCGGATGGCACGCGCGGACCCCACCCGCCCTCGGCGATGCGCCGTTCGAGGCGCGTCTTCTCGCGCAGGAGGCGGGCATATTCGGGGCTGCGCGGGGCGAGCCCACGCAGGAATGCGCCGGGATTGTCGGCCGCGGCCAGACCGGCCAGCAGGTCGGTCGGGTCGGGCCGGTCGATCTGGCGCTTGATATCGGTGACCACGCGGCGCGGGTCGATCACGCCCGAGCCGATGTCGCGGGCATAGGAGAGGAACATGCGCGTCGCCATCACCTCGGCCCGGCCGATATCGCGCAGCGTGCGCGCCTCGCGGAAGGCGGCGATCAGCGCATGGGGATCGTGCCGCGTGGCGGGCAGACCGTGATCGGGCGCCTGCGCCAGGGCGGTCAGAAGCGCGGCGCGCCGCTCCGCGGCCTCGGCCGTTGTCCAGAAGGCGGCATAGTCGCGGTCGCGGTAGAAGGCGGCGACGGCCGCGTCGTCCGACGCCGCCTCGGCCACGGCCTGGCGGAAGGCGGCCTGGTCCATGGCCGCATGGGACGGCTGCGGACCGGCCAGGCCCAAAAGGGCCGCCGCGGCGGCGGCCAGCATACCGCGTCGCAGATCAACAAGACGCATCAAACCATTCCCCTGTCAGGCTTTCCGGTCGCGCATATGGCAGTTACCTTCGGCCAATCCATCCAGTCTGTCCACATGGAAATCCACAGCCTTGCATCGGGAACGCGCCCCCTGTTGCAGGATTCCAGCGGTCGGCAAGAAACCAAACTAAACCCCAATTATGAGCAAGTTCTTGCCGGTTTGCCACAGCGCGGCTGTCTGCGTCGAATCGATGCTTGGCGCAAATAGGCAAATATGCGATAGACGCTTTGGGTCGGAACGACTGGTCCGAGGAAAAAAACGCCGTGAAATCGCGGCATTGGAACGAAACTGGGGCGGGCGGAGAAAGCATGAACATGACCCGGAACGGCATCTCGCGCCGTGGCCTTCTGGCCGCGTTCGCAGCCACCACCGTTGTGGCGGCACCGACTTTCGCAAATGCCTTCGGCGTCCTTCGCGGCGCGGGCGACATCCGGCGGATCCGCATGTATTCAGGGCGCACCGGCGAAAGCATCGACACGATCTACTGGATCGAAGGCCAGTACATCAACGAAGCGGTCAAGGAACTGAACCACTTCATGCGCGACTGGCGGAACGGCCAGACGATCTCGATGGATCTGCGCAATCTCGACATCATGACGGCGGCGCACAGGCTGCTGGATGTGGACGAGCCCTACATGCTGCTGTCGGGCTATCGCAGCCCGCAGACCAACGCGATGCTGCGCTCGCGTTCGGGCGGGGTGGCCAAGAACTCGCTGCACATGAAGGGTCAGGCCGCGGACCTGCGGCTGAAGAGCCGGTCGGTGGGCCAGATGGCGCGGGCGGCAAGCGCGTGCAGTGCGGGCGGCGTCGGAAGCTATTCCGGCTCGAATTTCGTGCATATGGATTGCGGCCCGGTGCGCACCTGGGGCCGCTGAGGCCAGACCGCCGAGACGGAACGAACAAGGCGCCCCGCGGGGCGCCTTTTCGCGTTTAGGGGCGCGGGCCTTTCAGTCGACCAGCCGCCAGGTTTCGTGCCGTTCGAGATAGGCTTCCTGCTCGGGGGTCAGGGCGACCTTCTCGGTGCCGGTGATCATCGGGCGCACGCCGTCGCGGAAGGAATGGCCGATGGTCAGAAGATAGATGTGCAGGATCACGAAGCCCGACACGATATAGGCGACCGCCAGGTGGATATTGGCCACGACCTCCAGCAGGAAGGGCGCGTTGGGCAGGGTTTCCCAGAAATTGTAGGTCAGGTAGACCAGCCCCGTGCCCCAGACCAGCGGGAAGACCACGGTCTTCAGTGCGGAATAGGCCAGCGCCTGAAGCGGGTTCAGCCGCTGCGCGAGGCTTTTCTGGTAGGGATGGTGTTCGCCCTTGAAGACGCCATAGGCATAGTAGCGCGCCACCGCGAAAAGGCCCAGCACGCGCGGCAGGAACACCTTCCAGCTGCCCGTCGTGACCAGCCAGAAGGTGGCAAAGACCCACAAGAGCAGCAGCGCCAGCGCGACGATCGTGTGCAGCCGCACCGCCAGTTCGAAGCTGATCAGCCCGTGCACGCCGTTCATGCCCAGCCCGGTGAACATCAGGATCACGATGGACCCCGCCTGCGACCAGTGCCAGAGCCGCTCGAAGCGGGGATAGATCAGCACCTCGCGTTCGGCGCAGTCGGGGCATGGCGTGAGCCCGCGTTCGAACGGCGCGGGAGGTTTCACGGCGTCGTCAGTCATGGGTCTTCCCTCCCTTTCCGCCGCGGGTGATGATCCGCAGCACCGTGTGAAGCAGCACGCCCGAGGCCATCGCGAGGAAGAAGGCGATGCCGATCAGGGCGCCCGGGCTGGTCGGGTTCGAGCCGGGCAGGTAGACGCCCGCGATCCCCGCCATGCGACCCTGCGGGGCGTGGCATTCGCGGCAGTCGACCGCATCGCTTGCGGGCGCGACCATATGGGTGATGGGCCAGTACATATGGGTATCGACGAACCCGTATTGCCCCGAATACTCCTTGCCCGCGGCCGCCATCCCCGCCTCGATCGCCTTGGCCCAGTCGAAATTCGTCCAGTAGGCGGTGTCGGTCGTGGGGCCCCAGACATTGGCATAGGCCAGATGGTTCAGGCCCGCGTCATAAGCCTGTCGCCCCTCCATCCGCTTGAAGGGCCAGATCCTCGACCGGCCGTCGTCCGGGCTGCCCTCGATGCGGTTGATCTCGACCACCTGGGTCGGGTCGATCACCTTGTCGGTGAGGGTGTATTCGACCTGGCCGTTGAACCAGGCGTAATGCGGCACGACATTCTCGCCCCATTCGAAATCGCCCTTGGTGGCGAGATAGGTGTGCAGCGCCTTGCCGTCGCCCTGGACATAGTTCTCCTCATGCGCGGGCTTGCCGTCCGCATCCATCCGGCCCGCGGTCGACCAGTCCCAGCCGGTCTTGGTCGCCACCCCGCCCCGGGCGAAGCTGGGGATGTGGCAGGTCTGGCAGGCGATGCGGTCGACATGGTCGTTCAGCTTCATGCCAGTGACCGACAGCGCCTTGTGCGGCGCGGTGCCGTGGCAGCTCTCGCAGGTGGCGACGTCCTGGCGGATCTGGCCGGGCTTGCCGGTACCCTCGGTGTCCATCGCGTGCACGTCATAGCGCGAGCCCGCGAAGATGTGCCGGTCGGAATGGTGGCAGGTCGAACAGGTGAAATTCTCGCCCTCGGCCGACATGTGGACATCGACATCAAGGCCGGGATGGAACAGGGCGGAACTGAGATCGCCATGTTTCACGTTGTCCCCGCCGCCGCCGTAGAAATGGCAGGAGCCGCAATTCT
Organism: Rhodovulum steppense; assembly: GCF_004339675.1. Classification (GTDB taxonomy): domain Bacteria; phylum Pseudomonadota; class Alphaproteobacteria; order Rhodobacterales; family Rhodobacteraceae; genus Rhodovulum; species Rhodovulum steppense. The sequence continues at coordinate 86,277 of NZ_SLVM01000014.1, forward strand.
CGCGCCCGGGCGCGCCCACGCTTTGCGCGGCCTTCTTCAGGTCCACCGCCCAGGCGTCCGCACCGGTGATGGTCTTGCCCTTCGCCTCGAGCGGCGGGTGGCCGGCGGCCGAGTCGAGCTTGGTGTATTGGCCCGAGGTGTCGTGGCAGACCAGGCAATCGACCGCCGACGCCTCGCTCGGCGGAGGGGCGCTCATGTCGGTCCAGCCATAGCCGGTGTGGCAGGAGGTGCAGCGCGCCTCGTTCGAGGCGACGGTGCCGCAGAACGAGTTCACCACATGGCTCTTGCCGAGGATCTGGCCGGTCGAGGGATTCTCGAATTCCCATTTCCAGTGGATCGAGTGCTTGACCTGCGTCGCGGCCTCGGTGTGGCAGGACAGGCAGGCCGCCGTCACCTCGGGGCCGGAGGCGAAATCCTTCTGCAATTCCTTGAGCTTGGAATGGTCCGTGGTGCTTTGCGACAGTTGCGGGGCCTGGCCCTGTGCGGCCGCCCCGAAAGCCCAGACCAGCCCCAGACCCAACGCAAGCGCGACCGCGCGAAGGCTGTATCCACCCATGTCCGCTCCTCCCGCCGCGCCGGGCGCGACTCGTGTATCCCAAGGTATACATAGAACCAAATATGATTCTCTGAAACATCTTATAATCGTTACAACAAGGGACACGCGGTCGCAGGGGCGGCGGGGCTGGAAAACGCGCCGCATTTGTGGCCAGATCCGCACAGGCGGGGGCCGTGACACAAAAGCTTCAAATGAAAGTTGGAAAAGGCCCGCGTGAAACCACCTGTGCGGGAGCGTCATCCGCGCCCGCCCCCCCTCGGTTCCGAAAGGAGGAGTCGATGAAGATAGCGGTTCTTGGCGGCGACGGTTTCTGCGGTTGGCCGACCTCTCTGCACCTGTCCGAGCTGGGCCATGAGGTCCATATCCTCGACAATCTCAGCCGCCGCTGGATCGACGCCGAACTCGGCGTGCAGTCGCTGACGCCGATGGATTCGATCCAGGAACGCTGCCGGGTGTGGAAAGAGGTCTCGGGGCAGACGATCCGGTTTCACCTGATCGACCTGGCCCGCGAATATTACCGCCTGCGCGACTGGCTGGCCGAGGAACGCCCCGATGCGGTGATCCATTTCGCCGAACAGCGCGCCGCGCCCTATTCGATGATCTCGGACCGGCACAAGATCTATACCGTCGACAACAACATCAACGCGACCCACAACCTGCTGGTCGCGATGGTGGAAACCGGCATCGACGCGCATCTGGTGCATCTGGGCACGATGGGGGTCTATGGTTATTCGACGATCGGCGCACCGATCCCCGAGGGCTATCTGGATGTCGCCATCGACACGCCCGAGGGCGCGAAGGGGATGGAGATCCTGTATCCCACGCGGCCCGGCTCGGTCTATCACATGACCAAGTCGCTGGATCAGATCCTGTTCCAGTTCTACGCCCAGAACGACGGCGTCCGCATCACCGACCTGCACCAGGGCATCGTCTGGGGCACCAACACCGACCAGACAAGGCGCCACCCGCAGCTGGTCAACCGTTTCGACTATGACGGCGATTACGGCACGGTGCTGAACCGGTTCCTGGCCCAGGCCGCCATCGACTATCCGCTGACGGTGCATGGCACGGGCGGGCAGACGCGGGCCTTCATCCATATCCAGGACACGGTGCGCTGTGTCGAACTGGCGCTGGGCGATGCGCCCGAGGCGGGCGAGCGGGTCAAGATCTTCAACCAGATGACGGAAACCCACCGGGTGCGCGACCTGGCCGAGCTGGTGGCCCGGATGACCGGCGCCCGGATCGCCTACCTGCCGAACCCGCGGAAAGAGGCCGCCGAGAACGAGCTGGTGGTGAAGAACGACCATTTCCTCGATCTGGGGCTGAAGCCGATCACCTTGCAGGAAGGTCTGCTGGAAGAGGTGGTCGAGATCGCCCGCAAGTTCGCCCATCGGGTCGATCGCTCGCGCGTGCCCTGCGTCTCGGCCTGGACCAGGGACATTGCCTCCCGCGTCGTGCATGATGTCGAGGGCAAGAAGCTGAAGTCGGTGTCGTGACCGAGGGGCTGCGGCCCGCGGCCCCGGCGTGCGGGCCATTTGCCTATGTCACGCTGGTCACCAACGCGGATTTCGCGTTGGGGGCCAAGGCGTTGGTGCGATCCCTTCAGGTGACGGCGACGCCTGCCGAGATATGCGTTCTGCATACCGGCGGGGTCGGCGCGGCGGCGCTGGCGCCGCTGGCCGATCTGGGGGCGCGGCTGGTCGAGATCGACCTTTTGCCGACCTCGGACGCGTTCAACGCCGCCCATGCCAGGGACCGCATCCACGGCCTTGCCCCCTTCACCAAGGGGGAAAAGCCTGCCTTCCACACGCCCCTGGACAATTTCTGCAAGCTGCGGCTCTGGCAGCTTGACTATGAACGGGTGGTGTTCCTGGATGCCGACACGCTGGTGCTGCGCAATATCGACCGGCTGTTCCATTACCCCGAGTTCTGCGCGGCCCCGAATGTCTATGAAAGCCTGGGCGATTTCCACCGGATGAATTCGGGCGTCTTCACCGCGCGGCCGAACCCCGAGACCTTTTACCGGATGCTGGCCCGTCTGGATGCGCCCGGCGCGTTCTGGCGGCGCACGGACCAGAGCTTTCTTCAGGAGTTCTTTCCCGACTGGCACGGGCTGCCGGTCTTCGACAACATGCTGCAATATGTCTGGTTCAACCTGCCCGACCTGTGGTCCTGGGCGGATATCAGGGTGCTGCATTTCCAGTACGAAAAGCCTTGGCAGGACCATGCCAAGGCCGACCGCCTGCGCCCGCTGATCGAGCTGTGGCGCGCCCATGAGCGGGGCGAGGACATTCCCGATCCCGCCACCCTGCCCGGCCCTGCCGCATGAGCCTGGCCGTCACCGGCGCGACGGGGTTGGTCGGGCGTTTCTTCGTGGAAGAGGCGCTGGCGGCGGGCGAGGCGGTCACCGTGCTGACCCGCCGCCCGCCCGCGCCCGGCTTCTTTTCCGGCCCGGTCGCGCATCTGGCCTATGAACTGGGCGACCGGCCCGATCTTGCGGGGATCGAGGCGGTGATCCATTGCGCCTTTGCCCATGTGCCGGGGCGCTATCGCGGCGGCGAGGGGGACGACCCCGAGGGGTTCGTCGCGGCCAATCTGGCGGGGTCGGTCGCGCTGTTCGAGGCGGCGCGGGCCTCGGGCGTGCGGCATCTGCTGTTCCTGTCGAGCCGGGCGGTGCATGGCGGCTGGCCTGCGGGGGCGGACCTGACCGACGATCTGGGCGCCAAGCCCGACACGCTTTACGGCGTGGTCAAGGCGCGGGCCGAGGACGCGCTGTTCACGATGGCCGGTCCCGGCTTCGTGCCGGTTTCGCTGCGCGCGACGGGGGTCTATGGGCCGCCGGGGCCGGGGCAGCGGCACAAATGGGCGGATCTGTTCGACGATTTCCGCGCGGGCCGCCCCATCGCGCCGCGCCGGGGCACCGAACTGCACGGCGCGGATCTGGCCGCCGCGGCGCGGCTGATCCGGACGGCCCCGGCGGCGATGGTGGCGGGGCGGGCGGTGAACCTGTCGGACATCCTGCTGGATCGGCGCGACCTGCTGGCGCTGCTGGCCGAGGCCGAGGGGATCGGCCATCCGCTGCCGCCGGAAAGCGAGGCGCAGCTTGCCGTGCTACGCTGGGACCGGGCGCGGATGCTGGGCTGGCGGCCGGGGGGGATGGCGCAGTTGCGCGCCACGCTGCCCGCCTTGCAGTAAACGCTCAGTGCGAGATCATCCAGGGCCGCTTGGCCGGGAAGCTTTTCGATCCGTCCGGGCGGTGCAGCGTGCCGCTGTTCTTCTTGGCCCCGCCCGAACAGCAGCCGCAGCCCGGCCCGTGGCCCGAACGTTTGGGTTCGTGCCTTGCGCGCTCGTTGGTCTCATGCGCCTTGCGGGTGGCGGCGCCGACGATGGCCAGCTTGGGCGGCGTGAAGATCGCGCGCGCCGCGGTCCCGCCGCATTCGGGACAGGCGGTGGGCTTGTCGTAATCGGCCATGGCGGCAAAGCCGGTGAAGGGGCCGCAATCGGCGCAGCAGTAATCGTAATAGGGCATCTCTCTCTCCCGCGGGGAACGGGGGCCGCGACGCGCGCCGCGGCCCCGGGCCATGTCACAGATCGGGCGCCAGCGGCACGTCCACCGAACCGTCGAGGAACTTGGTCGGCCCCGCGCTGCCCGGCTTGATGTCGAAATCGAAGATGTCGGTCGGCAGCCAGAGGGTCGCGCAGGCATTGGGAATGTCCACCACGCCCGAGATATGCCCCTGCACCGGCGCGGTGCCGAGGATCGCGTAGGCCTGCGCGCCGGTATAGCCGAATTTCTTGAGGTATTCGATGGCGTTGAGGCAGGCCTGGCGATAGGCTATATGGACGTCCAGGTAATGCTGCTTGCCCTGTTCGTCGACCGAGATCCCCTCGAAGATCAGGTAGTCGTCATATTTCGGCGTGATGGGCGAAGGTTTGAAGATCGGGTTCCTGATCCCGTATTTCGCCACGCCGTCCTTGATGAGATCGACCTTCAGGTGCAGCCAGCCCGCCATCTCGATGGCGCCGCAGAAGGTGATCTCGCCATCGCCCTGGCTGAAATGCAAATCGCCCATCGAAAGGCCCGCGCCGTCGACATAGACGGGGAAGTAGATCTTGCAGCCGCGGCTGAGATCCTTGATGTCGCAATTCCCGCCATGCTCGCGGGGCGGCACGGTGCGGGCGCCCTCGGCGGCGGCCTTGTCGCGGGCCTCGCCCTTCAGCTTGCCCATATGGGCCGACTGGGTGTTGGGCAGCGCGGCCAAGGGGGGCACGCGGGCCGGGTCGGTATCGACCAGCGCCTTTTCGCGGGCGTTCCACATGTCCAGCATCTTGCGGTCGGGCAGGCAGCCGATCAGGCCGGGATGGATGAGACCTGCATATTTCACCCCCGGCACATGGCGCGACGAGGTGAACATGCCGTGGAAATCCCAGATCGACTTCTGCGCCTCGGGGAAATGCTCGGTCAGGAAGCCGCCGCCATTCTTCTTGGAGAAGAAGCCGTTGAAGCCCCAGAGCATCTCGTCCTTGGCGCCGATATCGAGGATCTCGACCACCAGCAGGTCGCCGGGCTGGGCCCCTTTGACGCCGATGGGGCCGGACAGGTAATGCACCTGTTCCAGTTCCACGTCGCGCACATCGGCCGCGTCATCGTTGTTGGCGATCTGGCCGCCGGTCCAGTCATAGGTTTCGATCTTGAAATCGTCGCCGGGTTCGACCCAGACGGCGATGGGGATGTCGGGATGCCAGCGGTTGTGCACGCACTCGTTCGTGTGCGGGCTTTCGCCGAGATTCACCGAGATGAGGGTGTCTGCCATGGCGTTGTCCTCTCTTGCTGCCAGGGTTGAAGGTTCAGACGGACAGGAATTTCGAGACCTTGGCCTCGTCGATCCCGTCGCGCGGGCTGTCATGGACGAAGCGGCCGTTCTCGATCACCATCACGCGGTCGGCCACGTCGAGGGCGAAGCTGAGCACCTGTTCCGAGACGACGATGGACAGGCCGCGCTGGTCGCGGATGCGGCGCAGGGTGCGGGCCATGTCGCGGATGATGTTGGGCTGGATGCCCTCGGTCGGCTCATCGAGCAGAAGCACCTTGGGGTCGGAGGCCAGCGCGCGGGCAATCGCAAGCTGCTGCTGCTGGCCGCCCGACAGGTTGCCGCCGCGGCGGGACTTCATCTCCAGAAGCACCGGAAACAGCTCGTAGATGTCGCCCGGCACCTCCTTCTTTCCGGTGACGGTCAGGCCGGTCTCGACGTTTTCCTGCACCGTCATGGCGGAAAAGATCATCCGCCCCTGCGGCACATAGCCGATGCCGCTGGCCACGCGCTGGTGCGATTTCAGCCCCGTGACCTCGGTCTCGCCCACGCGCACGCTGCCGCCGGTGGCCGGCACGATGCCCATCAGCGTCTTCATCAGCGTGGTCTTGCCCATGCCGTTGCGACCCATGATCGCGACGATCTCGCCCGGCGCGACGTTCAGGTGCAGCCCGTGCAGGATTTCCGACTGGCCATAGGCGGCATGCAGGTCGGTGACGTTCAGCATCTTTCGCCCTCCTCAATGGCCCAGATAGACTTCGATGACCTTGGGATCGTTCTTGACCTTGTCCATCTTGCCCTCGGACAGGGTCTTGCCCTGGTGCAGGACGGTGACGCGGGTCGCGATGTCCTCGACAAAGCCCATGTCATGCTCGATCACGATGACCGAGCGGTGGTCGATGATGCGGTTCAGAAGCTCTGCGGTCTTCTTGCGCTCGGCCACCGACATGCCGGCAACAGGTTCGTCCAGCATCAGAAGTTCGGGGTCCTGGATCAGCAGCATCCCGATCTCCAGCCATTGCTTCTGGCCATGGCTCAGAAAGGCGGCCTTTTCGTCCAGCAGGTCGGCCAGGAAGATCGTCTCGGCGATTTCCTGGATGCGGTCCTTGACCTCGGCATCGCGGCGAAAGAACAGCGAGCCGAAGACGCCATGCCCGCGCGGAAAGCTGAGTTCCAGATTCTCGAAGACGCTGAGATCCTCGTAGACCGAGGGCGTCTGGAACTTGCGGCCCACGCCCGCCAGAACGATCTGGTCCTCGCGCATGGTCAGAAGTTCCTGGTCCTTGAACCTGACCGACCCGCCGGTGGCCCTGGTCCGGCCGCAGATCAGATCCAGAACCGTGGTCTTGCCCGCACCGTTCGGCCCGATCATCACCCGGCATTCATTTGGTTCGACATAGAAGGTCAGCCCGTCCACCGCCTTGAACCCGTCGAAGGAGACCGTCAGATCCTCGACCGACAGGACGAAACTGGTCTGATGAATTGACATGGGATCACCTCACTCGGCTGCGGCCTTGGCCGCCGGGCTGTCCGGGGCCGATGCGGAATTGGCGGGGACGGGCGCGGCGGGGGGCCTGGCCCCTGCCCCGCGACCGGCGAACAGCTTGCGCAGGCGCGGCATGACCTGTTCGGACCAGAGCCCGGCAAGGCCGTTCGGAAAGAACATCACGACCGCGATGAACAGCGCGCCGAGACCCAGGAGCCAGAGCTCGGGGAAACTTTCCGAAAGCGTGGTCTTGGCCCAGTTGACCAGAAGCGTACCATAGACCGCGCCCAGGATCGACAGGCGCCCCCCCACGGCGGCGAAGATCACCATCTCGATCGAGGGCACGATGCCGACCAGCGTGGGCGACATGAAGCCGACCTGAAGGGTGAACATCGCGCCGCCGATCCCGGCAAAGGCCGCGCCCAGGCAGAAGACGAAGATCTTGAAGCTGGCCACGTCATAGCCCGAGAAGCGGACCCGGTCCTCCTGGTCGCGCATGGCGATCAGGAGGCGGCCCAGTTTCGAGCGGCGGACATATTGCGCGGCAAAGAGGCAGGCGAACAGCAGGACCGCGTTGACGAAGTAGAGGATTTCCTTGGCCTCGTCGGTGCGGATGTCCCAGCCCTTGAGCGTGCGCAGGTCGGTGATGCCGTTGACCCCGCCGGTAAAGCCCTGCTGGCCGATGATGAGGATGGTCAGGATCGCGGCGATGGCCTGGGTGATGATCGCGAAATAGACGCCCCCCACCCGGCGGCGGAACATCGCGACCCCGATGATGAAGGCGAAGGCCACCGGCACGATCACCACCGCGATCAGGCTGAAGGCGAGCGAGTTGAACGGCTCCCACCACCAGGGCAGCGCGGTGATCTGGTTCCAGTCCATGAAGTCGGGGATGCCGGGCGTGGACTGGATCGCGGTCGCCTCGGGGGTCGAGGCCTCGAGTTTCAGGAACATCGCCATGGCATAGCCGCCCAGCCCGAAGAACACCCCCTGCCCGAGGCTGAGGATGCCCCCCGCCCCCCAGCAGAGGACGAGGCCGATGGCGACGAAGGCATATGTCAGGTACTTGCCGAAGAGGTTGAGCCGGAAGCTGTCCAGCGCCAGCGGCAGGATGAGGAAGATCACCGCGGCAAGGAGGCCGAAATAGATCGCCTCTTCGCGGGTCAGGAAGCGGGTCTTGCGGTCGATTTGCATTGGTCTTCCCTCACTTGCGGAGTTTCAGGGCGAACAGGCCCTGCGGGCGCAGCATCAGGATGCCGACGACCACCAGAAGCGTGATGACCTTGGCCATCGAGCCCGAGAGGAAGAATTCGAGGACGGATTGCGCCTGGCTGATCGTGAAGGCCGAGGCGATCGTGCCCAGAATGCTGCCCGCGCCGCCGAAGACGACCACGAGGAAGGTATCGACGATGTAAAGCTGTCCCGAGGTCGGCCCGGTCGAGCCGATCATCGTGAAGGCCGAGCCCGCCACGCCCGCGATGCCGCAGCCGATGCCGAAGGTCAGCCGGTCGGTGCGTTCGGTGTTGATGCCGACCGCGCCCGCCATCACCCGGTTCTGGTTGATCGCGCGCACCTGCCGGCCCCAGCGCGAGCGGAACATAAGCGCATAGATCGCCACCGAGATCCCGACCGCCAGCGCCATGACGAAAAGCCCGTTGATCGGCACCTCGATCATGTCGGTCAGCGGCAGCGAGCCCATCATCCAGTTCGGGACCGTGACGCCCACCTCGCGCGCGCCGAAGACCGAGCGGTATATCTGCTGAAGGATCAGGCTCAGCCCCCAGGTCGCCAGCAGCGTATCGAGCGGGCGTCGGTAGAGATGGCGTATCAGCCCCCATTCCACCAGCATCCCCAGCGCGCCCGAGGCGAGGAAGGCCAGCGCCATCGCGACGAAGAAATAGATCGAGAACAGATCGGGCAGATGCGTGGCAAAGGTGTTCGACACCAGGTAGGTGACATAGGCGCCGAGGATCATGAATTCCCCATGCGCCATGTTGATCACGCCCATCTGGCCGAAGATGATCGCCAGACCCAGCGCCATCAGCACGAAGACCGAGAAGAGTATCAGACCGGCGAAGCCCTGCATCGCGAAGATCGCGGTAAGCTCGCCCGCGGAATATCCGGCAAACATCGGAAGTCCTCCAGACAGGGGAAGGTAAGGGAAACGCGGCCCGGCCGGAGGGAACCTGGCCGGGCCGCGCGGCTGCCGCTTACTGGTAGCCTTCCGGGAACGGGTTGGGCTCGACCAGGTCGGCGGTCTCGAAGACCACGTCATACTGGCCGTCCATGCGGGCGCGCCCGACGCGCGTCTTGGACCACAGGTGATGGTTCTCGTGGATCTTGACATAGCCTTCGGGCGCGGTCGGAAGCTCGATGCCGGGGCTGGCCTCGCGCACCTTGTCGATATCGAAGCTGCCCGCCGCCTCGACCGCCGCCTTCCACAGCCACGGACCCAGATAGGCCGCCTGCGTCACGTCGCCGATCACCATGTCGGCGCCCCACATATCCTTGAACGCCTTGACGAATTCGATGTTGTTGGGGTTGTCGAGCGACTGGAAGTATTTCATGCAGGCATAGGAGCCTTCGACATTCTCGCCGCCGATGCCGCGGATCTCGTCCTCGGTGACGGAAATCGTCAGGACGATGGGCGATTCCTTGGTCGGGTCGATGCCCGCGGCCTTGAGCTGCTTGTAGAAGGCCACGTTCGAGCCGCCGACGACGATGGCATAGATCACGTCGGGCTTGCGCAGCTTGATCTTGTTGATGACCGAGTTGAACTGCGTGTGGCCGAGCGGGTAGTATTCCTCGCCCACGACCTCGCAGCCCTCCATGAAGTTCTCGATATGCTTGCGGGCGATCTTGTTCGAGGTGCGCGGCCAGATATAGTCCGAGCCCAGCAGGTAGAAGCTTTTCGCGCCCTTGGTCTGGTTGACCCAGTCCAGCCCCGCGATGATCTGCTGCGTCGCTTCCTGGCCCGTGTAGATCACGTTCGGCGACTGTTCGAGACCCTCGTAGAAGGTCGGGTAGTAGAGCATGCCGTTATGCTGCTCGAAGACCGGCAGCACCGCCTTGCGGCTGGCCGAGGTCCAGCAGCCCATGACGGACGCCACCTTGTCGTTGACCAGAAGCTTGCGCGCCTTTTCGGCAAAGGTCGGCCAGTCCGAGGCGCCGTCTTCCTGGATGAACTGGATCTTGCGGCCGAGCACGCCGCCCATCGCGTTGATCTGCTCGATGGCCAGCTTCTCGGCCTGGACCGAGCCGGTTTCCGAGATCGCCATGGTGCCGGTCACCGAATGCAGGATGCCGATGGTCACCGTGCTGTCGGTGACGGCCAGACCGGTGGTGTTGACCGCCGCGGTCGGGAAGTCCTGGGCGCGCAGCCCCCTGGGTGCGAACAGCGACGCGGTCAGCGCGGCACCGCCGGCCAGAACGGCGCGCCGGCTCATGCCCGGCGTCTTGGGTTTGGAAAAATCGGTCATCTCGCCTCCTTGTCAGGTCAGACTGGTCCGTGTGTGGGAGAGCGGCGGGTGTGATCCCCGCCCGTGACCTGAAGGCTCGCAGAGAATGCCGCGGCGCAGTATACGTCGAATGACGTATGGGACTGCGCGTTTTTCCACCTATCATCCCTTGCGGTGGGTGGCCGCCGGGCGATGCCCGGGCGGTCGGGGAACGATGGAATGACAGGGAACATGCAGGTTCCGTTCAGCGCGACCGGCGGGCGGCGCAGCTATAACCGCTGGGTCGCCAACGAGACGATGGAGGATTTCGCGCTGCGCTTCACCGCGCGCCGCGCGCGGCGCTGGAGCCACGCGCGCGTCGCGAACACGGCGCTCGGCTCGATCTCGTTCCTGGCGCTGGAGGCGATCGGCGGCGCGATCACGCTGACCTACGGCTTTGACGCGGCGATCATCGCGATCATGCTGGTGGGCGCGGTGCTGTTCCTGACCGGCCTGCCGATCAGCTATTACGCCGCGCGCTACGGGGTCGATATCGACCTGCTGACCCGCGGCGCGGGGTTCGGCTATATCGGCTCGACGGTGACCTCGCTGATCTATGCCAGCTTCACCTTCATCTTCTTCGCGCTCGAGGCCGCGATCCTGGCGCTGGCGCTGGATCTGTGTTTCGGGATACCCGTTTCGGTCGGCTACATCCTGTCGGCGCTGATCGTGATCCCGCTGGTGGTGAACGGGTTTTCCAAGATCTCGGTCTTCCAGACCTGGACCCAGCCGTTCTGGATCGTTCTGCACCTGATGCCCTTTGCCTTTCTGGCCTGGGCGGGGACGGATCTGGGCGTCTGGACCGGGTTCGACGGCGTCCATGGCAAGGACGGCGCCACCATCCTGATGATCGGCGCGGCCTCGGGCGTGGCGCTGTCGCTGATCGCGCAGATCGGCGAGCAGGTGGATTTCCTGCGCTTCCTGCCCGAGCCGAAGACCCGGGCCGAGCGGCGCAAATGGTGGGCGGCGCTGCTGGCCGCGGGGCCGGGCTGGTCGATCCTCGGGGTGGCCAAGATGCTGGCGGGCTCGTTCCTGGTGACGCTGGTGGTCGCCGCGGGCGTGCCCGCGAAGGACGCGACCGATCCGACGCGGATGTATCTGACCGCCTTCGAACAGGTGCTGGCCTCGCCCGCGCTGGCGCTGGCGCTGACCGGGGCCTTCGTGATCCTGAGCCAGCTCAAGATCAACGTGACCAATGCCTATGCGGGGTCGATCGCCTGGTCGAACTTCTTCTCGCGGCTGACCCATTCCCATCCGGGCCGCGTGGTTTGGCTGGTGTTCAACGTCGCCATCGCGCTGATGCTGATGGAACTGGGCGTGTTCGGGGCGCTGGAGCATATCCTTGGCCTCTATTCCCATGTCGCGCTGGCCTGGATCGGGGCGCTGACCGCGGATCTGGTGGTCAACAAGCCGCTGGGCCTGAGCCCGCGGGGGATCGAGTTCCGCCGCGCGCATCTTTACGACATCAACCCGGTCGGCATGGGGGCGATGGGCGGCGCGGTGGTGATCGCCTTTGTCGCCCATGGCGGGCTGATGGGCGAGACGGCCGAGGCGCTGTCGGCCTTCATCGCGCTGTTCACCGCCTTTGCCATGGCGCCGGTGATCGCCTGGGCCACGGGGGGGCGGTTCTACATCGCCCGCCCCCTGCCCGAGACGACGGGTCGTCGGCACGAGGCCGGGGCGACCTGTGCGTGCTCGATCTGCGAATACCGCTTCGATGCCGAGGACATGACCCATTGCCCGTTCTATGCCGGGCCGATCTGTTCGCTGTGCTGCACGCTGGACAGTTCCTGCCGGGACGGCTGCAAGCCGCATGGCCGGTTCGACGCGATGGTGGTGCGGATGCTGCATGCCGCCCTGCCCGATCCGGTGGCACGGGCGCTGATGTCGCGGCTGTCGGTCTTCGTGATCGGCACCGCGATTCCGGCGGCGATCATCGGGGGGCTTCTGCTTCTGGTCCGGGCCCATGCGGGCAGCCCCGACCTGGACGCGGTGCTGACGGTGATCTTCTGCACCGCGCTTGTGGTGATCGGGGTGATCGCCTGGACGCTGATCCTGGCCATCGAAAGCCAGAACAAGGCCCGCGACGAGGCCGACCTGCAGACCCAGCGGCTTTTGCGCGAGATCCGCGCGCATGAGCGCACGGACGCGCAATTGCAGAAGGAAAAGGACAAGGCCGAGGCCGCGAACCTGGCCAAGACGCGCTACATGGCCGGGATCAGCCATGAATTGCGCACGCCGCTGAACGCGATCTACGGCTTTGCCCAGGTGCTGGAGAACTCTGCCGACATCCCCGCGGCACGGCGCGACGCGGTGCGCACGATCCGGCGCGGGTCCGAGCACCTGGCGGGGCTGATCGAGAACCTGCTGGACATCTCGAAGATCGAGGCCGGGCGGCTGGAGATTCATCGCGACCGGATCAACCTGCCGATGCTGTTGCGCCAGATCGCGGCGATCTTCGAGGGGCCGGCCCGCGAGAAGGGGCTGGATTTCGGCATCCGCACTGCCGACAACCTGCCCGAATGGGTCGATTTCGACGAGAAGCGGCTGCGCCAGATCCTGATCAACCTGCTGTCCAACGCCATCGCCTATACCGAGCGCGGCTCGGTCGCACTGAGCGTGCGCTATCGCAACGAGGTTGCGGTGATCGAGGTCAGCGATACCGGCATCGGCATCGCGCCCGACCAGTTCGAGCGGATCTGGAAGCCGTTCGAGCGGCTCTCGCCCAAGGGCGGCAGCTCGGGCTCGGGGCTGGGGCTGACGATCACGCGGCTGCTGGTCGAGATCCTGGGCGGCGAGATCACCGTGGACAGCGCCCCGGGCGAGGGCACGACCTTTCGCGTCCGGCTGATGCTGCCCTCGGTCCTGCCCGAGGCCGACCAGCCCCGCGCCGCCTCGCCCGCGCCCGAGCGACTGAAGGCGCGCGGCTATCTGGGGCCGCGCCGGACGATCATGGCGGTCGATGACGATCTGGACCATCTGCGGCTACTCGATACCGTGCTGCGGCCGATGGGGTTCCTGGTGCAGACCGTGCCCGATGCAGAAACCGCGCTGGGCATCCTGGACGATTGCGCGCCGGACCTGTTCCTGCTGGACATCGACATGCCGGGGATGGATGGCTGGCAACTGGCGCAGCGCCTGCGCGCGCGGCCCGACCACCGCGCCACGCCCATCGTGATGGTGACCGGCCACGCGCTGGAGGCGCGGATGCCGGTCGACCGCGAGGGGCTTTACGATGCCTTCGTGGTCAAGCCCTATTCGCTGCGCGACGTGCTGGTGCGGCTGGCGGACCTGATGAAGATCGACCTGGTCTTCGAGGACCGCCACGCGGCCGAGACCGCGCCCGAGGCCGCCGCGCTGCCCGACATCGCGCCCGAGACGCTGACGCGGTTGCAGGGGCTGGCCGGGATCGGCCATGCCGCGGGCGTGCGCCGCGAGCTTGACGCGCTGGAAGCGGCGGGCCTGCTCGATGCCGCGACGCTGGCGCGGCTGCGCGACCGGCTGGCCGAGTTCGACATGGCCGGGATCGTGCGCCTGCTCAAGGAGATGACCCGCGATGCTGCCTGAGACCTATCCCCCGGTCCTGCCCGCCCGCTCGATCGCGCTGGTGATCGACGACGCGCCCGAGACGCTGGGGCTGATCTCGGCGGCGCTGGAGGATAACGGCATGACGGTGCTGGTCGCGCGCTCGGGGCCCGAGGGGATCGAGCTGGCGCGCCGGGTGCGGCCCGACGTGATCCTGATGGATGCGATGATGCCCGGCATGGACGGGTTCGAGACCTGCCGCATCCTGAAATCCGGGCCGCGGCCCGAACCTGCGCCGGTGATCTTCATGACCGGGCTGACGGAGTCCGAACATATCCTGAACGGGCTGCGCGCGGGCGGGGTGGATTACATCACCAAGCCCGTGGTGGTGGACGAGCTGATCGCGCGGATCATCACCCATGTGCTGAACGCCCGCGCCGTCGCCTCGGCCCGATCCGCGCTGGAACAGGCGGGCCAGAGCGTGCTGGCCTTTGCGCCGGACGGGCGGCTGGCCTGGGGCTCGCCCGGGGCGCTGGCGCTGCTGGAAAGCCCCGAGGGCCGCGCGCTGGTGGCCGAGGGCCGTGCCCTGCCCGCGCTGGCGCGCTGGCTGGCGGGGCTGGCCGAACAGCCGATCTCCAGCGCGCCGCCCTTTGCGGGCGCGGGGCTCGCGCTGCGCTATCTGGGCCAGAATCCCGGCGAGGTGATGGTGCGCATCCGCCGCCATGGCGAGGGCGAGAACGAGGCGCAACTGGCGCAGGCCTTCGGCCTGACCGACCGAGAGGCCGAGGTGCTGTTCTGGCTGACCCGCGGCAAGACCAATCGCGACATCGCCGAGATCCTGGATCTCAGCGCGCGCACGGTGAACAAGCACCTGGAACAGGTGTTCCACAAGATGGGCGTGGACAACCGAACCTCGGCCGCGGTGATCGCCGACCGGCTGCTGAACGCCTGAGCGCGCTCAGCCCCCGCCTGCGCTGCAATCGGCGCAGCCATAGGTGGCGGCGGCGCCATTGGCGCGGTCCGCATGCTCGAATTCCAGCGTGGAATGGCCGATCCCGAACCGCGCCGCGAGCAGCCGCTTGATCTCGGCCCGGACCTCCTCTTGCGCGGCCCAGCCCGATGCGGTCAGCACCACATGGCAATCGAGCCCCACCTCATGCTCCTGCATCTGCCACAGATGGACATGGTGCAGCCCGGCCACCCCCGCGATGCCGCGCATCGCGGCGAACACTTCGGCATTGTCTATATGATCGGGGCTGCCCAGCATCAGCATGCGGATCGGCCCGCCGATCTCGCGCAGCGCCAGCCACAGGATGTAGAGCGCGATGCCGATGGTCACAAGCGGATCGACGATGCGCCAGTCGTAAAGCAGGATCAGCACACCGCCCAGGATCACCGCGATCGAGGCCAGCGCATCGGTCAGGTTGTGCAGGAAGAGCGCGCGGATATTGACGCTGTGGCGCTGCATCGAGAAGGTCAGCGCCGCGGTCAGCGCATCGACCGCCAGCGCCACCCCGGCCACGATCACTACGATCCAGCCGCCGATCTCGGGCGGGTCGAAAAGGCGCATCACGCCCTCGTAGATCAGGAACAGGCCCACCAGGATCAGCGTGGTATAGTTGATAAGCGCGGCGACGATCTCGATCCGGCCATAGCCGAAGGTCATCGCCGCATCGGCCGGACGTCGCGCGAGCTTGCGCGCGGCAAAGGCGATCACCAGCGCCGCCATGTCCGAGAAATTGTGCACCGCATCCGCGATCAGCGCGAGGCTGCCCGAGACGATCCCGCCCACGATCTGCGCCAGCGTCAGAAGACCGTTCGCCCAGATCGCCAGCGCCACCCGCCGGTCGCCGCTGGTCGGGTCGAGATGAGCGTGTCCATGGTGATCGTGGGGCATCGGTCAGGCTCCGGGTCGCGACGCAACGTAGCCGCGATTTCCGCCCAAAGCGCGACCGGGTTCAAGGCGGATCTGCCCGCGCTCAGCCCGGGTCGATCATCAGCCGGTCGCGCATGAAGGCCAGCGCCACGCTCAGCCCGTCGGGGGCGATGCCGTGGCCGGTGCCCTTCATCACATGGGCAAATACGTCGAACCCGGCCGCGCTCAGCGCATTGCCCGCCTCGGGAAGCGCCTCGATCGGGACCACGTCATCGGCATCGCCATGCACCAGCAGCACCGGCGGGCGGGCCACCATCTCGTCCTCCAGCAATTCCGGCGCCAGCAGCCGACCCGAGAAACCCACGATCCCGGCACAGGGCGGCGCACGGCGCGCGCCCACATGCAGCGCCATCATCGTGCCCTGCGAAAAGCCGAACAGAACCGTCTGGCGCGGCCCGATCCCCTCGTCCCGCGCTACCGAATCGAGCCAGGCGTTCAGGTCGTCCGCCGCGCGCAGCATGCCCTCGCGGCTCTGTTCCTCGGTCGAGCCGTCGATCCAGGGGATCGGGAACCATTGATGGCCGAAGGGCACGCCCGCGCAGCTTTCCGGCGCATCGGGGGCGAGGAAGGCGGTGCGCGGCATGTGCGGCGCAAGCGGCTCGGCAAGGCCCAGAAGATCGGCCCCGTTGGCGCCATAGCCATGCAGGAAGATCACCAGCCGATCCGCCTCGTCCTTCGCAGCGCCGGCGCGGCCCGCCTCGAGTACCCGTGTCACGTCAAACCCTCCGCTGTCTGGCGGTCCGGGTCTAGACCCAAAGCGGCGCGGCCGCAACGGCCGAGCCGCGCGGGACCTTTGCGGTGACGGGTTTCGCCTTGCTGCGCAAGGCGACCCGGCGCAGGGGGGGCCGCCCCCCGTGACGCGGTTCAGGTGGTTTGATGCCGGGGCGAAAAGATGGCACGCCTTTTCAGTGGGTTGTGATGGGGCTGGGTCGCAAGGTTTGATGCCGCTGGGCGGGATCGGGGCCGGGGACGGGGCGAAACGCGCAATCTTGCAGTAGAAAAACCCAATGAAAGCAATGGGGTCTTGCAGGGATCATGCGCAAAAACGCGCATGACGCACGATCTATTGCCAGTCACCAAGCCACGGGTTGTCAGCGAAGTCCTGGGCCAGCTGATCCTCAACGCGCCGTGGCGTCGGGGGCGCGCAGGTCCTCCTGCATGATCAGCGCCTGGGCGGCGGCCAGGTCCACAGGAAGTGCCTCCATCTTCAAGCGAAGCTCGTGGACGGCTCGATGAAGGACCGGCCGGAACGGCCGCATATCGAGGAACACCGCGAGCGCGCGGTCAACATCGTGGCTGCGGGCCAGCTCCTGCCGAAGAAGGGTGAAGCGCACGAGCGCGACCGATGCGGCCCTGTCCTGCAACTCCCCCCAGACTTGAGGCGTTGCCGATCCCGGCCCCTTATCGCCCGCCTCAAGCATCTTGACGAAGCACTGCGGCACCCGCCCACGCGAGCGCCACGACGATATCGTGCTCTGGTCGATACCGGGCATCCTGGCCAGCTCGGCTTCGTTCTTCGCATTCGCCGCCGCGCGAAGTCCCGCAATCGTGGCATCCACCGCGCTTTGCGTGAAGCCTCCTGGCCTCCTTGTATGCAGCGTGCATTCTTTGCATGCAGAGTAAAGGCGCCGCCTGTCATGGCCGATGTAAAGAGCATGCCCGCTCACCTGAAGATGCGCCATGGGCGGATCAGGGCGGGCTTCATCGCCAAGGGGTCCAGCCTGACCGCATGGAGTGCGAGCCAAGGATTGGCGCGGCAGAATGTCGACAAGGCCCTGCCGGGCCAGTGGACCGGCCCGAAAGCCAAACAGGTCGTGGAGCGCGTCCTTGCCGCGGCGGGAGTGCGGGAATGACCGCAATTCCGGTGCCTGCCGCCCTTGGGCCTGGCCGCATTCCGGCGCATCGAATCCCGGCCGACCGTTGGTTCCGGAAACGGGGAATTGCCATTCACGTCGTTGAAGGCGATGGGCGCAAGCCGCACGCGGTTCGGTTGTCCGACCTCCCCGAGCCCGAGCGGCTGGCCCGGCTGCGCAAGACCTGCGGCGATCTGCACCTTGAGCCCGGCACCTATGACGAGGCGGCGCATGCGGCGTTCATGGAGGCGTCGCCCTCGCTGCGCGGGCGGGCCGAGCGGAAGGCGGCGATGGCGCGGCTCCTGGTCTCGCTGATCCGGAATGGCATCGCCCCGAAAGGGCGGCGGGCCTCATGTCCGAGCGGTTCCCCGATGAAGCGGCGTCTGACGGCCGTCAAAGGGGTGGACCCGATCAACTCTGCCCCGGCGCTGGTGCCGGGCTACAAGGGCAAGGCGGCCTCGGCCGAGGTCTCGGCCGAGGCGTGGCGGTTCTTCCCGACCGCATCGAAGAAAGCCAACGGCGAGCGGCCGCTCCGGCAGGCGTGGAAAGACACACGCGACGTTGCCCGGCGCAGGGGCTGGGCGTGGCCGACCCGAGTTCAAGGGGGCATATGCCGGGCACGCGCCGGGAAGCTCGCCTTCCCCGACCGTGGTGCCGATGCCGGTGGCGGATGCCGAGGCGGCAATCCGCCGCGAGATCGCGCGGCACAACCGCGAGCCGGGGCGGCGCAGGGCCGCTCCCATGACCAGGTGTTCCGCGACGGGCTGGCCGCGCGGGTGACGCGCAAGGCGACGGCGCGACAGCTCTACCTGTCCGGGCTGATCTACAGCCCGGTTGCGGTGGACCGCTGGGGCCGCGTCCAGAAGAACGGCTGGACCTATCCAAGGGCGCCCGCCCTTATCGCCCCCTATGTCGATATCCTCGGCTCGGCGCTGGCGGTGCACTTCCTGCTGACCTTTGGCGGGGCCGACCTCTACATGGCCGCGCACCCGACCGAGCGCGCGCGCGTGGTGCAACTCGTCGGGGTGGACCTCGCCCGCGCGCTGGGCGCGGCCGAACTTCCCCGCCGCGTGCCGCTGGCCAAGCCCTGGCTGGCTGCCTGCCTCGCGCATGAGGGGTGCCCGGTCGCCGACATTGCCCGCACGCTGCACGCCAGCGACACGGCCGTGCGCTCCTGGCTGAAGCGCGCCCCCTACCGGCCCTCGCCCGCCCGATGGGGGGACGCATGAGCCGCGCCCTGTCGCAG
>NZ_SLVM01000015.1 GCF_004339675.1 Rhodovulum steppense
TGCGCGGTGCCCGCGATGCGGGCGAGAGCGTGCGGACCCGGATGATGGTCTCGGCCTACGCGGCGCGGCTGCGCCTGACGCTGGCCAGCGTGCCGACCGATCGGGGCTCGGAACTGGAGGCCGCGATCGAAGCGCTCGGCCTGATCGCGCTCAAGGGAAAGGTGGTGATCCGCATAGCATTGCTGAACCGCTTCTCGGCCCTCGGAACGTCCGAGATCATTCCTGTGGCCTGAAATCAAAGGGGAAAGGGGAAGTCACGCCTCAGGCGTGAGCTGCGCAACAACGCCGATTCGTGATGTGAATCCTTCACGGCACGAGTTATACAACAACGCCCCCTGTAGCCGAGATAGCCGCGCGAGGCGGCGCGGGTCCCGCGGACTTGCGCCATCATTCGGCGGGGTAGAGGCGACGGGCCAGCGGTTGCGTGGCCCAAAGCGCAATTCGGTGTTCCCAGCGGTGCCGTGGATCGGTCCATCCCATGCTCGGGCGGATGTTGACCTGCGTCCTGCGTTCGGCCAGAACGCGTTCGTTTGCAGGCGGATACAGATGCTGGCGCTCCCAGGAAAGCCGCGCTCGCACCGGCGTCTCGAACAGCGCTTCGGGCATGGGCTGGCCCATCCAGTCATGCAGCGCCGCCACCTCGGCCTGCGGCCCGGCGGCGAAGTCCTCGTAGCGCAGTACGCGGAACCGCGCGCCCAGATGCGGCCCCCAGCGGCCCAGCCGGTCTTGCCGCTCCAGCCATTTGCGGCTGTTCGACCAGGTGCCGCGGCGGTTGCCCTTCTTGAGGTTCCAACTGACCGACACCGCGCGGGGGTCGCGCACGAGATTCAACACCAGCAGATCGTCGTCCATGACCAGCGCGAAAGCCAGCGCCATCTCGGGTGTCTTCGAACTATCGATCAGGCATTCCGCCCCGGTGGTCGCAGCAATTGCGGCCAGCAGGGCTTTCAGCTGGGTCAGAAAGGCCGTGTGCCGCTCGCGCAACATCTCTCGGGGGCCGGGCGCATGCCAGTCGCGCAGCCGCTCGGCGTGCCGCTGGAACCGCCGTGCATTCTCGGCAAATGCCACAAGCCGGAGCTCGGGCGCAGCGCCGAAGGCGGCGGCAATGACAGGGGCGTGGACGGCACAGTCCCGCACCGACCGACCGCAACTGCACGGCGTTGCATCGCGCCAGGCGGTCGGCAGATGGCGCAACTGGCCCAGATTGAATACCCCAGCCCCTTGCGACAGCAAGAGCGAGAGGAGCGTGCTGCCCGATCGCCCACTGCCCGAAATGGCGAGAATACGTGTCACCCTGACCTCACAGCCATGTTTCACCCCGGCGCGCCCGTTCGAATGCTGGCGCGGGGGCGGCTCTTCCCTTATGGACGAGACTTAATCGAAACCCATCGCCCGAGAAAGCGCAAGACGCCGATGATCGCAAGTCCGCCCCATGTCCCCGCGCCGATCTTCCTGATCTGCTCGGAACGCTCGGGCTCGAACCTGACCAGCCTCATCATGGGGGCGCATGGCAGCGTCTACGCCCATCCACCCTACCATCTGGGCCGCGATCTTCTTCTGAACCTGCGCGACACGCTGGCAGGCGGCATCGACGCGCCTGCCTGGCCCATCCTGTGCGAACGCGCCGCGGCGCAGGTGGCGCGATATCGCGGCGCGGATGAGGCCGAGCGGCTGCGCCTCCGGCTGGCCGCGCAGGCAATCGTCGACCCCGCTGCCATTGCCCGCTTCATCTGGCAAGAGATGCCGCCAGAAGCCCGAGGCAAGCGCGCCTTCGTCAAGGAAAACAACATCCACCGACTGTTACCTTTCCTTGTCGCGTGCTTTCCGGATGCGCAATATGTCTTTCAGGTTCGCGATCCGCGCGATTTTCTGGCCTCGGCCAAGGCGCGCGGCAAGGGTATGATGGGCAACAAGTTTGGCTCGCTGCGCGAGGCGCTGCGGGTCTGGCGCGAGGATCAGGAAAACGGGCTGTGGGCGCTATCGCTACTTGGGTCCGAACGGGTCACACTGTTGCGCTACGAGGATCTTCTGGCCGCGCCCGAGCCCAGCTTGCGCCGTGTCTGCCGCTTTCTGGGCCTGCCCTTTGAGCCGGGAATGCTGGAATTTCACAACAGCGAGGCAGCGGCCCGTCTGGCGGTGCCTGGCGGCCCGCGCGAGAATGTGGCACGGCCACTGATGCAGGGTAATTTCGCGAAATACCGCAAGATCCTTTCCCGGGGTGAAATCCAAGTGACCGAGGCCTATCTGGGCGATCTGATGGACCGGCTGGGTTATGACAGCGACTTTCCCCGCAAAAGTCGCCGCCGCCCGTGGCGCGCCCTGCGTCCGATGCTGAGTGAACCGATCGAACGGCTTTTCAACAAGCAGTTGCGCGCTCGCTACAAGAACGACAACACGCGGCTGACCGATCGCCTCGACCGCGAGGCCCGACCGGTGATGCCGGGGCAAGGACAGGGCTAGGGCGCGATGGACCCCGCCCCGATCAGCCACATTGCCACGCGTTTGCGCGGGCACCTGTGCCAGAGTTCAACTGTCCCAGCGCTAGAAGTGGCTGGCCATGTCTGGAGCTATGGCCAACTCGGTGCGGCGGTAGCGCAACTGGCCGCCCGGCTGCCGCAATCCGCGCCGGGGGAGTCCCAACCTGTGACCGCGGTGATGGTGCAGCGCGAGGCATCCGCCTTTATCGGCATCCTGGCTGCCCATCTTTGCGGCCACGCCTTCGTGCCGCTGAACGTCGCCCACCCGGCGGCACGCAGCGCGCGGGTGCTGGAGTTGTCGGGCGCGGGCCGGGTGATCTGCGGCGATCTGGCTGCGGACCGGCTCGACTCGATCCTGGCTCACCTGTCCAAAAGCCCGGCCCGGCCCGAGATCATCGCCTGCGGCGAGCGCCCGGTCGATTACGCGGACGCCACATCCGACGTCCTGCCCCGCCTGCCAGAGGTGGAACCAGAGGCGCTGGCCTATATCCTTTTCACCTCGGGCAGCACCGGCACACCCAAGGGGGTGGCGGTCTCGTGGGCCAATCTGGCAGCCTATCTGGACGCCACGGAAACGGTGTTTCCGGCCCGCCCCGGCGACCGCCATTCCCAGACATTCGACCTGAATTTCGATCTCGCAATTCATGATGTCCTTGTCGCCTTCAGCCGTGGCGCCACGCTGGTCGTGCCGTCCGATCGGGATTTCAACCGGATCGGCGACTGGTTGCGCGAGGCGGCGATAACCTGCTGGTTCTCGGTTCCCACATTGGGCTTTCAGATGCGGATGCAGGGCGCGCTGGAACCCGGCGCCTTTACGTCGTTGCGCTCGGTGCTGTTCTGCGGCGAGCCTCTGCCTGCGCATCTGGCCGCGGAATGGCGCGCCGCCGCCCCGAATGCCTCGGTCGAGAACTGGTATGGCCCGACCGAGGCCACCATTGCCTGCGCGCGCTTCGTTCTGGGCGAGGCGCCGGTCGGGGGAGAGACGGTGCCGATCGGCCGGGCCTTCCCGGGATCAGGTCTACGGGTGCTGGACACCACCCGCCGCCCGCTCCCGTCTGGTCATGCGGGAGACCTATACATTACCGGACGGCAACTTGCGCAGGGCTATCTGAACGATCCGGGCCGCACACGGGCGGCCTTTGTCACGCTTGACGATGGCACGCGCGCCTATCGCACCGGCGACCGGGCGCTGATGCGGGCGGACGGGCATGTGGTGTTCCTGGGGCGCGAGGATTCGCAGATCAAGCTGCGCGGCCACCGGATCGAACTGGGCGAGGTCGAGGCCGCGCTACGTCGCGCCACCGATGGGGCGCATGTGGCGGTGCTGCCTTGGCCGGGTGGCGGGGCAGGGACCCGCGCACTGATCGGTGCGGTCGAGGGGCCATACGACACTGACCGCGTGATGGAGCGGCTGGTCGCGGACTTGCCCGACTACATGCGCCCCGCCGAGGTGGTCGCGCGCCCGGCCTTTCCACGCAACGCCAGCGGCAAGCTCGACCGCAAGGCGTTGGCCGCCGAAATCGCGGCAGATCAGGCGCTGCCCGAGGGGGAAGTGCCGGAAGATCCGGTCGCGGCGGCCCTGCTGGATGCGGTGCGCACCGCTGCGCCCGCGATCTCGCCCGCGCGAGCGATGTCGGCCGACAGCCTGCTGGAAGGGGGCATGGATTCGCTGGCCTTCATCGCCTTCACCATCCTGCTGGAGGATCGTTTCGGGCTGAAGCTGGATCAGGATGGTGTGGTGCGTCTGGCCGAGATGTCCTTTGCCGACATCGTGCAGCTTTTGCGCCGACACGCCCGCGGGACCGGGCCGGGCGCGTGCCTCGGCGCCTGGATGCGCACGCTGGTGGCGCGCTTTTCGCTGCTCGTGCGCAAACCCAGGGTCAGGCTGATCCGCACCAATCAGTTCGCCGAGCGGTTCCCGCGTCTTCTGGACCGTGCCGATGCCCATCTGGTGGTCGCTGTCGGCTCGTCGGGCGTGTTCCGATCCTTTGATCCGCAGGCGTTCGAACGCGCCTGGCCTCGGCCCGACGGACCGATATTGGCCGTCAATGCCGGGCTACCCGCGGTCTCGCCCAAGGGTCTGGCGCTGGTCGCGCGCTTCATCCGCGATGAATGCCGGGTACGGGGCATGCGATTGCGCCTGTGTCTGTGGGAACTTGACCCGCTGCACATCTCGACAGATCCGCCTGCGGGTGACGTGAACCTGGCGCCGAGCGACCTGCGCCCCGGTACGCGGCGGACCCTGCCGCAGGTGGCGTCGGAATTCGACTGGTCGCTGGAGGCGCGTGGGGCTTGGCTTGCCGATCCCGATCAGCCGGTGGAACGCCGCCGCCCGAACTGGGCGCGCGCGAGAGATAGGGGGGTGGCGGACGCCTTCAACGGTGCGCTGACCATCGACCGGGCGCGGCTTGACGACTGGATTCATGGCGCGCGGATGCTGGCCGACATCAGTGACAGACTGCTCGTCTATATCCACCCGCCCGATCCCGCGATGATTGCCGAGGCTGCTCCGCCCGAGGGTCCGGACCGTCTGGCCGAACTGCTCGACGAGATCACGGATGGGCTGGGCATCGAGGTGCTGGACTGGCGCGATTTCGATCTGGGTCCTGCCGATTTCATGGATATCAACCATGTCAATGCGGTGCGCGGGCGAGCCCGGCTGTCGGCCCAACTGGCGATCCGCGCCGCGGCGCGGATCGCCGCCAAAGGGGAAGGGGCATGACCTTGGAACTCTATCGCACCGATCCGTCGCAAGAACTGTCCGATCGGCTGGCCCGGCCGCTGTACCGTGCGCTTTATCCGTTCTACCGCCGCTATCCCTATCGCGGGCGGGTCAGTCTGTTCCATATCGAACACCGTGGCGCCTTCTCGCCCGAGGACGGGTTTTTCTTCAACCGTATCCCCAAGGCCGCGAACTCGACCGTAGCGCGGATGCTGGCCAGCCATTCCGACTACTGTCGGCCCAGTCGCGGGAAGGGCGACATGGGTCGGATGCTGCGCCCGCAGTTGATGAGCCGCGCCCATGTCGAGGCACTGGCCTCGGAGGCGGTGTTCAAGTTCACCATCCTGCGCAATCCCTATGCCCGCGTTCTGTCAGCCTATCGTTCCAAGATCGAACTGGCGAACAATCCGGTAAGGTTGCGCCGCTTCGCCGCGATGCTGGGGGCTACACCCGATACGCGCCCAGATTTCACCACCTTCTGTCGATTTCTCGACCGCGGTGGGATTTGGCGCGATGCCCATTGGGCGCCGCAGACCGAGCTACTGCTGCTGCCGCTGGAGATGTTCGACCATATCGGCCGGGTCGAGACACTGGAGGACGATCTTGCGCTGATCGCACGCCGCATCTGGGGGTTGGATGCGCCGCCGCTGGTCGAGCGGGTGGGCAAGCGCACCGATGCGGGCGCGACCCTTGACACGCACTATTCCGACGAGGCGCGCGCGATCGTCGCGCGCCTTTACGCCGAGGATTTCACGCGCCTGGGCTATTCCCCGGACCTGTAAGGGTAGCGGCAGGTCGGGCGGCTATGGCCAAGCGGCCCGGCATTCGCTAAAGCAATGCCCGGCAAACCCAGAGGGAGGCGGCCGATGCGGCGCCGCAGGGACAAGGTTTTCGGCATCGGGTTTCACAAGACCGCAACCTCTTCGCTCAAGCGGGCGCTGAGGCAGTTGGGCTATCGCGTGACCGGCCCGAACCATAACCACGACCAGGACATCGCGTGGACCTTTCTGGATCACGCGCGCGCCCTGTCGACCCGTTATGACGCCTTTCAGGACAATCCCTGGCCGCTGGTCTTTCGCGAGATGGACGACATGTGGCCTGAGGCGAAATTTATCCTGACTGTGCGCGATCCCGAAGGGTGGATCGCCTCGCAGCTGCGCTATTTCGGCGAGGAATCCACGCCCATGCGCGAGTTGATTTACGGGCCAGGTCGAGGCAGCCCGTTGGGAAACGAGGCGCATTACATCGCCACGATGCAACGCCATGAGGCTGCGGTGCGCGCCCATTTCGCGGATCGCCCCGGCAAGCTTCTGGTGCTGGATATCGTGGGCGGCGCAGGCTGGGACCCGCTTTGCGCCTTCCTCGGCGTCCCCGTGCCCCGGCACACCTTTCCGCATGCCAACAAGGCTGCCTCGCGTGGGGATGGCTGGCTGGTACGGCTGAAGCGCAAGGTCCGCTGATGCGGATCGTGTTGGTGATGACGGGCGGCGGCGGCGGCGGGTTGCAGCAGAGCGTTGTGCCCTATGCCGCGGCGCTGACCCGCGCTGGCCATGCCGTTCTGGCAATCGTGCTGGGCAGTTCGCCCTTCGTCGCCGAGTTGGGCAGCCTGGGTGTGTCGGTCGTCACCACTCGCTGGCCAAGGAAGCCGCGCCCTTTCACCTGGATTCAGGCTCTGGTAATCCGGCGCGCGGCGCAGGCATTCGGCGCCGAGATCGCGTTGGCCTTCGCCAGCAAGGGCCTTGCCCCCGCGCTGCACGCTCTGGGCGGGCAGATGCCGGTGCTCAGCCGCTGCGGCGCCACGCGCGAGCGCACGGTTTCGAGGCTTCTGGGGGCGGACGGGCTGATCGCGACCAGCGACGAGATGCGCGCGTTGATCCTGAGGCTGGGCATGCCGACCGAGCGGGTCCATCTGCTGCCGAACTTTCTGACCGGCGCGGCACGACTCCATTCACGCGCGCCCGGCGACCCGCCCGTAGTGGGCAGTCTCGGCCGGATGGTCCCGCGCAAGGGTTTCGACGTGTTGCTGCGCGCCTGTGGTGTGCTGGCCCGTCGCGGGCGGCCGGTGCGTCTGCTGCTGGGGGGCAGCGGGCGCGAACGCGACGCCTTGGAGAAGCTGGCCAAGGCCGAAGGCGTCGCAGCCGAGTTCCGCGGTTGGATAAGCAATGCCGAAAAAACCGCCTTCTTCGACGAGATCGACATCTTCGCCTGCCCCTCGCGCCTCGAACCCTTCGGTTTCATCTATCTCGAGGCGATGCAGGCCGGTGTGCCGGTGGTCACGACCGACACGGTCGGCGCCCGGTTCATCTTTTCCCCCGGAACCGATGGAATGGTGGTGCCGCAGGGCGATGCTGAGGCCATGGCCGACGCAATCGCAGCGCTTCTGGACGATCCCAAAGCGCGTGCCGAGATGACCGCAGCGGCGCGCGGAACCTTTCTGGGCAGGTTCCACATCGACGCGGCGACTGGTATCCTTGACGATATCCTCCGCGAGGCGCTGGCCCAGGGGGCACGCGGGTGACCATCGTTTCGCATAGCCACGGCTACATCTTTCTCAAGACGCGCAAGACCGCGGGCACCTCGGTCGAGAAATGGCTTTCCGGCGCGCTGCGCCCCGGTGACTGGATCACCACCGCGCCCGAGAACCTGCCGCTGCCGGTCGGAATCTGGGATACCGCGAACACGGTGACGCGGTTCGGGCGGCTGGAAAGGGGGCTTAAACGGGTCTGCCGCTACGGCCTCGGCTGGCCGCCGGGCCCCCGGTTTCGCGAGCATATGGAGGCAGGCGCGGTGCGCGCGGCGGTCGGCGAAGCGATCTGGACCGGTTACTTCAGTTTTGCCATCGAGCGCGACCCCTGGGACCGGATCATCTCGCTCTGGCGCTGGCGCCAGCACGCCAGAGGCGCTGCGCCGGATTTCGACGGCTTTCTCGACGCGATCGAGGCCGACGGGACTGATCTGGCCACCCGCGGATATTCCAACATGGCGCTCTACACCATAGATGGGCGTATCGCGGTGGATCGGATCATCCGATACAACGATTTGTGTGGTGGTCTGGCGCGGCTGTGTTCCGACTTGGCGCTTCCGCTGTCGCCCGGGGAACTACCGTTTCGAAAGGCCGGGCACCGCGACAGCGCGGACAGCCCGCATGCCCTGACCATTGCGCAGGTCGCGCGCATTGCCCGGATTTGCGCCGAAGAAATCGACCTTCTGGGATGGGATTACAGGAAGCTTTACGGCGCTCCGCAGCGACCCTGACAGAACGGTCGCCGCCTGACCCGAAAAGGCGTTTCCACCCCCTGGCGGGCAAGCCAGAGGGCGATGGCCAGCAGGATCGGTCTGGTGATTGAGATCGCGCTCATCGCCATGCCGGTCTGAGCCGTGTCCGGCTCGAACAGGGCGAAGACGAAGGTACCCACGGTGCGCGCCACGACCACCGCCACGGTTGAGGCGATGGCTGCGGTGGCGAAGGTGGGCTGATAGTTCTGCGTGCCGAAATTGTCTAAATTCGGCTCCCCGGCGATGGTGCCCATGAACGAGGTTGCGACGATGGTCGACAGCGGGACAACCTCGCCGATGCAGGCTACAAGGACAAAAGCGCCAGAGCCTGGCCGCTGTCGTCGGTGTTGCGCCTACGAGACGGCGTGGCATCTTCGCGGCTTCATCGATATTGCGACAGGCTTGCGGCTCACCTTTTCGAGATTTGGACCATACTGGTGCGCGGATGCGGCACCTTCGGAAAGACCCGGCATCTTGATGCATGATAACGTCAAAGCGTTCAGCGGCTCTCCCGTGGACCCGGGCGGGGCCGGGAGTTCCTGGTCGGGCAACCGCACCGATCGAATCCCGGTGCGACCTGCCGAATGCCCTCACCATCATGAAACGCGTTACTTGATAACAATTGTCGAGGGCAGAATCAGATCGACAGGCCGCATCTAAATTTCTACGCTTCCCTGGTGTCAGTTTCTGTCATGGGATGTCTCCATGTCTTCCTTTGCCAAGGCCTCTGACCTCCTTCGCCTCGCCGAGATGGCAGCCGCCCGCCATCTCGGCGTGGGCCTTCAGGACATCGAGGAGGCGTTCGACATCGACCGACGCACCGCGCAGCGGATGACCAGGGCGCTGGAAACGCTGTTTCCCGGCGTCGAGACCCGCCAGGACGAGGCGCGGCGGAAGTTCTGGAAAATCCGGGGCTCTGACGCCCGCCTGATGCTGTCGCAGGGGATCCGTGACAGCGAACTGGCGGCGGTCGAACTGGCGATCCGCCGGGCGGAGCGCGACGGCGCGAGCAACGAGGTTAAGGCTCTGGAATCGCTGCGCGACCGGCTTCTGGCCTGCATGCCCGGCACCCATGCCCGCCGCGCCGAGACCGATGCCGAGGCGGTGCTGGAGGCGCATGGCTTCGCCTCACGCCCGGGGCCGCGGGTGCGCACCGATCCGCGCATCCTGGCCACCATTGCCGAGGCCCTGAAAGCGCCGAACAGGCTGACAATCACCTATGCCGGCGAGCGCGACAACGGCCCGCGCGACCGCCTGGTCGAGCCCTATGGCCTGCTGCTCGGCATCCGGCGCTATCTTGTCGCACGGGAACAGGGCGGCGACGCACGGTTACGGCATTTCCGGCTGGACCGCATCGGCGCCGCGCGGCTGGAGCCGCAATCCTTCCAGCGTGATCCCGGGTTCGACCTCGATACCCATGCCGCCTGCGCCTTCGGCTCGTTCCACGCCGAGGCCGAATTCGGCGAGGTCGCCTGGCGCTTCGCCCCCTCGGCCGCCCCTGTCGCCCGCGAATTCGTCTTCCACCCCTTGCAGGAGATGACCGAGGAATTGGACGGCGCGCTCACCGTTCGCTTCCACGCCTCGGGATGGCTGGAAATGGCCTGGCATCTCTACCAATGGGGCGACCGCGTTGAGGTGCTGGCGCCCGAAGGCCTGCGAGCGCTCGTCGCCAGCTACCAGAGGTCGGATTTTCCGGCCTTGCCCTGACCGCTGACAGGAATTGTCATGCTCGACCGGTGGGGCGTAAAAGACCCCCCGGGAATGCGCGAGCTGTCTTGTGTCAAGGAGAGAAGTGCCAGATGTTCCGTTTTTGCTCACAGTTCCGACCTGCATCTCGTCAAGCCCTTCGGGCGGTTTGACAACGATTTGCCGACCCTGCTGCGCGAGGCGAAGCTGTAAGATATGGGCCGCGCCATCCGTGTCAGAGCAGATGCACTTCCTTCGCGGTCGATACAGCGTCGGCCGCGATCGGGCGCAAGTCGAATATCGGTGGTCTGGGGCGGGAGACGCTCGACGTCCCGCTTGACGCGCGTGGCTTGCCGCCGGTAGCGCGCTTCTGCACGAAGCGGCGGATGAAGGCCATGTCGTCGGGCCTGACGCGTCCGTTTTCAGCTTCTGCCGACGTACGCCGCTTGCCAGCATGTTTTGCGGCCCGCAGGTCGCGCGCGGGTCGCTGCTGACGCCGCGGGGGTCATCCACGCGGTCCTGACCGGTCGAGCCATTGGGGCATCATGGGTCCGAGAGACAATGGCGAGGGGCATCCAGTTCGCAGAGCAGCCCCGCCACGGAACACCGCCCGGTCTCGGCAGATGCGGTTCGATATGATCCGCGAGGCCAACGGCATCTAGCACCGGCTGACCAAGCCTGACCACCCCTGGACAAACGGCCGGGTCTAGCGGATGAACCGCACGATCAAAGAAGCCACGGTCAAACGCTTCCGATACGACAGCCACGATCAACTGCGGGCGCACCTCCATGACTGTCTCGCAGCCTAAAACTTCACACGCAGGTTCAAGGCCCTCAGCGGCCTAATGCCCTACGAATACCTCTGCAAGGTATGACTGCAGAATCCGACAGGACAGTCTCATCGTCAGTCCGATCCACTAGATGACGGGACTGAACACCCAAGGCTGGATGCACGAGATGAATCCCTCAATGGTTTTGTTCAACAGGCCGTGCGTCGAGCGCCCTCCCCCCATGGTGCGGCGCAAGACCCGCCAGCGCCCCGAGTTGGTCGTCGGTCAGCGCACCATATATGCCGAGGATCGCCTCTGTCATGCCGGTCTCCTCGTGAAGGATGACAACTCCCCCGGGCTGCAATTCCAACAGAACGAAGCGCGCGGTGCTGCGCCCGCTGCGCCAGATCACTGCCAGATCGACATGGCCGTTGCCGGTGACGTCGCGCAGCCCGTGCAGGGAGAAGACCGGGTCTAGCGGATCCTGCCGGATCTCGAAAACGCTCTCGCCATTCAGTGTGACAGAGACCTCGCCTGCCGTGATCCCGATCCGGTAGCCCGGATCCAGCGGCTGGCCGAAAGCCGCGCCGTCGCTCAGGCACAGGGCAAGACCGGGGGCGCAAAGGCCGGAAAGAAGCGTGCGGTGCATGTCTGGGCCTCCTCCGTTCATCGCGCGCGCAGGGCCGCATCCAGTACCAGCGCGCGTTTCTCGTCATTCGCATGGATGCGCTCGAACAGCGCGCGGCGTGCGGCCACGATCTCGTCCATCCGGGTCTCCAGAGCGGCTTCCAGCGCCTCGAACTGGCGGATCGCCGCGATCTGGCTGGCAAGGATCGACCCGTCCCGGGCCGCATTCTCGCGCCAAGCCATCAGGGTCTGCGGCAGCAGCAGCCCACCCGACAGGTCTGAATAGCCCGACAGCCCGGAAAGCGGATCCGTGGGCACGATATTCATCCAGTCGATGGCCGAGCGCAACATCGCCTTCACCACATTTCCGGAGAAGGTGGTGCGCAGAATCTCGAGTTGCTGGCGCACATCGTTCACGCGGGCCTGGGTGTCGAGATGGGCAAGCCGGTAAAGCTCCGTGGCCTCGACGAGTGCGCGATAGCGCTCGACCCCGGCTGCGGTCGGCCGCCGTGCCCAGTGCCAGGCGATCCCCGCGGCATCGAGGTCGGCCAGCAGGGCGTTGAGGCTGACGATCTGACCTTCGGCTAGGACGAAGCGATGGGTCTCGATGCTGCGTTCGATCTCGGCGGCGAAGCGGTTCACACGGGCGACAATCTCGCGCCCACGGAAATCCGCATCGCCCCGCGCAACAAGATGGCCGTCCCCGGGGATCGTCTCGGCGACGGCCGGAGAGAACCCGATGAGATAGCCCTGCCACTGTTGTTCATCGTGATCGGACGCGCGGCGCGGCGTCAGCCCCTTTTCGCCCGACATCCGGGCCAGCAGGCGATGGGCCTGCACCCCGTCGGGCAGTTCCGAGGTCTCGACGATCGACAGGCAGACGGTCAGGTTTGCAAAGGGCTGGTTGTCGCGGTGGTGTGCTACCGGCTGCGTCATGCCCTCGCGATAGATCAGGCGGGTCGTTTCGGTGCGCAGGCGGAAGCATCCTTCCTGCGGCCCGGAGCCGATCTCGCCCGTGACCTCCTCGAGCGCATGGCCGGGGAAGCGCATGCCGCCATGCTCGATCATCGCCTTTCTGGACAGAAACCTGCGCCCCTCGACCGTGATCCTGTCGCCGGTCCGGCGATAGGCTAGATGCGTGACCTCCGGATCTTCCTGCGTGCCGCCCTGCATGGCGCTTTCGGGAAATAGGTCAGGTGCAAGGCCCGAATCCCGGTCGGAGACAACGGCGACGGGCCAACCATCACGAAGCACCAGAAAGGGCCACCAGCCAAAGTTCAGCGTGCTGCGGTTCGCGCGTGCGCCAGCGGTCAGCCCCAGCGCCGCGACTTCGGTCGGCACGGAGTCGCGGCCGGTATCCTGATAGCCCGGCAGGCTGCTTACGAAGGCGAGCGCCCCGTCACCTGGCCCGTGATAGGCGCGCGGGCCCACGATCAGCCGTTCGGGAAGGCCCTCGGCCCGAAGCGTCCCGCCTGCAAGCAGGGCGGCAGCAAGCGAGATTCCGGCCAGAAACGGTCTCGATGGCGTCCCTGTCGATGAAGGCATGGCGGGTTCCTGTCCTTGCGGGGGCGTGGTGCCACGCTGAGGTTGCGGAAAGGTTAATCCCGGTCCAGCGCGCGATTGTGTCGCAGCATGGCCCGTTCGGATGTCGATACGAGACCGGATGCAGGGAATTGCGCGCCACAGTTCCATCAGGCGGAACGCGCGGAGCGATCATGGCAACTCGTATTTATCGCCGGTCTGCGTCTTCTCGGGACCGTGCCAAACGCCTCGGATCGCCGACACCGGAGTCCGGGGCGGGTTTCAGACCCTCGCAACGCGCCGGGGCCGCGTATCAGCGTCGCAGGGAGACGACTCTGGATGTCATTACCGTTCGGGCGCGCTATTGTTCCGCGTGGTCGGCAGCGCCTACGCCTTCCCGGGGGCTTTGTCCTTTCGGGGGGGAGGGATGCTTCATGGCCTGGCGCGGGAGGTATCTGGGGCTCCCGCCGGAACCCTCAGGAGGATGTCCTGCCACGGGGCATATGCGTCATGCCGGGGCAGCGGACAGAAAAAGGATGGAAGATGGCCAATAATTCTCAAAACCTGATCCGGCTTATCGTTGCCGCTCCGGCGATCGGTCTGGCGGTCTATGCCGTGAACTACAGCTCCGCGCCGAAACCGGAACCGGCCCCCGCCGCCGAGGCCGTGGCCGAAGTCGCGGCCGAGGAAACGGTCGCCGAAGAGGCCGTGGCCGAGGAAGACGCCGCCGAGGAAGTAGCCACCGAAGAGGCCGCTGCCGAAGAAGTTGCTGAAGAGGACGCCGTCGAAGAGGCTGTCGAAGACGTCGCCGAAGACACCGCCGCCGAAGAGGTCACCGAGGACGCCGCCGAAGAGGCCGCGGCCGAGGAAGAGGTTGCCGAAGAGGCCGCCGAAGACGCCGTGGAAGAGGCTGCCGAGGAAGAGGCTGCCGAGGAAGCGGTCGCCGAGGATACCGCCGTCGAGGCCCCCGCGGTCGACACGCCGCAAGCCGTCGCCACCGCGCAGACGCTCGCCGAACAGGCCTCGGCGCTTGCCGCCGAATATGCCGACCTCGCCGCCCGCGCCGCCGCCCTGGCCGGCCAGTCCGCCGCGATCGTCGCGGCCCAGGCCGATGAGGCCGTGGAAGAGGCCGCCGAGGAAGCGGTGACCGAGGACGTCACCGAAGAGGCCGCCGAGGAAGCGCCCACCGAAGAAGCCGCCGAGGAAGCAGCGGAAGAGGCCCCCGCGGAAGAAGCGGCGGCGGAAGAGGTGACTGAAGAAGCCGCCGAAGAGGCGCCGGCCGAAGAGGCCGCCGAGGAAGCCCCCGCGGAAGAAGCGACCGAAGAGGCCGCGGAAGAAGCCCCGGCCGAAGAAGCCGCCGAGGAAGCGACCGAGGAGGCTGCCGCCGAGGAAGCGCCCGCCGAAGAGGTGACCGAGGAAGCCGCGGAAGAAGCCCCGGCCGAGGAAGCCGCCGAGGAAGCGACCGAGGAAGCCGCCGCGGAAGAAGCGCCCGCCGAAGAGGCGACCGAGGAAGCCACTGAAGAAGCGCCCGCCGAGGAAGTGACCGAGGAAGTCGCGGAAGAAGCCCCGGCCGAGGACGCCGCGGAAGAAACCACCGAAGAAGCCGCGGAAGAGGCACCCGCCGAGGAAGCCGCCGAGGAAGCCACGGAAGAAGCCGCCGAGGAAACCCCCGCGGCGATGACCGTAGCCTTCAGCGGCGATCCGGCCGCGGGCGAGGCGGCGTTCCGTCAGTGCACCACCTGCCACACGGTCACCAATCCCGCGGGCGAGGTGCTGGCGGGCCGTGGCCTTGCGGTCGGCCCCAACCTCTACGGCGTCGCGGGCCGTCAGGCCGGACAGGTCGAGGACTTCCGCTACTCGCCCTCGATGACCGCGGCCGGTGCTGCGGGCCTCGTCTGGACCGAGGACCAGTTCGTGACCTATGCGGCCAACCCGACCGCGTTCCTGCGCGAATATCTCAACGACCCCCGCGCGCGCGGTTCGATGACCCACCAGGTCCGGCGCGAGCAGGAATCCTACGACGTCTACGCCTATCTCGCCACGCTGGCGCAATAAGGCCCATCCGGCCCACGCGGCCGGGACGTCCTGAACAAGACGCCCCGTCCCGGCCATGCGCCGGGGCGGGGTCTATCTTGTCAGACCGGCGTAAAGCATCGGCAGACGCTCGGGCAGGCGCTCGACATTCTCAAGCACCAGATAGTTCCGCTGCCCGAAGATCTGCGCCACATACTGATCGGCGCGCGGATCGAGCGTCAGGCAGAACGGGATAACGCCCATCCGCGCCACCTCCTGCACCGCGGCGCGGGCGTCCTGGCGCAGATATTGCGGATCGCGCGCGTCGATATCGGCCGGCGCCCCGTCGGTGATGACCAGCATCAGCTTCTTGTTGGCCGCCACCCGGTTCAGATGCGCGCCCGCATGGCGGATCGCGGCACCCATGCGGGTGGACAACTGCCCCCGCATCCCCGCCAGCCGCGCCTTGGGCATCTCGCCCCAAGGCTGATCGAAATCCTTGTAGCGCTGGTAGAAGACATTGTGCCGCCCGTCCGAACAGAACCCGTGCAGCGCAAAGGCATCGCCCACCTTGTGAATGGCTTCGGCCAGCAGCACGGTCGCGGACCGGGTCAGGTCCAGCACGGTCTGATCCTGCCCCGCCACCGGATCATTGGTCGATTCCGACAGGTCCAGCAGCGTCATCACCGCAATGTCGCGGACCTTGCGCACCGAACGCATCATCACCCGCGGATCGGGCTGCTGGCCCATGCGGATATCGACCATCGCCTGCAAGGCGGCATTGATGTCGATCTCGTCGCCATCCTCCAGCTTGCGGATGCGCTGCACGCCCTGCGGCTGCATCGCGTCCAGCAGGTGGCGCATCCGCTGGGTCAGCTTGCGGTTCTCGGCCAGGATCGCGTCGATCTCGGACGGATCGCCCAGCCGCGGGCGCTTTTCCAGAACGGTCGCCCAGGCCGGGCGGTTCATCTGGATCTGATAGTCGAACTCGTCATAGAAGACCGGCGCCGCGACGGGCTCCTTGCCCTCCTTCTCGTTGAAGGAAATGCCGTCATCGTCGAACAACTCGTTCTCGGCGACCCAGATTTCCTGTGCATCCTCGCCCGCGGTCTCGACCTCGACCTCGTTCACCATCTCCATCAGCGAGACATATTTGCGAACCTGTTCCGGGGCCTGCGCAAATCCCTTGTCCCAGTCGATTTCTTCGAATTCCCAGACATAGCGGTTGTCGTCGCGATAGGGCGCACCCTGAACGTCGCGATACGCGGAATAGGGCCGGTCGCGCAGCCGATGGGCAAGCTCCAGCCCCAGATCGCGGGACATGCTAGAATCCGACAGTTCGGCCCCGGGGATCCGCTCCCGCACCCAGAGTGCCAGCGGATCCTCGGTCGGCCAATCGGGGTCCAGCAGGGCCAGCGCGATCCGGTCGAACTGCGCGCCCATCGACCCGTCATCCGTGGGCGCGTGGAACTGCCGCCACAGATCGCGCAGGCGGGGAAAGCGCGCGATGGCCAGCATTTCCACCCGCGCATCCTCGATCAGCCCGATACAGGCCTGTTGCAGCGCGTTCAGCCCGTCGCCCTGGATCGCGGCCGTCGTCGCAACCACATGAGCCGCGGCATGGGCGGCCGCGGCGCGGTACAGATCCAGCCCCGCAACCCCGTTCCAGTCGTCATAGGCATCCGGCAGGTGCAGGAACCAGTCCGCGATGAAGGGGCGCGCCCCCTCGCGGCTTTCGAAATCGCCCGCGGTGGGGCGCATCAGGAAATCCCGTCCCCAGAGTGCGCGCAGATACATCCCGATCCGGCGGTGGATATCGACGAACAGCGTGCCCTTGCGTTCCTTTTGCAGCACGGCCTGCGATTCCGCGCTTTCAAGGCCGAAATAGCGCGTGAGTTCCTCGAAATTCGTGCGATGCGCCTGCGCGCCCCAATTCGCCCAGCGGCGCAACCCGCCAAGGGTCAGCACATCCAGCAAATCCTCCAGATGCTCCAGCATCGGGCGCAACCCGCGCGGCGCCTGGGCAAGCAACTGGTTCAGCAATTGCAGATAGGCGCGGAACAGGTCCGGGTCCGACAACCGGCGCGAGGCGACGGGCGCGGTCGCGATCACCCGCTCGATCACCGCGCCGGAGGTGCGCGAGGCAAAGCCCAGCAGGGTCTGGGCGAAATCGGGGATGATGTCCTCGCCCAGGTCGCGGGCGAGCGTCGGGACCACCTCGATCCAGGTGCGCACGATATGATCGCCGCGCCCCATATGGCCCAGCGCCACCGCCCCCTTCAGCCAGTTGTCCAGCCCCCGCGGCGACAGCACCCGGATCGCGTCGGGCCAGCACTGGTCGAGGATCGCGCGCTGGGCCTCGTCCAGCTCGGCGGTCAGGTCGGCGAAATCGGCGAGCGTGGCCATGGCCTAGAAATAGGTCGAGACGGCCGCATCCAGCGCGTCGCGCATGTCCGGGTCGTCGGTGATGGGACGGACAAGCGCCATCTGGCAGGCGGCCACCGCCGGGATGCCCTGCGCCATCAGCGACCCGGCATGGATCAGCATGCGCGTGGAAATCCCCTCGTCCAGCCCGTGCCCCTTGAGGTTGCGCGCGCGTTCCGCGATCGACACCAGCTTGTCGGCGTCCTTCGCCTCGATACCCGATTCATGGGCGACGATCTCGACCTCGACCCCGTGGGCGGGATAGTTGAAATCCAGCGCGCCGAAGCGTTGCTTGGTGGACTGTTTCAGGTCCTTCATCAGGCTCTGGTAGCCCGGGTTGTAGCTGATGACGAGGTGGAAATCCGGATGCGCGCGCAGCAATTCCCCTTTCTTCTCAAGGGGAAGGACGCGGCGGTTGTCGGTCAGCGGGTGGATCACCACGGTCGTGTCCTGGCGGGCCTCGACGATTTCGTCCAGGTAACAGATCGCCCCGTGCCGCGCGGCAAAGGTCAGCGGTCCGTCCTGCCAGCGCGTGCCATCGGCATCCAGCAGGAACCGGCCCACGATGTCCGAGGCGGTCATGTCCTCGTTGCAGGCCACCGTGACCAGCGGCTTGCCCAGCTTCCAGGCCATGTGCTCGACAAAGCGGGTCTTGCCGCAGCCCGTGGGGCCTTTCAGCATCACCGGCATCTTGGCGGCATAGGCCGCCTCGAACATCTCGACCTCGTTTGCGACGGGCCGGTAATAGGGTTCGGCCGTCACGCGGTACTGTTCGATCATGTCCTTCATACTCGCCTCCCAGGGGGATGCCCGCCGCGCAGGTCACGCGGCGGGCAAGGGTGCATCAGACCGGCGTGCCGCGATAGACCACCATGTTGGCGCCCTGGCTCTGGCTGAAATTGTTGTAGCCGATCAGGCGGACATGGTTGTCCGGGTTCGCCTCGTGGCAGGCCTTCAGTTCGGCCAGGATCACGTCGACATCGGTTTCCCCGAACATCGGCAGCTTCCACATGTACCAGAAATTCGACATCGCGTATTCCGGCTCGGTGTGCTCGATGGCCGGGTTCCAGCCATGCTTCACGATCCATTCCACCTGCTTGCGGATCTGTGCGTCATCCATCGGCGGCAGGTAGGAAAAGGTGCCCATCTTGCGGCTTGCGGGATCCGACAGCCGCGAATTGTAGTCCTGAACCTTGCTCATTTCTCTCTCTCCCTTCGGGCGATCAGCGGTGCTGGGTGTCCAGCTTGTCCACGGTGTCGAACTCGAACTTGATCTCTTTCCAAGTCTCCATGGCGATCTTCAGTTCGGGGCTGTGCTGGGCGGCGGCGATCAGGATGTCCTTGCCTTCCTTCTCGATCTCGCGGCCCTCGTTGCGGGCCTGCACGCAGGCTTCCAGCGCCACGCGGTTGGCCGCGGCCCCGGCCGCGTTGCCCCAGGGATGGCCCAGCGTGCCGCCGCCGAATTGCAGCACCGAGTCGTTGCCGAAGATCGAGACCAGCGCCGGCATGTGCCAGACATGGATCCCGCCCGAGGCCACCGGGAACAGCCCCGGCATCCCGCCCCAGTCCTGATCGAAGAAGATGCCGCGCGAACGGTCTTCCTTGATGTAGCGGTCGCGCATCAGGTCGATCCAGCCCAGCGTCGCCTCGCGGTCGCCTTCCAGCTTGCCGACGACGGTGCCCGAATGCAGGTGGTCGCCACCCAGCAGGCGCAGCAGCTTGGTCAGCACGCGAAAGTTGATCCCGTGGTTCGGGTTGCGGTCCATCACCGCATGCATGGCGCGGTGGACATGCAGCAGCAGCCCGTTGTCCCGGCACCATTTCGACAGCGAGTTATGCGCGGCCCAGCCCAGCGTCAGGTAGTCCGACATGATGATCGGCGTGCCGATCTCCTTGGCGTATTCGGCGCGCTTGTAGACCTCTTCCATGGTCGGCGCGGTCACGTTCATGTAGTGACCCTTGCGCTCGCCGGTCTCGATCTCGGCCTTCTCGATGGCTTCCTGGCAGAAATCGAAGCGGTCGCGCCAGCGCATGAAGGGCTGGCTGTTGACGTTCTCGTCATCCTTGGTGAAGTCCAGACCGCCGCGCAGGCATTCATAGACGGCCCGGCCGTAATTCTTGGCCGACAGGCCCAGTTTCGGCTTGATCGTGCAGCCCAGCATCGGGCGGCCATACTTGTCCAGCTTGTCGCGCTCGACCTGGATGCCGTGGGGCGGGCCGAAGCAGGTCATCACGAACCACAGCGGGAAGCGCACGTCCTCCAGGCGCAGCGAGCGCACCGCCTTGAAGCCGAACACGTTGCCCACGATCGAGGTGAAGACGTTGACGACCGAGCCTTCCTCGAACAGGTCCATCGGATAGGCGATGAAGGCATAGAAGGCGTCATCGCTGCCGGGCACGTCCTCGATCGCGTAGGCGCGGCCCTTGTAATAGTCCAGATCGGTCAGAAGGTCGGTCCAGACAGTGGTCCATGTGCCGGTCGAGCTTTCGGCCGCGACCGCCGCGGCGGCTTCCTCGCGGTCCACGCCGGGCTGCGGGATCACCTTGAACACGGCCAGAACGTCGCTGTCCTTCACTTTGTAATCGGGTTCCCAATAGGTGGACCGGTATTCCTTCACACCGGCATCGTATTTCTTGGCAGACATGGTGCCTCCTCCGCGAATGATCCGTCTCCCCCGATCCGAGTCGGGTCCGGGGCACTATGGCGGCTTGTGTGACTATGTAAAAATGAATAGTTGTTATTCATGGAATAGACGAAAGCTTATGATCTATGCCCGTCACCATCCGCCAGTTCCGCGTCTTCCAGGCCGTCGCCCGGCATGAAAGCTATACCCGCGCCGCGGAGGAGCTGAACCTGACCCAGCCCGCCGTCTTCGCCCAGGTCCGCCAGCTCGAGGACCGGCTGGGCATGGTATTGCTCGACCGGGTGGGCAAGCGGATGTTCCTGACCGATGCGGGCCGCGTCGTGCTGGAAGGCGCGCGCGAGACGCTCGAAGGGATGGAGCGGATGAAGATGCGGCTGGCCGACATGCGCGGGCTGCGCGAGGGGCGGCTGCGCCTCGCCATCGTGTCCACCGCGCAATATTTCATGCCCCGGCTGCTGGGCGATTTCTGCACCCGCAATCCCGGCATCGAGGTCGCGCTGACCGTCACCAACCGCCAGGCCATGCTGGAACGGCTCGCCGCCAGCGAGGACGATCTCTGCGTTCTGGGCTCCGTGCCCGACGGGCTGGACGTGATCGCCACCGCGATTGCCGACAACCCCATCGTCGCGGTCGCCCGCTACGATCACCCGCTGGTCGCCGAGCGCAACATCGCCCCCGAACGGGTGGCGCTGGAAACCTTCATCCTGCGCGAACCGGGCTCGGGCACAAGGCTTGCCGCCGAACGCTTCTTCCGCGCGCGCGGGCTGATGCTGCCGATGCGGATGGAACTGGGCAGCAACGAGGCGATCAAGCAGGCGGTGATCGGCGGGCTGGGGCTTGCCATGCTGTCGCGCGACACCCTCGCGCTGGAGGGGCAGACCGGCGTGCTCAAGGTGCTGGACCTTGCCGGTTTCCCGCTGATGCGGCAATGGCAGGTCGCCTATCCGCGCGGCAAGCATCTCTCGGTCGCGGCCGAGGCGTTCATGGATCACCTCGTCGCCAATGCCCGCGCCGCGGTCGAGGCCGGCCCCGAACTGCCCCCCGCGCTGCCGGCGGTGGCGACCGCCTGACCCCCGCGCGCCCAGCCCCTTTCCCCGCCCCGGCCTTTGGGCTAGAGACAGGCCCAACCGGCGACCCTGGACAGGCCCCAAAGCGATGAAATTCACCCTCTCCTGGCTCAAGGACCACCTCGAGACCGAGGCGACCCTCGACGACATCCTCCACGCGCTGACCGATCTCGGCCTCGAGGTCGAAGGGGTCGAGAACCCGGCCGTGAAGCTCGAGGAATTCACCATCGGCAAGGTGCTCCGGGCCGAAAAGCACCCCGATGCCGACCGCCTGCGCGTCTGCCAGGTCGCGACCGGGCAGGGCGAGACCCAGATCGTCTGCGGCGCCCCCAATGCCCGCGAGGGCATCACCGTCGTCGTGGCCCATCCCGGCACCTACATTCCCGGCATCGACACGATCATCCAGGTCGGCAGGATCCGCGGCGTCGAAAGCCACGGCATGATGTGTTCCGAACGCGAGATGGAACTTTCCGAGGAACATGACGGCATCATCGAACTGCCCTCGGGCGAGGTCGGCCAGAAATTCACCGACTGGCTGGCGGCAAACGACCCCGCCCGCGTCGATCCGGTGATCGAGATCGCCATCACCCCCAACCGCCCCGACGCGCTGGGCGTCCACGGCATCGCCCGCGACCTTGCCGCCCGCGGCATCGGGCGGCTGAAACCGCTCGCCGTCGACCCCGTCCCGGGCACCCTCCCCTGCCCGATCCCCGTCACCATCGACCCCGCGCTTCGCGACAAGGGCTGCCCGCATTTCACCGGCCGCCTGATCCGCGGCGTGACGAACGGCCCCAGCCCGCAATGGCTTCAGGACCGGCTCAAGGCGATCGGCCTGCGCCCGATCTCGGCGCTGGTCGATATCACGAACTTCTTCACCTATGACCAGAACCGCCCGCTGCATGTCTTCGACGCCGATATCGTCAGGGGCGGGTTGCGCATCCACCCGGCCGCGGGCGGCGAGACGCTGACCGCGCTGGACGACAAGGACTACACCTTCGCCCCCGGCATGATGGTCATTTCCGACGAGGCCGGCCCCGAAAGCATCGCCGGCGTGATGGGCGGCACGCATAGTGGCGTGACCGAGGCCACGGTGAACGTCTTCCTCGAAAGCGCCTGGTGGGATCCGATCACCATCGCCGCGACCGGCCGCGCGCTGCGCATCAATTCGGACGCCCGCTACCGTTTCGAACGCGGCGTGGACCCGGCCCATACCCTGCCCGGGCTCGAGGCCGCCACCCGGATGATCCTTGAGCTTTGCGGCGGCGAGCCGTCCGAGGTGATGGCCGATGGCGCCGCCCCCGACACCGCCCGCGCCTACCGGCTGGACACCGACCGCGTGGCCCGCCTCGTCGGCATGGACATCCCGGCCGAGGACCAGCGCGCCACGCTGACCGCGCTGGGCTTCCGGCTTGCGGGCGACATGGCCCATGTTCCCTCCTGGCGGCCCGACGTGCTGGGCGAGGCCGATCTGGTC
Source organism: Rhodovulum steppense (assembly GCF_004339675.1). Lineage (GTDB taxonomy): Bacteria > Pseudomonadota > Alphaproteobacteria > Rhodobacterales > Rhodobacteraceae > Rhodovulum > Rhodovulum steppense. The sequence goes on from NZ_SLVM01000015.1 coordinate 22,703, forward strand.
GAGGAAGTCGCCCGCGTCGCCTCGCTGACGAAACTGGTGGGCAAGCCGCTGCCGCGCAGCCATCTCGGCGTGCCCAGCGGCATCCTGACGCCGCTGCAGAAACGCGAAGCCGCCGCCCGGCGCAGCTGTGCCGCGCTCGGCTACAACGAATGCGTCACCTATTCCTTCATCGACAAGGCCTCGGCCGCGCTGTTCGGCGGCGGCGATGACGCCACCGCGCTGGAGAACCCGATCTCCAGCGAGATGAGCCACATGCGCCCCGCGCTGCTGCCCGGCCTGTTGCAGGCCGCCGCCCGCAACCAGGCCCGCGGCTTCGCCGATCTGGCGCTGTTCGAGATCGGCCCCGCATTTCACGGCGCCGAACCGGGCGAGCAGCACCTGCTGGCGACCGGCCTGCTGGTCGGCCAGGCCGGACCGCGCGACCCCCATGGCTCGCGCCGCCCGGTCGACATCTACGACGCCAAGGCCGATTGCGAGGCCGTGCTGGCCGCCATCGGCGCGCCCGCCCGCGCGCAGATCCTGCGCGGCGCCCCGGGCTGGTGGCACCCGGGACGGCATGGCATGATCTGCCTCGGCCCGAAGAAGGTGCTGGCCGTCTATGGCGAGCTGCACCCCAAGGTCCTGCGCGCGATGGACGTCAAGGGCCCGGCCATGGCCTTCGCGATCTGGCTTGAGGAACCGCCCTTCCCGCGCAAGACGGGCGCCACGCGCGACGCGCTGGGCGTGTCCGACTTCCAGGCGGTGGAACGCGATTTCGCCTTCGTGCTGGATGCCCGGGTCGAGGCGCTGAACGTGGTCAACGCCGCCGCGGGCGCCGACAAGGCCCTGATCGAGGAGGTCCGCGTCTTCGACGAATTCATCGGCGGCAGCCTCGGCGCGGGCAGGAAATCGCTCGCCATCACCGTGCGGCTGCAACCGGTGGACCGCACGCTGACCGAGGACGAGATCGAGGCGGTCAGCCGCAGGATCGTCGAGAAGGTCGAAAAGGCGACCGGCGGCACGCTGCGGGGCTAGACCGACAGGGCAGGGGGACACGCGCGATGTTCGAGAACCGCACCGAGGCCGGGCACCGCCTGGCCGAGAAACTCGCCGAGGCGGCGCCCGAAAACCCGCTGGTGCTGGCCCTGCCGCGCGGTGGGGTGCCGGTGGCGCTGCCGATCGCCCGGGCGCTGGGCGCGCCGCTGGACCTGGCCTTCGTGCGCAAGATCGGCATGCCGGGCAATCCCGAACTGGCCGCGGGCGCGGTCGTGGACGGCAATGCCCGCGAGGTGGTGTTCAACAGCGACGTTCTGGCCATGACCGGCCTCACCCCCGCCGATTTCGCCCCCGAGGTCGAGCGCAAGCTGGCCGAGATCGCCGCCCGCCGCGCGCTCTATCTGGGCGACCGCCCGCCGCAGAAGATCGCGGGCCGCACGGCGATCGTGGTCGATGACGGCATCGCCACCGGCGCGACCATGCGCGCCGTGCTGCAGGCGCTGCGCAAGCGCGGCCCGATCGAGACCTGGCTTGCCGTGCCCGTCGGCCCGCAGGAAACGATCTGGCAGATGCGCGGCATGACCGACCGGCTGTTCTTCCTCGAGGCGCCGCGCGACTTCCGCGCCGTCGGTTTCCATTACAGGCAGTTCGACCAGGTCGAGGATGACGAGGTCGTGCAGATGCTGCGCGCCGCCTGGGCGGCTGAGGACCAGCGATAGGAGGGCAGGGATGACGTTGAGGGTGTATCTTTCGGGCGAAATCCACACCGACTGGCGCGAGCGGATCGTCGCGGGCGCAACGGGTCTGGACGTGGTCTTCGACGCCCCGGTGACCGATCACGCCGCCAGCGACGATTGCGGCGTGGCGATCCTGGGGCCGGAGGACAAGAAGGTCTGGCACGACCACAAGGGCGCCAGGCTCAACGCGATCCGCACCCGCAAGGGGATCGCGGATGCCGATATCGTGGTGGTCCGCTTCGGCGAGCAATACAGGCAGTGGAACGCGGCCTTCGATGCGGGCTTTGCCGCGGCGCTCGGCAAGTCGCTGATCGTGCTGCACGGCCCCGAACACGCCCACGCGCTCAAGGAGGTGGACGCCGCCGCCCTGGCAGTGGCCGAGCATCCCGAACAGGTCGTGCAGATCCTGCGCTACGTCCTGACCGGCATCTTGCCGGGCTGAGGTCGGGGCAGGGGCGCGCTGCCCCCCGTCCTTGCGGACTCCCCCCGGGATATTTCCGGCCAGAAGAAGGAGAACAGGTCCTTCGGTCTTCTTCTTGGCGAAAATACCCGGATCCTGCGGGTGCCGCAGCGCCGCCGGTCGGGGCAGGGGGGATGCGTCACGCCCGCGGCGGCTGGACCAGCCCGCGCTGCACCGCCGGGCGGGCGAGGAAGCGGTCGAGCCAGGCGTGCAGGTTGGCGAAGTCGGTCCAACCGACCAGGTCGCCCGCCTCATAGCCGACCAGCAGGTTGCGCAGCCAGGGCAGGAGGGCGATATCGGCGATGGAATAGTCGCCGCAGATCCAGGCGCGCCCCTCCATCCGCCTGTCCAGCACCGTCAGCAGGCGCCGGCTTTCCGCGACATAGCGCTCGCGCGGGCGCGGATCCTCGATCTCGGTGCCCTTGAACTTGACGAAGAACCCCATCTGCCCGAACATCGGCCCGACGCCGCCCATCTGGAACATCAGCCATTGCAGCACCTCGTGGCGGGCGCGCGGGGCGGTGGGCAGGAACTGTCCGGTCTTCTCGGCCAGGTAGATCAGGATCGCCCCGCTTTCGAACAGCGCCATGGGCGCGCCGTCCGGCCCCTCGGGGTCGATGATCGCGGGGATCTTGTTGTTGGGGTTGAGCGACAGGAAGGCCCCGGTCATCTGGTCGCCCGCAGTGATGTCGACCCGGTGCGCGTCATAGGGCAGGCCGGTTTCCTCGAGCATGATAGACACCTTGACCCCGTTCGGCGTGGGGTAGGAATAAAGCTGGATCGCCCGCGGATCGCGGGGCGGCCAGCGTTTCGTCACGGGAAAATCGGCAAGCGTCGTCATCGGGTCCTCCGGCGCGGTCATTCCCCGGTCTTGTCGGGGTCCGGGGAAAAAATTGCAACAGGGCCGGGCGGGGCGCGTGTTACGCTTTTCCATCTGTCGCGCGAAGGACGGCAGAGGGACGGATGTACCATTTCCGGTGGAGCACACATGCTGAAGGAATTTCGTGATTTCATCGCCCGGGGCAATGTCATGGACATGGCCGTGGGCATCATCATCGGGGCGGCATTCACCGCCATTGTCACCTCGCTGGTCGAGGACATGATCAACCCGATCATCGGGCTGTTCATCGGCGGCGTCGATTTCTCGGGGCTCGCCCTCAGGGTCGGCGAGGGCGACAATGCGGGCGTCTTCGCCTATGGCAAGTTCATCACCGCGCTGATCAATTTCCTGATCATCGCCTGGGTCGTCTTCCTGTTGGTCAAGGGCGTGAACCGGGTCAAGGAGATGGCGATCAAGGCCGAGAAAGCCGCCGCGCCGCCGCCCGGCCCCAGCCAGGAAGAGTTGCTGATCGAGATCCGCGACGCGCTGAAGGCGCGCGGCTGAGCCCGGCCGGGGCGCCCGGCACCGTCCGGGGGGCGACTCAGACCCGCAGCGCCAGATGCGGCGACAGCACGTCGATGCCCTGCGCCTTGCCCGCGCCATAGCAGGTCAGATGCCCCGAATGGGCGTTCAGCCCGGCCAGCAGGTGCGGATCCTCCTCGCAGGCCCGCCGCCAGCCCTTGTCCGCCAGCGCCAGCAGGAAGGGCATCGTCGCATTGCCCAGCGCCAGGGTCGAGCTGCGCGGCACCGCGCCGGGCATGTTGGCCACGCAGTAATGCACGACCCCGTCCACCTCGTAGATCGGCGCCTGATGCGTCGTGGCGTGCGAGGTTTCGAAACAGCCGCCCTGGTCGATCGCCACATCGACCAGCACCGCGCCGGGTTTCATGCGGGCCAGGTCGGCGCAGGACACCAGCTTCGGCGCCGCGGCGCCGGGGATCAGCACCGCGCCCACCACCATGTCGGCCCGTTCCAGCAATTCCCCCAGCGCCCCGCCCGAAGAATAGCGCGTGCGCATCAGCGGCCCGAAGGCGTCGTCGAGATAGCGCAGCCGCGCCAGCGACCGGTCCAGCACCGTCACCTCGGCCCCCATCCCGGCCGCGATCCTTGCTGCATGGGTTCCGACCACGCCGCCGCCGATCACCACCACCTCGGCCGGACCCACCCCCGGCACGCCGCCCATCAGCACGCCGCGCCCGCCATTGGCCTTTTGCAGCGCCCAGGCGCCGACCTGCGGCGCGAGCCGCCCCGCCACCTCGGACATCGGCGCCAGAAGCGGCAGCCCGCCGCCCGCATCGGTCACCGTTTCATAGGCGATGGCGGTCACGCCGCTGTCCAGCAGGTCGCGGGTCTGGTCGGGATCGGGGGCAAGATGCAGATAGGTGAACAGAACCTGCCCCGCGCGCAGCAGCCTGCGTTCGCCCGCCTGCGGCTCCTTGACCTTCACGACCAGATCTGCGCGGGCAAAGACCTCTTCGGCCGTCTCCGCCAGCATCGCCCCCGCCGCCCGGTAATCGGCATCCGCAAAGCCCGCGCCCAGCCCCGCGCCCTGTTCCACCAGCACCTCATGGCCATGGGCCACCGCTTCGCGCGCGGCGTCCGGCGTCAGCCCGACGCGGTATTCCTGCGGCTTGATCTCCCTCGGGCATCCGATACGCATGGTCTGTCCTCCCTCTTGCCGCGCCCAGAATGCCGCAGCCAGCGGGGGAATGCATCGAAATCCACCCCCTTTCCCGCGTGATTTCGCGGCAGAACCGTGCAAGATTGCCCGCAAAACGCGAAGGATCTTTCACGCGCATGCAGCTTGACGACACCGACCGGCGCCTCTTGCGGGTGCTTCAGAAAGAGGGCCGCATCTCGAATGCCGATCTGAGCGAGCGGGTGAACCTCTCGCCCTCGGCCTGTCACCGCCGCGTCGCCCGGCTGGAACGCGAGGGCTTCATCCGCGATTACGTTGCCCTTCTGGACCCGCGCAAGGTCGACCTCCCCACCACGGTCTTTGTCGAGATCACGCTTTCGGGTCAGGCCGACGAGGTGCTGGAGGCGTTCGAGAAGGCCGTCGCCCGGGTGCCCGACGTGCTGGAATGCCACCTGATGGCGGGCAGCGCCGATTACCTGCTCAAGATCGTGGCCGAGGACAGCGAGGATTTCGCCCGCATCCACCGCCAGCACCTGACCCGCCTGCCCGGCGTGGCGCGGATGCAGTCATCTTTCGCACTCAGGACAGTGTTCAAGACCACCGCCCTGCCGCTATAGGGGGGGCAAACCGGATGGAGGCTGCGATGGGCAAGGACAAGGACAAGCGCAAGGCGATCATCGCCGCGTGCCTCAGGATGAACGCGGTCGGGCTGAACCAGGGCAGTTCCGGCAATATCAGCCTGCGCCACCATGACGGGCTGCTCATCACGCCCAGTTCCATCCCCTACGAGGACATGACGCCCGAGGATATCGTCTTTCTCGACATGGACGGCACGGCGCATGGGGACCGCAAGCCCTCGTCCGAATGGCGCTTTCACCGCGACATCCTGGCCCGCCGCCCCGATCTGGGCGCCGTGGTCCATGCGCATGCGCCCTACTGCACGACGCTGGCGATCCTGCACAGGGAGATCCCCGCGGTGCATTACATGATCGCCGCGGCAGGGGGCGGCACCATCCGCTGCGCGCGCTATGAAACCTTCGGCACGCAGGCGCTGTCGGATGCCGTGATCGAGGCGATGGAGGGGCGCAAGGCCTGCCTGATGGCCCATCACGGCATGATCGCGGCCGAGGCGACGCTGGACCGCGCCATGTGGCTCGCCGTCGAGGTCGAGGCGCTGGCCCGCCAGTATCACGGCGCGCTGCAACTGGGCGACCCGCCGCTTCTGAGCGACGCGCAACTGGCCGAGGCGGTCGCGCAGTTCAGCGCGGGCTACGGGCAGGGTGGACAGGACTGAACCCGGGGCCGCATCGGCCGCGATCTTGCCGGTTTCAGGGCGCCCGCCGCTCCGGAAATGCGCCGCCGCGCCCGCGCCGGGCAGTCGTCCTTTCCGTGCGTCCGGCATCCGGACCGGGTCCGGCCCGATTTCCGGACGGACGGTATCCTGCGCCACCTGGTCGTCGGGCCGTCGCGCCGGGGCCGGGGGCTTGCCTCGCCCGTCCCGACCCCGCCGCGTGACCGGCGACGAGTCGGGCAAAAGGTCCGATGAAAGTCCGATGGAATTCCGATGGAATTCCGATTTCCGCCGCAGCCCGGAGTCCCGGAAACGAAAAACCCCCGGGCCGGAGCCTCGGGGGTCGTCGTACCGGGGCCGAAGCCCCCGTTCGCATGTCGTCGGGACTTACAGAAGCCCTTCGCGCTGGGCTTTCTTGCGCGCCAGCTTCCGGGCACGGCGGATGGCCTCGGCCTTCTCGCGCGCCTTCTTCTCGGACGGTTTCTCGAAATGCTGCTTGAGCTTCATTTCCCGGAACACGCCCTCGCGCTGAAGCTTTTTCTTCAGCGCACGAAGTGCCTGATCGACATTGTTGTCGCGAACGCTTACCTGCATGTGGTTGTCACCACCTTCCTTGTTAGAGTTGCCTTCGTCAGCAGGAGGTGGTCCTATAGCAAAGCACCGCTAACTTGTCTATAGACCGCCCCGGCAACATGGAGGCCAAGCGATGACCGACACGCCGACCGGCATGGAACAGATCAGGGATCAGCTTCTCGACGCGGCGCTGATGCATGTGCCCTTCGACGGCTGGAGCGAGGCCGCCTTTCGCGCCGCCATCTCGGATGCCGGAATCGAGCCGCAGATGGCCCGCGCCGCCTGTCCGCGGGGGGCCGTCGATCTGGCCGCGGCGTTCCACCGGCGCGGCGACGACCTGATGGTGCAGCATCTTCACCGCACCGACCTGACCGAGATGCGTATCCGCGACAAGGTGGGCCTGGCGATCCGCTACCGGATCGAGGCGGCCGAGGACAAGGAACTGGTGCGCCGCGGTGCCACGCTGTTTGCCCTGCCGCAACATGCCGCCGAAGGCTCGCGGCTGGTCTGGGGCACCGCCGACCGGATCTGGACGGCGCTGGGCGATGTCTCGGAAGATGTCAACTGGTACACGAAACGCGCCTCGCTCGCCGCGGTCTACGGCTCGACCGTGCTTTACTGGCTGGGGGACGAGACGCCCGGAGAACAGGCGACCTGGGAATTTCTCGACCGCCGCATCGGCAATGTGATGCAGGTCGAGAAGGCAAAGGCGCAGGCGCGCAAGAACCCGCTGCTCAAGCCCTTCCTGATCGGTCCCGATTTCATCGCCCGCCAGATCAGGCCCCCCCATGCCCGACCGCGCCATCGCATGCCGGGTTGGCTGTCGCCGCGCACGGAGTAAACATGACCCTTCCCGCCACGATGCGCGCTGTCGAGATTTCCGAACCCGGCGGCCCCGAGGTCCTGCGCCTGACCGACCGCCCGGTGCCGGTGCCCGGCGCGGGCGAGATCCTGATCCGGCTGGCCTATGCGGGCGTCAACCGGCCCGATGCGCTGCAACGCGCGGGGCTTTACGCGCCGCCGCCCTGGGCATCCGACCTGCCCGGTCTGGAAGGGGCGGGCGAGGTGGTGGCCATCGGCCCGGATGTCGCGGGTATCGCGGTGGGCGATCAGGTCTGCGCGCTGCTGCCGGGTGGGGGATACGCGGAATACGTCGTCACCCCCGCCGCCCATGCCCTGCCCGTGCCCGAGGGGCTGGACCTGGAACAGGCCGCCTGCCTGCCCGAAACCTTCTTCACCGTCTGGTCCAACGTCTTCATGCGCGGCGGGCTCAAGGCGGGCGAGAGGTTCCTGGTCCATGGCGGGTCGTCGGGCATCGGGACCACCGCGATCCAGTTGGCGCATGTCTTCGGCGCGCGGGTCTTCACGACCGCCGGAAGCGCCGAGAAATGCGCGGCCTGTGTGGCGTTGGGCGCCGAGCGCGCGATCAACTACCGCGAGGAGGATTTCGCCGAGGTCCTGCGCGCCGAGGGCGGCGCCGACCTGATCCTCGACATGGTGGGGGGCGACTACCTGCCCAGGAACGTGCGCGCGCTGGCCGATGAGGGACGGCTGGTGCAGATCGCGTTCCTCAAGGGGTCGAAGGTCGAGTTGAACTTCGCCCAGGTGATGATGCGGCGGCTGACGATCACGGGTTCCACCCTGCGTCCGCAATCCGATCTGGCCAAGGCGCGGATCGCCGACGAGTTGCGCGACAAGGTCTGGCCGCTGATCGCAGCGGGCCGTGTCCGGCCCGTGATGGACAGCGAGTTCCCGCTGGATGACGCCGCCGCCGCCCATGCCCGCATGGAATCCAGCGCCCATGTCGGAAAGATCGTGCTGAGGGTGGCCTGACCGGACCGAGGTTGAGAAATGGTCTGATTCCCAGCCCGACTGGCCGTATTGCGACCGCGCTATCTCCCTGCTCACAGCCGACGCGGTGCATGGACCAATGTGCCAAAATACGGTTGTCGTTTCCGCAGCCGGATCTCGGCTATATGCATTCGGGGAAGGCATTGAGGGTCAGCGGGGGCTGGCGGCGGGCTCCGCCTATTCGCGGGTAGGCCGACAACACCCCATCCGGGCTACCGGATCGGATCCATCTGCGCATCGCGCAACTCGCAATCCTCGACCACGTCATCGCCGCAAAGCCGGGGTTTCATGTCGCGTGTCAAGCATAGCCGCGCCTCCTGGATGCGGCCCGCCTTGCAGGTGATCGTCAGCATGTCGGGCCGCCAGGTGGGGTTTGCTTGCAGGAAGGTTTCCTCAACCACGGCTGCTGGTAAGCGTACATTGTCGGACAGCTTTCGGAACGCATCTGGCCGGTTCACCGCCATATAGGCGCGCCGGGAAAGGGCGTAATATTCGCTTGTCGACAGGCCCGAGCAGCGTCCGTGCTTGTTCCACTGGTGCCAGGCCAGGCCGGCACTGCCCATGATGTCGGCCATCGCCCGTGTCTCGGCGCGGGTGGGGCCTGGTTCCGCGGTCGGACAGTAGCTCGGCCAGCCGCGTTCGTATTGTGGCCAGAGCCCGTGCAACACCCAGCCATGCCCCGTCCCCGGCTCGCATTGCGGGCTGCCACGCGCGTCGCCCTCCAGGGCACACCATGTGGGCGACCAACTCAGCGACAACACATAATAGTCGAAATTTCCGGATTCCTCGCCTGCGGCGCGGGTGATCGTGGCGGTCAGGATCAGCAGGACAAGCCAGCGCATTTTCTCTTTTCTCCCGGCCCGTAGCCGACTATACAGGCGTCCAATCTCCCCGAAAACGAGGATCGGCGCCAGAGCGGCGCAGCCGTTTTCCCGGCTGGGGAGACCGTTGTTCGAGAGGAGTTGAACCCATGAACAAGCCGATCATGGCAAAGGCCACCGCTGTCTGGCTGGTAGACAACACGACGCTGACATTCAAGCAGATCGCTGATTTTTGCGGCATGCACGAGCTCGAGGTTCAGGGGATCGCTGATGGCGACGTGGCCGCGGGCGTCAAGGGATTTGACCCGGTCGCCAACAACCAGCTCGACCCCATCGAGATCGAGAAGGGCGAGAAGGATCCGCTCTACAAGCTGCGGCTCAAGTTCAACCCCGCCGCGGTCGGCGAGGAAAAGCGCCGCGGTCCGCGCTATACGCCGCTGTCCAAGCGGCAGGACCGCCCGGCAGCGATCCTGTGGCTGGTCAAGTTCCATCCCGAACTGGCCGACAGCCAGATCGCCAAGCTGGTCGGCACCACCAAGCCGACGATCCAGACGATTCGCGAGCGCACGCACTGGAACATCTCGAACATCCAGCCGATCGACCCGGTGGCGCTGGGGCTGTGTCGGCAGAGCGAACTGGACGCCGCCGTGCACAAGGCGGCGAGGAAAAAGGCCGCCGAAGGCGGGCTGATGTCGGATGACGAGCGGCGCAAGCTGGTCTCGACCGAGCAGTCGCTCGACATGGCGCCCGAGCCGCGCCTGCCCACGGCGATCTCGGGTCTGGAAACCTTCTCGCTGACGCGCCATGACGAAGAGGACGAGGACAAGGACCTGCCCGACGCGGACAGCTTCTTCAACCTGCCCGACAGTGACGACGAGGATGACGACGAGACCGGCCAGGGGCACGGGCGCTGAGCGCCCGCCGCCTTCCGCGGCGGTCTACATGCCGAGGCTTTGCAGATAGGCGATGACATCCGCCCGGTCGCTGGCCCGGCGCATCCCGGCATAGGTCATCGCGGTGCCGCGGGCAAAGCCCTGGGGATTGGTGATCAGGGCGTCGATCCGCTCCGGCGTCCAGACGCCCTCGATCGCCGAGAACGCGGCGGAATAGCGGAAATCGTCGAAACTGGCCACATCGCGGCCCACGACCCCGTAAAGCGAGGGGCCGACGCCGTGAACGCCTTCCTCGACCCGGTGGCAGGCCTGGCATTCGCGGAACAGGCGCTCGCCACTGGCGGCACTGGCATTGGCCAGCAGCTCTTCGAAGCTGGGCGCTTCGGCAGCGGCCTCGGCGGGGGCGTCGTCGGCAAGGATGACATAGGCGGGCTGTTCGAGGCCCCGTTGGGTGTAAAGCGCGCCCGCAGCCAAGTTCATCACATAGAAGATAGCCAGCGCAAGGCACAGTGCGGCCACGGATTTCAGCACGCCAATCAAGGCCGACATCGCGATTTTCCCCTTTTTCCCGATCCCTTCCTAAGCGCTTCAACTTGCGTATTGCAAGGTTTATCAACCCTCGGAACATCCCCCGGAACCGAACGAGGAGCGGCCGCCGCATGACCCGACGCATCGCCTTTCAGGGAGAGCCCGGCGCCTATTCGCACCAGGCCTGCCATGACGCCCGCCCCGAGATGGAGGCCGTGCCCTGCCGCACCTTCGAGGACGTGATCGACGCGGCCCGCAGCGGTGCTGCGGATCTGGCGATGCTGCCGGTCGAGAACTCGACCTATGGGCGGGTGGCCGACATTCACCAGCTCCTGCCCGATTCCGGGCTGCATATCGTTGACGAGGCCTTCGTGCGGGTGCATATCAACCTTCTGGGCGTGCCCGGCGCGCGGCTGGACGGGATCACCCACGCGATGAGCCACACGGTCCTTCTGGGCCAGTGCCGCGACTTCCTGCGCGCCCATGGCATCCATCGGGTGACCGCGGCGGATACGGCCGGGTCCGCGCGCCATGTCGCCCAGACCGGGGACCGCACGCTGGCGGCCCTTGCCGGCGATCTGGCGGCCGAGATCTACGGGCTGGACATCCTCGCCCGCCATATCGAGGATCACGACAAGAACACCACCCGCTTCCTGCTGATGGCGCGCGAGCCCGACCGGTCCCGCCGCGGCGATCTGGGGATGATGACGACCTTCGTCTTCCAGGTCCGCAACATCCCGGCCGCGCTTTACAAGGCGATGGGGGGCTTTGCCACCAACGGGGTGAACATGACCAAGCTGGAAAGCTACATGGTCGACGGCTCGTTCACCGCGACCCAGTTCTACGCCGATATCGAGGGCCATCCCGAGGATCCGAATGTCAGGCTGGCGCTTGAGGAACTGGACTATTTCACCACCAAGCTGGAAATCCTCGGCGTCTACCCGGCGGACCGCAAGCGCCACTAGGGCGCTGTCGGGCGGGTCAGACGCGGTGGAACCGGCCCGCCTCAATGTCGCGGGCAAGGCGCGCGACACCGGTCCTGAACCGCTCCGTCATGCGCCCCTTGGCCAGGCGGATCGTCTGAAGCAGAAGCCGCGCCTGTATGGTCTGGGGATGCAGGTCGATGGCGACCGCCAGCCGGGTCCGTGCCGGGGCCAGTCGAACCAGATCGACGGTGCCGATGCTGGACAGGCCGCTGACGGTGGTCTGGACGACCAGGGTCTCGGGCGGCAGGAACCTGGTCAGTTCCGAGCGCGCCGACCGGGGCGCGCCGCGAAAGGTGAACTGCCCCGCCCATGTCATGCCCGGCCCCGGCGCCGCCAGCGTGTCCAGCCGCGTGATCTCGGCGCCGCGGCGCAGCGCGGCCCGTTCCAGCCGCTCGAAATCCGTGATGACGGCAAAGACTTCCTCGATGGGAAGACCGATATCCTCACGCGTCGAGAACTTCATGGCACCTCCGGAGCCCCGTTTCGTTGTCGCGTCAATCCAGCCGGTCTGCAAGCCACAATCGCAGGATGTGATGCGCGATGGCGCCCTTGCGCGCGGGCAGGATGTCCTCGCGCTCGCCCGCCAGGGATGCCAGCAATTCCTCGCGGCTGACCCAGCGCGCCGCCTCCAGTTCCACGGGGTCGAGCGTGATCTCGCGGGTGGTGGCGCGGCCATGGCAGCCGATCATCAGCGAGGACGGGAAGGGCCAGGGCTGGCTGGCCAGGTAACCGACCTCGGCCACCGCGATCCCGGCCTCCTCGGCCACCTCGCGGCGCACCGCGGCCTCGACGGTCTCGCCCGGCTCGACGAACCCGGCCAGCAGCGAGAACATGCCCTCGGGCCAGCCCGGCCCGCGCCCCAGCAGCACGGAATTGCCATGGGTTATCAGCATGATGACCACGGGATCGGTGCGCGGGAAATGGGTGGCGCCGCAGGCCGGGCAGGCGCGCTGCCAGCCGACCTGGACGGCCCGGCTCTCGGCGCCGCAGCGGGCGCAGAACCGGTGCGTGGCATGCCAGCCCAGCACCGCCCGCGCCGTGGCGGCCAGTTCCGCGTCGAGCGGCGTCAGCCGGGTCATCACGCGCCGCAGATCGGTAAAGGCATGGGTCTCGGGCAGGCCGGGATGGCGCTGTTCCGAAGGGTCGAGAAACGCGCCCAGCGTGTCGGGCAACTCCGGCGGCACCCAGTCCGACAGGTCCACCGCAAGGCGCGCCGCGCCCCCGGCCAGGCCCAGGAAGACGGTCTCTCCGCCCGTCGCGCCAAGGACCGGATGATCCGGCGCGATCCAGCCCAGACCGTCCGGGCCGACCAGCGGCTTGCCCTGCCACAGCGGCAATGCGCGCGCCTGCGGGGCGGCGCGCAGCCCGGCCAGCGCGACGGCGTCCATGCGCAGCGCCGCGGCGCGGTCCAGACCGCCGCCCCCGAATGTCACCTGCTCTGCCAGACGCATGTCCCGCCTCCCGGTTCCGGCCTTCGCCCGGCGTGCCATGCCCGGTCGGGCAAGGAAAGTCCGTTCGCCTTATGCGGTAGTTGATCTTTGCATTGAACTCCTTCAGGATGTAGCTTCAGACACATGACAAGGTGATGTGCCAGTTCTGGTTCGGCGGATCGTGTCGGGGTTGTCCTGTGTTAGACAATTGGGAAACAACCTCAACCGCCAGGTCATTCCGACCGGCGTCGCTGCGGAAAGAGACGTTGAGCACGCTGCATTCCTTCTCCAGGCGGGCTGCCGCGCATCAGGCGCATCTGCGTCTGATGGGGACTACGGATCTTCACGTCCATATCTATCCCTACGACTATTTCACGGATCAACCGGTCGACACTGTGGGTTTGGCGCGCACCGCCGCCCATATTTCCCGTATTCGCGCCGAGGCGACAAACGCGATGCTGTTTGACAATGGCGATTTTCTGCAGGGCAATCCTATGGGCGATTACATCGCCTATGAACGGGGCATGCAGGACGGCGACATGCATCCGATCATCCAGGCGATGAACGCGGTTGGCTTCGACGCCTCGACGCTGGGCAATCACGAATTCAACTACGGGCTCGATTTCGCCATGCGCTCGATCGCGGGGGCCGAGTTTCCGGTGATCTCGGCCAATATCGTGCGCGAGTTGGGGACCTGTCCGACCGAGGATGTGCCGCTGGTTCCGCCCTATGTCATCCTCGGCCGGATGCTGACCGACGGGGAGGGGGACGTGCATCCGATCCGGGTGGGCGTGATCGGGTTTGCGCCGCCCCAGGTGATGACCTGGGACCGTCGCCATCTGGAGGGCAAGATTCTCGCACGCGACATCGTCGAGACGGCGCGCGCCTGGGTGCCGGAGATCAAGGCGCAGGGCGCGGATATCGTGATCGCGCTGAACCATTCGGGCATCGGCGAGCCGGGCCATGTCGCGGGGCAGGAGAATGCGGCCGTGCCGCTTGCCACGGTCGAGGGGCTGGACGTGGTCATGGCCGGCCATCAGCATCTGCTGTTTCCCGGCCCCGGATTCGAGGGAATCGCGGGCGTCGATCCTACGAAGGGCACGATCCATGGCAAGCCCGCGGTGATGGGCGGGTTCTGGGGGTCGCATCTGGGCGTGATCGACCTGCTTCTCGATCGTGCGGACGGCGAGTGGCGGATCGTCGGGCATGAAAGCGCGTTGCGCTCGATCTCGCGCCGGAATGAGGATCGAACGATCACGCCGCTGGTCGAGAGCGAGCGCAACGTGCTCGATGCCGTTGCCAAGGAACACCGCGCAACGCTGCGCTACATCCGCCGTGCGGTGGGGCGCACCTCGGTGCCGCTGTTCAGCTATTTCGCGCTGGTGGCTGATGATCCCTCAGTGCAACTCGTTACGAATGCCCAGATGTGGTGTGCCGCTGCGATGCTCAAGGACACGCCGCATGAGGGGTTGCCGCTGCTTTCGGCGGCTGCGCCGCTCAAGGCGGGCGGTCGTGCGGGCCCGGACCACTATACGGACGTGCCGGCGGGTGACATCGCGATCAAGCATGTGGCCGATCTGTACCTGTTTCCCAACACGTTGCGCGCGGTGCGGGTCAGGGGGGCAGAGTTGCGCGGCTGGCTGGAGCGATCGGCGGGCCTGTTCAACCGCATCGTGCCGGGCGGGCGTGATCAGCCGCTGTTGAACTCAGACTTTGCAAGTTACCATTTCGATGTGATCGACGGTGTGGACTACCGGATCGACCTCAGCCAGCCCTCCCGTTTCGATCCGAAGGGCCACCTGACCGATCCGGGGGCGAGGAGGATCGTGGACCTGACCTGGCAGGGGCGGCCGGTGACCGATGACATGGAGTTCGTAATTGCGACCAACAGCTATCGCGCGGGTGGGGGGGGAGAGTTCCCGGGCGCGATGGGCGACACGGTCATTCTTGAGGCCCCGGACACTATCCGCGACGTGATCGTGCGCTACATTGCTGAGCAGGGCACCATCGACCCGAGGGCCGACAACAACTGGGGCTTTGCGCCGATGCCGGGGACGACCGTTCTGTTCGACACCGGTCCACGGGCGGTTCGCTATCTGGACCAGATGACCGCGGTGGAACTGGAGTTCGCAGGCGACGGGCCGGGCGGGTTCATCCGTTTTCGACTCGCGCTATAGGAGAATGCCTTTGCGTCCACATGTTATTTCCATATTAGAAATATAACTGCCTCGGATCGGAAACGATTGCGCCTCAATGCGAATTGCCACAGTTCTGCCCCTGTGTTACCGCAGGGGCTACAATTTTATGGCGACAATATGGCAGTGGAGGCTCCCGTGAAGAATTCCCTTTCTATCCCAGTCGTTCTGGCGGCGCTGAGCTGCGCTACGCTGGCTGAGGCGTCCACACTTTCTTTCGATGCGCTCAAGGTGACGATTACTGCCGTCGGAACTGCGGCCTGGGGCGAGGTCGACATGACTCGCAGCACCGACCTGCCCTCGGGCGCGGCCTGGCAGGCCGGAACCGCGATCACGGAACTTCCGACCGCGGAGTTCGGCATCGACAATGGCCCCGACCGCGATCTTGATCCCTGCCGCTTCGCCTGCTCGCCCTTCTATGGCGGTGTCTACGAGGTCGAGGCCACCTATTCCGGCGAGGACGTCGGCGCGCTGGGCCCGCTCGGCTGGGAGACGACGCCGTTCTGGACGGTTTTCGCGCCCACCGACGTTCCTGAGGGCTCGCGGAACGAGGCCGTGCTGAAATTCGGCTCGACGCGCTCCGTCCTGTCGCTGCTCTGGGGCTCGCCCGACAACGATAACCTGGTCGAGTTCCTGCTGGGCGACGCGGTCGTGGGCACGTTCTGGGGCGCCGATTTCCTCTCGTTCAGCGATTTCGAGATCGTCAAGCACCCGGGGCAGGGCGCCGTTCATGTCTCCTTCTCCGGCATCGACTTCGACGCGGTCCGGTTCTCGGCCTATATGGGCGGCGGGTCTTTCGAGTTCAGCAACGTCGTTGCGCCGGTTCCGCTTCCGGCGGGTGCGCTCTTGCTGCTGACCGGGCTCGGTGCCCTGGCAGCGGCACGCCGGGCGCGCGACTGAAGCCACCGAACGGCCCGGGCCGGGGGCTGAACCCGGCCCCGTCTGCCCTTTTCGCCGATGCTGGAATTTTCCCGCGATCCGTGGTCAAATGCCGCAGGGAAAGGCCCCCGTGCCTGCGCGCCGGGGCCGCGATTGGGGGGACGCGACATGATCGGAAAAGGGCTTACGGGCTGCGTGCTGGGCGCAGCCCTTTTCTGTTCTGCGGGACAGGGTCTGGCGCAGAGCAATCTGACCGAAATCGGTTGGTGCCGCGATGACGGTATCGCCGGCGGCACGGTCGAACGCACGCGCGGCGCAACGCATTGCAACATCAACACCGCGCTCGCCGCGGCGCGCAATTCCGCCATCGCGGCGGCAGAGGCCGCCGCCGCCAATGCCTGTCCCACGCCGATCAGCACCGCGAATGCGCAAAACCGTTGCAGCGCGGCCGGAAGCTTCTTTGCGCCGACCGCGATCCCGAACGTCCAGGTGCAGCAAAGCCAGGGGGCCACCGCCGCGGAACGCGCCGCAACCCATCTGAAACGGGTCGGCAATAGCGGCATCTGCACCTATACGCGCGTGATCGCCGAGCGTGAACAGAGCGACCTGAACGACAGATCCTGCGGTATCTGGCCGTTCAGGTACAACCGGCGCACCGTTCTGGCCGAGGCCCGCGCCGCCTGCGGGGTGATCTGCCGGTAGGGGCGGCTGCGCCTTGCGAATCCGTCGCGTGACGCCTATGTAACGGGGCGAGAGGTTGGCGCGGGCGAGCGCCTCGCCAACCCGGTCAGGTCCGGAAGGAAGCAGCCGTAACGAGCCCCGTTCGGGTCGCTGTCCAGCCTCTCACCTCTCCCCCGATCCGCTGGACGCCGCAGCATGCAGCCCCTAGGCTGGCACGCGCCCCGAATCCACGAGGACCCATGGCCGAGACCCAAGGCACCGCCTACCAGGTGCTCGCCCGAAAGTATCGCCCCGCGACCTTTGCCGACCTGATCGGGCAGGACGCGATGGTGCGCACCCTTCGCAACGCCTTTGCCGCCGACCGGATCGCGCAGGCTTTCGTGATGACGGGCATCCGCGGCACCGGCAAGACCACGACCGCGCGGATCATCGCCAAGGGGATGAACTGCATCGGGCCGGACGGGCAGGGCGGGCCGACGACCGACCCTTGCGGCGTCTGCGAGCATTGCGTGGCCATCGCCGAGGGCCGCCATGTCGACGTGATGGAGATGGACGCCGCCAGCCGGACCGGGGTGGGCGACATCCGCGAGATCATCGACAGCGTGGCTTATCGCGCGGCCTCTGCACGCTACAAGATCTATATCATCGACGAGGTTCACATGCTGTCCAACAACGCGTTCAACGCGTTGCTGAAGACGCTGGAGGAACCCCCCGCCCATGTGAAGTTCATCTTTGCCACGACCGAGATCCGCAAGGTGCCGGTCACGGTGCTGAGCCGCTGCCAGCGGTTCGACCTGCGCCGGATCGAGCCCGAGGTGATGATCGCCCATCTGCGCCGCATCGCGGAACTGGAAGGCGCGCAGATCAGCGCCGAGGCGCTGGGGCTGATCACGCGGGCGGCCGAGGGATCGGTGCGCGACGCGATGAGCCTTCTGGATCAGGCGATCTCGCATGGCGCGGGTGAAACGACGGCCGAACAGGTGCGCGCCATGCTGGGGCTGGCCGATCGTGGCCGGGTGCTGGACCTGTTCGATCTGATCGTGTCGGGAGACGCGGCGGGTGCGCTGGGCGAGTTGTCGGCGCAATATGCCGACGGGGCCGATCCGATGGCGGTTCTGCGCGATCTGGCCGAGATCACGCATTGGCTGAGCGTCATCAAGATCACCCCCGAAGGCGCCGACGATCCCACCGTGGGCCCCGACGAGCGCGCCCGCGGCAGCGCCATGGCCGAGCGGCTGGCGATGCGGGTGCTGGCGCGGATGTGGCAGATGCTGCTCAAGGCGCTCGATGAGGTCGCGCAGGCGCCCAACGCGATGATGGCGGCCGAGATGGCGGTGATCCGGCTGACCCATGTCTCGACCCTGCCCACGCCCGAGGATCTGGTCCGCCAGTTGCGCGAGACGCCGCCCACGGGGCCCGCGCCCACGGGTGGACCCATGCCCGGCGGGGCGGGGCAGGGGGCGCGCGCACAGGCGGTCGCGATGCCACGTCCTGCGCCCGGCGGCGGCGGGGCCGCCACGGCGCTGGCCCATTCGCCCGAACCGACGCTGGCTGCCTATGGCGCCTTTGCGCAGGTGGTCGAGCTGATCCGCGCCAGCCGCGACGTCAAGCTGCTGGTCGAGGTGGAAACCCATCTGCGCCTTGTCAGCTATGCCCCCGGCCGGATCGAGTTCGAGCCGACCGCCGACGCGCCGCGCGATCTGGCCGCGCGGCTTGGCCAGCGCTTGCAGGCGCTGACCGGGGCGCGCTGGGGCGTCTCGGTCGTGGCCTCGGGCGGGGCGCCGACCATCGCCGAGACCCGTGCGGCCGAAGAAGACCGGCTGACCGCGGCCGCCCGCGAACACCCGCTGGTGCAGGCCGTTTTTGCCGCCTTCCCAGAGGCCGAGATCATCGACATAAGACCCCCCGAAGCCCCGGTTCCGGATGCCGCCCTCGAGGCGCTGCCCGAGGTCGAGGACGAATGGGATCCCTTCGAGGACGACTGAGCAAAGGAGACACGCGATGCTGAAAGGATTGGGCGGCCTTGGCGACATGGCCAAGATGATGAAGGCCGCGCAGGAAATGCAGACCAAGATGGTGGCGCTTCAGGAAACGCTGTCCACGACCATCGTGGTGGGCGAGAGCGGGGCGGGGCTGGTCAAGGCCACCGCGACCGCCAAGGGCACGCTGACCGCGCTGGACATCGACCCCTCGATCTTCAACGCCGAGGAAAAGGAAGTCGTCGAAGACCTGATCCTCGCCGCGATCAAGGATGCGCAGGAAAAGGCGACGGCGAAGACCCAGGAAGAGACCCGCAAGCTGTCCGAGGAACTGGGTCTGCCCGCGGGGATGGGCCTGCCGATCTGATCCATGGGCGAGCGGCCGCGCGAGATCGAGACGCTGATCGACATGATGGCGCGGCTGCCGGGACTTGGCCCCCGGTCGGCCCGGCGCGCCGTGCTGCACCTGATCCGCAAGCGCGCGGTCCTGCTGGCGCCACTGGCCGAGGCGCTGCGCCGGGTGGCCGAGACGGTGCGCGAATGTCCCCGCTGCGGCAATGTCACCACCGCCGATCTGTGCGAGATCTGTGCAGATGACCGCCGCGCCAATGGCGAGATCTGCGTGGTCGAGGACGTGGCCGACCTCTGGGCGATGGAGCGGGGCGGCGCGTTCAAGGGCCGCTATCACGTTCTGGGCGGCACGCTTTCGGCGCTGGATGCGGTCGGTCCCGCCGATCTGCGCATCCCCGATCTGGTGCAGCGGGTGCGGGACGAGGGGATTTCCGAGGTCATCCTTGCGCTGAACGCCACGGTCGATGGCCAGACCACCGCCCATTACATCGCCGAGGAACTGACCGGGACGGGGGTTGCCATCACCTCGCTCGCCCAGGGCGTGCCGATCGGGGGCGAGCTTGATTATCTCGATGACGGCACGATCAGTGCCGCGCTGAAGGCACGCAAGGGGTTCTGAGCCCGGCTCGCGCCCCCATCACGCAATCTCAACTTGAACAGCCGGCAAGCCGCCCCTTAGCCTTGCACGACGCGCGCCCTAAATCGTGTCTGCGACACGAGGGGATCACCGAGGAGGAGTTCGCCGATGCCCACGCCCCGCCCCGCCCGTGCCACGGCCCTTGCCCGCGCGGTTCCGCTTCGGCTCTGGCTGACCGCATGGGGGCTTGCTCTGGTGCTGGCGCTTGGGGCGCAGCAGGCGCTGGCCGAGCAGAAGGTGATCGTTGCGCATGCCATCTCGACCTTCGGCGAACCGAAATACCCCGCCGATTTCCCGCATCTCGACTACGTCAACCCCGACGCGCCCAAGGGCGGCGAGATCTCGGTCTGGGCTTTCGGCTCGTTCGACTCGATGCATCCCTACACCACCAAGGGCCGGTCCGGGGGCCTGTCGAGCGTGTTCTTCGAATCGCTGATGACCGGCACCGCCGACGAGATCGGCACGGTCTATGGCCTGCTGGCCGAATCCATCGAATATCCCGAGGACCGGTCCTGGGCGATCTTCAAGCTGCGCCCCGAGGCGCGGTTTTCCGATGGCTCGCCGCTCACGGCCGAGGATGTCGTCCATTCCTTCGAGCTGTTCCGCGACAAGGGCCTGCCCAGCTTCCGCGTCCAGCTTTCGCGCCAGGTCGATCGCGCCGAGGTGCTGGAGGATGGACGGGTCAAGTTCACCTTCGCCGAGGGCGTGCCCACCCGCGACCTGCCGCAACTGGTGGGCGGGCTGCCGGTCTTTTCCAAGGCGCATTACATCGCCAGCAACCGCGATTTCGAGGAATCGAGCCTTGAGCCGCTGCTGGGCTCCGGTCCCTATGTGCTGGGCCGGATGGATGTGGGCCAGACCATAGTCTACCAGCGCAACCCCGATTACTGGGGCACCGATCTGCCGATCAACCGCGGCCGACAGAATTTCGACCGTATCCGCATCGAATATTACGCCGATTACAACGCCGCCTTCGAAGGGTTCAAGGGCGGCAGCTATACCTTCCGCAACGAGGCCTCGTCCAAGATCTGGGCCACCGGCTACGATTTCCCGGCGGTGCGCAATGGCGGGGTGCTCAAGGCCGAACTGCCCGACGGCACCATTGCGACCGGGCAGAGCTTCGTCTTCAACCTGCGCCGCCCGCAATTCCAGGACCCCCGTGTGCGCGAGGCGATCGGGCTGATGTTCAACTTCGAATGGTCGAACGAAACGCTGTTCTACGGGCTTTATGCGCGGGTCAATTCCTTCTGGGAAAACAGTTATCTGGCTGCCGAAGGGGGGCCGGGCGAGGGCGAACTGGCGCTGCTTGAACCGCTTGTGGCCGAGGGCCTTCTGCCCGAAACGATCCTGACCGACGCGGCGGTGATGGCCCCCACATCCGGCGCACGCCAGTTGGACCGGGGCAACCTGCGCCGTGCTTCGGAATTGCTGGACGAAGCGGGCTGGGAGGTCGGCGCCGACGGGTTGCGGCGCAAGGACGGCCGCACGCTGCGGGTGGAGTTCCTGAACGACAGCCAGACCTTCGACCGGGTCATCAACCCCTTTGTCGAGAACCTGCGCCGTGTGGGGATCGACGCGGTACATACGCGGGTGGACAATGCGCAGGCGACCAACCGCGAGCGCAGCTTCGATTTCGACGTCGTGACCGAGCAGTTCCCGATGGACTACATCCCCGGCTCGGGCCTGCTTCAGTATTTCGGCTCGGAAACCGCGGATACCTCGGTCTTCAACAAGATGGGGCTGAAAAGTCCGGCCGTGGACCGGCTGATCGAGATCGTGCTGGCCGCCCAGGACGATGCCCAGGTCGAGACCGCGGTCAAGGCGCTTGACCGGGTGCTGCGCGCCGAACGGTTCTGGGTACCGCAATGGTTCAAGAACACCCATACCGTCGCCTATTACGACATGTACGAGTATCCCGACCCGCTGCCGCCCTACAGCTTGGGCAATCTCGATTTCTGGTGGTATAACGCCGAAAAGGCCGCGGCGCTGCGTGCCGCCGGTGTGCTGAGATAACGAGGCAGAGCAGCCCATGGGCGCCTATATCCTTCGGCGATTGTTCCTGATCGTCCCGACGCTGTTGGGCATCATGATCATCAACTTCACCCTGACCCAGTTCGTGCCCGGCGGCCCGATCGAACAGATCATCGCCCAGATGGAAGGACAGGGCGATGTGTTTCAGGGCATTGCGGGCGGGGGCGATGTGGGCGAACGGGCGCAGGGTTTTGGCGACGACCGCTATGTGGGCGCACGCGGGTTGCCGCCCGAGTTCATCGCGGAACTGGAACGCGAATTCGGCTTCGACAAGCCGCCGCTGGAACGGTTCCTGACGATGATTTGGAACTATATCCGCTTCGATTTCGGCCAGAGCTATTTCCGCTCGGTCGCGGTGATCGATCTGGTGCTGGAAAAGATGCCGGTTTCGGTCACGCTGGGGCTGTGGTCCACGCTGATCGCCTATCTGGTCTCGATCCCGTTGGGCATCCGCAAGGCGGTCAAGGACGGCACGCCCTTTGACACCTGGACCAGCGGCGCGATCATCGTGGGCTATGCGATCCCAGGCTTCCTGTTCGCGGTGCTCCTGTTGGTGCTGTTCGCGGGCGGGTCCTATTTCCAGTGGTTCCCGCTCCGGGGGCTGACCTCGGACAATTTCGACGAACTCAGCCTGATCGGCAAGATCGGCGACTATTTCTGGCACATCACCCTGCCGGTGCTGGCCACGACGATTTCCAGCTTCGCGACGCTGACGCTGCTGACCAAGAACTCGTTCCTCGACGAGATCAAGAAGCAATATGTCATCACCGCCAAGGCCAAGGGTCTGACCGAATCCCGCATCCTTTACGGCCATGTCTTCCGCAACGCGATGCTGATCGTGATCGCGGGCTTCCCGGCGATGTTCATCGGTGTGTTCTTCGGCGCCTCGATCATCATCGAGACGATCTTCTCGCTCGACGGCCTTGGCCGGCTGGGCTTCGAGGCGGCGGTGGCGCGCGATTATCCGGTGATCTTCGCCACGCTCTATGTCTTCGGGCTGATCGGGCTTCTGGTCGGGCTGATCTCCGACCTGACCTATGTGCTGGTCGATCCGCGGATCGACTTCGAAAGCCGGGAGACCTGAGATGTTCGCGCTCTCCCCCCTGAACCGGCGCCGCTGGCGGAATTTCAAGCGCAACCGCCGGGCCTATTGGTCGCTGATCCTGTTCGCCATCCTGTTCGGCCTGTCGCTCTTCGCCGAGGTGATCGCCAATGACAAGCCGATCTATGTCCGCTTCCAGGGCGAGAGCTTCTTCCCGATCTACCGCTTCTACCCCGAAACCGCCTTTGGCGGCGACCTGCGCACCGAGGCCGTCTATCGCGACATCGAGGTGCAATGCCTGATCCTGACCGGCGGGCTGGAGGAGTGCTGGGACGCGCCCGAGGACCTGATCGCCGAGGCAAGGACCGGCGTGATCGACGGGCAGGACATCGCGCAGGGCCGCATCATCTGGCCGCTGATCCCCTACAGCTACAACACCATCTCGGACATTTCGGGCACCGCACCGGCACCGCCCAGCGCGGATCACTGGCTGGGCACCGACGACACGGCGCGCGATGTGGTGGCGCGGGTGATCTACGGCTTCCGGCTGTCGATCTTCTTCACGCTGATCGTGACCAGCATCGCCTCGGTGATCGGCATCGTGGCGGGCGCGGTGCAGGGGTTCTTTGGCGGGATCACCGACCTGATCTTTCAGCGGGTGATCGAGATCTGGACCTCGACGCCCCAGCTTTACATCATCATCATCCTGTTCGCGGTGCTGGGGCGCAGTTTCTGGCTGCTGGTGTTCCTGACCGCGCTGTTCGGCTGGCCCGCGCTGGTCGGCGTGGTGCGGGCCGAATTCCTGCGGGCGCGCAATTTCGAGTATGTCCGCGCGGCCCGCGCGCTGGGCGTGTCGAACGCCACGATCATGTTCCGCCACATGCTGCCGAATGCCATGGTGGCGACCCTGACGCTTCTGCCCTTCCTGATTACCGCGACCATCGGCACGCTGGCCTCGCTCGATTTCCTGGGCTTCGGGCTGCCCTCCTCGGCGCCCTCGCTCGGGGAACTGACGCTTCAGGCGAAACAGAACCTCCAGGCGCCCTGGCTGGGCTTTACCGCGTTCTTTACCTTCGCGATCATGCTGTCGCTTCTGGTGTTCATCTTCGAAGGCGTGCGCGATGCCTTCGACCCCAGAAAGACCTTTCGATGAGCGCGGTCCTCAAGGTGCGGAACCTGTCGGTCAGCTTCCGGCAGGACGGGCGCGACATCGCCGCCGTGCGCGGCGTCAGCTTCGAGGTGGGCCGGGGCGAGACCGTGGCCATCGTGGGCGAATCCGGGTCGGGCAAGTCGGTGACGGCGCTTTCGACCGTGGCGCTGCTGCCCGGCAGCGCGACGGCCACGGGCTCGATCACCTATGGCGGCGAGGAACTGATCGGCGCGTCCGAGGCGCGGCTGCGCGCGGTGCGGGGCAACGATATCAGCTTCATCTTCCAGGAGCCGATGACCTCGCTCAACCCGCTGCACACGCTGGAAAAGCAGCTGACCGAAAGCCTTGCGCTGCATCAGGGCCTGACCGGGGCGCCCGCGCGGGCCCGGGTGCTGGAACTGTTGCACAAGGTCGGCATCCGCGACCCTGAATCCCGCCTCAAGGACTATCCGCACCAGTTGTCGGGCGGACAGCGCCAGCGGGTGATGATCGCCATGGCACTGGCCAACGGGCCGGACCTGCTGATCGCGGATGAACCCACCACCGCGCTGGATGTGACCATCGAGGCGCAGATCCTCGAACTGCTGGCCGAGTTGAAGCGCGCCGAGGGGCTGAGCCTTCTGTTCATCACCCATGATCTGGGCGTGGTCCGCCGCATCGCCGACCGGGTCTGCGTGATGAAGGATGGCGAGATCGTCGAGACCGGCCCGACCGAAAGCATCTTCA
This sequence comes from Rhodovulum steppense, assembly GCF_004339675.1. GTDB lineage: Bacteria > Pseudomonadota > Alphaproteobacteria > Rhodobacterales > Rhodobacteraceae > Rhodovulum > Rhodovulum steppense. The sequence goes on from NZ_SLVM01000015.1 coordinate 47,438, forward strand.
CCGCGCCGCAGCACCCCTATACCCGCAAGCTGCTGGCCGCCGAGGCGGTGGGCGGCCCCGATCCGGTCAAGCCCGACGCGCCGGAAGTGATCCGCACCGAGGCGTTGAAGGTCTGGTTCCCCGTCCAGCGCGGGTTCCTGCGCCGCACCGTCGGCCATATAAAGGCGGTGAACGCGGCCGACATTTCCGTGCGCGCGGGCGAGACGCTGGGCATCGTGGGCGAATCCGGCTCGGGCAAGACGACGCTGGCGCTGGCGATCATGCGGCTGATCTCGTCCGAGGGGCGGATCGTCTTTCAGGGCAGCGGCATCGACGGGCTGAAATCGCGCCAGATGCGCCCGCTTCGCCGCGACATGCAGATCGTCTTCCAGGACCCGTTCGGCAGCCTAAGCCCGCGCATGACCGTCGAGCAGATCGTGGCCGAGGGGCTTGGCGTGCATGGCGCCCGCTCGGGCCGGTCCGCGCGCGAGGAAGTGGCGCAGATCCTGACCGAGGTGGGGCTGGACCCCGCGATGATGCACCGTTACCCGCACGAGTTCTCCGGCGGGCAGCGCCAGCGCATCGCGATTGCGCGCGCCATGATCCTGCGCCCGCGCCTGCTGGTGCTGGACGAACCGACCTCGGCGCTGGACATGACGGTGCAGGTTCAGATCGTGGACCTGCTGCGCGAGCTGCAACGCCGCAACGACCTGGCCTATCTGTTCATCAGCCACGATCTGCGCGTGGTCCGCGCGCTCAGCCACAAGGTCATCGTGATGAAGCAGGGCGACATCGTCGAGGCGGGCGAGGCCCGCGCGATCTTCGAGGCGCCGCAAAGCGGCTATACCCGCACGCTGATGCAGGCCGCCTTTGGCGTGCCGGTGGCCGCCGCCCAATAGAGCGTGCAAAAGGAAAACGCCCGCGGCGGGGGATGCTGCGGGCGTCAGGCGGGGCGTAATTTCCCCGCCGCAGGTCCGGGCCACGCAGAGCGCGGACCGGCCGTCTCGATCAGATCGCCGAACTGTGACCCGCCTTCGACAGATCATAGGCGTCGAAGGCGCGGGCGATCATCCGGGTCAGCGGCTTGCCATGCTCGGGGATCACCAGCCCGTCATTGGTCAGGTCCACGAATCCCGCGAACTGGTCGACGACCTCGCCGAACATGCGGTTCAGTTCCGATTTCGAGATGCCGAAGGTCTCGGTGATCTCGGCGGTCGAGATGCGGAACTCGCACATCAACTGTTCGATCATGCGGCTCCGCATGTTGTCCTCGGGCGTGAAGACATGGCCCCGCCCGGTGGCAAAGCGCCCGTCGCGGATCCGCGCGGTATAGTCCGACGTGCCCGACAGGTTCTGCGCGAAGCCCTGCGGAAACTTCGAGATCGAGGACGCCCCCAGCCCGATGAGCGCGGGCGCGGTGTCGTCGGTATAGCCCTGGAAATTGCGCCGCAGCCGACCGGCATCCAGCGCGCGGGCCAGCCCGTCCTCGGGCCGCGAGAAGTGGTCGATGCCGATCTCGCGATAGCCGTCCCACAGGAACAGTTCCTTCGCGGTCTCGTAAAGCTTCAGCCGCGCCTCGGGCGTGGGCAGCGCCTCGGCCGGGATCATCGACTGACGCCGGGCCATCCACGGCACATGGGCATAGCCGTAAAGCGCCACCCGGTCGGGCGAGAGCGACATCAGCTTCTGCACCGATTCGGCGATCCGCTCGTTCGACTGGTGCGGCAGGCCATACAGGATGTCGGCGTTCAGGCTGGGGATGCCGCGGGCGCGGATCATGTCCACCGCGTCGCGGGTCACGTCATAGCTTTGAATCCGGCCGATCACCGACTGGATCTGCGGGTCGAAATCCTGGATCCCGATCGAGGCGCGGTTCATCCCCGCCGCGGCCAGCACGTCCAGACGCGCCTCGTCGATCTCGTTGGGGTCGATCTCGACTGAGAACTCGCCGCTCTCGTGCAGCGGCGCGGCCTTGAAGATGACCTCGGTCAACTCCTTCATCATGTCAGCCGACAACAGCGTCGGTGTCCCCCCGCCCCAGTGCAGCCGCGACAGCGACACGCCCGAAGGCAGCCGCCGACCCAGCATCTCGACCTCTTCCTTGAGCGTCTCGAGATAGGCGCGTACCGGCGAATCGGAGCGCGTGCCCTGCGTCCGGCAGGCGCAGAACCAGCACAACCGCCGACAGAACGGCACATGGATATACAGGGAAATCTGCGAACCGGGCTCGATCTGGTCGATCCAGCCGGCGAAGTCTCCGTCGTCTACCGATGCGTTGAAGTGCGGCGCCGTCGGGTAACTGGTGTAGCGGGGCACTTTCGCATCGAATAGACCGAGACGCGTGAGTTGCGATTCGGTGCTCATTGCACTAGCGTTATTTTCACCCGAGGGTTCGCTCCTTGATCGAAGTCAAAATTGGAAACGGAATGGCCGTGACCGACCCCCATGTGGCGCAGACTGAATGCGCGGATTGCCCGATCCGGCACCGGGCCGTCTGTGCCCGCTGCGAGACCGACGAACTGGATCAGCTCGAGGCGATCAAGTACTATCGGACCTATGATGCCGGGCAGACCGTGATCTGGTCGGGCGACCGGATGGATTTCGTCGCCTCGGTGATCGAGGGCATCGCGACGCTCAGCCAGACGATGGAGGACGGGCGCACCCAGATGGTGGGCCTGCTGCTGCCCTCGGATTTCGTGGGCCGCCCGGGCCGCGAGACGGCCGCCTATGACGTGGTGGCGACGACGGCGCTGACCATGTGCTGCTTCCGCAAGAAACCCTTCGAAGAGTTGATGATCCGCACGCCCCATATCGGCCAGCGCCTGCTGGAGATGACGCTGGACGAATTGGACGCGGCGCGGGAATGGATGCTGCTGCTGGGCCGCAAGACCGCGCGCGAGAAGATCGCGAGCCTTCTGGCGATCATCGCCCGGCGCGACGCGACGCTGAAACTGTCCAGCCCACGCGGTCGGATAGTGTTCGACCTGCCGCTGACCCGTGAGGCGATGGCCGATTACCTCGGGCTGACGTTGGAAACCGTCAGCCGCCAGATTTCGGCGCTGAAGCGCGACGGGGTTATCGTCCTGGAAGGCAAGCGTCATGTGACAGTGCCCGATTTCGATCGCCTGCTCGGCGAGACAGGTGACGACAATGACGGCGGCATGCTGGTCTGAGCCGCCAACTTGTCGGTCAGCGCCTTGCCGTGGATCCTGAATCGTTGGGACTCGGTATGGATGGTGTGGGTGAAATTTCCGGTCTCGCGCGGAGCCGAAAGGGGGGGCGCGCGGGCGCAGTTGCTTTTGGTTGGGATGAGGGCGGGGTGGGCTTTCCCCCGGACCCGGCTCTGGCTAGGCTGGGGGCATGGTAGCGCCGCGATTCATACATCTTCGTCTGCATACCGAGCATTCGCTGCTTGAGGGGGCGGTGCGGCTCAAGAAGCTGCCCGATCTGTGCAAGGCGGCGGGGATGCCCGCTGTGGCCGTGACCGACACCAACAACATGTTCGCCGCGCTGGAATTCTCGGTTCTGGCGGCGGGCGCGGGCATTCAGCCGATCCTGGGCTGCCAGATCGATCTTGCCCATGATCCGGTTGCCCCCGGCGAACGGCCGCGCCCGCCCGCGCCGGTCGTTCTGCTGGCGCAGAACGAGGCGGGCTATGGTAACCTGATGAAGCTGAATTCCTGCCTGTACCTGGGCAAGGCGGGGCAGCTGCCGCAGGTCACGCAAGAGGAACTGGAGGCGCATGCGGCCGGGCTGATCTGTCTGACCGGCGGGCCGGACGGGCCGTTGGGGCGGTTCCTGCGGGCCGGTCAGAGGGGCAAGGCCGAGGCGCTGGCGGCGCGTCTTGCGGCGGCCTTTCCGGGGCGGCTTTATGTCGAGTTGCAGCGCCATCCGGGCGCGGGCGGACGGCTGACCGAGGCGGAGGCGGCGACCGAGCGCGGCCATGTCGAGATCGCCTATGCGATGGACCTGCCGCTGGTCGCGACCAATGACGTGCATTTCCCGAAGTCCGAGATGTTCGAGGCGCATGACGCGCTCCTTTGCATCGCGGATGGGGCCTATGTCGATCAGGCCGAGCCGCGCCGTCGGCTGACGCCGCAGCATCATTTCAAGTCGCCCGAGGAAATGGCGGCGCTGTTCGCCGACCTGCCCGAGGCGATCGCGAACACGGTCGAGATCGCGCGCCGCTGTGCCGTCAAGGCGGCCAAGCGCGCGCCGATCCTGCCCCGCTTTGCCGAGGACGAGGTCGAGGAACTGCGCCGCCAGGCGAAGGCGGGTCTTGCCGCGCGGCTGGCCGTGATCCCGCATGCCGCGCCGGTCGAGGAGTACGAGAAGCGGCTGGAGTTCGAGCTGGGCATCATCGAGGGGATGGGCTTTCCCGGCTATTTCCTGATCGTGGCCGATTTCATCAAATGGGCCAAGGATCACGGCATCCCGGTAGGGCCGGGGCGGGGGTCGGGCGCGGGCAGCCTTGTGGCCTATGCTCTGACGATCACCGATCTGGATCCGTTGCGCTACAGCCTGCTGTTCGAGCGGTTCCTGAACCCTGAGCGGGTCTCGATGCCCGATTTCGACATCGACTTCTGCATGGACCGGCGCGAGGAAGTGATCGCCTATGTCCAGCAGCGCTATGGCCGCGAGAAGGTGGCGCAGATCATCACCTTCGGCGCGCTGTTGTCCAAGGCTGCCGTGCGCGACGTGGGCCGCGTGTTGCAGATGCCCTATGGCCAGGTCGACAAGCTGTCGAAGCTGATCCCGGTCGAGGGAGTCAAGCCCGTCTCGATCGAGAAGGCACTGGCCGACGAGCCCCGCCTGCGCGAGGCCGCCCGCGCCGAGGAGGTGGTGGACCGCCTGCTGACCTATGGCCAGCAGGTCGAGGGGTTGCTCCGCAATGCCTCGACCCATGCCGCGGGGGTGGTGATCGGGGACCGGCCGCTGGACGAGCTGGTGCCGCTCTACCAGGATCCGCGATCCGACATGCCCGCGACCCAGTTCAACATGAAATGGGTCGAGGCGGCGGGGCTGGTGAAGTTCGACTTCCTCGGGCTCAAGACCCTGACGGTGATCCAGAATGCCATCGACCTGATCCGCGCGGGCGGGCGGGCCCTGCACGAGGGCGCGGACGGCACGCCGCTGTACCAGCCCAAGCCCGGCGCCGAGAACGATATCGGGCATATCCCGCTGGACGATCCGAAGACCTACGAGCTTTACGCCAGCGCCCGCACGGTCGCGGTGTTCCAGGTGGAAAGCTCGGGCATGATGGACGCGCTGCGCCGGATGAAGCCCACCTGCATCGAGGATATCGTCGCGCTGGTGGCGCTGTATCGCCCCGGCCCGATGGAGAACATCCCCGCCTATTGCGAGGTCAAGCACGGGCTCAGGCCGCTGGAATCGATCCATCCCTCGATCGACCACATCCTGGCGGAAACCCAGGGCATCATCGTCTACCAGGAACAGGTGATGCAGATCGCGCAGGTCATGGCGGGCTATTCCCTTGGCGGCGCCGACCTCTTGCGCCGCGCCATGGGCAAGAAGATCGCCGAGGAAATGGCCAAGGAGCGGCCGAAATTCGTCGAGGGCGCGGTGGCGAACGGCGTGCCCAAGGCCAAGGCGGGCGAGGTCTTTGACCTGCTGGAGAAATTCGCCAATTACGGCTTCAACAAGTCGCACGCGGCGGCCTATGCGGTGGTCAGCTACCAGACCGCCTGGCTCAAGGCCAACCACCCGGTCGAGTTCATGGCAGGGGTGATGAATTGCGATATCCACCTGACCGACAAGCTGGGCATCTATGCCGAAGAAGTCCGCCGCGGGCTGGGCATCGGCATCGTGCCGCCCTGCGTGAACCGCTCGCAGGCGGGTTTTTCGGTCAGCGGGGGGCGGCTGGTCTATGCGCTGGGTGCGCTCAAGAATGTTGGCGTCGAGGCAATGCGCCTGATCGTCGAGGCGCGCAGCGACCGGCCCTTTGCCACGATCTTCGATTTTGCCCGGCGGGTGGATCTGAAACGCATCGGCAAGCGGCCGCTGGAGATGCTGGCCCGCGCGGGCGCCTTCGACCAGCTTGACCCGAACCGGCGGCGTGTCTTCGACAGCCTGGACGCACTGTCGGCCTGGTCGGCCGCGATCCATGACCAGCGCGGCTCGGCGCAGGTGTCGCTGTTCGGCGAGGCGGGCGACGACCTGCCCGAGCCGCGGCTGGCCCCGGTTGCCGACTGGCTGCCCGCCGAGCGGCTGGCCGAGGAACACAAGGCGGTCGGCTTCTACCTGTCGGGCCATCCGCTGGACGATTACATGGCGGCGCTCAAGCGAAAGTCCGTGCTCAGCCTTGCCGCCGCGCGCGAGACGGCCGAGCGCAGCGGGGGGGCGGTCGTCAAGGTCGGCGTGCTGGTCTCGGGCCTGCGCGAGATGAAAAGCGCCAAGGGCACGCGCTATTTCCGAATGGACCTGTCCGACCCCACCGGCCAGCTTGCGGGCGTCGCCATGTTCCCGCGCGAAGAGGCCGATCTTGCCGCCGCGCGCAAGGTGTTCGAGACTACCGACAAGGTGGTGGCAACGCTGGAAGGCCGGTTCAGCGAGGGCCAGTTCGACCCGACGATCCGCGGCGTTCAGCCGATGGATGCCGCGATTGCCGATGCGGGCGCGGCGGGGCTGGAAATCACCATCGAGACCGCCGAGGCCGCGCAATGCGTGCGCAGCCTGCTGGACCAGTTGGGCGCAGCGCCGCGGGGCAGGGCGGGCGGGCCGATCCGGCTGCGGGTGCTGAACCTGCAACTGACGGTCGAGGGCGAGACGCAGCTGCGCGATTGCTGCCTGCGGCTGCGTGGCACCTATCCCGTGACGCCCGCAGTCAAGGGCGCGCTGAAATCGCTGCCGGGCGTGGCGCTGGTCGAGGAAGTCTGATGGGCACGCCGCTGCCCCGCGTCGTTCTGGTGGGCTTCAACAAATGCGGTACGCGCAGTCTGGCCCTTCTGTTCCAGCGGGCTGGCCATCGTGCGCTGCACCATAAGCACCGCCGCCCTCTCCGCCGCTCGCAAACAGCCGCGCGGATCATCCGCGACAATCTGCGCGCGGGGCGCAAGGCGCTGGCAGGGATTGAGGACTATACCTTCTACTGCGACCTGATCCACGTCACGCCGACCGAGTATTTCGAGGGCAACACCGCCTTCACCTGGATCCTGCGCGACTATCCCGGCACGATCCTTCTGTTGAACCTGCGCGACCGCGAGGCCTGGATCACCTCGCGGCTGCGCCATGGTCATGGCGAGTTCGCGCGGCGGTCGATGGCGGCGCTGGGGCTGGTCGACGAGGCGGCGCTGGTGGCGCGCTGGCGGGCGGATTGGGACGCGCAGCTGGACGCGGTGCGTGGCCACATGGCCGACAGGCCCGGTCAACTGGTCGAATTCGATCTCGACCGCGATCCGGTGGAGCGGCTGGTCGCGGCGCTGCCCGACTACGGGCTTGATCCGGCCGACTGGGGCGATACCGGCCGGTCGCGCGGTCGGCATCTGCCGACACCGCTGGTCTGGGTGAAACGGGCCTGGGCGCATGCCCGCCCGCGCGCCTCGCGCTGAGGCGTCTACCAGTGCGGCGGCTTCTGGTCGGCCAGCGGCACCGTGCCGCCCGCCTCGAACTCGCGCCCGGCCTCGCGGTCCAGCAGCATGTCCACCTGTCGGCGCAAGAGGTCGATCTCGCGTCCGCGCCGGGCCAGTTCGTCGGACAGGTCCTCGACCTCGCGGATCAGTTGCGCGATCCGTTCTTCCAGTGCCCATCCCTCGGCCATGCCTGTCCTCCTGCGCCACCTTGCCCCGCCGCCCCCCATCCGCTAGACCCCGCGCGACAGCGCAAGGGACGGGCGAGACAGCCATGGCCAAGGATACCAAACCCCGGCGCCCAAGGGCCGAAACGCCCAAGGGCTTTCGCGACTATTTCGGCGCGGACGTGACCGAGCGCAAGGCGATGCTGGACAGGATCGCCGCGGTCTATCACCGCTACGGCTTCGATCCGCTGGAAACCTCGGCGGTTGAGACGCTGGACGCGCTGGGCAAGTACCTGCCCGATGTCGACCGCCCCAATGCCGGTGTCTTCGGCTGGCAGGAGGAGGATGGCGACTGGGTCGCGCTGCGCTATGACCTGACAGCACCCTTGGCCCGCGTCGCCGCGCAATACCGCAACGAGTTGCCCACGCCCTATCGGCGCTACGCGATGGGGCCGGTCTGGCGCAACGAGAAACCCGGCCCGGGCCGGTTCCGCCAGTTCTATCAATGCGATGCCGACACGGTGGGCGCGGCCTCGGTGGCCGCCGACGGCGAGATCTGCGCGATGCTGGCCGACGCGCTGGAGGCCGTGGGGATCGAGCGCGGCGACTACATCGTGCGGGTGAACAACCGCAAGGTCTTGGACGGGGTTTTGGATGCGGTAGCTGCAACGGGTTTGAACAAAGGCGAAAGGCTGCTTGAAAAGCCGTCCATGGCAAACGTGCTGCGTTACACGGCTGAAGACAGCGACTTGCGCGACGACGTTCTGCGCACGATCGACAAGTTCGACAAAGTGGGCGAAGTGGGAGTAAGGGAACTATTGGGTCGTGGCCGACTTGACGCTTCTGGCGCCTTCATCGACGGCCTAGGCTTGGCGTCTGAACAGATCGAGCCCATCGTCGCCTTTCTCACTTCGAAGGGTGCTACTAACACTGATACCCTCGCTAACCTTCGCTCCGCCGTAAGAGGCAGCCAAACGGGCGAGGAGGGCGTGGATGAGCTTGGCCTGCTAGCCGCTCAGCTCGCCGCCCAAGGCTACGGCCCCGACCGCATCGTGATCGACCCCTCCGTGGTCCGCGGCCTCGGCTATTACACCGGCCCGGTCTTCGAGGCCGAGCTGACCTTCGAGATCCTCGACGAAAAGGGCCGGCCGCGGCAGTTCGGCTCGGTCGCGGGGGGCGGGCGGTACGATGGCCTCGTGGAACGCTTCACCGGCCAGAAGATGCCCGCGACGGGGGTTTCGATCGGCGTCGACCGGCTGCTGGCTGCGCTGCGGGCCAAGGGGCGGGCGGGGCAGACCATGCAGGGTCCCGTCATCGTCACCGTGATGGATCGCGACCGGATGGCCGACTATCAGGCGATGGTGGGCGAGTTGCGCGCCGCGGGCGTCCGCGCCGAGGTCTACCTGGGCAACCCCAAGAATTTCGGCAACCAGTTGAAATACGCCGACAGGCGCGGCTCGCCCGTGGCCGTCATCCAGGGCGGCGACGAGGCCGCGCGCGATGTCGTCCAGATCAAGGATCTGGTGCTGGGCGCGAAGATCGCCGAAAGCGCCAGCCTTGAGGAATGGAAGTCGCAGCCCGCCCAGTTCGAGGCCCCGCGCGCCGAGCTGGTGGCACAGGTGAAACGGCTGCTGGCCCGGAACGGGGACTGAGCGATGGCGTCCAAGGCCGAGATCCTGGCGCAGGCCGAGCGGCTGCACGCCTTTTTCCGCAATGCGGGCGCGGACCCCGTGCAGGCCGCGATCCTGCAACCGGCGGACACGCTGCTGGACCTTTATGGCGAGGATATCCGCGCGCGCGCCTATGTCACCGCCGATGCGGCGCGGGGCGAACAGATGCTGCGCCCCGATTTCACCGTGCCTGTGGTGCAGATGCACATGCAGGCGGGCGGCGATCCGGCGCGCTACACCTATTGCGGCGAGGTGTTCCGCCGCCAGGAACGCGACCCGAACCGGCCCAACGAATATATCCAGGTGGGCTATGAACTCTTCGGCGGCGAGAACCCGGCCGAGGCCGATGCCGAGGTGTTCGCGCTGTTCTCCGAGGTGCTGTCACCGCTTGGCCTGCGCGCGGCGACCGGCGATATCGGGCTCTTGCTGGCCGCCATCGGGGGGCTGTCGACCACGCCCAAGCGCAAGGCGGCGCTGCGCCGCCATGTCTGGCGCCCGCGCCGGTTCCGCGCGCTGCTGGACCGGTTCGGCGGCCGCGCGCCCGTGCCCGAGGCGCGCAAACGGCTTCTGGCCGAGATCGAGGCAAAGGGGGTCGCGGCGATCCTGGACGCGGCCGGACCCGAGATCGGCCTGCGCTCGCGCGCGGATGTGGCCGCGCGCCTTGAAACGCTGGTGCAGGATGCGGCCGAACCGCCGATTTCGCCCGCCGAGGTCGAGTTGCTGGACGACATGCTGTCGATCCGCGAAACCTGTCCGAACGCGCTGGCCCATTTGCGCGACATCGCCGTGGACCTGCCCGCCATCGCGCCCGCGCTCGACCTGCTGGAAGCGCGGCTCGAGGCGCTGGAGGGGCAGGGGATCGACGTCGATCTGCTGGATTTCGAGGCGAGCTATGGCCGCACCACGATGGAATATTACGACGGCTTCGTCTTCGGCTTCTACGCCGAAACCCGGCCCGACCTGCCGCCCGTGGCCTCGGGCGGGCGCTATGACGCGCTGACCCGCATCCTGGGCCAGGGCCGCGCGGTGCCTGCGGTGGGCGGCGTGATCCGGCCCGAACTGGTGCTGGCCCTGACACGGGAGGGCGGGCAATGACGCTGAAGCTGGGCGTGCCGTCCAAGGGGCGGCTGATGGACAAGACCTTCGACTGGTTCGCGGGCCATGGGGTGAACATCCGCCGCACCGGGTCCGAACGCGAATATTCCGGCGCGGTCGAGGGCATCGCGGGGGTGGAACTGGTGCTGCTTTCGGCGGGCGAGATCCCGCGCGAACTGGCCGCGGGTCGGATCCATCTGGGCGTCACGGGGTCGGATCTGGTGCAGGAGCGGATCGCCGACTGGGAAACGCGCGTCGTGGCGCTGGAACCGATGGGCTTCGGTTATGCCGATCTGGTGATCGCGGTGCCGCGCTGCTGGGCGGATGTCGACACGCTGGACGATCTGGACGCGGCTGCGGCGGCGTTCCGGGCGGCGCATGGGCACCGGCTGCGCATCGCGACCAAGTATCACCGGCTGGTGCGCGACTTCCTGCGCGAGGCGGGCGTTGCCGATTACCAGCTTGTCGACAGCCAGGGCGCGACCGAAGGAACGGTCAAGAACCTGACCGCCGAGGCGATCGCCGACATCACCTCGACCGGCGAGACTCTGCGCGCGAACCACCTGAAAATCCTGTCCGACGGGCTGATCCACCGCAGCCAGGCGACGCTGTTCAAGGCGCGCGCGGCGAATTGGGACGGGGCGGCGCATGACAGCTTCCGCGCGCTGGCCGCACGTCTGGGGCTTGACGCCTGAGGCGCGCGCGCCCTCAGCGCACCCCGATCTCGGCCAGCGCCGCCATTAGCCCGGGCGGCAGGCTGTCCTCATGCGCGCGGGCGCCCGACAGGTCGCGCGGCGCCTCGCGCGGGTCGAGATAGCGCCAGCCCTGGAACGGTCGGCGCGGCGCGGCCTCGGTCCGGATCACCTGTGCGTCCAGCACGATGGCACACCGCGCGATCCCGTCCGCCCCGGTCACCGGGTCCAGCCGCAGCACCCGCTGCCGCGCCAGGATCACCCCCTTGAACACCCAGTAAAGCGAGCCGCCCGCCAGCACCTCGTCGGCGCGCTTCGGCCACATCCGCGTGACATGGCACGGCAGCCCGTCAGGCCCGAGGGCACGTGGGTTTCGCTGCCAGTCGATCAGATCCTCGACCCGCTCGGCGCCCACGCAGAGCTTCACCAGATTGACATGGGCCGCCGCCATCCTGCCCCCAGATTCTGTTGATGAACGCCAAGCCTAGGCTAATTGTTGCGGAGTTCAAGGCGGACCCGTATTGTGGAAGGCCCGCCGACTTTCCGAGGATTCCCCAGATGACCCGCTTCTCCGCCCCCATCGCCGAACAGATCTGGGACATGAAATACCGCCTCAAGGCGGCCGACGGCACGCCCGTCGATCTGACGGTCGAGGATACCTGGCGGCGCATCGCCCGCGCGCTGGCCGCCCCCGAGGCGGATCCCGCCCTCTGGGAGGACCGGTTCTATGCCGCGCTCGAGGATTTCCGCTTCCTGCCCGCGGGCCGGATCACGGCGGGCGCGGGCACCGGGCGGTCGGTGACGCTGTTCAACTGCTTCGTGATGGGCACCATCCCCGATTCCATGGCGGGCATCTTCGACATGCTCAAGGAGGCCGCGCTGACGATGCAGCAGGGCGGCGGCATCGGTTACGATTTCTCGACCATCCGGCCGCGCGGCGCCGATGTGCTGGGGGTGGCGGCGGATGCCTCGGGGCCATTGTCCTTCATGGATGTCTGGGACGCGATGTGCCGCACGATCATGTCCGCGGGCTCGCGCCGCGGCGCGATGATGGCGACGATGCGCTGCGACCACCCCGATATCGAGGCCTTCATCACCGCCAAGCAGGATCCCGCACGGCTGCGCAACTTCAACCTCAGCGTGCTGGTGACGGATGCCTTCATGGCGGCGGTCAAGGACGACAAGCCGTGGGAGCTGCATTTCGGCGGCAAGGTCTATCACACGATCGAGGCCCGCGATCTGTGGAACCGGATCATGCGGGCGACCTATGATTACGCCGAGCCGGGCGTGATCTTCATCGACCGCATCAACGCGATGAACAACCTCGCCTATTGCGAGACCATCGCCGCCACCAATCCCTGCGGCGAGCAGCCCCTGCCGCCCTATGGCGCCTGCCTGCTGGGCTCGGTCAACCTTGCCCGGCTGGTGCGCGAGCCGTTCGAGGGGCTGGCGGAACTCGACGAGGACGCGCTGGACGATCTGGTGGCAACCGCCGTGCGGATGATGGACAATGTCGTGGACGTGTCGCGTTTCGCCCTGCCGCAGCAGGAGGCCGAGGCGCGCGCCAAGCGGCGGATCGGGCTGGGGGTGACGGGTCTGGCGGACGCCCTGCTGATGGTGGGCCTGCGCTATGGATCCGATGAGGCGGCGCGTCAGACCGAGCGCTGGTTGCACCGCATCGCCCGCGCCGCCTACCTGGCGTCGGTGCAATTGGCGCGGGAAAAGGGGGCGTTTCCCCTGTTCGACGCCGACAAGTACCTGGCCAGCGGCGCACTGGCCCATATGGACGCGGATGTACGCGCCGCCATCGCCGAACATGGCATCCGCAACGCGCTGCTGACCTCGATCGCGCCCACCGGAACGATCAGCCTTTACGCGGGCAACGTGTCCTCGGGGATCGAGCCGGTCTTTGCCTATGCCTATACCCGCAAGGTGCTGCAACGCGACGGCTCGCGCACCGAGGAGGAGGTGGTGGATCACGCCGTCCGCCTCTGGCGCGAGAAGTTCGGCGATGCGCCGCTGCCCGACTATTTCGTGGACGCCCAGACGCTGAGCCCGGCCGAACATGTCCGGATGCAGGCCGCCGCGCAGAAATGGGTGGATTCCTCGATCTCGAAGACCATCAACTGCCCCGTCGATATCAGCTTCGAGGCGTTCAAGGACGTCTACATGCAGGCCTATGAAACGGGCTGCAAGGGCTGCACCACCTATCGGCCGAACGAGGTGACGGGCTCGGTGCTGACGGTCGCGGAAAGCTCCGAGAAACGGCCCGAGGCCGAGACCGGCGCGGATGTGGTCTATCTGTCGGACCCGCTCGACCGGCCGCAGGCGCTGGAGGGCAGCACCTACAAGCTGAAATGGCCCGACAGCGAACACGCGATCTACATCACCATCAACGACATCGTGATGGCCGGGCGCCGACGCCCCTTCGAGGTGTTCATCAACTCGAAGAACATGGAACATTTCGCCTGGACCGTGGCGCTGACCCGCATGATCTCGGCCGTGTTCCGGCGCGGCGGCGATGTCAGTTTCGTGGTCGAGGAACTGAAGGCCGTGTTCGACCCGCGCGGCGGGGCCTGGATGCAGGGCAAGTACATCCCCTCGATCCTGGCGGCGATCGGGGGCGTGATCGAACGGCACATGGTCTCGATCGGCTTCATCGAGGGCGAGGGCATGGGCCTGAAATCCGACCCCCGCTATCAGGCCATGGCCGTCGGAGACACCCCCCGCGGCCCCGCCTGCCCGGCCTGCGGCGCCTACGAGATGCGCATGGTCGAAGGCTGCATGACCTGCATGAATTGCGGTCACTCGAAGTGCAGCTAGGGTCAGGATCCATAAATTTGACGACTTTGATTACACGCGTAAATCTTCCATTTTGGGCAGAAAACTTCCATTAAAACACGGTTAATTCTTCCATCGGGCCGATTTCGGCTGCGAGATCGTATCGACCGGCAGGATGGGAGGCTTCGGCGCGGGGTGTCGGCCTGACGGGGGGAGGAGAGGTTCGCCCCCTGGAGGAGCGCCGGGGACGGAGCGTTTGGCCGGGCGCGTCCCGCGTGATCGGGCCTTCGGCACGGGGAACCGGCTCTTCGCCGGTGCCGATCGCCTTGCCAGCCGGAGGGGCCTGACGGGCATCCCCGTCGTGACCCGGAGGCGCAACGATCCGGACCGTCGGCCCGGGACGGCCGATATCCTCGTCCGGCGGTCGGCGCGTCCATCGCGGACCGCACCCGATGGCTACTACACGATCACGGTCCCGGCACGGTGCCGGTCAACGGTCGCGGGCCGTGCAGGAACTGGACCACGCCTGGGCCGCCCCTTCATGTCCACGATGGCGGATTTCGCGGCGTGACCTGCATGCGCCTCGTCGCGCCCGGCGCAGGCAGATAGCGACGGCCGGCCCGGACAGGGTTGGTCGACCGGCGTGCGAGATGGCCGCGGCCCGCGTCACCGCAGCTCAAGACAGCGCGCCCGTTTCACAAGGGCCGCCTGCGCGTCGGAGAGCACCTCGCCCGCGAACAGCCCGCGCAGCCAGTCGCAGGGCTCGCCTGTGTCGGTGTACCGGAAGACGGCATCGCGGTGCCCGCAGGCACGGCAGGTATATCCGGGCGGCTCCGATGCGGGCGTGGCGGACCAGGGATCGCAGGGAGCCCAGACCTGCTCCGCCGCGCCCCACCGCAGCCGTCGTCCATCCACCACCCGAATGACGTCGGTGCCGCGGCAGCGCCGGCACCGCGCGGCCCGTCTCCGCGGATACTGCGCGCCCGCACCGACGAGCGACAGGGCGGCCGCGACGCGCGCGAACGCGGCCATGCGGCCATGGGCCGCCGGAAACGGAGGGGCCTGACCCGCGTCGTAGACATCGGCCCGGCGGGGCGCGATGTGCCAGCCAAGGGCCGAGAGCACCCGCGTGGCCTCCGCGCGCAGGCTGCGTCTCAGGGCCTGCGGTTCGGTCTTGACGACGACATAGGCGATTTCCGCGACGAAGGCGGGCTGGCTGTAGTGCATTTGCGCGAGGAGGATGAATTCGGCGCCGGGATGGCGCAGCGCGAGCCAGGTCGCGACATCGGCGAGATCCTGTTCGAGAAGGCGGTCCCGAAGCTCCAGGGCCGCCTCGCGCGGCGTGGCCATGACGCCGAGCGGCTGAAACGCCCGCGGCGACAGGACGATATCGGTCGGCTTGCCGCGGAAACGCACGGTCCGGACATCCGGTTGCCCGGTCTCCTCGATCTCCATGTCATGCGGGGTCATGCGGGCACCCGATCACCGCATGCCCCGTTTGGTCGGGGGCGCGGGCCCGCGGACGGATGCCACCTCGCTCATGCCCTTGCGGATGGTTCCCGCCATGCCCATCAGGGGGCTCCCGGTCGCCTCGCGGACTTCGAGACCGCGGTGGCCGACCTTCCGGAGCCCCTCGGGGACGGACCGGCCGAAGCCCTTGCAGACCACAAGCAGGCGGCGGCCGGCGGTCGGCCGATTGGCGTCGCGGGGGCCGGAGGGCGGTGGGCCGTGATCGCGCATCAGGGGCCACTCCTGGGCGGGCGCTTCGCAGGGCGCGCGTTCCCGGCGAGGTCGAGATGTATCCGGTGCCCGATCCCGCCGCCGGTCATGGGAAGATCGCGCGCCGATCGCGTCGGCGACGGTGGCGCCTTGGGCGACCGCCGACCGTCGGGCAGTCCTGATCGCGATGTTCGGCACTGGGGCAGACATGCCATTCTCCCTGGGATCGACAGGAGGTACATTGGCTGGTTTGGGAGAACCCGAAGCGAATTCCTCGGCGCCGATGGAACAGGACAGCCGCCGAGTTCGGTCACCTGCATCCTGCATCCTGCATCCTGGATCCTGCAGACTTGCCGCGGGCATGAGGGCCATGGTCTCTGGCGCGTCCTGCGGTTCGCGAGAGGAGATTGCCCGTGAACCGTAGGCTGCGATCGGACAAGGCTCTACCGGACCACCGTCCCCGGTGCGTCGAAGGACCGGGGTAGCCCGACAGGATGCTCTATCGGTGGTGCTGGGCGGATAGCTGCCGTTCGCTGCAGAGGCGAAGCGGCTCGCCAAGATCTGGAAGAGCTGCCATTCGCAGCGCTCACGGGCGGCCGTAGCCTCGATCTTTCATCAGAGATTCGCTGTGCTATGCCCGAGCGGCGGGAATGCGCAGGATAGCTCGCTCTGCAACGTCAATGTCACCGGACAAGATGCAAGGGGGCAAGCGACCCGGAGTTTCTTCGACCGGTTCGTTCCCCGCCGCAATGCGGCGTGGTTCGCGGCCGTTCGTGCGGACCGCAGCGAGAACTGCCAGCGGGAATTGCGTTGTCGAACCGTGCTGTCATTCGATCTCTTGCAACCGGCTTTGGCATGGAACTCGCACCATGGCGAACATCACCTGTCGAATGCACGGGTTCCGCGTCGCGCGGGGTAACCCCAAGGGCATCAGTTCGTCGCACGATTTCGCGCGCGACGTTGCGTGCCCCTTCACGATACCGGGCTCAGGCTGCTCGCCCCTTGCCAGCAGCGCCGGTCCAGCAGACCCCGATATGAATGTTTTTCTTATATTTCCAAAAGGCTTGCGTGGCGGAAACAAGGGCGACGGCCGATACGGGTTTGGGCCGTCAGACCGGCTTTTCCCAACGAAAGGAACCGAAAGG
Organism: Rhodovulum steppense; assembly: GCF_004339675.1. Taxonomy (GTDB): domain Bacteria; phylum Pseudomonadota; class Alphaproteobacteria; order Rhodobacterales; family Rhodobacteraceae; genus Rhodovulum; species Rhodovulum steppense. The sequence continues at coordinate 64,272 of NZ_SLVM01000015.1, forward strand.
AACCGAAAGGTGAAGCTGAGTGCACGAAACATCCTTGCTGGCACAGTAACCGAAGTCGAGACGGGAACCGTCACGACCCATGTCAAGATCGACGTCGGCGGTGCGACGGTTACGGCATCGATCACCAACGAGGCGGCATCCGATCTGGGGCTCAAGGTGGGTGACAAGGCGAGCGCCATCATCAAGTCGACCGACGTCATCGTCGGCAAGCACTAGGGCCGAGCCTCGCACGGCGTCACATCGCCTGCCCGACGGGGCGACATCTCGCGTGGCGCCCTGTCTCGCACCCCCCCCAAAAAATCCGGGCACGAAACCCTCTGGCTTGGGCCCCCGCATGTCTCGACAATGAAGCAGCGGTCCCGGGAGCACGCGTGATTGTGTGGTCCCCGGGCGCCCCGGTGCCCGGTCCTGGTGGCTGTGCGGCTGGAGGAAGGGCCCCGCAATCGCTCAGTGGTTCGGGCAGGGCTGCCCGCCGTAGTCGGGCTTGAGGTCGATCAGGGGCGTACCGTCCACGCAATCGAGCCCGCGCACGGTCAGTACATTGCCCTCGCGCCCCAGCAGGGTCACCACCGACGAGGCGACCGGGTTGGGCCTGTTCGGCGAGCGCATCGCGAAGGTGCCGATGGTGGTGCCATCGTTGCGGGGGCTCTGCCGGACAAGGTCGCGCCGGGCGCCGTCCATCCAGTAGAGCAGTTGCAGTCGGTCCCTGGTTTCGATGCCTGCCAGCGCCTCGGCCCAGTGCGGGGCGATCTCGATCCGGCAGACGGGGCCCGCGACCGGGTCGCCTTGGCGGGGGCAGTCACGCGCGGTTTGCCAGGGCGTGCGCAAGCGGCCGATGAACCAGACCAGCGCATCGGCCTGGCGGGGAATGGGGACGAAGATTTCTCCGGCCCGGATGGTCGCCTTGGTGCCTTCCATTTTATGTCCTTTCCTCGATCTGGGCCTTGCAGGGCCGTTCGCGTGTGGCCAAAGCGACATCCGCGTCGGATTCGCGACGAACGCTCGACCGGATGCGCCGGTTTCCCGGCGAAACGGCTTGGCACGGTTCCTGCTTCATCGTCGCTATAAAGATGACTCACATATCGCCTGACACGCTAGGCACGGACAAGCGGATGAGCAACCGGCAGGCTGCCGCCTCGGGAAAGGCATCTGGCGGATATCCGTTTTCTGCCCGTTTCGACCGGGGTTTGCCCATGTCTGCGGCGGCGATGTGATGCAAGGGATCCGATGACATGCTTCTTCTCGACGACACCGCGCTGACCTGCCTTCTGAAACGGGATCCGGCAACCGCCGCACACGCCGGGTCCAGCCCCGCCCTTGGGCACCGGCTGGCCACGGTCGCGATGCGGGCCCGCGCCCCCGGGACCGCTTGCGGCACCGAGGAAGGCGCGCGGATGTTCGCGTTGCTGGGCTGTGCGGCGGACGTCGCGGTGGAAAGCGGCGCGACGGTTGGTCCGGGCGACCTGCTGCTGGCCGCGCGGGGGCCGGCGGCGGCGCTTCTGTCGGGATGGCAGTCCGTGCAGGGGCTGATCGAATGGGCCTCGGGCGTGGCCGGATCGACAGCCGGGATCGTGCGGGCGGCGCGGGCGGCCAATCCCGGGATCGTCGTCGCCTGCCCGCAGAAGGCGATCCCCGGTGCGCGACCGCTGGCGCTGAAGGCGGTGACGGCAGGCGGGGTGGCGATGCAGCGTGGCAGGGCGCGGGATGCGGTGCTGGTTCTTGCCGAGCACCGGGCCTTCGGAGGGCACGAGGGCCTTGTCGCGCGCATCCGTCAGCTGCGCGCGGCCGATCCGGGCCAGGGCATCGTGGTCGAGGTCGGCTCCTGCGAGGATGCGCTCTGTGCCGCGGGATACGGGGCCGACACCGTCCAGCTGGCGCGTATGACGCCGGCCGAGGTCGCCGCGACGGCACGGGCTCTGGCGGCCGGCTGGAACGGCGAACTTGTCGTGACGGGATCCATCGGTGAGGACATGGCGGCGGCCTATGCGACTTCGGGGGCGCATGTGTTGTCGACCTCGGCGCCCTACCATTCCGCGCCCGAGGAGATCGACGTGGCGTTCGAGGCGGGCTGAGCCGCGATCGCGCCCGGGATGGGGGCGGTGCGGATCTCGTGGCGCCCCACGTCCTGCCCGCCCGCATCGTCACCGTCGAACGGACCGGCGCTGGCGCGGCGGCTAGACCTTTGGCAGGACGAGGCCCGGGCCCCGTGCCGCGCCCCTGCCCGAGTCGCTGCCATGCCCGTGGCCGCCGCAACCGCAGCCGCCACCGCAACCGCCACCCCGGCCGTGGCCATGCCCGCCGCCGCCGCAGGCGCCTTGCGTGCAGGCGTCGCCGCGGGTGGGGGCGTGGGCCGGGGCGATGGCCGCAAGCGGGACAATGGCCGGACCCTTGCCATGCCCATGACCGCCTACGTTGAACACCGGGTTCGCCACCGGTCCGCGCAGACCCGGCACGTAGGCGACAAGGAACATCCCCCAGCCCGCGCACCAGACCGCCGCCGCGGCATCGAGCAGCGGCTCGTAGGTCGCGGGCATGAGCGGCGCGGCAAGACGCAGCCCGGCCGCGGCCCAGATCAGCGCGAAGGCCCCGCCCAGCACCGGGCCGATCCGCAGCGCCCCGCCCTCGCGCCGGGCCGCGGCGCGGGAGGCGATGGACATCGCCAGCCCCGCCATCGCGCCCATCATCAGTGCGTGGATCGCGTCGGCCTCGCGCCAGGGCGTGGGGAGCAGCGCCGCAAGCCCCGTCAGAACCAGGCCGAGGGGCAGCCAGGCGAAGGCGAGGTGCAGCATCAGCGCGGGCGCGTAGCGCGCTGCAGCAAGGCTTTTCCAGCGCCGAATGCGCCAGAGTTGCGCCGCGCCCGCGGCGATCAGGACGGCGGCGGCTGCCTCCGTCGGGCCTGCCAGGGTCAGCGGAAAGGCCAGCAGCATCAGAGCCAGCCCGATCCGGCTGGCCAGCGGGTCGATCCGGGGCAGCGGCCCGCCGCGCGGCGCCAGCCAGCCCGCGGTGAAGGCGGGCGCCATGTTGCCCGCGATCACCGAAACCTTGGTGGCGAAGAACAGCACCAGCACCCGCGTCATCTCCGCCTCGCCCGGCCAGGGAAGCGCCCCCAGCGCCGTGGCCACGAAGGCCGCATCCGCGAGGCCAAGGAATGCGATCACGGCCGGGACCGCCCAGCGGTCCCACCGCCGCTGGCTGACGATTGCCCGAAGGTAGAGCCCCGTGAACAGGGCGTAGAAGGCCAGCCCCGGCGCCAGGACCAGGGGCAGCGGCAGCGTCTCGGCCAGCAGGGCGGCCAGACGCGCCAGCGCCCAGAGCGCGACCAGACCGATCAGCGGCCACCCCGTCACCCGCCGCGCCCCGGTCCAACTGGGCATGACCGTGAGGAAATAGGCGGCCATCGCGGCGCCACCCACCCCCACCGTCATCTCGTGGGCATGCCAGAGCGTCGTGGTTCCGAGGCTCGGCACCGGAAGGCCCAGTCGCAGGCCGACATGCCAGACGAGGATCGCGATCACGGCCCAGAGCGCCGAGAGCGCGAAGAATGGCCGGTTGGGCGACAGCCACATGTCGCGGTAAAGCCGCCCGCTGGCAATCCGGGCCATCCCCCCTCGGCCCCCGGCATCGCGGCCGCGCCCTGTCTGGGGCGTGATGTCGAGATCGGGCATGTTCGTCGCTCCTGACGGTGGGGTCGTGGCGGATCATTAAAGGTGATTCTAATTGTCAAGTTTAGAGTGCCCCCGCCGTGGGCGGCAAGGACGCCGCCGCAGCAGCTCAGGCCGGTTCGATGGTGACGGCGACATCGGCCGGCTTGGCATAATAGGGGGCGGAGGTGACCAGCACCTGCGCACCGGTCGCGGCATAGGCGGCGGCGTTGGCCGCGTTTATGCCTCCCGCAGCGGCAAGACAGCCGGGCCAGCCCACGAGCGTCTCGGCCGTGGCCGCCACATCCTCGGGCGCGAATTTCTCCAGTTGCAGCACGTCCGCGCCGGCCTCGGCGGCATGCAGGGCATCGTCCCGCGTCGTGACCTCGACGACGATGCGCCGCTCGGGACAGGCGGCACGCAGCCGCGCGATCTGGGGGGCGAGCGCATCGGCGCCGCCGAAAATCCGGTGCTCGGGGAACAGCAAAACCGTCTCGGAAAGGCCCGTCCGGTGGATCTCGGCGCCGCCCGCGACGATGGCCCTCAGCGACAGCGCGCGGGTGAAGGGGGCGGGCTTGCGGGTGCAGGCCACGACGATGCCGGGAGCGGTCGCACGGGCCGCGTCCACGATGCCGGCGGCAGAGGTGGCGATGCCCGAGGCCCATTCGGTCAGGGTCTGTGCGACCTTCCAGCCGGCATGCAGCGCTTCGGCCCGGCCGCGCGCGACGAGCAACGTCTCGCCCGCCGCGGTCCGCTGCCCGGTCGGCGCGTGCAGCTCCGCCTCGGCCCCCAGCAGGGCGAAGATCCGCGCCGCCTCCTCGCTGCCGCAGACGGTCATCGCCCCGCGGGCGCGCATGGTCAGCACGCCCGGAAGCGCCCCGATCCCGAGGCTGCGGGTGGTCAGGTCGCCATGGGGCAGGTCTTCCTTCAGCAGGCGCAGCAGGGCGTCGTCATCGAGGGGGAACATGAGGGGGCGGTCCTTTCGGTCAGGGTGCCATCGGCGATGCGGACCGAGCGGTCGGCGAGCGCCGCAGCCTCGGCCGGGTCATGGGTGACGATCAGCGCGGTGATGCCCAGCCGGCGGCGCAGCGCATCGACCTCGCGCCAGAGCGCGCCCCGGGTGGCGTGATCGAGATTGGCGAAGGGTTCGTCGAGCAGCAGGAGCCGCGGCCTGCAGACGAGGGCGCGCGCCAACGCCGCGCGCTGGCGTTCCCCGCCCGACAGGCTGGCGGGGCGGCGGCTGGCGCGGTGGTCGATGGCGCAAAGCGCCAGCGTCTCGGCCACGCGGGCGGCGCGCGCGGCGCGGTCGAGGCCGCGGAACACCAGCGGCAGGTGCAGGTTGTTCGCCACGCTGAGATGGGGAAACAGGTGCAGATCCTGGCTCATGTAGCCGATGCCGCGGCGATGGGGCGGCAGCCAGGTCAGCTCGCCCCCGTCAAGCAGAACCCGGCCCCGGTGCGGCAAGAGCCCCGCGACGATCTTCAGCAGTGTGCTTTTCCCCGCGCCCGAGGGGCCGAGCACCGCCACCGCCTCGCCCGGCCTGACGGTCAGATCGAGCGGGGCCAGCACCGCGTTCGCCACGCCCTCAAGCCGCAAACCGGACATCCGCATCCTCCCGCAGGCTGTCGTCGCGCTCGGCGGTCAGCAGGCGGATCGCCAGCAGCAGCGCGAAGGCCAGCGCCAGCAGGATCAGCGCGCAGGCGATGGCAATGTCGGTCCGGCCGCTGGCGATGTTGAGGAAAACCGCCATCGGCAGCGTCTCGGTCTGCATCCGGGTGGCGCCCGCCACCATCAGCGTCGCGCCGAATTCCCCCAGCGCGCGGGCCCAGCCCAGCACGGCCGCGGCCAGCAGCGCCCGGCCCGCCATCGGCACCTCGACCAGCAGGAACGCCCAGAACGGCGGGATGCCCAGCGTCGCGGCATTGGCGGCAAAGCCCGGATCGACCGCGCCGAAGGCCGCCCGCGCCGAGCGCACGATGACCGAGGTTGCGATATAGGTCTGCGCGAGGATCACGCCCGCGGGCGAGAACAGCAGTTCGAGGCCCATCGCACTCAGCGCGCCGCCCACCGGCGCCTCGCGTCCCAGCAGGAACAGCAGGCCGATGCCCGCGACCAGCGGCGGGGTGACCATGGGCAGGTCGAGGATGGTCTCGACGACCGGCTTGCCCGGAAACCGGCGCCGGGCCAGCAGCCAGGCGCTCGGCACGCCGAGGGCCAGCGCCAGCGCCAGCGCCGTCAGCGAGGACCGCAGCGACATCGCCACCGCAAAGCGCGTCTCGTCCGAGGCCAGCGCCTCGGCGAGCGACGCAAGCGGCAACTGGCTGGCGAGCGCCCCGACCGCCCCGAGGATGGTGGCCACGATCAGGACGAGGGGCGCCCAGACGAGGACCGCGAGCACCCGCATGCCGCCTACTCCCGGGCCGGGCCGAAGCCCGCCGCGTCGAAGGCCGCGCGGCCCTCGTCCGAGGCGAGGAAGGCCACGAAATCGGCCGCGATCCCGGGATGCTTCGAGGTCGAGAGCACGCCGCCGGTGATCTCCTCGGCCGCGTAGCAGTCCTGCGGAATCCCGATCAGCGCGATCTTCTCGCCATGGGGCAGCGCGGCCGAGACCGACAGGATCGCGGCGTCGACATTGCCCTCGGCCACGTAGAGCGCAAGCTGTTGCAGGGTTGTGGCGCGCACGACCGTTTTGGCCCGGATAGCCTGCGCGTCACCGCACGTCTCCATGATCTCGTCGGCGGTGCGCCCCAGCGCCATCGCCTCCGGATCACCCAGCGCCAGCCTGAGTCCGGGGCGGGCAAGATCGCCCACGCCGGCGATCTTTCCGGCCTGCGCCCTGGCCACCCCGATCGCGGCGCCGTGGATGCCGAGGGCCGTCACGCCCGCGATCTTGCCCTCAGCCTCCAGCGTGTCGGAGAAGAACCTCGTACCCGCGAGGAAGACATCGCCCTGCCCGGTGGTCTCGAACCGGGCAAGGATCTGGCCCGTGCCGCCGTATTCGAGGACGATTTTGTGACCTGTCACCGCCTCGAACCGCTCTGCGAGGGGCTCGACCGCGGGGCGCAGCCCGGCGCCGGAATAGACGAAAAGCGTTTCGGCATGGGCGCCGGCGGCGTACAAGGCGGCCGAGAGCACGAGGCCGAGCCTCAGACGGGATCGCATGTCGATATCTCCTTCAAGAGGTTGCGGTCCTGGCCGCTGGCGTGACACGGGTTGACAGGGGCGGCGCCGGGTCGGCCAGGGCGACGGCCTTGAGGCGCGCGACGACCAGTTCGCCTTCCCTCAGGTTCAGCCTGTCCCAGGACTTGCGCGAGACCCGGGCCAGTAGGGCGGCGCCCTGCCCGTCGGCTCCAAGCGCGAGGCGCACGGTGACCTGGTGGCCGGGCTCGGGCTCGGCGCCCTGGATCCGGGCCGGGAGCGCGTTCAGGATGGTGGTGTCGAGTGGCGCATGGCGGCCGAGGCTGACATCGCTCGCGGGGATACGCAGGCGGCGGCGCATGCCGCGTGGGCCCAGATCGCCCGGCACCACCAGCCGCCCCCCCGGCACCTCGACCTCGGACAGGCCATAGACCGGATCGGTCGAGACCACCGCGCCGTCGATCACCGCGGCAGGCTGGGGCATGCGGATCAGCGGCAGCGCGGGGTCGGCTAGCATCGCGGCGATGGGTCCCGCGGCCCGGACGCGGCCGCCGCCCATCAGCACCAGCGTGTCGGCCAGCCGCTCCACCTCGGCGATGTCGTGGCTGACATAGATCACCGGGATCGACAGGCTGGCGTGAAGCCGTTCCAGATACGGCAGGATCTCGTCCTTGGAAAAGCGGTCGAGGGCGGAGAGCGGCTCGTCCATCAGCAGCAGTTGCGGCTGGGACAGCAACGCCCGGCCGATGGCGACGCGTTGCCGTTCGCCCCCGGAGAGCATCGCGGTGGGCCGGTCGAAGAGCGGCCCGATGCCCAGAAGGTCCACAACCTCGTCCCAGCCGATCCGGGCCGCGCCCCGTGACCGGCGCAGGCCGAAGCGCAGGTTGGACTCGACCGAGAGATGCGGGAAAAGGCTCGCTTCCTGAAAGACATAGCCGATGGCGCGGCGGTGGGGCGGCACGAAGCGGCGCCCCTCCTGCCAGGTCTCGCCGTTGACGACCAGCCGCCCCTCGGGCAGCCGCATCAGCCCCGCGATGGCGCGCAGGACGGTGGTCTTGCCGCAGCCCGACGGGCCGAAGAGCGCGGTGATCCCCTGTCCCGGCACCTCGAAGGCCGTGTCGAGGTCGAACGAGCCCAGCCGCCCCCGGAACGCCGCCCCGATCATTGCCGCGCCCGGTTCAGGCGGCGTTCCACCAGCATCATCGCCAGGATCACGACGAAGGACATCGCCAGCATGCCGCCCGCAAGGATATGTGCCTTGCCCCATTGCAGCGTCTCGACATAGTCGAAGATCGTCACCGACAGCACCTTGGTCTCTCCCGGGATGCCGCCTCCGATCATCAGGATGACGCCGAACTCGCCCACCGTGTGCGCGAAACCAAGGATCGCGCCGGTAAAGATTCCGGGCAGCGCCAGTGGCAGGGCGACGGTGAAGAATGCATCCAGCGGCGCGGCGCGCAAGGTCGCCGCCACCTCCATCGGCCGCGGCCCCATCGCTTCGAAGGCGTTGCGGATCGGGTTCACCACGAAGGGCATCGAATAGATCACCGAGCCCACCACAAGCCCCTCGAAGGTGAACGACAGCTTGCGCCCCAGGAGCGCGGTCAGGGGGCTGTTCGGCCCCATGGCGATCAGCAGGTAGAAGCCCAGAACCGTGGGCGGCAGCACGATGGGCAGGGCGACGATGGTGGCGACGACCTCCTTCCAGAGCCCGCCCGCCCGCGACAGCCACCAGGCCAGAGGGGTCCCGACCAGCAGCAGCACGACGGTCGTGACGCCGGCAAGCTTCAGCGTCAGGATGATCGTCTCGACCATCGCAGCATCGAGCAGGGGCCCCTCCGCCATGACTTACTCGCCCGGCGCGTAGCCGTATTTCTCGATGATCGCGCGCGCCTCGGGCCCCTTGAGGAAGTCGACATAGGCCGTGGCGGCCTCGTTTTCGGCGCCCGTCTTCAGCAGGACCGCGTCCTGACGGATCGGGGTGTAGAGATCCTGCGGGATCATCCAGCGCGAGCCCGCGTCGTCGGCAACGACCTGGCTGAGCGCGACGAAGCCCAGTTCGGCATTGCCGGTGGCGACGAACTGGTGGGTCTGGCTGATGCTCTTGCCCTGCACGATCTTCGACGCCAGCGCCTCGTGGATGCCGAGCGCGCGCATCACCTCGACCGCGGCGGCGCCATAGGGCGCGGTCTCTGGGGTGGCGATGGCGACATGGGTGAAGCCACCGGTCTTCAGCGCCGCCTCGCTGCCGTCGATCAGTTCGGCATCGGCGCTCCACAGCACCAATTGCCCGACCGCGTAGGTGAAGCGCGATCCGGGCACGGCCAGGCCCTCGGCCTCCGCCTTCTCCGGGCGGGCCTGGTCGGCGGCGAGGAACACCTCGAACGGCGCGTTCTGGGTGATCTGGGTGTAAAGCTGCCCGGTCGGCCCGAAGCTGTAGGTGACGGTATGGCCGGTGGCCGCGGTGAAGGCGGCGGCGATCTCGTTCGCGGCCTCGGTGAAGTTCGCGGCGACCGCGACGAGGGTCGGGGCGGCCCGGGACGGGGCGGCGAAGGCGAAAGAGACGAGAAGGGCCGCGGCACTGCCGCGCAGGATGGCTCTGCGGAAGGTCATGGGAAAGCTCCTTTCGGTCATGGCATGAATTCGGCGCCCGGCGCGCATCCGGCCCGGCGCGGGAAGTGGGTCGGGGATCACGGCATGGCGATGATGACGTGGCTCGCCTTGAACAGCGCAGTGGCGGTCGCGCCAACGTCGAGCCCGAGGCTTTCGGCGCTCTTGCGGGTGATCATCGCGGTGATCGTCTTGCCCGCGCCCAGATCGAGCGTGATCTCGCTGTTCACCGGTCCGTCCTCGCGCGCCGCGACGGTGCCGGTCAGCCGGTTGCAGGCCGAGACCCGGCCCTGGTCGTCACCCGCCATCAGCATCACGAAGGTCGCCTTGATCAGGGCGAAGACCTCCGCGCCTTCCTTCAGGCCCATGTCCTCGGTGCTGCGCTCGGTGATGACCGCGGTCAGGGGGACGTGGCCATCGGTCAGCGCCAGGTCGATCTCGGCGTTGACCGCGCCTTGCGTGACCTTTGTGACGGTGCAGCGGTAGGTGTTGCGGGTACTTGTCTGCATCAGGAGGCTCCAGAGGGTGTTGACCGCGCCAACCGGAGAGGTCGCGAGGCCTGTGTTGATTGCGGAAAGCGCCTTGCCGAGAGAGGTCTCGAGCATGGAAAAACAGTCGATCAGCGCAAAGCCGGCCCGCGTCACCGTCGCCCCGCCGCCTGTCCGCCCGCCCGGCGCCGCCTCGACCAGCGGCTGGGCGAAGAGGTTGTTGAGCGTGCCGACCGCATCCCAAGCCGCCTTGTAGGACAACCCCACCTCGCGCGCCGCGCCCGCGATGGAGCCGTGCGCGTCGATGGCCCGCAACAGCCGGATCCTGTCGCCCCCCACCCGCGGCGCGCCCTCGCGCTGCAGGATCAGGGCTGCCTTCAACGTGCTGTCCGACATGAGCAGGGCTCCGGGTTCGCGACGAAAGCGCTATATATTAATTCTGCATAACGAGTCGCCGAAGCCGGGCGCAAGACCTTTCGTTAACACTGTCACCTTTACAGCGGATATTCCCCCCGGGAGGGCCGGAAAAGGCGGCGCCGTAGTCATCTGTGGCGCCGTTCCCCGTGAAAACCTGGGCAGATCGCCGGACCCTGCACAGGTTGTGGGCACTTCCGAAACACCGGAGAGGGAGGGGGTGGCGCCCTGCGTCTGTCGCGCCGGTATCCCGGTGTTGCGACTCGGGCCGGGCTCAGGGCGGCCGCACCCCGGCCCGCGGCCACGACTTGCCCCGAAGTCGCGGTTCCGCAGGCGCCTGGAATTCTGGCGGCGGATAGCCGTAATGCCGAAAGGGCGTGCGTCCCGGGCCGTGACTGCGCGGTAAGGACGCTTGCCTTTCATGGAACGGATATCGTTATGTATGCCAAAAACATAACGATGCGCCGGGCGAACGTCATTCGGAGGAGATCATGGCCGGCACGGATCCTTTCCCCTTCGATGCCGAGTGCGATATCGCCGCGGTGACCTACGGGCCAGGAGAGCCGCCGGACGCGCTGATCGCAGCCTTCGTTTCGCGTCTGACAGGCCAAGGGTATCGGGTCGCCGGAATGGTGCAGCGGGGTGCCTGTCGGGACGGGCACATCGGGCGCGAAGTGACGCTGTTCCCCTGGGAAGAGCGCCTGATCCTGACCGACGCACACGACCCGCGGTTTGCCGGGATCGAGACCCGGATCATGGGCGTCCTCGACTTGCGGCCCGACCTCGTCGTGCTGAACCGGTTCGGCTGGCTCGAACGCTGCGGCGGCGGCTGGCGGCGGGTCATTGCACGCGCGATGGATCTGGGCCTTCCGGTTCTCGTTCCCGTCCCCCAGGTGATCTTCCGGGACTGGCTGGACTACACGGGTGGCCTTTCCGTCCGCCTGTCCGGCAGCGCACCGGCCCTCGAGGACTGGTGGCAGTCCATGAGGGCCGAGCATCTGCCGGGAACCCGACAGAACTGGTGCATGACCCTGAAATGACCGCATCCCGCGGATGCGGCCGTACGGTTCGAACGGGGCATCGCGTCCGGGCAACCCGGCCGCGGCGTGCTTGAAAATCGGGCAGAACCGCCGACGCCTGGCCACGGGACCGGGAAGAACCGCCCTTGACCCTTGCGGCCGAAGCATCGCTATATACTCATGCAATATAGCGAGAGACTTGCCGCGCTTTTACGGGGCAGCGACCGCCCGGACCGGCATGGATGACGGGAGACCAAGGGACATGACGCGGAAACGAAGCGACGAGGGAACAGAGGCGGTGTTCCGGAATTTGGGCCGCCGGTTCCGCAAGAAGAACGATGTGGCAAAAGCTGATGGACATCCATGACCCTCACCGCCCCCGACCCCATGCGTCCGCATGAAGAATGCGTGCATCTGCCCGGCGGATTCGACGCCGGCGTGTGGTTCATCGGCCGCATCCGGACGCCCTGGGCGCGCCGCGAGGATTGCCCCAAGCGCGGCGATCCGGAAAACGGGCCGGAGTGCCACATCGAGGTGGATGCCCCCTGGCTTTCGGCGCTGGCCGGGGTCGAGGGCAAGGACCGGATGCAGGTTCTGTACTGGATGCATCTGTCGCGGCGCGACCTCGTGCGGCAGAACCCCTGCTTCGACGCGCAGTCGGTGGGCACCTTCGCCCTGCGCTCGCCACTTCGGCCCAACCCGATCGCCTCGTCCTTCGTTCGGCTGCTGCGGGTCGAGGGCAAGTTCCTGACCGTGCGGGGCCTTGATTGCATCGACGGCACGCCGCTGGTCGACCTCAAGCCCGAATTCGGAGTCCTGCCATGACGCATGTCCGCCTGACCGCATGGGTTGCCGGGGGTCTTGCCGCTGTCCTTGTGGCGCTGCCTGCGGCCGCCGAAACGCGCACGATCACCGATGCCACCGGACGGCAGGTCGAGGTGCCCGCCGATCCCGAACGGGTCTTTGCCGCGGGCCCGCCGGCCGCGACGCTGCTCTACACGCTGAAGCCGCGGGCCATGGTCGGCTGGGTGCGCGCGCCGCGCGACGCCGATCTGCCCTTCCTGCGGCCCGATTCCCGCGATCTGCCCGCCCTTGGCTGGCTCACCGGCAAGGGCGATACCCTGAACCTCGAGGTGCTGCTGACGGCGCGGCCCGATCTGATCGTCGATTACGGCACGGTGAACGCCACCTATCGCGATCTTGCCGAACGGGTTCAGGCGCAGACCGGCACGCCCTATGCCCTGATCGACGGCTCGTTCCCGACGATCCCCGCCACCCTGCGCGACCTGGGCGGCCTGCTGGCCGAGCCCGAGCGGAGCGAAGTGCTGGCCACCTATGCCGAGGCGACATTCGCCGAAATCGATGCAATCCTGGCCACAGTGCCCGAGGACCAGCGCCCGACCGTCTATCTCGCCCGCGGCCCCGAGGGGATCGAGACGGCGGCGCGGGGCTCGATCAATGCCGAGATCATCGAGCGCGCGGGCGGCCGGAACGTGGTCGAGGCCGGGCCGGACGGGCTGGCCATCGTGTCGCCTGAACAGGTTCAGGCCTGGGCCCCCGAGGTGATCGTGACCATCGACGCCGATTTCGCGGCCAATGTCGGCGCGATGCCCGAATGGCAGGGCATTCCGGCGGTGCGCGAGGGCCGGGTCCATCTTGCCCCCTCCGCGCCCTTCGGCTTCATCGACAGCCCGCCCTCGGTCAACCGGCTGATCGGGCTGAAATGGCTGGCGCACAAGCTTTATCCCGCGCAGGCCAAGGGTGATCTTAGGGCCGAGGTGGCTGGGTTCTACACGCTCTTCTACGGCGTGACGCCGGATGACGCGGCGCTGGCCGGGCTTCTGGGTGAGTGAGCGTGCGGCGCCGCCGCTGCTGTTGCTGGATCTGACGGGGGCAATGGCGGCGGGCGTGATGCTGGGGCCATACCCGCTGTCGCCCATTGAGGTCGCGGGCACGCTCGCCGGCCGCCCGCCCGATCCGCAGGCGGCCATCGTGCTGTGGAACATCCGTCTGCCGCGGGTCGTGGCGGCGGCGCTGATCGGGGCGGCGCTGGCGGCGGCGGGGGCGGCCTACCAGACGATCTTCCGCAACCCGCTGGTGGCCCCCGACATCCTGGGCGTGTCGCAGGGTGCCGGCTTCGGCGCGGTGCTGGGCATCCTGCTGGGTCTGCCGGTTCTGGCGATCCAGATGATGGGCTTCGCCTTCGGTATCGCGACGATCGGGCTGGTCATGGGCCTCGCGCTGGCATTGCGCGGCATGGGACAGGTGCTGGTCGTGGTCCTGTGCGGCATGGCGGTCGCGGCGCTGGCGGGGGCGGGCATCTCGCTGGTCAAGCTGCTGGCCGATCCCGACGACCAGTTGCCCGCCATCACCTTCTGGCTGATGGGCAGCCTTGCGGGGATCAAGCAGGCCGATGTCGCCGCGGCGCTGCCTGCCATCCTCGCCGGCCTGGTGCCGCTGATCGCGTTGCGGTGGCGGATCGGCCTGCTGTCGCTGGGCGATGACGAGGCGCGCACGCTGGGGGTGGAGGCCGGGCGGCTGCGCCTGCTGGTGATCCTTGCGGCCACGTTGCTGACCGCGGCGGCGGTGTCGGTCGCGGGGGTGATCGGCTGGATCGGTCTGATGGTCCCGCACATGGCGCGGCTGGTCACGGGGCCCCGCTTCGACCGGCTGCTGCCGGTGGCGCTGGCGATGGGGGCGGGGTTGACGGTGCTGGTCGATGCCGCCGCGCGCAGCATCGCGGTGCAGGAGGTCCCGCTGGGCATCCTCACCGCGGTGCTCGGCGGCCCGCTTTTCCTGTGGCTGCTTGCGCGGGGCGTGCGGTCATGGGCGGAGTGACGCCGCTGGTCGAGGCCCGTGGGCTGGCCGTGGGTCATGGCGGAAGAACGATCCTGTCCGGGGTCGGACTGAGCCTGCATCACGGTCGTATCCTCTGCCTGCTCGGCCCGAACGGCGTCGGCAAGACCACGCTGTTCCGCACCCTTCTGGGCTTGCTGCCGCCGCTGGGCGGCGAAGTGCTTCTGGGCGGGTCCCCCCTTGCCGGTCTCGGCCGGTCGCAGGTCGCCCAGCGTCTGGCCTATGTGCCCCAATCCCTGGCTACACCCTTCGCCTGGCGTGCGCTGGACCTCGTTCTGATGGGGGCGGCGACGCGGCTGGGTCCCTTCGCCCGGCCGGGCCCGGCCGACACCGCGCGGGCCGAGGCGGCGCTGGCGCTGCTTGGCATCGGCGATCTGGCGACCGCCGAGATCACGCGGCTTTCGGGCGGTCAGCGGCAGATGGTGCTGCTCGCCCGCGCCATCGCCCAGGGGGCCGAGGCCATCGCTATGGACGAGCCCACCGCGAGCCTCGATTTCGCCAACCGCATCCGGGTGGGCAAGGCAATCAGGGGGCTCGCCGCGCGCGGATTGGGGGTGTTGATGTGCACCCACGATCCCGACCAGGCGGCCGAACTGGGCGACGAGGCGCTGCTGATCGAACGCGGCGGCGTTCTTGCCGCGGGGCCAGTGGCGGAGGTGATGACCGCCGCCCGTCTGACCCGACTCTATGACATCCCGGTTCGGCGCGAGGCTCTGCCCGAGGGCCGATTGCATTTTTCCGGGCCGTCCGACTGAGGGGAAGGCGGCCCCGTCACCGGGGCCGCCGCCTGTCAGAACGTGTAGGCCGTGGTCAGGTAGAACGTCCGGCCCGCCTCGGGGAAGCCCTCGACCAGTTCATAATTCTTGTCGAGGGCGTTCCGGACCCCGAAAACGATGCTGGCCCGGTCGCTGGCCTTCCATTCCATGTCCAGATTGACCAGCCCGAATCCCGCATTCCGCGTGTAGGCCACCTGGGTCGGATCGGCCGGCTGGATCGCGCTGTTCGATAGCCGCGAGCTGGAGAGTTCCAGCGAGGGCGAGATCGAGAAACTCTCGGTCGCCTGCCAGTCGAGCCGGAGATAGGCACTGTGCCGCGGCGTGTCGGTGGGCTTCAGCCCCGGCCGCACCGGGTCAGTGATGTCGCGGTCGAGGAAGGTATAGTTGGCTGACAGCGCGAGGTTGTCGCCGAGCTCGGTCGTGGCGCCGATCTCGAAGCCGGCATAGGTGCCATCGCCGACGTTCTGGTTCTGCGTGAGGCCAACCCCGACGGACAGCGACTGGATCATGTCGTCCACCTTGCTGTAGAACAGCGCGGTCTCGACCGCCACCGGACCGATGTCGCCACGATAGCCGATCTCGGCGCTCAGGGCGCGCTCGGAGCCCAGATCGGGATTGGGCACGGCGGTTCCGAACCGCGTGCTGTACCGCTCGAACAGTGTCGGGAAGCGGGTGCGCGACGACAGGCTGGCGTGGTACTCGCCCCCCGACTCGGGCGTCCAGATCGCCGCGAGTTGCCAGTTCACGGCGTCCGATGACCCCACCGGATCGCCGAAAGCGGTGCTGGTGCGGCTGGCCGCCAGAACCTCGGCCCGATCATAGCTGAGACCCGCGACGAAGCTGAGGTCCTCGCGCAGGCGGAATGTGTCTTCCAGGGCGACCGACCAGGTCCGCTCGCGGCTGGTCTCGGTCGGTTCGGGGATGGTGTTGACGTCCGGACGCGGCAACTGGATGTCGCGGTGCCGGTCATAGCGGTAGTGCAACGCCGCTGTCAGCGTGTTGCGCTCGCCGATGTCGGTGCCGAACTCCAGGCTGCCGCCCCAGGCCGTGTCGTCATAGGTGCTGTCGAAGGCGCGCCCGACGGTCTGGCTGGTATGCGTGTAGTCGTCGTAGGCGGACAGCACGTTGTCGAACTGGTGGTAGAAGAACCTGGTCTTCAGCCATGCGGTGCCGCCCAGATCGGTGGTCGAATAGAAGGTCAGCGCCTCGAGATCCCACTCCGGCCATTCCCAGTCGCGCTGGTAGCTCGCTCCGGGCGGCAGTGGCGCGGGCGTGATGCCGCGCACGGGCTGATCGACGTTGTAGGGCGCGTTCTTCGCACCCGTCTGGCGGGTATAGCTCAGCACGTATTCATCGGTGGCGTTGGGGGTGAAGCCGAACTTCAGGTTGAGCCGGCTGTCCTCGGTATCGGAATAGTCACGCAGGCCCGAGCCCTGCACCGGCGTCGGCTCATAGTCGCGCGACAGGTAGAACCCGTCATTGTCGCGGGTCAGATAGCTGCCCTGGACAAAGAACCGGTCCATCCGGGTGCCTAGCGACAGATAGCCCATGCGCGCTGTCACATCACCGCGGTTGCCCGCCTCGATGCCGACCCGCGCCTCGCCCTCGAAGGGTTCGGTGGGCTGCCGGGTGACCAGGTTGATCGCGCCGCCCATGCCGCCCGGCCCGTTCAGCACCGAGACATAGCCCTTCTGGATCTGGATTTCCGACAGGTCCGGCGTCAGGAAACGCCCGAAGTCCAGTCGGTTGTCGGCGGGCAGGTAGACGCGGATGCCGTCGACGTAAAGCGGCACCTGCAAGCGGTCGAAGCCCCGCACGAAGATCAGCCGCTCGTTCCGCGACCCGCCGGTATTGCCGACGCTGACGCCGGGCAGCGTGCGCACCGCGTCGTCGAGCGCGGCGCGGTTCGTGCGCCTGATCTCTTCGGCACTGACCGTGCTGCCGGTGCCGCCCTGCGATGCTTCGCCGGCCGACCGGACGATGATTTCGCCAAGGGCGAAGACCTCGCCGGGATCGCCCGACGACTGCTGGGCAAGGGCCGGCAGGCCAAAGCCGAACGAGACCAGACAGCCGGTCTGCACCAGCCGTAGAAGCAATGACATATCTGTCCCCCAGTGTTGCGGACGGCGTCTCTCGGCGCCGCCGATCGATTCGCTATATTGTCAGACTATATAGCGTTAACGATTGTGATAGCCCGGGGGTATCGCGAGGGGTGCGACGCCGAACCGTTGCCTTATGCAAGTGCAGATGCGGCGCCTTCTGCCCATCCGCAGGGCGTGTCCGACCCGCGACGGGCCCCGCCGTCCCGACAACGCGGCGTTGCCGCGCGGGTCGGTTACGCGGTATGGCTGCGATCAACGGAGAGGGAGGAGCCGACGCCATGCCGACAGACCTGCGCAGTGCGTTGACGCTGGAACGGCCCGGGGCGCGGATGGGCGCGGACCGGGTGGCGTTGCTGGCGGCGATCGGCCGGACCGGGTCTATCTCGGCCGCTGCCCGTGACGTGGGGCTGTCCTACAAGGCGGCCTGGGACGGCGTGCAGGCGATGAACAACGTCTTTGCGACCCCGCTGGTGACCGCCGCGCCGGGCGGGCGCGCGGGGGGCGGTGCTGCGCTGACCCCTGCGGGCGAGAAGGTGATCGCTGCCTTCACCGCGCTCCAGGAGGGGCTTGCGCGCGTTGTCGCCACGCTCGAGACCCAGATCGACATGAACCCCGGCGACATGCTCTGGAGCCTGATGATGAAGACCTCGGCCCGCAACGCCTATCGCTGCACCGTGACCGGGGTGACCGAGGGCGAGGTCAGCGCCGATGTGGTGATGGCCTTCGGCGACGGCCAGACCCTCGCCTCGGTCATCACCGGGCGCAGCGCCGCCGAGATGGGGCTTGCGCCGGGCGTCGAGGTGTTCGCGCTGGTCAAGTCCAGCTTCGTGATCCTCGCCAGGGGGGCGGAGGTCGGCGCGATCTCGGTGCGCAACCGGCTGACGGGCACGGTCGCCACCCGCACCGACGGGGCGGTGAACAGCGAGATCGAGCTGGATCTTGGTGGCGGCAAGACGCTGGTGGCCACCATCACCCGCGACAGCGCCGAAAAGCTGGGCCTGCAACCGGGCGACGAGGCCACCGCGCTGATCAAGTCGAGCCACGTGATCCTGGCCCTGCCCTGAGCCCCGGCGGGGCCTGGTCAGGCGCGCAGCGGCATCGCCCGGCGGCACCAGTCGAGCACGGCCTGCGGATCGGGCGCCAGCCATTCGGCGCAGCCGCCGGTGAAGTCCTCCCACGAGGCGGTGCAATCGCGGCGGACCGCGGCAAGGACGGGGATCTGCCGCTCGCACGCCTTCTCGATCACGGCGCGGAAGCCATGTCCCTCGGCCTCGGCCTTGCCATAGCGCGGCAGCACGACGAGGGCCGGGCCGCCTTCCAGCGCCAGCAGCGCCGCGCCTGCGGCTTCGGCCAGCCCTTGCGGATCGAGGCTGCAACCCGTCGACCCCGGCCCCAACCGCTGCGAGATGCCGAACAGGCCGCCCCCGGAAAGGTCTTCGACCGCCATCCCGCAGGCCTCGGTCCGGGTCTGCCGGAACCCCGCCAGCCGGTGCCCCTGGGCCATGAGTGCGGCCACCACGCCCGCCAGCAGCGTGTCCACCGACACGTCCTCGACAAGGGGAATCGCGGCAATGCGAATCTCTGCCATGACCTCACTCGCCTGATCCATCCGTGCGTCCCGTTCCTCGCCGCCCATCCTGCCGCCGAGCCCATCCCGCAGCGGTTTCGACGGGTTTCGACATACAATCGTTAGGCATATGTGGTATATAGCGGTGCTGTCCGAGGCAAGCGCCATCGCCGCGCGACCGTGTGCCTGCGTCTCGACCATGCGTGCCGTGATCAGCCTTCATTCGATTCCAGCGCCCTGACAGCGCAACTGCCCAACCACGAGGCAGATCACGAACGCTCCCGGCCCTGACCGGTTGCATCACAATCCGACGCGGGCGCCTATCGCCTGAAACGTATGGACAGGGAGAAACCGTAACGGGCCTCGGTCAGCGCCGCGGGCGCGGGCGGGAAACGTCCCGCGGAACGAACCGCCCGAAGCGCCATGTCGTCCAGGCGCGGATTGCCCGACGACCTGGCCACCGAGGCAGACAGCAACGCGCCGTTCCGCCCGACCCACAGGGAAAGTGCCACGATCCCCTCCCGACCCGGCGCTCCACGCGCCTGGCGCTGAATGCGTGCGAGAATTTCGGACCCCCAGCGCGCCTTCAGGCTGGAGAGGTCCCCCTTCGCGGCACTCGGTCCGGCCGCCGACCGGCCGGACGCGACGGAACCGCCCCGGGAGGGCACAACGTCGGTCGGCCGGGCGGTCCGTGGCCGTTCGCCGTGCGCCGTTCCGGGCGCTTCGCTGCGCGGTTGCGGCCGCGACTCCGGGCGCTTGGTCACCCGCACTGGTGCGGACGGAGGAGGTTCGATGTCGAAATGCTCAGGAAGCGGCGCCGCAAGCCTCGGCAGCGCTGTCCGTTGTGCCAAAGGTGAGGGCTCCCGGAAAGGAAGGCTCGACCTGGAACCGGTTGCCAGTAGGGCATCGGGCGCAGGCATGGGGCGCAGGGCGGTCATGGGCATGGCGGGGGCGACTTCCGGCGCGGCGACGGCGGCTAGGTCTACCGACGCAGCGCCGAGGTCGAGCAGGATCGCCGCCTCGACCCCGTCGGATCGCCCGAAGATCCGGTCATGGTCCTGCAGGGCCAGGGCACCGGCCAGAATGGCAAGCCCCCCCGCCATCGCGGCTGCTGGCCAGCCGAGCCCGTCCTGCCAGCGGTGGCGCGCACCGAGGCGCAGCGCCCAGTCGTCGGTGGCCGTCATTGCGAACCTCCTGCGCCGACCCCAAGCCCGACCAGCGCGACCTTGAGATAGCCCGCCGCGCGCAGGTCGTTCATCACCTCCATCAGCGCGCCATAGGCAACGGCCTCGTCCGCGCGCAGGAAGACCCGCGTGTCCCGGTCGCCGCCCGTCACCGCATCGAGCGCGGCCCCAAGCGTCTCATGCGGGATGGGGGCGTTCCGGAGATACAGGCCGAGATCCCGCCGAAGGCTGAGGAAGACCGGCTCGTCGGGCCGCGGGGCCGGCTGTGCGGTCGATCCGGGCAGGTCCACCGGCACATCGACGGTCGAAAGCGGCGCGGCGACCATGAAGATGATAAGCAGCACCAGCATGACGTCGATGAAGGGGGTCACGTTGATCTCGTGCGTTTCCTCGAGGCCGTCCTCCTCGCCGCCAGCCCGCATCATCGTTCGGCCCGGCCCGCGACACGCAGATCGAGGTCCCGGCTCATGAGCCGTTCGACCGCCGCGTCGGCATCCGACAGCGCCAGCCGCCAGGAGGCGGTCGCGCGGACGAAGTGGTTGTAGAGCACGACGGCCGGAATCGCCGCGAGAAGTCCCATCGCGGTCGCAAGCAGCGCCTCGGCAATCCCCGGCGCCACGACGGCGAGATTGGTGGTCCCGCTATCCGATATGCCCACGAAGGCGTTCATGATGCCCCAGACCGTGCCGAAGAGTCCGACGAAGGGCGCGGTCGATGCTATGGTGGCCAGAAGCCCCAGGCCACGCCGCAGGCGGGCCGCAGCCTGTGCCTCGGTGCGCTCGACGATCGACCGCACGCGCTGCCTGAGGCCTTCCGGACCGGCCAGCGAAAGCGCCTCGTCCGATCGGAGATACTCCTCGAAGGACGCGGTCGCCATGAACGCGGCCGGATCGAGGCGCCCCGAAAGCCGCCGCGCCGCCGCCCCGAGGCTTTCGGCCCCGCGGATCGTCGCGACCGATCGCGACAGACGGCGGCGAGCCAGGACGATCTCCATGGCCTTGAAGATCAGGACCGTTCCGGTCACCAGGATCGCGCCGGCCAGGACAGCCATGACCGCCTGCACCACCGGGTGCGCCGCCGCGAACATCGCGCGCGGGGTCAGGGGGCGGTCGGGTGCCGCCAGACCGGCGGGCTGCGGCAGGAGCGCGTTTCCTTCCGTCCATGCCGGCGCCGGAGGCGTGCTTTCGGGACGTAACGACGGCGCATCCGGACGCGGCACGTCGAAGACCTCGCTCTCCGTCGCCGGGGCCGGAAGCGCATCGGGAATACGGGGGTCGCCGTCGCGTGGCGTATCGGCCCAGGCGGTCGCCGACAGACCGAGCCCAAGAACCATCGTGCAGACAAGGACGGAGATCGGCATTGTCATTCCTTCGCCTTTCCCGGCCGGCAGGACGTCAGCGCGCCAGCCCCGGTTCTGCTGTGGGTGTTTTCCGGTTTGCTGCACAGGGATGACCGAATTCGTCGACAAGGCTCGATCCCGTACAGCCGATTCGATATATGGACCACATACATAACGAATCGAGCTGGGTCACGCGAAGCCATCGTCGCCATCTGTGTCGTGCTCCACCTGAAGGCGCGGCACGATGGACGTGCTGAATTCGTCGGCTGTTCTCGCACGATCCGACAAAGGGCCGACTCGCCTGCTCCTTGCCCGTCGCCGCCTCGCCTCGCTCCGCAGTCAGCGACGCCCGGGTTCGAACCGGGGGCAATCATCCGTGACCGGGCGGTTCGTCGGACGAAGCCCGATCCAGGCCTCCACCTTTTCCTGCTCGAACCCCGCCATCCGTTCGCATCCGACCTGCATCAACGGGCGCCGGATCAGCAGGGGGTCGCGGACCATGAGGCCAAGCGCCTCCTCTGCGGTCAGTGCGTCGGGCTGTACCTCTCCCGACTTGACCCGGGGCGCGCTCTGATTGAACCAGTCCCGGACGGGTCGATCGCCGAAGAAGGGGCGCAGGCGCTCGACCGTCCAAGGCTCGTGCAGGATGTCGCGTGTGTCGAGGTCATGACCGGATGCGGCAAGCAGCGCCCTCTGGCGGGCGTTTCCTATACATCCCGGCTTCTCGAAGAATGTAATCCTTGCCATCCGGTCTCCCCTTGGAGATGCGCCCTGACCGTCGGGTGCAGACGATCGGGCCGCAGCCAAAATATGCTCGCAACACAAGGAAAGAAGCAATGATCGTGCCAGCATAGGTGACGGTCGAGGGCAGCGTTTACCGGCCTGCCATCCTCCGGGATCACGGGCGCACCGCATGGCAGCAACGGTTCACGGGACGATGCCAATGTCCGTTTCGGGGCATCTGGGCCGGTGGTGCGCGATCGCAGCGAATTCACACCTTCCGGCCTGCGCTCCAAGGCTTGACCTCGTGCTGCACCTAACACGAAAGTCAAGAAAGGGCTGACTACGGCCATTGCCGGGCATCTGACGAACGACAGTTCCGTCCGCAGGCTACCAGTTCGCTGTCGGCTCGATTTCGCAGCTGCAGCGAAAGTCCGGAATGACGGGCCGCACTGCAGCGGCGGCTTGAAGAGGTGAAAGGCAGCTGTGGGCCGGATCATTCAAAATCATCGAGGCCACGCCATCGCGGATCGACCATCTATTTCCGCAAGGCGTGGCGTCGGGCCACCCAGGACGGCAGCACCGCGCGAAGCGTTGTACCATCCCCGCCCTTGGCGATCAGTCCAATGTCGCGCAGGACACGCTTGTCGTCAGCAGCCAGCGACTTTGTCGGCCAGGATTGTCGGGTCGCGGCCACGAGGTCGTTGAAGCCTGTCGCCCAATCCCGCAGACCGTCTTCGTTGAGCGCGGCAAGCGCGCGGGCTGTGGTCTCCGGGTCGCCGGCGTCATCGTCGGCGAGGTTGGCTTGCACAACAACGAACTCCATCAGCTGATCGAGCGCGCCTTGGCCCGGAAACTCGATTCCGCCGACCAGCGCTCCCAGCCAGGCCTCCGGCTCGGTTTCCAGCGGTGTGATCGCCAGCGCTGCGAGATAGCCGTGAAGATAGGCCTCGGTCACCCCGGCATGCGCGAGAAGAGAACCGACCCCATCGTGCTCTTCGCGTCGTGGCACCGGCGCAGCATTCCCTTCGCGCTCGGAATGGGCTTCCAGCGTCATCGCCACGATCTCGGTCATGATCGGGATGCTCTTGAGCGACCGACCGTCCAGAAGCGCCTGCGCCACCGCGGCGAATGACAGCCAGAGCATCGGGTGCACCTCACTCGCGGCCTTCAGGGTCGCCGCCGAAACTGCGAAATGCCGCGCCCACCAGTCCCGTCGGGTCCCGAGGTGTTTCCAGACAGCGGCTTCGCGCCCCTTGTCCGTGCGCGCCCGCGTGATGGCGGCGCGGAGCGTGCCGGTATCCAAGAACCAGCTATCGGCCTGATCGAAGAACTCGATCCAGTCGGCGCTGGTCTTCACAAGCTCGATGCGGTGGGCCGCCGGAAGGCCCGCGAGCGCCTCGGCCGCGCCGATGGACGCAAGAATGTCCTCGGTCTCCGCGGCGGCGGGGATCAGCGCAGCGAGGCCAAGGCTTTCGGCCAGGTCCACTATCCCGGGCGCGGGCAGGTGCCCAAGAGCCAGGCCCTCGCCAAGACCGCGCGCCAGAGCCGCGGCCAGCGCATCGGGCGAGATGTCGAAGGTTTCGATCTCGTCCAGGACGCCAGCAAGCATCTGCCTTTGCTCGGTCGCGCTTGCGCACGGTATGATAAAGGCATCCTTCACACCGTGGCCCTGCTTCAGCATTGCCATCGCCACGCCGCGGCGGCTGCCGGTCTGGACGGCCACGATCAGGCTCTGAGCACCGGCGCCATCCGGCAGGCTGGCGGCGGCCCGGTGAATCTTTGCGGTGGGCGCCCCGGTCTGTGCCATGCCGCGGCGCATCTGACGCCGGATTGTCCCGTCGAGGGCGGCGCGGGTGGAATCGTCGGGCAGCCACTTCCGGATGGCGGGGAGAAGCGTGGCAAGGTCCGGGTCCAGCAGCCCTGCCTCGGCGCGGGACAGGAGCGCCGTCGCGGCGGCAAGGCGGAGATCCGCTTGAGGATCCAGCAGCCAGTAGAGCCCGAGCCGCGCCTCCACAGCGCCGGGCCGCGCGAGGATCATGGAAACCAGCATGGCGGCAAGCTCGGCCGGAAGCCCCGCGAGGAGTTCGCCCAGTGCGGCATGGACCTGCAGGGGCTCATCGCCGATCTCCTTCAGGATCGGGTCGAGCAATGCATTGAGGTCGGGCATGTCCTCGGAGGCGGCTCCGGCCTCCGCCATGACATCGGCGGTCAGGGTGGCGAAGAGCGGCGGCGCCAGGCCCGCGCGGGCATAGATCCGGGCCAGTCGGAGACGCTGGGCCAGCGCGAGCGGCTGCGTGGAATCCTGCGCGGTGATCGCGGCGGCGACGGCGTCGAGCAGCGCGGCGCCCTCGGGCGCGTCGTTCTCCGCGGCCATGCGGGCCTCATCGAGGGCGCTGGACAGGAGCGCCGCGGCCGCCTGCGTCGTGGCATCGTCCTCTGGGTCCGCGGCGGCAGCGGCCACATTTGCAATGGTCGCGGGATCGGCCAGCAGGACACGGGCGCCGTCTCGGAGCAGGCGGGCATGGGTCGCTTCATCCGGAGCGTTGGCGATGGCGTTAATCAGGGGCTTGGATCTATCGGTCATGCTGGCAGAGTTACGGCACCGGGCAAAACATGCCAACTACCACACCGCACGGCGATACGTCCGAACTGCCGCATCTGGATCGCGCAACCCGGGACAGGGCTGCCGTAGCAGGCCGAGATGCTGCATGCCGCATGAACGGCCGTTCTGGCGAAGCTGCACCGCGGCGGCGGTCTCAGATGTCAATGTTACCGGTGGGCCGCCTGTGAAGGCAGCCCGTCACCTTCATATCTCGACGCTCTCCGATATCGCGAGCGCGTCCTCGAGTTCGACGCCGAGGTATCGGACGGTGCTGTCAATCTTGGTGTGCCCAAGCAACAGTTGCACGGCCCTCAGGTTGCCCGTCTTCCGGTAGATTTGGGCGACCTTTGTCCGGCGCATGGAATGCGTGCCGTAGGAGGTCGGGTCGAGGCCGATGGAACGCACCCACTCCCGAACGAGGCGGGCGTATTGGCGGGTCGAGATGTGCAGGCGCTCATGGAACCGACCGGGCCAGAGGTATTCGGAATCGACCATCAGGGGCTCCTTCATCCAAAGTGCCAGTGAGTTGCGCGTACCTTCGGTGATCTCGAACCGGACCGGCCTTTGGGTCTTGCTCTGGATGATCGAGGCGCGTTCCTTGACCTGGCCCGCCGCGTAGACATCCGCGACCTTGAGTTTGACCAGGTCGCAGCCCCGAAGCTTGCTGTCGATGGCGAGGTTGAACAGGGCGAGGTCGCGGTGGTTCTCGGCGATCTCCAGGCGGACGCGAATGGCCCAGACGTGTTTCGGCATCAGCGGACGTTTCTGACCGACGACGCGGCCCTTGTTCCAGGCGGGGCGACAAGCGCGAATGACAGGCAGGTTGGCAGTGGGCATGGCAGTTCCTCCCATCCGGTCGCGAAGGTTGACGAGGTAGTCGTAGGTGTCCGCCCGCGCGCGCTCCAGCGTCGTGGGATCACCGTGACCGGGGACGACGTGCAGGGGCGCGAGCGCGGCCATCGCCTCGAAGGCCTCGAGCCAGCCTGCGGAGCTCGAGACGTCCAGCACGCCCAGAAGTCGTTCGGTAAACACGATGTCGCCGGCGAAGACGACCCTTTGCCGGAATGGCGGGAGGCTGGGAGGTAGGTGCTTGTCGACGCGGGCTGAGGTGACCCCCCGCGCCCGTCGCCGCGTCTCGTTTTCCGGGAAAGCAGACGGATCGGCATAAGTGTCGGACCATCAGCCGACCCGGCCGGTGATGGCATGGCTTTCATGGCCCGACGATACGGCCGACCTGGGCCGATGCAGCCTCACCGCAGGGCCCGTCCGGACCTCCACATTCTCGCGACAATGCGCCGATCGCTCCGGCGCGGTCGGCGGGTTCACGCACACGGATTTGAGTCCCCGCCGTGAGCCTTATAGGGTGAAGAGAACGGCGCTGTTTGCCAACCTGTGCGGAACGGAAGCCCGAGGAGGGACTCGTGAGAATTGCCAGGCATGTCTGCACGTTTGCCCTCGCCGGCCTGATGGGCGTGACGATGTCCGTTGCCGCGGCATCCCAGGAGCGGCAGCCAGATGCGGCCGCGGCGCAGGTCTCGGGCGACGAACTCGACGCCTTCGCCGCCGCCTACCAAAACGTCCAGGCGCTCAACGTGGACTACAATGCAGAGATAGCCGAGGCAACGGACGACACCGAGCTTCAAGCGCTGCTGGAAGAAGCGCAGGACAGGACGACCGAAATCGTCGAGGGGACGCCGGGGATCGACATGGACCGTTATGTCGAGATCATCGTCCTCGCGGAAGGCGATCCGGATCTGAGCGCACGGATCGTCAGGAGGCTGACCGAGTGATCCCCGCGCTCCGGTAACGGCCCATGGTCGGCGGTCGGATGACGGTCATGCGGGGTGCCGTCGCCATGGCGCGACCAAACGACATCCCGGGGCGCGGCCGGACACGGCTATTGCAGCGTGGCGTCGACCTCGATGACGGACCGCGCACCCTCGACGACCGGTGCGACGACCATCTTGGCATTCGCGATGCCCTGCCCCGAGAACTCGATCGACCGGGCCAGAATCTCGCCCTGCGCCTGCTGAATCGTGTAGCCCGCGGTCCGAAGGGCATCTTCCCACTCTGCGAGCAGCTCATCGGGATCGCGCCCGGTGCTGAACGAGAACATCCGGATCGTCGATCCGATGGCACGGTCGGTGATGACCTCCATGTCGGCGGGCATCTCGACCACCTCGGGCAGCCAGCCTTGCGGCGCTTCCTCGGCGTGCAGGATCATCGTCGCGGGCAGCGACAGGCAGGCGGCGAACAGCATGTTGCGCACCTGGACGCGCAGGCTCGTCCAGCGCCAGTTGACCTTGGCAGCCTTGGCGGCCGTGGCAACCGGGCATGGCAGGGCCCCATCGAGGGGGCCTGGACAGGTCGTGAATGTCATGGAGCGGAATCCTATTGGCGTGAGCGAGGAAGGGCAAGCTGTCGTGCGGGCAACCGGAACGGCGGGCCGGTTTCGGACGGCGGCTGGACGGACATGGTCCCGCACGGCAAGATAGCGGGATCACGTCGGGCGGCCCTGCGGCCGTCCGGCATTGTGGACCACGGCATCAGTTCCCCCCCAGCGCGGCGGGGGCGGCCCTCGGGACGGCGTCGAGCGCCCGGCCGGCCGGGCGGGCTTCAAGGTTGTCGGCCATTTCACCGTGCCGGGGAACCGCAAGCGGCCGGAACTCCGGCTCGATGGCCGGGGGCGGCGCGGTGGTGTCGTCGCGCATTGCGCGCCGCACCTGCTCTGCCAGTTGGCGCGCCTGGTCCCGCGGCAGGCCGGTCGCGAGCGATGCGGCAAGCGGGCCGTCGTGCCAGTAGGCCAGCGTTACCCCCTCGCGTCGCTCTTCGACGATCGGGCCGGGCCGGTTGGTCCAGCGCGGCGCGATGAACAGGCTGAAGGCTCGCCCGTCCCGCGACGTGTAGTCGAGCACGACAAGCCTGTCCTCGCCCTCGCGCAGCCCGCGCTTCGCGGTCAGCGCGAAACCCTCGGCCGAGAGATCGGGCACCGCCAGCCGGATCGCCACGTCGTCGTCGCCCCAGTTGATCGCGCGCTCCGTTGCGGCTGGACCGGTCTGGCGCGCCAGGGCCTGTTGCTCCGGGCCGTTCAACACGAACTGCCGGTAGCTTTCGTCCAGCAGGGCCTGCCGTGCCGGGTCGTCCTCGGCCTCCCCGATCAGCCAGCCCCCAAGCCCCGCGGCGGCAACCATCAGCCCGGCCATCGCGCTCCGCACCACCGGCCGCGCGCGGGTCTTCGCGTCCCGCTCAAGCACGTCGTAGAGCCGCCGCGGCACCGGTTCGGCCAGCGCGCCGGCATATGCGGCGCGCAGCGCCACGGTCTGGGCGCGATAGGCCGCGAGCCGTGCCGAGGCGCGCGGGCAGCGGGCGACGTTCGCCTCCAGGCCGGTCTTCCGGGCAGGATCGTCATCGAGCCCCCCGTCGGCGAGGGCGAGAAGGTCGAGTTCGTCGATGTCGTCGGGTTCGGTCATGTCATTTCACCTGGCGCAGCTGCGGCTCGGCCGCGTCAAAAGTCTTGCGCAGGCGTTCGCGCCCCCGCGACAGCCGCGACCGCAGCGTGCCCACCGGGATGTCGAGCGCCGCAGCCGCCTCGTCGTAGGACAGCCCCTCGACCGCGGTCAGCGCGATGGCGGCGCGCTGCTCGGCGGGAAGGTCATGCATCGCGGAAACGATGTCGCGGCGCACCAGGCCGGACTCCGCCGATCCGGGGGCGACCGGCTCGGGCACGGCGTCGAGATCGACCTCCCGGGCGCGGCGCCGACGCCGCGCGCTCTGGTTGAGGAAGACGTGGTAGAGGATCCGGTAGAGCCAGCCGCGGAGGCTGCCGCGGCGTTTCCACAGATGCCGCTTGCGGATCGCCCGCTCCAGCGTGTCCTGCACGAGGTCGTCGGCCGCCGCGGGGTCGCGCGTCAGGGCAAGTGCGTATCGCCGCAGCCGCGGGATCTCTCGTGCGATCAGCCACTTCGTCTCCTGCATCCTGCCTCCTCTGCGCGCTGTTGTCCCGAACTACGACAGGCGCCGAGCGGCGAAAGTTCCGTGGCACGGGTCGATTTCGGGATTTTTTCCGGCGCCGATGGAACCAAAGGGCCCCGCGCCCTGTCCTTTCGTACATGTCGGGCGCTCTGCCGCCCGGCATGAACGACGCAACGCAAGGAGAAAAGACTGCATGCCTTTCACCCGAAACCTCAAGTCGATCCTCGTCCGGTTCGGGCTCGTCGCCGCGGTGGGCGCGGCCCCGGTTGCGCTCATGGCCGGGGACGTGTCCTCGGGCGGGGGTCCGCTGATCGAGGCCCAGGCCGCCGAACAGTTCGACGACGCGACCATCGAGGCCTTCGCGGCCGCCCAGGCCAGGGTCGAGGAAGTCCGGTCCGAGTACGCGGCGCAGTATCAGGCCGCGCAGACCGAAGAGCAACGCCTGGAGATCAACCAGACGGCGACGGTCGAGATGACCGAAGCGGTTCGCGACACCCCCGACATCACGATCGAGGAATACAGCGCCATCATCGACGCGGCGAACCGGGATCCGGCCTTCGCCGAGCGCGTCAACGAAGCGATCTCCGAGACGCAACTCTGACACCGGATGTGCGCCAGGGTCTTCCCGGCGGTGGCCGAGATGGCCTACTGATCGGGGAAATCTTCGGTCTGCCCGTCGTCCCGGCGGTGATCGGACCGCCGGGGCAAGGTTCACGGCAGGGGCTTGCTCTGTCGTGAACGGACAAGCCTCCCTGTCGGACTGCGCGCACGGAGGCGTCAGAGCCTCCGTGCGCGCCTTTTCCTGCCCTGCAAGGCGTCGGCCGAAACGCCATCTCGGCCATTTCGGCACGACCGCGGCGGACGCTGCGATCCGGTTTCCATTTCGAGCGCGAGGGCGGGATTGCGGCGAGATCTGGCCGGAGCGTTCCACCCGGGAACATCTGGACGGCGCGAGGCGTTTTCACGGTACATGGTCGGGGAACATGCGCGGCAAAGATGCGCAAAGCATGTGCCCCTTCCAAAACGAACTGGAAAGGACAAGCCATGATCAGATACGTTCTGGCGGCGGCCATCGCCGTCCCGCTCGCGACCTCCCACGCGTCTGCGCAGGACACCGGGGACGTCATCGTGGAAGACTAGGCCGGATCGGAGGTGCGGGGCGACTGGGTGCTCGGCGCCCGCGTCACTAGCCTCGATGGCGAGTCCATCGGGTCGATCGAAGATCTCATCCTCGACCAGGAGGACGGCTCGGTGAACGCCGCCGTCGTCTCCGTCGGCGGCTTCCTCGGGTTCGGCGGCAAGCAGATCGCCGTGGACTGGTCGGAATTGAATATCAACTACGACGAATGACCGGTTCAGTGACGACGCACTGCAGCACCGACCCGGTCGGCGAAAGTCGGGAAAGGGCCGACCAGGTCGGTCCCGGAAGTGGTAAATAACTGAAGCGACGTGCCAAAGGTGGACTCGTGCACAAGCGCTATTTGCGCGCGCCCCTTCGGTCAAAGGCGGTAGCGCAATCGGATAAGTGATGCGCCGAGCATCTCGACTCATTGGTAAAGAATGGACCCGTCAGGGTTCACCGGCGGCATTTGGGTCTCGTCACGTTCGAACATTCGCGTCATGGCAACGCGGACCGGGTCCGCAGTCGCCATGGTTTCTCCATCCGCGAGCATCTGTTTAAGCTGGGCGGAGTCTTCCTCGGTGTCTCCCATAGGCCAAAGGGCCGAACTCGCCAGGCGACGTTTCCGCGTCATGAGGCTGTGATTGCATCTGCCTGAAGATCCGGCGGAAATCCATGCTTGCGCAGGATACGCCGGATATTCACCCGCATCTTGTTGCGGACGTTAAGGGCATACACCTTCGCCATGATGCGGTGTTGTTCGGCGGAGGGTGTTAGCTGATGGCTCAATGCCGCTCGGTTGACAGGTACAGCGATACCTTCGGGTGATCAGGATTCGGAAGCTTCAATGCCGCGGACCAGATTCAGGAGGCGTCGGAATTCTCGGTCATTCGACGCCTGCTTCCAGAAGTTGATGAAGCGGCAGACGATCTGAAGGTTTTCACGTTCATAATGCCCGCTGCTGTCTATACGATCGAGCGAGGGCAGCATGTTATCGTCTGAGTGAGTTCCTCGGAATTGCAGCCGCAAGCCCGTGATGGCGCAACGATCCCCTTGCACCTCTAACAATTCGCGCAGGAGCTGCTCCAGTTCCGCGTCGGACATGCGCAGCTCCTTGTTCTTGACCTTTGTCTCGATCACCTGACCGTTGGAATTAAAAACTGTCTTCCCCACCGAATGCTTCATCTCGGCGATGGATTTTTCGCGGGCTCCCAGGTATCTCTCGCTGGCTTTCGCACCGTTGGAGAGTTCGCCCTTCGCTTCCATCCGCAACAGTGCCGAAAACAGCCACAGGAGCGAATGGGCATCGATGAGCCGGACGCTTTCCAACCCGGCGGATTGAGCGATGGGCTGGCGAAGACCTTCGAGGACACCGTTGAACTCCGAGTAGTTCGACCAGGTGCAGTTTCTTAGGGTCCGGAGCTCAAATCCGATCTCGGCCAAAACGCGGTCAAAGCCAGTCGGCTGAATCGGCATGAAGCGGTCCATGTCCTTTAGGAAAAACAGGTAGGCCATCAGCGGATATTTCGCGCCGGTGGCTGCGCTCAGGTCCTCGAAGACCTCGCTTTCCTGTCGGTCCCCTCTGTAGAGATCAAACAGGAGCCGCTCGATCGACGCCAACCCTTTTCCGGTCGTTGCGGCTTCGATCAAGGCGCGGTGGTCGCGGTTGGCGTGTCCAAAGCGGTTTTGCCAGAACACCATGTTGTTGGTCAGGTCGCCATGGGTCGCCTGGATCTCGATGGCATCGATGACCTTGGCGACGATCTCACCAGACCCGATCTCATCCGGTGTCCAGCTGTCCGCCTGTAAACGCTCCAAGGCGACATCGCGGACCCGTGGCTTGTAGCTCTCCCAGGCGGCGATGAGCCCCTCGTCGAAGCGGGTGAAAGGTTGGTCGTAGCGTAAGACGAGGTCCTGAAAGCGGGCGAACGCAGCGGGGAAGTCGATGCCATCCAACGGGTCAGGCTTCTTGGCCTCAGGTGCGGTGCCGCGGTCGTACCAGTCGAGGAAGCGCTCTAAGGCCGACGGACTACCGATCTCAACCCGCTGTGTGTCGGGACGCCTAAGAGATGCGAGAGGACCGTTTATGTGATGGTTGCCGTTGTTCGGCTCCGGGAGCACGATGATCCCTTCCATTGGCGGTGGCGCAGGAGGCCGGAACCATACACGGGTTTCCTTGGCCCTTGTATCGATGGCCAACACGCGGCCCGCACCGGTCTTGAAGCCCGTAACCTTGTCTGTAGCGGCTTTGGCAGGCTCGCCGTAACGTGCGCGCAGCGCACGCTCGGCGTCTTTTGGGGAAAACGTCATTCAGCGGCCTCCAGATTGCCATTCGCAGGGTCCAGCGCCTCGTGGAGGAGGGATTCGAGGAGGCGGGCGCGGGTGGTGTCGGCGGTGGTGAGGGCGGCCTCCAGCCGGTCGCAGAGGGCCATGAGGGCATCGACCTTGGCCACGATGCGGTGTTGTTCGGCGAGGGGTGGTAGGGCGACCGGGATTGCTGCCAGCGTTCCTTGTTGCAGCGCCGGCACCGCTGTTCCGGCCTGGTAGCGTGTGAAGTCTAGCGTGGTCGAAAGCAGGTAGGCCCACTCGACATCGACATCGGAGGCAAACGTGATCCCCAAGCAGTTGTTGTCGATGGCTGAGCCTCGCGAGAGGATGCGCCGCTTGTTGGTCGCGATGGCTCCGCCAATCTTGGGGAAGATGATGGTTCCCGGTGGATGGATTGCCGCCCGCATCCGCTTGGCAGCGTCGTCGTCGATGGTGTTGTTGGCCGTCGTTATGAATTTCTCATTTTCCGGAAGGTTCATGTCGCTCACCTTCAGGAAGAAGTAGGGTCCATCCGTCTCACCCTGCTCGTTCTTCGGGAAGCCCGAGCCGATCGCCCAATCACCGAGTGCGATCAAGGGCACTGCTGACCAGTTTGACGGAAGTTCGCCCAACTCGTCGGGATTGATCTCGGGCAGCTCCTTCTGCCGTTTACCGCTGGCTGCCTTCTCCGCCGCTATGCGCTTCAACAACTCCGACGCCGGTTCGTCCGCTGGGTCCTGCGCCACCAGTTTGCCGCGGACGGCGAGGTTGAGGATGGTCTGGCGGAGGGGTTTGATCTGGTCGGGGCGGATGGTGAGGGCGGGGAGCGTGGCGAGGGCGAAGCGGGCGTTGGCCGGGAGATCGGCCGGGTCGGTGTCGGGCCCCGAGTCAGAAGACGTCAGGCGGGCGAGGCTGGCGGCGGTCAGCCGGTCGCGGGTGGCCTCGCGCGCGGTGCGGGCCGCCTCCAGCCGGTCCAGCAGCGCCATCAATTCGTCCACCTTCGCCACGATCCGCCGCTGCTCGGCGAGGGGCGGGAGGGGGAAAGGAGACACAACAGCGTCCTCCGTACGGAGACGCGGCATCTTCGTGCCTTGGCCGCGGCGGGTAACATAGTCCACGAAATCAGGACGCCTCAGCGCAAGCGCGCAATACTCCGAGCAGAGGGGAAGGAACGGGCGAATTGCCACGATTTCCGTTGTCGAATAGCCGGGGGCATCCGCCACAAGCACCTTCGTCAGGTATGGCCGGAGCTTGCCGTAGAGAATGTCGCCGACCTGAAACTCGGACTTCGTGCTCTTCGACTCGCGGTCAGCGACGGAGCTACGCGCAACAAGCCGCCCCGTCTCCTTCTCAACGTCTTCCAGTTCAAGGATGTTGGATGTCACTGAGAACTGACCCAGCGGCAGTCGGAATTGTCATTGAGATTTGACCCATGTGGAACCTTGCCCCTGACGGAGTTCGTCGGGG
>NZ_SLVM01000016.1 GCF_004339675.1 Rhodovulum steppense
CGATACGATCGGTGCCCGGAAACGTTCTTCTCTGCGATCATGCTCGCCGCAACCGTCTTGTTCTGGCTATGATCAAGAACGAGTCCTGAGCCTAGAGTTTTACTTAGCTTTCATTGGCGATGAAGAAGCAGACATCGTTTAACGTGGTTGAGGCAGCAAGCGTAGGGTGGGTGAAACCCACCACCTGCCCGCACCCACGTCCGCCCGCCGGTGGGTTGACACCCACCCTACGCACAGCCCGACCATGCAAGTCCCGGCCGCGTTCCCAAAGCCCCTAGAACGTCACCTCGACCCCGGGCAGGCGCAGTTCCACCATCAGGTCGCGCAGTTCCTGCCTTGCGGCGATGTTCGAGATGTTCATGCCGGTGACGCCGGTATCGCGCAGGTCCAGAAGCGTCAGGCCGCTGGGGAACAGCTCGCGAAAGATCACCCGTTCCGAGAAACCCGGCGCCACGCGAAAGCCGATGCGGCGCGACAGGTTGACCAGCGCGTCGCCCATCTTGCGCTTGTTGTGCATCTGCTGCGCGCCCAGCCGGTTGCGCAGCACCACCCAGTCGATCGGCTTCAGCCCGGCCTGGGCGCGCATCTGGCGGGCGTTCCAGACCATCTCGGAATAGATCGACGGCCCGAGGATCTTGCCGCTTGCCCCGTCATGCCGGGCCAGCAGGTCGAAATCTATGAAACTGTCATTCAGCGGCGTGATCAATGTGTCGGCCAGCGTGTGGGCGACCTGGCTAAGGCGGGTATGCGAGCCGGGGCAATCGATCAGGATGAAATCCTTGTCCTGTTCCATCCCGGCGATGGCTTCGGCAAGGCGGCGGTCGTACAGGTTCTCGCCCGGCTCCAGCTGTTGGGACGCGATCTCGGGCAATTCGCGGTAGTCCGGCGTCGGCAAATCGAGGCCCGAGCGGTCCATATAGGCGCGCCGGTTCTCCATGTAGCGGCCAAAGCTGCGCTGGCGCAGGTCCAGATCCAACGCGCCGACCCGGTGGCCCAGCCGCGCCAGCGCGGTCGCCACATGCATCGACATGGTGGACTTGCCCGCCCCGCCCTTTTCATTGCCGACGACGATGATATGCGCCACGTCACCTTCCCCCTGCGATCTGCATGACTATGGGCGAGAGAGTCGCCGACAACCATATGTTGTGGCAAGCGGTAGTCAAAGCGGGAGTGGAGGACAAGGTGTCACGATTACGGCGCATGGTCCTGCCGCAGCCTCCGCCACATGAAAACGCCGCCCCGGGGGGCGGCGTCTCCGCAGTGTTGAAGCCGGGCGGGATCAGAAGCCCAGGCCCTCGTATTTCTTCTTGAACTTCGACACGCGGCCGCCGGTGTCCATCAGGCGCGAACTGCCGCCGGTCCAGGCGGGGTGCACCGACGGGTCGATATCGAGGGCAAGCATGTCGCCCGCCTTGCCATAGGTCGATTTCATCTGGATCACGGTGCCGTCGGTCATCTTGACATCGATCACATGGTAATCGGGGTGGATATCCTTGCGCATGGTCGCTCTCCTCACGCCTCGGTCTTGGGCTTGTAGGTGCTGTCCTCGGCGATCCGGGCGGATTTGCCCCGGCGCGCGCGCAGGTAATACAGCTTGGCGCGGCGCACGCGGCCGCGGCGGACCACCTCGATCGAGTCGATATTGGTGGAGTAGAGGGGGAACACCCGCTCGACACCCTCGCCGAACGAGATCTTGCGAACGGTGAACGACCCGGCGATGCCCTTGCCGTTGTTGCGGGCAATGCACACGCCTTCGTAGTTCTGAACGCGCGAGCGGGTGCCCTCGGTCACCTTGTAGCCCACGCGGATCGTGTCGCCCGGCTTGAAGTCGGGAATCTTCTTGTCGAGGGCGGCGATCTGTTCCGCCTCGAGCTGTGCGATCAGGTTCATCGCAGCGTCTCCATCTTTGCTCGCGGTTTTCTCCGCGAAGGTGATGCAGCCCTCAGAGCTCTCGGTCTCCGTCCGGGTCCCTACCGCGGCTTGCGCAGTAAGCCCGCCAGAGGTCAGGGCGGCGTTCCTTGGTCAGCCTTTCGGCCTCGGCCTTCCGCCAGGCGGCGATCTTCGCGTGATGGCCCGACAGGAGAATGTCGGGTATCGCGCGGCCTTTCCAGACGGCGGGCCGTGTATACTGCGGATGTTCAAGCAGGCCCTCGGAAAAGGATTCCTCCTCCGTGGATGCCTGATTCCCGAGTACGCGGGGTATAAGGCGGACAGTCGCGTCGATCAAGGCCTGTGCCGCGATCTCGCCGCCCGTCAGGACGAAATCCCCCAGGCTGACCTCCTCGACGGCGTATTCCTCGATCACCCGCTCGTCGAGCCCCTCGAACCGGCCGCAGATCAGCGTGATCCCCTCGGCCTGCGCGAAGCGTTGCGCCATCGCCTGGCAAAACGGGGCGCCGCGCGGCGACAGATAGACGACCGGCCAGCGGCTGCGGTCGGCGGGCGTGCCCAGCGCGGCCTGATCCAGCGCGGCGCCCATCACGTCGGGGCGCAGCACCATGCCCGCGCCGCCACCTGCCGGGTTGTCGTCGACATTGCGGTGCCTGCCCTCGCCGAAGGGGCGCAGATCAACCGTTTCCAGCGCCCAGAGCCCCAGATCCAGCGCCCGGCCGGTCAGCGACAGGCCCAGAACGCCGGGAAACGCCTCGGGGAACAGGGTGATGATGCGCGCGGTCCAGGCGCCTTTCAGGCGGGGCCGCGTGTCCATCAGGTCGCGGGGCTGAAGGCTCGCCGAGATCGAGAGCCGCCCATGGGATTTCGGTGTGTCCGTCATGGGCGGTCTCTAGCTGGAAACGCGGCCGGGCGAAAGCCTCAGCCCTTGCGCGATACCGCGATCGCGCCGCCAAGCCCGACCGCCGAGACGAGGATCGGCAGCCAGAGCGGCAGCGCGACAACCGGGGCGCCGAGGGCCCAGACGATGCCGAAGCCGATCAGGAAGACAAGGTTGACCCAGATGATCTGGTTGAAGACCATCATCGGCAGCGCCTTGGCCAGCGTCTTGCCCTGCGCGGCGCGGGTGACGGCGGCCGCGGGGTCGAGGGCGCGCGCGACGGTGGCCAGCGCGGCGATGACAAGGATGACCCAGACCGGGTTTTCCGATTGCCCGGCCAGGAAGGCCCCGGCCAGGATGATCGCGTAGAAGATGTTTGCAGGGGACATGGTGATCCTCGTTCCTTGTTGGTCGGCGATCAGGGGAACAGACCTTCGGGCGGATCCGCAATGAGGCGCCCCGCCGCAAGATCGACAGTGGGCACGCAGGCCGCGGTAAAGGGCAACAGGACCGTCGATGTCAGCCCCGGCCCGTGGATCTCCAGAAGATCCCCGGCGCCATGGTCATGCACCGCCCGCACCCGGCCCAGAACCTTGCCGCCGGTATCCAGCACCTCAAGCCCGATCAGGTCGGCATGGTAGAACTCGTCATCGGGCAGGGCGGGCAGGGCGGCGCGGTCGGCGTGAAGCCGCACGCCTTTCAGCGCGTCGGCCTGTTCCTTGGTGGCGATGCCGGTCAGCCGGGCGGCAAACCCGCCCTTGACGGCGCGCGTCAGCGTCACCGCAAAGGACCGTTTGCCATCCTCGGTGAAAAGCGGGCCGTAACCGGCGATGGATTCGGGTTCGGCGCAGAAGCTTTTCAGCCGCACCTCGCCCCGGACCCCGAAGGAGCCGCCGATCACGCCCACACAGACACGGGTTTCGGCCATCTAGCGCCCCTCGACATGCAGCGCCTCGGCGCGCCGTTCCCAGCCGACTTCTTCCAGTTCGGGGTGGTCGCGTTCCACCTCGGGCCAGCCGATGCAGAGATAGGCCACCAGCGACCAGTCGTCCGGCACCGCCAGATCGCGGCAAAGCCGGTCGGGATCGAGCACCGAGACCCAGCCCACGCCCAGCCCTTCGGCCCGGGCGGCCAGCCAGAACATCGAGATCGCGGCCACGACCGAATAGCGCCGCATCTCGGGCATGGTGGCCGCGCCCAGCCCCGCGCCCTGGGGCGTGGCCTCGTCGCAGAAGACGGCCAGCTGCACCGGGGCGCGGTCCATCCCGGACAGCTTAAGCCGCGGATAAAGCGCGGCTTTCTCGCCGTCATAGCCCGCAAGGGCGGCGGCATTCGCGGCCTCGAAATTCGCGCGCGCGGCCTGACGGGCGGTCTCGCTGTCCAGCCGCAGGATGCGCCACGGCTCCGACAGGCCCACCGAGGGCGCCAGCCGGAACGCGTCAAGGCAGCGGTCCAGCAGCGCCTCGTCCACCGGGTCGGGGCGGAAGTGCCGGACGTCGCGCCGCCACCGCATGAGCCGGGAAAGCTCGTCGCGGAAGGCGGGCGCGAACCGCTCGGGCTGCGGGGCCGTGGCAGCCATCGTTTACTCTGCGCCTGCCTCGGCGGCCTTGGCGGCCTTTTCCTCGGCGCGGGCCTTGGCCTTGGCGCCGGGCACGGCTTTCTTGGGGTTGCTGCGCTCGGTTTTCGCAACGATACCAGCGGTTTCCAGCATGCGGGCGATGCGGTCGGTCGGCTGGGCGCCCTGGCCGAGCCAATGCTTCACGCGGTCCAGATCCATGCGGACACGCTGTTCGTTGTCCTTGGCCAGAAGCGGGTTGTAGATGCCCAGCTTCTCGATGAAGCGGCCATCACGCGGGGCGCGGCTGTCGGCCACGACGATGCTGTAGAAGGGACGCTTTTTCGAGCCGCCGCGGGCGAGACGAAGTTTCAGTGCCATGTCAGTTTCTCCTGTATCTGGCGTTCGGCAGGGGTGCCTATTTCTGGTGTTCGATATGGTGTCGGATGACTTCCTGAATGACGAAGCTCAGGAATTTCTTGGCAAATTCCGGGTCGAGATCGGCCTCGCGGGCCAGTTGCTCAAGCCGGGCGATCTGGCTTTCCTCGCGCGCCGGGTCCGAGGGCGGCAGCCCGTGCTGCGCCTTGAGACGGCCCACTGCCTGGGTGTGCTTGAACCGCTCGCCCAGCGTGTAGACGAGGATCGCGTCCAGCCGGTCGATGCTGGCGCGGTGCTCGCGCAGGAGGTCTGCGGCGCGGGCGGTGGTGTCGGTCGCGGAGGTCACGCAGCACTCCTTTCGTCGCGAATGGCAAATCGGATTTCCATCGGATTTCCATCGGATTTCCATCGGGCAAATTTTTCGACGTCACGCCGCCCGGTGCCGGGCCGCCGCAGGGGATATGCCGGAGCGCGCCGCGTCATTTCTTCTTGCCGCCCAGCCCCGACAGACCCGGCGGAAGGTCCATGCCGCCCAGGCCGCCCATGCCACCGGGCAGCCCGCCGCCCATCCGGCGCGCGGCCTCTTCGAGCGCCCTGGGATCCATGTCGGCGCCCATGCCGGGCAGTCCGCCCTTGCCCAGCATTCCGGACATGGCGCGTTTGAGCATGGCGCGGCCGCCCTTCTGGCCGAGCTTCTTCATCATGTCGGACATCTGGCGGTGCATCTTGAGCAGCTTGTTCAGCTCCGGCACCTCGAGACCCGCGCCCGCCGCGATGCGGCGCTTGCGGCTGGCCTGGAGGATCTGGGGATTGGCGCGCTCGACCTTGGTCATGGAATTTATCAGCGCGATCTGGCGGCGCAGGATCGAATCGTCGAAACCCGCCTCGGCCATCTGGCCCTTCATCTTGCCCATGCCGGGCATCATGCCCATGATGCCCTCCATCCCGCCCATCTTGAGCATCTGTTCAAGCTGCATCTTCAGGTCGTTCATGTTGAACTGACCCTTCTGGAAGCGCTTCATCATCCGCTCGGCCTGTTCGGCCTCGATGGTGGCTTGCGCCTTTTCCACCAGCGACACGATATCGCCCATGCCGAGGATGCGGCCCGCGATGCGTTCGGGGTGGAATTCCTCCAGCGCGTCGAGCTTTTCGCCCAAGCCCACATACTTGATCGGCTTGCCGGTCACCGCGCGCATGGAAAGCGCCGCGCCGCCCCGGCCGTCGCCATCCATCCGGGTCAGGATCACGCCCGAGATGCCGATGCGGCCGTCGAAATTCTCGGCCGTATGCACCGCGTCCTGGCCGGTCAGGCCGTCCACGACCAGAAGCGTCTCGCGGGGCGTGGCGACGTCGCGCACGGCCTCGACCTCGGCCATCAGCGTCTCGTCGATCGACAGCCGCCCGGCGGTGTCCAGCATGTAGACGTCATAGCCGCCCATCGCGGCCTGCTGCTTGGCGCGTTTCGCGATGTCGACGGGTTTCTGCCCCGGCACGATGGGCAGGGTATCGACGCCGATCTGCGCGCCGAGGATGGCAAGCTGTTCCATCGCCGCCGGGCGGTTCACGTCGAGCGAGGCCATCAGCACCCGCTTGCCGTTCACCTCCTTCAGCCGTTTTGCCAGCTTGGCGGTGGTGGTGGTCTTGCCGCCGCCCTGAAGGCCGACCATCAGGATCGGCGCGGGCGGGTTGTCGATTTTCAGGTATCCCGGTTCGCCCTCGCCGGTCAGCACGCGCACCAGTTCGTCATGGACGATCTTGACCACCTGCTGGCCGGGCGTGACCGAGCGCGTCACCTCCTGCCCGGTGGCCTTTTCCTGCACCGACTTGACGAAGCTGCGCGCGACGGGCAGCGAGACGTCGGCCTCCAGCAGCGCCACGCGGACCTCGCGCAGCGCGGTCTTGACGTCGTCTTCGCTCAGCGCGCCCTGCTTGGTCAGGCGGTCGAACACGCCGGACAGGCGGTCTGATAGACTTTCGAACATGGGCCGGGCCCTCCGTCGACCGTTGCACCTGCCCCCGATATGGGCGGGGACGCCTGAAATGTCAGCGCGACGAAGCGCCAAACGAGTGACGCCCCCGTGGGCGAAACCTCGCTGACGGGGGGCGATCCCGGGACATGACCGGGACCGGAAGGCGTGAACCGTTCCGGATATCGGGGTGGCTTAAGCCATGGATGGGGGCGGGAGTCAAGTCCGGCCTGCCCGTGCGAGGGGGCAGGCCGGGCCTGTGTCAGGCGGCGCGGGGCAGTTGGTCGACCGCGGCATGGGCGGCGGCAAGGGCGGCCTCGGCATCCAGCGCGAGGCGGTCGGCGCCCAGCACGGTGATGTCGGTCAGCCCGAGGAAGCCCAGCACATGGGTCAGATACCGGGTGGCGAAGTCGAAATCCGAGCCGAAGGCGGTGCCGCCCGAAGCCGCGGCGACGATCACCCGCTTGGCCCCCAGCAGCCCTTCGGGCCCGGCCTCGGTATAGCGGAAGGTGACGCCCGCGCGGGCCACGAGGTCGATCCAGGCCTTGAGTGCGGCGGGCAGGCCGAAATTGTAGACCGGCAGGCCGATCACGATGGTATCGGCGGCCTTCAGTTCCGCGATCAGGCTGTCGGACAGCGCCAGTTCGGCGCGCTGCGCTTCGGTCCGGTCGGCTTCGGGGGTGAAATTGGCGCCGATCCAGGCCTCGGTCAGCAGCGGCAGGCCCTCGGCCAGGTCGCGGGTCAGGATGCGGGTGTCGTCACCGGCAAGGCGGGCGGTGATGCGGTCGGTCAGGTCGCGCGAGACCGAGCCGTCGCGGCGGGCCGAACTGTCGATGCGCAGGATTGTGCGGGGCATGGGAAACTCCGATGGGATGAGGATGTGAGGGGAAAATGGTTCTTGCGCTGGTGAACACAATTGCTCAAAATCAACAAGGTCTGTGAGGTGGCGCACATATGGATATCGACAACTGGGACGAAATCCGCACCGCCTATCACGTTGCCCGGCTGGGCACGGTCAGCGGCGCGGCCGAGGCGCTGGGGGTGCATCATGCGACCGTGATCCGCCATGTCGACGCGCTGGAGACCCGGCTGGGGGTCAAGCTCTTTCAGCGCCATGCCCGCGGCTATACGCCGACCGAGGCGGGCGAGGAACTGATGCAGGTGGCCCAGGTCACCGCCGAGCAGTTCGGCCAGCTTGCCGGGCGGCTGCGCGGGCAGGGCGCGGCGATGACCGGCGATCTGGCGGTGACGACGGTGGATGCGCTGACGCCGCTGGTGGTGCCGGTGCTGGCGGGGTTCCAGGCCGATCATCCCGAGCTGTCGGTGCGGCTGATGGCCGATCCACGGCTTTACCGGCTGGAATATGGCGAGGCGCATGTGGCGCTGCGGGCCGGCGCGCGGCCGGGCGAGCCCGACAATATCGTGCAGACGCTGTATGTGCAGAAGAGCGGGCTTTATGCCAGCCGCGATTATGTGGCGGCGCACGGGGGGCTGGGCGAGGATGTCGCGGCCCACCGTTTTGTCGGCCCCACCGACGAGGCGCATCGCGCGCCGTTCTACCGCTGGCTGCGGGCGCATGTCCCGGCCGAGCGGATCACGTTCCGCGTGGGCGACATGCGCGGCGCGGTCGAGGCGGTCGAGGCGGGGGCGGGGATCGGGTTCGTGCCGCTCTGGCAGGCGCGCAACCTGCCCGATCTGGTCGAGATGCGCCCGCCGCAGCCCGAGTGGGAGGTGACGATCTGGCTGGTCACCCATGTCGATCTGCACCGCACGCCCAAGGTGCAGGCGCTGACCGCGCGGCTGAAGGAGGCGGCGCGGGAATGGCCCTGACCCGGGTCGAGGCGCTGCGCGGGCATCTGGCGATGCTGACCTTTTCGGGGCTGGTGGCGGGCTCGTTCAGTTTCGGCAAGCTGATCGCCAACGATATCGACCCCGCCGCGCTGACCGCGCTGCGCTTTGCGCTGGCGGGCGGGCTGATCGGGGCGGCGGCGGCGCTGGGGCCGGGGCTGCGCGCGCACCGGTTCCGGGCGCCCTGGCGGTTCGTGATCCTGGGCGGGCTGTTCGGGGCCTATTTCGTGCTGATGTTCGAGGCGCTGAAGACCGCCGAGCCGGTCGCGACGGCGGCGATCTTTACCCTGACGCCGGTGATGGCGGCGGGGTTCGGCTGGCTGTTCCTGCGCCAGACGATGACGGGCCGGATGGGGCTGGCGCTGGCGGTGGGGGCGGCGGGGGCGCTTTGGGTGATCTTTCGCGGCGACCCGGCCGCGCTGATCGCGTTCGATCTGGGCCGGGGCGAGGCGGTGTTCTTCGTCGCCGCGCTGGCGCATGCCGCCTATACGCCGCTGGTGCGCAAGTTCAACCGGGGCGAGCCCGCGCTGGTCTTCACCTTCGGGATGATGATGGCGGCGCTTGTGCTGCTGCTGATCTACGGGCTGCCGTCCATCCGCGCGACCGACTGGGCCGCGCTGCCCGCGCGGGTCTGGTGGGTGGTGCTGTACCTGGCGATCTTTACCAGCGCGGTGACCTTCGTGCTGCTGCAATATGCGGCGATGCGGCTGCCCTCGGCCAAGGTGATGGCCTATACCTACCT
Source organism: Rhodovulum steppense (assembly GCF_004339675.1). GTDB lineage: Bacteria > Pseudomonadota > Alphaproteobacteria > Rhodobacterales > Rhodobacteraceae > Rhodovulum > Rhodovulum steppense. The sequence continues at coordinate 9,261 of NZ_SLVM01000016.1, forward strand.
GACGCCGAGCTGGGTGATCGGCTGGGAGATCGCGCTGGGCAATGCCGCGCCCCGGGGGCTGGTGCTGGGGGGGATCGGGCTGACGGTGGTGGCGCTGGTGCTGCTGCTGAAGGAGGACGGGTAGGGCGGGACTTCAGAGGCCCTCCCGGCAGGCGTCGTCGGAGGCGTGCTGCGCCGCCGCCCCGTCATCGAGTTCAATCCGCAGGAACCGCTCGAACGCGTCCAGATCCACCGGGTCGAACTGGCCGAAGCCCTGCATCCAGACCGAGGCATCGCGCAGCGCGTCGGGTTCGAGCTTGCACCATTTCACCCGGCCGCGCTTTTCCTGGCTGATGAGGCCCGCGCGGGTCAGGATGACCAGATGTTTCGAGATCGCGGCCAGCGACATCTCGAAGGGGGTGGCGACATCGGTCACGGCCATGTCGTCTTCGAGCAGCATCGCGAGGATCGCGCGCCGGGTGGGGTCGGCGAGGGCGGCGAAAACGATGTCGAGCCGGTCATCCATGGCCGGAGCATGGGCCGCCCGCCGCCCGATCGTCAACCGGAAGGTTGAATATGCAGCGCGCCCGAAAGCCGGGGATGCGGCGGCGCAGCGTTCCGTGAAACCTTTTGCAAACAATGGCTTGGCGCTGAATATGGGCGCTTGACTCATGTCGGTGCCCTCTCTAGGTTCGCGGCGACTGTCCCAGGGGGCGCTCAGGGTGATTGATCCGGCGGAAAAGGAGCGGCTTGAGCGGCTCGAAGCGCGGATCGAGGCCCTGAAGAAGGCCGAGGCCGCCGAGCCCGGCAAGCGCCACCAGGACGAGCATTATTCCCAGGCGCAACTGGCCTGGCGGATGGTGATCGAGCTTGTCGCCGGTCTGGGGATCGGCTTCGGCATCGGGTATGCGGTGGACCTGTGGCTGGGGACGCTGCCGATCTTCCTGGTGCTGTTCATATTGCTGGGCTTTGCCGCCGGGGTGCGCGTGATGATGCGCTCGGCGGCCGAGATCCAGAGGCAACAGGTGGCCGAACAGGCTGCGAAGGACGACAAGAGGGATTGAACGTGGCAAGCGACCAAGCGACCGGCGGCCTGCAGATCCACCCGATGGACCAGTTCATCGTCAAGCCGCTGTTCGGCGGCGATGCGATCCATTGGTACACGCCCACCAACGTGACGCTGTGGATGGCGCTTGCGGTGGTCTGCGTGGTGCTGTTGCTGGTGATCGGCACGCGCGGGCGCGCGCTGGTGCCCAGCCGGGTGCAGTCGATCGCCGAACTGGCCTATGGCTTCGTCTACAAGATGGTCGAGGATGTCGCGGGCAAGGACGGGGTGAAATATTTCCCCTACATCATGACGCTGTTCATCTTCATCGTCTTCGCGAACTTCCTGGGTCTGATCCCGATGGCGTTCACCACGACGTCGCATATCGCGGTGACGGCAACCATGGCGCTGGCGGTGTTCTTCTTCGTGACGATCCTGGGCATCGTCAAGCACGGCTTCGGCTTTCTCAGCCTGTTCTGGATCAGTGCCGCGCCGCTGGCGCTGCGGCCGATCCTGGCGCTGATCGAGGTGATTTCCTACTTCGTCCGGCCAGTCAGCCATTCCATCCGTCTTGCCGGCAACATGATGGCCGGGCACGCGGTCATCAAGGTGTTCGCGGGCTTTGCGGGCGTGCTGGGCGTGGGCGCCGTGTTCCCGCTGGCCGCGATCACCGCGGTCTATGCGCTGGAGGTCCTGGTGTCGTTCATCCAGGCCTATGTCTTCGCGATCCTCACCTGCGTCTATCTGCGCGATGCGCTGCATCCGCATCACTGACGCAATCCGAAATCTGCCAATTCCAACGTAAGGAGAAATCGACATGGAAGGCGATATCGTTCAAATGGGCGCCTATATCGGTGCGGGCCTGGCATGCACCGGCATGGGCGGCGCCGCTGTCGGTGTGGGCCATGTTGTCGGCAACTACATCTCGGGTGCGCTGCGCAACCCGTCGGCGGCCGCCTCGCAGACCGCGACCATGTTCATCGGTATCGCGTTCGCCGAAGCGCTGGGGATCTTCTCGTTCCTCGTCGCGCTTCTGCTGATGTTCGCCGTCTGATCTCCCGAACCGATCCTTACGGCCGGGTGGGGGCTTTCCGAGCGCCCGCCCGGTGTAATCCCGGGGTCCAGGGGGACGACAATGGCAACTGATACGAACGCGGCCGAACCGGTCGGCATGCCGCAACTCGATTTCGCGACCTTCCCCAACCAGATCTTCTGGCTGGTGGTGACGCTGGTGGTGATCTATTTCGTGCTGTCGCGCATCGCGCTGCCGCGCATCGCGGCCGTGCTGGCCGAGCGGCAGGGTACGATATCGAACGACATCACCGCTGCCGAAGAGCTGAAGTTGAAGGCGCAGGAAGCCGAGCGAGCCTATGAGAAGGCGCTGGCCGATGCACGCGCCGAGGCGCAGCGGATCGTCGCCGAGACGAAGGCCGAGATCAAGGCGGATCTTGCCGCGGCCACCGCCCGGGCAGATGCCGAGATATCGGCGCGTGCGGCCGAGGCCGAGAAGCAGATCGCCGAGATCCGCGAGAACGCGATGGAAAGCGTGACCATCGTCGCCCGCGCGACGGCTGGCGAACTGGTCGCGGCGCTGGGCTTCCAGGCCGACGAGGCCGCGGTGACCGCGGCGGTCGACGCCAAGGTGAAGGGGTGAGGGGCATGAAGAAACTCGCAATCGCGGCCAGCCTTGTCGCCAGCCCGGCCTTCGCCGCGTCGGGGCCGTTCTTCTCGCTCTACAACACCGATTTCGTGGTGCTGCTGTCCTTTCTCGCCTTCATCGGCGTGCTGGTCTACCTGAAGGTGCCCGGCAAGCTGGCGGGGATGCTGGACAAGCGCGCGGAGGGGATCCAGCGCGAGCTGGACGAGGCGCGCGCGCTGCGCGAAGAGGCGCAGTCGGTGCTGGCCTCCTATGAGCGCAAGCAGAAGGAGGTCCAGGAGCAGGCCGAGCGCATCGTCGCGAGCGCCCGCACCGAGGCCGAGGCGGCCGCCGCGAAGGCCAAGGAAGACCTGAAATCCACGATCGAGCGCCGCCTTGCGGCCGCCGACGAGCAGATCGAGTCGGCCAAGACCAGCGCGGTGCGCGAGGTGCGCGACAGGGCGATCACCGTGGCGGTGGCGGCTGCGCGCGAGGTGGTGGCCCGGCAGATGACCGACGCGTCCAACGACCGCCTGGTCGAAGCGGCCATCGGCGATGTTCAGGCCAAGCTCAAGCTGCACTGAGCGGCGGAACGGGACAGCAAGACGGCCCGGCGGGGAACTGCCGGGCCGTTTGCGTTGCGCGGGCCGGGCCGGTCAGCCGCGGGCGGTGACCTGCTCCAGCCGCTGGCGGGCGATTTCCTCGTTGCGTTCCGATTGCAGATGGTCGGCCAGCGCGGTCTCGACATAGCTCAGATGCCGTTCCACCGCGGCGCGGGCGGCGGGGGCGTCGCGGGCCTGAAGCGCGTCGTTGATCGCGCGGTGCTGGTCCAGCAGCATCGCCCGCGTGGTGCGCTGGCGGAACATGATCTGGCGGTTGTAGAAGACGCCCGCGCGCAACAGGTCGAACATCGCGCGCATGACATGCAGCATCACCAGATTATGCCCCGCCTCGATGATCGCGAGGTGAAATTCGGCATCCAGACGGGCCTCGTCGGCGGGGTTGCGCTTGGCATGCGCGGTCTCCATCCGGCGGAAGATCGCGTCGATCACGGCAAGATCGGTGTCCGAGCCGCGGCGGGCGGCGCGTTCGGCGGCCATCGCCTCGACGTCGCGGCGAAAGGCGATGTAGTCGAACAGCGCCGCGTCATGGCGGGCGAAAAGCTGGACCAGCGCCTCGGGGAAGGCCGCGCCCAACACTTCGGCCACGAAGAGGCCCGCGCCGGGGCGGCTGACCAGCAGGCCGCGATCCTGCAATTCGGCGATGGCCTCGCGCAGCGAGGGGCGCGAGACGCCCAGCTTGTCCGACAGGTCGCGTTCCGAGGGCAGCCGTTCGCCCGGGCGCAGGATGCCGCGCAGGATCAGAAGCTCGATCTGGCGGACCACGGCGCCGGAAAGCTTTTCGGGGTGAACCTTCTGGAAGGGCATGGCCGAACTCCCTGAAACCGGTCAGAAGATATGACCACTTCGGGGCGGCGGCAACGGCCAATGCGCGATCTCCCCGCCGGACGGACCGGCGGGGACGCGCCCGGGTTCAGGTTGTCGGGCGGATGACGATTTCGACCCGGCGGTTCTGCGCCCGGCCTTCGGGCGTCAGGTTCGAGGCGACGGGCTGTTCCTCGCCCCGGCCATAGGCACGGATGCGCCGCGGATCGACGCCCGCGCCGGTGAGCACCGCCGCGACCGAGCCAGCCCGGCGGGAGGACAGATCCTGATTGTAGCTGGCCGACCCGGTATTGTCGGTATGGCCGATGATGTCCACGGTCGAGTTGGGATACTGGTTCAGGTTGCGCGCCAGCGCCCGCAGATCCTCGCGCAGGTCGGGCCGGACCGTGGCGCTGTCGATGGCGAACAGGATGTCCTGCGGCATGGTCACGACCAGTTGCGAGCCGGTATTGACCACGTTGATCCGGTCATTGCCCATGTCGCGGCGCAGATCGGCCGCCTGCCGGTCGAGTCCGCTGCCGATCGCCGCACCGGCTGCCGCGCCGACCGCTGCGCCGACCAGCGCGTCGCGCGCGTCGCGCTTGCCGCCATCGGTGACGATCATGCCGGTGACCGCGCCAAGGCCCGCGCCGATCAGCGCGCCTTCCTTGGTGCGCTGGCGGGGATCGCCGGTATCGGTGGTGGTCGGCGTGCAGGCCGCCAGCGCCAGCGCGCCGGCCGCGGCCACAAGAAGGGGGGTCTTCGCTCGCATCGGTTTTGCCTCTTGCTTCAGGCCCGGCTGATCCGGACATCGCGCACGAATATAGTGAATCCGCCGCCTCGATGCGAGGGCATGGATGGGTTGGGCGGCAAGTTGCCGATCACGGCTCTGTGCCTGCCGCCTCGGCGCGGGCACCTTCCCAGGCCAGCATCGCGCGCTTGACCGGCAGCCCCCAGTGATAGCCGCCCAGCCCGCCGCCCGCGCGCAGGACGCGGTGGCAGGGGATCAGGAAGGCGACGGGGTTGCGGCCGACCGCGGTTCCGACGGCGCGGGCGGCGCGGGGGCTGCCGATGGCCCGGGCGATCTCGGCATAGGTGGTGACCTGGCCCGAGGGGATCGCCAGCAGCGCCTCCCAGACCTTGATCTGGAAGGGGGCGCCGATCAGGTGCAGCCGGGCGGACCCCTGGCCGAAGGCGGCGGCGACGAGCGGCGCGATGGCGTCGGGGTCTTCGATGAAGTGCGCTGCGGGCCAGCGGGCGGTCAGGTCGGCATGGGCGGCGGCGGGGCCGGTTTCATCGGTGAAGGCCAGCCCGCACAGGCCGCGATCGGTGGCCATCGCCAGCGCCTGACCGAAGGGGGTGGGGAACAGCCCGTGCCGGATCGTCAGCCCGGCCCCGGCGCGGGCATAGGTGCCGGGGCTCATCGCCTCCCATGTCAGGAACAGGTCATGCAGCCGCCCTGCGCCGCTCAGCCCCAGCGCGTCCGCCGTGGCCAGCGTGGTGAAATGCGCGCGCATCAGGGCGCGGGCATGGTCGAGCGCCAGGTATTGCTGGTAACGCTTGGGCGAGACGCCGGCCCAGCGCGAGAAGACGCGCTGGAAATGCGCGGGGCTCATCTCCATCTCGGCGGCGAGTCGGTCGAGCGGCAGGGGCTGGCCGCCCGCCGCGTCGATCCGCGCGATGGCGCGGCGGATCACCTGGTAATGATAGCTGTCGGTGCTGTCCTGCATCGGCGCAGGATAGGCGCCGCGCCGCAGGGGCGCGACCCGAAAGATGCGCGAAATCGCCGTTGCCACCGGCCCGGGGGGCGGGCATAGGGATGGCATGGCGCAGCCGCTCGATTACAGAACGATCCGCGAGATCTTTGCCCGGTTTCACGCCGCCGAGCCCGAGCCGAAGGGCGAGCTGGAGCATGTGAACGCCTATACCCTGCTGGTCGCGGTGGCGCTGTCGGCGCAGGCGACCGATGTGGGGGTGAACCGCGCGACGCGGGGGCTGTTCGCGGTGGTGGACACGCCCGAGAAGATGCTGGCCCTGGGCGAGGAGGGGCTGATCGGGCATATCCGCACGATCGGTCTTTTCCGCAACAAGGCGAAGAACGTGATGAAGATGTCGCGCATCCTGGTCGAGGAGTATGGCGGCGAGGTGCCGTCCTCGCGCGCGGCGTTGCAGGCGCTGCCCGGCGTGGGGCGAAAGACGGCGAATGTGGTGCTGAACATGTGGTGGGGGCTGCCTGCGCAGGCGGTGGACACGCATATCTTTCGCGTCGGCAACCGCACCCGCATCGCGCCCGGCAAGAGTGTCGAGGCGGTCGAGCGCGCCATCGAGGACAATGTTCCCGCCGAGTTCCAGCGCCATGCCCATCACTGGCTGATCCTGCACGGCCGCTATGTCTGCAAGGCGCGCAAGCCCGTCTGCGGCAATTGCCTGATCCGCGATCTCTGCCCCCATGAGGACAAGACACCATGACCAAACCCTATCACGTCGTCGGCATCGGCAATGCGCTGGTCGACATCCTGGCCCATGCCGAGGACGCCTTTCTGGAGACGCATGGCATCGAGAAGGGCATCATGCAGCTGATCGACATGGAGCGCGCGGTCGAGCTTTACGGCCGGGTCGGTCCGGCGCAGGAGATCTCGGGCGGGTCGGCGGCGAACACGATCGCGGGCATCGCCCGGCTTGGCGGGCGGACGGCCTATGTCGGCAAGGTCAAGGACGACCAGTTGGGCGCGATCTTTGCCCATGATCTGCGCGCGCAGGGGGCGCATTACACGACCCGCCCCGCGCCGAAGGACACCGAGGGCGAGACCGGGCGCTGCATCGTGCTGGTCACGCCCGATGGCGAGCGGTCGATGAACACCTATCTGGGCGTCACCGAACATCTGACGCCCGCCGATATCGACGAACGCCAGATGGCCGGGGCGGAATGGATCTACCTTGAGGGCTACCGTTTCGACGGGCCGGAAAGCCACGAGGCCTTCGCCCGGGCCATCGGCGCGGCCAGGGCGGCGCGGGGGCGGGTGTCGCTGACGCTGTCCGACCCGTTCTGCGTGGAACGCCACCGCGAGGCGTTCCGGCGGATGATCCGCGAGGATGTGGACCTGCTGTTCGCGAACCGGGCCGAGATCCTGTCGATGTACGAGACCGAGGATTTTTCCGAGGCGCTGAGCCGGGCCGCGGCCGAGATCGACATCGTCGCCTGCACCGACAGCGAGAACGGCGCGCATGTGCTGGCCGAGGGGCAGCATTGGCATGTGCCCGCGGTGCCGACGCAGGTGGTGGATGCGACCGGGGCGGGCGATCTGTTCGCCGCGGCCTTCCTGTGGGGGCTGACCCATGGTCACGACCTGGAAACCTGCGGGCGGATGGGCTGTGTCGCGGCGAGCGAGATCATCAGCCATATCGGCGCGCGCCCCGAGGCCGATCTGTCCGCGCTGTTCCGCCAGCACGGCCTGGTCTGAGCCGCTCTTTCCGCTTCGGAAATCCCGCGTCCGGACGTAGACTGGCGCCCGGGCCGGTGAGGGGCCTTCCTGTGGTTTTCCAGTGCGTTCCGTTTCCTGCCCCGTGCCGGTGAGCGTTGAACCATAGGGGGGAAAGGCCATGGGAGATCTGTCGCGTTACGTTATCCTGCGCGACCGCAATGCCGACCTGCGCAAGCGGGTGACCGGCGAGGCGTTCGGCGAGGCGTCGGGGATACCCGGCATTCTGGGCGAGGCGGGGGGCGCACGGCTGGGGGCGACCATCGGCACGATGCTGCCGCCCGGCCCCGAACTTGACAGTGCCGATCTGACCGCGCACGAGGCCAAGGACGCGCTGCGCCAGGGCGATGTGGTGGGGGTGGTGCGCTCGATCCCGACCTCGCTGATCGCGCCGAAGGACAATCCCGCCAATGCCGCGGCGACCGAGACCTGGGGCATCAAGGCGGTGCGCGCCGATGCCTCGCCCTTTACCGGCGCGGGGGTCAAGGTGGCGGTGCTGGATACCGGCATCGATGCGGCCCACCCGGCCTTTGCCGACGTAACACTGGTCCAGCAGGATTTCACCGGCGAGGGCGATGGCGACGGGAACGGGCATGGCACCCATTGCGCGGGCACGATCTTTGGCCGGGACGTGAACGGCCAGCGGATCGGCGTGGCCCGCGGGGTGGGCGAGGCGTTCATCGGCAAGGTGCTGAGCGCGGCCGGTTCGGGCACGTCCGAGATGATGTTCAGCGCGCTCAAGCGGGCGTCGGAGGAGCGGGTTCAGGTGATCTCGATGTCGCTGGGATTCGATTTTCCCGGTCTCGTCAAGTTGCTGATCGAACAGGAGGATTTCCCCGCCGATCTGGCCACCTGGATCGCGCTGGAAGGATTCCGGACCAATCTGGCGATGTTCAACGCGCTGATGAACATGATCCGGCAGCAGGCGGTGTTCGATGGCGGAACGGTGGTGATCGCGGCCAGCGGCAACGAGAGCCGCCGCGAGATCCATCCCAATTACGAGGTCGGCGCCTCGGTCCCGGCGGTGGCCGAGGGCTGCATCGCGGTGGGGGCGCTCCAGCAGGGCGCGGCGGGGCTGCGGATCGCCGATTTCTCGAACACCAATCCCGATATCGCCGCGCCGGGCGTGGGGGTTCTGTCGGCCAGGGCGGGCGGCGGGCTGGTCGCGCTGTCGGGCACCTCGATGGCCTGTCCGCATGTCGCGGGGCTGGCCGCCTTGTGGTGGGAGGCGACGCGCGCGGGGGCGCTGCCGGCCAATGCCGGGACGGTCAGCATGCGGTTGCTGTCCTCGGCCACGGTGGCGGGCATCGCGCCGGGCGTGCAGGTCGCCGATCGCGGGCAGGGGCTGGCGCAGGCGCCGCTGTCGCCGATCGGCTGAGGCGGGCGGGGCACTTGCGCGGTCGTCGCCGACAAGCCGACGCGAGATAGGGAGCGAGAGCGACCGGCTGGACGAGGCGAGGTTTGCCAACCCGCCTCGCATGGAGGGGCGGCGCACGCCCGCGGACAACGCTGCCCCTCTGGCGCAGTTCCTCTCGATCCCCTACGAAACGGCAGGCAAGATCGCCGCGACCGACCAGCTTTTCGCCGATTGAGGAGGCCCCATGCCCTATGTCTATGACGACCAGAACGTGTTCGCGAAGATCCTGCGCGGCGAGATCCCGAACGACACGGTGATGGAAACCACCTACACGCTGGCCTTCAACGATATCGCGCCGCAGGCGCCGGTGCATGTGCTGGTGATCCCCAAGGGGCCCTATATGTGCTACGATCATTTCGCGCTGGAGGCCACGGCGGCCGAGATCGCGGATTTCACCCGTGTCCTGGGCGAGATCTGCCGCCAGAAGGGCCTTCAGCCGGGCGCGGGCGGCGCGGGCTACCGGCTGATCGCCAATTCCGGCCGCGATGCGATCCAGGAGGTACCGCACATGCATGTGCATATCCTGGGCGGGCGCGATCTGGGGCGGATGCTGGCCCCGGCCTGAGGCGCAAGGCGCCTGCCGCATTTTCGGGCGGGCGCCCGGTTTTTCGCCTGTCGACCCCCGAGCGGGGCTTGCACAGCGCCGCGTCCCTACCCATGATCGCCGCGAATCTGGAGGCGCACGCAACGGAATGAACGACGGGAACAGGGGGCCGGGCTTCGGCCGGAGCGAGGCGGCACAGGGCTACCTGCTGGTGGCAACGCCGCTGGCCTATGCGCTGTTGCTGCTGGCGGTTCCGCTGGGCGCGATCCTGCTGTTCAGCTTCTGGTCGCAGGATTACCTGACCATCGACACCACGCTGACGCTGAAGAACTATCGCGAGGCGCTGTCCGATCCGCTTTATCGCCAGTTGCTGCTGCGTTCGTTGATGATCTCGGCGGCGGTGACGATGGCGACGGTGCTGGCGGCGTTTCCGATTGCCTATTACGTTTCGTTCTATGTCGCGCCGGAACGCAAGGCGATGTGGATCTTCCTGATCACCATCCCGTTCTGGACCTCCTATCTGATCCGCGTGTTCCTGTGGAAGGTGATCCTGGGCTATAACGGGGTGTTCAACACGACGCTGCTGGGGCTGGGGATCATCGACGAGCCGCTGACCTTTATCCTTTACAACGCGAATGCGGTGGTCATCACGCTGGCCCATGCCTATGCGCCCTTTGCGATCCTGCCGATCTTCGTGGCGCTGGAAAAGATCGACCGAAGCCTGCACGAGGCCAGCCGCGATCTGGGCGAGGGGTACCTCTCGACCTTCTGGCGGGTGACGCTGCCACTGGCGATGCCGGGCGTGGTAGCGGCGGTGCTGATCGTGTTCATCCCGACGATCGGGGATTACGTCACGCCGGTGCTGGTGGGCGGGCCGGACGGGCGGATGATCGCCAACATGATCCAGACCCAGTTCCTGCGGCTGAACAATGCGCCGATGGGGGCTGCGCTGGCGGTGCTGACCATGGCGATGGTGACGGTCGTGGCGCTGGTCTTCGTGTTCCTCAACCGCCGTTACCTGCGAGGCCGGGAATGAAACGGCCGCTGCGCGTCTACGCGATCCTTTACCTCGGCTTTCTCTATGCGCCGATCGCGCTGTTGCCGGTCTTTGCCTTCAATGACGGCACGGTGATCGCCTTTCCGCTGAGGGGTTTCACTTGGGACTGGTTCCGCCAGCTTGCCGAAATTCCGGCGCTGCATGCCGCGGTGCTGAACAGCCTGAAGATCGCGGTGATCTCGGCGATCCTGGCGACCTGCCTGGGCGTGCTGGCGGCGCGGGCCGCGACGCGTTTCGCCTTTCCCGGCAAGAAGGGGATCATGGGGCTGATCATGCTGCCGCTTGTGCTGCCCGAGATCATCGTGGCGGTGTCGCTGCTGGTGGTGCTGCTGCAACTGGGGCTGTCGCTTGGCGCCTGGACGGTGATAATGGGCCATGTGCTGATCGCGACGCCCTTTGCCATCGCGATCCTGAACTCGGCCTTCCAGGGGCTCGACCGCTCGCTCGAAGAGGCGGCGGTGGATCTGGGCGAGACGAAATGGTCCAGCTTTCGCCTTGTCACGCTGCCGCTGGTGATGCCGGGGATCATCTCGTCGCTGCTGATCGCCTTCACCATCTCGCTGGACGAGTTCATCATCGCCTTCTTCCTGACCGGGACCGAACCGACGCTGCCCGTCTATCTCTGGGGCCAGATGCGCTTTCCGCAGCGGCTGCCGGTGATCATGGCGCTGGGCACGATCCTCGTGCTGGCCTCGGTCCTGTTGCTGGCGATTGCCGAATATGCCCGCCGCCGGGGCGCCGCGCGCACCGGGCAGAAAGACGCCGGAGGATTCCTGTGAAAGACACGCGCACCGAGGCCCGGCCGATCATCACGCTGGAGGCGGTGGAGAAATATTACGGCGACTACCACGCGCTGCGCGGCATCAGCGCCGAGATCCGGCAGGGCGAGTTCTTCTCGCTGCTCGGCCCCTCGGGCTGCGGCAAGACCACGCTGCTGCGCACCATCGCCGGATTCGAGGACCTGTCCGCAGGGCGGCTGTTCATCGACGGGCAGGACATGGCCGGGGTGCCCGCGAACAGGCGGCCCACCAACATGGTGTTCCAGTCCTACGCGATCTTTCCCCATCTCAGCGTGGCCGAGAATGTGGGCTTCGGGCTGCGCCGCTCGGGCCTGTCCCGGGCCGAGCGCGCCGCGAAGGTCGAGCAGGCGCTTGCCATGGTGGGGCTTGCGGGCTTTGGCGGACGGGCGGCGCATGCGCTTTCGGGCGGGCAACGCCAGCGGGTGGCGCTGGCGCGCGCGCTGATCCTGGAACCCACGGTCCTCTTGCTCGACGAGCCGCTCTCGGCACTCGACAAGAAGATGCGCGACCAGATGCAGGGAGAGTTGCGCCGGTTGCAACGCCAGGTCGGTATCACCTTCATCCTCGTCACCCATGACCAGGAAGAGGCGCTGATCATGTCCGACCGCATCGCGGTGATGTTCGAGGGCCAGATCGCGCAGCTCGACACGCCGCAGATGCTCTATCGCCGCCCGGTCAGCCGCAAGGTGGGCGAGTTCATCGGCGTGATGAACTTCCTGCCCGCCCGCGCCACCGTCGCCGACGAAACCCATATCGAGGTCGAGGCCGCAGGACTCGGCCGCGCCGTGATCGGCCCCGACCAGTTGCCCGGCGGCTGGCACCCCGGCCAGACCCAGAGCGTCGGTATCCGCCCCGAAACCATGTCGATCCTCTATCCCGGCGAAACCACCGACAGGCGCGTGGCGACCGGCGTGGTCGAAGATCTCTCCTATTACGGCGACATGACCTATTACGAGGTCCGCCTTGACGGGGTCGAGCGGCCGATGACCATCTCGATGAAGAATCTCGTCGGTCGCCCCGTTCTGGAACGCGGCACCGAGGCCCGCGTCGCCTGGGACGCGCGCTCTCTGGTGCTGTTCGCCTGAGCCTTCTTCTGGCCGGAAATATCCCGGGGGGAGTCCGTAAGGACGGGGGGCAGCGCCCACCTTTGCCCTCAGGCCGCGCGCCACGCCCCGCTTTCCAGCCCCGCCAGCGTCCAGTCGCCGACCTGCCAGCGGATCAGCCGCAGCGTGGGGTGGCCCACCGCCGCGGTCATCCGGCGCACCTGGCGGTTGCGGCCCTCGGTGATCGTCACCTCGATCCAGCAATCGGGCACCGACTTGCGAAACCGCACCGGCGGCGTCCGCGGCCACAGCCCGGGGGGCGTGCCCTCGATCCGGCGCACGCGGGCGGGCCGGGTCGGGCCGTCCTTCAGCGTCACGCCCCGGGCCAGCGCCTCAAGTGCGGCGTCGGGCGGAATCCCCTCGACCTGCACCAGATAGGTCTTGGCCATCTTGTGGCGCGGATCGGCGATGCGGGCCTGCAACCGCCCGTCATCGGTCAGCACCAGCAATCCCTCGCTGTCGCGGTCCAGCCGCCCGGCGGGATAGATGCCGGGAATGTCGATGAACTCGGCCAGCGTCCGGTGCCCGCCGCCCGCGTCGGTGAATTGCGACAGAACGCCCCAGGGCTTGTTGAACAGGATCACCCGGCTCACGCCGCGCCCTTGGCCGAGGTCAGTTCCACGAAGACGTCCTCGAGGTTGGGTTCCTCGGTCGCGATGTCGCGGATCGTGATGCCCGCATCGCGCACCGCCTCGATCACGGCCCCGGTGGGGATCTCGCGGCGGCGATAGGTGAAGCACAGCGCGCCGTCGCGGCGCAGGCTGGCTTCGACGCCGGGCGGCATCGCGGGGGGCGCGCTCACCGGCGCTTCGGGGTGGATCACCAGCGTCTTGGCATCCATCCGTCCGATCAGGGCCGCGGTCGAATCCCGGGCGATCACCTCGCCATGGTTGATGATCGCGATCTCGCCGCACATCTGTTCGGCTTCTTCCAGGTAATGCGTGGTCAGGATGATCGTGGTGCCCTGTTCCTCGTTCAACCGGCGGATATTGGTCCACAGCATCTGGCGCAGCTCGATATCGACGCCCGCGGTCGGCTCGTCCAGCACCAGAACCTGCGGACGATGCACCAGCGCCTTGCCCAGCAGCAGACGCCGCCGCATCCCGCCCGACAGGTTGCGGGCATAGGCATCGGCCTTGTCCTCCAGCCCGATGGCCTTGAGGATGCGGTCGGTGATGCGCTGCGATTTCGGCACGCCGTAAAGCCCCGCCTGCATTTCCAGCGCGGCCCGGGGGGTAAAGAACGGGTCGATGTTCAGTTCCTGCGGCATGACGCCGATGGCCGCGCGCGACTGGCGCGGGTTCACGTCCTGGTCGAAGCCCCAGATCCGCACCTTTCCGCCGGTCTTCAGCACCAGACCGGCAAGGATGTTGATCAGCGTGGACTTGCCCGCGCCGTTCGGCCCCAGCAACCCGAAGATCGAGCCTGCCGGGATCGCCAGGTCCACCCCCTTCAGCGCCGGTTTCGGGGGCTGGCCGCCGCTGGCGGCATAGGTCTTGGTCAGCCTTTCGATCTCGATCGCGTTTTCGCCCATCTGTGCGCCTCTGCCGCTTGCCCGTGCCCCGGTCCTCGCTATCATGCCCCCCGAGTTAACGCGACCCCGTCGCCCCGGCAACGAGCGGAGCCCAGAGATGACCATACAAGCCACCCGCGACCCGCGCGCGATCGACGCCCCCGAGACCGAGATCGTCAGCCAGTGGCGCGTGGCCTGCGATGGCTGCGGCCCCGCGCTGGGCCATCCCCGCGTCTGGCTGGTGATCCCGCACGAGACGGGCTTTGTCGATTGCGGCTATTGCGACAAGCGGTTCGTTCACGAAAGCTTTGCCGACAGCCTGGGATGAGCGCGCCTGACCCACGCGGGCGGCTGCGGCGCAACCTGTTGTGGCTGGGCGGCATCGCGCTGGCCTATGGGGCCATCGCCTCGGGTCCGGGGCTGTGGCGGCGGGCCTTTCCGCCCGGTTTCGAATTCGCGCCGGTTGCGGGCCTGCCGGGCTTCCGGCGGCTTGACACGGGCGCGGTTTCGGCCGGTTCGCCGATCCTGATCGGGCTGGGGGACGCCCCGCCCCGCCCGGCGCCCGAGACGCTGCGCGACGGGCTGTGCGGGCATCTGTTCGGGGGCGCGGTCGGCACGGGCGCCGTGCCGGTGGCCTATTTCACCGATGTCCGCTGCACCTGGTGCCGGGTGATGACCCCCTTGCTGCGCGAACGCGCCGGCGGTGCTGCGCCGTCGATCCGGCTCGCATGGCACGAATTGCCCCTGCTGGGCGAGGCGTCGGTCATGGCCGCGCGCGCGGTGCTGGCCGCGGCGGAACAGGGCGCGGGGCCTGCGCTTCACGCGCGGATCTCGGGCGGGCGGCTGGTGCCCACGCCCGAGGCGCTGGCGCGGCTGGCCGATGCGCTGGGGCTCGATGGCGCGCGGCTGCGGACCGACATGGACGCGCCCGGGATCGACCGGCAACTGGCGGCCAGCCGGGGCCTTGCGGATCTGTTCGGCTTTTTCGGCACCCCCGCGCTGGTGGTGGGCCGCACCGCCGTTCTGGGCCGGATCGAGGCCGCCGATCTGGACCGCCTGATCGCGCTGGAAGCCGCCGAGGCCGCGACCGCCCCCTGCGCCTGAAGGCTGGCGAAGCGCGCGCCGTCATGGCAAGACCGGAGCGCACCGCCAAGGGGGACACGGACATGGGCACGACATTCGGCAAGGGCTGCCACCTGCACCTGATCGACGGCTCGGCCTTCATCTTCCGCGCCTTCCACGCGCTGCCCCCCTTGACGCGGAAATCCGACGGGCTGCCGATCGGCGCGGTCTCGGGCTTCTGCAACATGATCCACAAATACGTCCAGGACAACGCGGGGCCGGATGCGCCGACCCATGTGGCCGTGGTCTTCGACAAGGGCAGCCACACCTTCCGCAACGATCTTTACGACCTCTACAAGGCCAACCGGGACGAGATGCCCGCCGATCTGCGCCCGCAGATCCCGCTGACCCGCGAGGCGACGCGCGCCTTCAACATCGCCTGTCTGGAACAGGAGGGGTTCGAGGCCGACGACATCATCGCCACCCTGACCCGCAGGGCGGTCGAGGCCGGGGGGCGGGTGACCATCATCAGTTCCGACAAGGACCTGATGCAGCTTGTCGGCAATGGCGTCGAGATGCTGGACGCGATGAAGGGCAAGCGCATCGGCGTCGAGGAGGTCGAGGAAAAGTTCGGCGTCGGCCCCGATCGTGTCGTGGACGTGCAGGCGCTGGCGGGCGATTCGGTCGACAACATCCCCGGCGCGCCGGGCATCGGGATCAAGACCGCCGCGCTCCTGATCCAGGAATATGGCGACCTGGAAACGCTGCTGGACCGCGCCGAGGACATCCCCCAGCCCAAGCGCCGCCAGACGCTGATCGAGCATCGCGCGCAGATCGAACTGTCGAAACGGCTGGTGACGCTGGACGCCGCGATGCCGCTGGAGGTGACGCTGGACGATCTGGAGGTGCGCGCGCCCGATCCCGCCACCCTGATGGACTTCCTCACGCAGATGGAGTTCCGCACGCTGACCCGGCGCATCGCCGACGCGCTGGGGCTGGAACCGCCCGCCGCCGCCGAACCCGCCCCGGCCGCGGATGCCGCGGCCCCCGCGCGGCTGCCCTTCACGCCCGAAACCTATGACTGCGTGCGCGACGCCGCGGCGCTGCGGGACTGGATCGAGGCCGCGAATGCGCGGGGCTGGGTGGCCGTCGATACCGAGACCACCGGCCTAGACGAGATGCGCTGCGATCTGGTCGGCATCTCGCTGGCCGTCGAACCGGGGCGGGCCTGTTACATCCCGCTGGGCCACAAGACCGGCGGGGGCGACCTGTTCGGCGCGGATGCGCTGGCCGAGGGGCAGATGCCGCTGGCCCAGGCGCTGGCGCTGCTCAAGCCGCTGCTCGAAGACCCGGCCGTGATGAAGATCGGCCAGAACATGAAATACGACGCCAAGGTGCTGGCCCGCCATGGCATCGCGGTCGCGCCCATCGACGACACGATGCTGATGTCCTACGCGATGAATGCCGGGCTGCACGGCCACGGGATGGACGCGCTGTCCGAACGCTATCTCGACCACAGCCCGATCCCGATCAAGTCGCTCCTGGGCACGGGGAAATCCCAGATCACCTTCGACCGGGTGCCGATCGACGAGGCGGTGAAATACGCCGCCGAGGATGCCGACATCACCCTGCGGCTGGCCCAGCTCTTCAAGCCGCAACTGCACCGGGCGCGCGTGACGACCGTCTACGAGACGCTGGAACGCCCGCTGGTCCCCGTGCTGGCCGAGATGGAGATGACCGGCATCAAGGTCGACCGCGACACCCTCAGCCGCATGTCCAACGCCTTCGCCCAGAAGATGGCGGGGCTGGAGGCCGATATCCACGAGCTTGCGGGCGAAAAATTCAATGTCGGCTCGCCCAAGCAGCTGGGCGAGATCCTGTTCGACAAGATGAGCCTTGCGGGCGGCAAGAAGGGCAAGACCGGCGCCTATGCCACCGGCGCCGACGTGCTGGAGGATCTGGCCGCCGAAGGCCACGACCTGCCCGCCCGCGTGCTGGACTGGCGCCAGATCGCCAAGCTGAAATCGACCTATACCGATGCGCTTCAGGACCATATCCACCCCGAAACGGGCCGGGTGCATACCTCCTACGTCATCACCGGCGCGGTGACGGGGCGGCTGGCCTCGACCGACCCGAACCTTCAGAACATCCCCGTCCGCTCCGAAGACGGCCGCCGGATCCGCGAGGCGTTCGTCGCCGATACGGGCAAGATTCTGGTCAGCCTCGATTACAGCCAGATCGAGCTGCGCATCCTTGCCCATGTCGCCGGCATCGACGCGCTGAAACAGGCGTTCCGCGAGGGCCAGGACATCCACGCCATGACCGCCTCCGAAATGTTCGACGTGCCGCTCGACCAGATGACGCCCGAGATCCGGCGCCGCGCCAAGGCGATCAATTTCGGCGTGATCTACGGCATCTCGGGCTTCGGCCTTGCCCGCCAGTTGCGCATCCCGCGCAGCGAGGCGCAGGGCTTCATCGACCGTTATTTCGAGCGTTTCCCGGGCATCAAGGACTACATGAGCGAAACCGTCGCCTTCGCCAGGGCCAAGGGCCATGTCCAGACCCTGTTCGGGCGCAGGATCCACACCCCCGAAATCGGCGCCAAGGGGCCGCAGGCGGGCTTTGCCCAGCGCGCCGCGATCAACGCGCCGATCCAGGGCACGGCGGCCGACATCATCCGCCGCGCCATGATCCGGATGCCCGCCGCACTCGATGGTCTGCCCGCGCGGATGCTGTTGCAGGTCCATGACGAACTGGTCTTCGAGGTGGACGAGAACGCCGCCGAGGACGTGATCGCCCGCGTGCGCGATGTGATGGAGGGGGCGGCGATGCCCGCGGTCAAGCTGGATGTGCCGCTGGTGGTCGATGCCGGGCAGGGGGCGAACTGGGCGGCGGCGCATTGACGGCGGGCCTGGCGCCGCGCAAGCCCCGGCGCATCGCTCAGGGCAGTTCGGCCGCAGGGATCACGGGGAAGAACGCCCCGCCCGAGCGCAGCCCGAACCAGTCCGCGCCCTCATGCGCTTCGGTCGTGCCGATCTCGACCAGCCGGTAAAAGCTCTTGCGGTCGATCCGCGCCTCCAGCCCGCTGCGGACATGAACATAGGGCGCGGGCTCGCCGGTTACGGCATCGCGGGTGACGCGGATCGGATGATCCGGCCCGGCCGCAACCCGGTCGCCGACATTGGTGACAAAGGTCAGGACCTGCCCGGCACCCTCGCCCGTCCGCTCGAAATCGACGGCGACAAAGGGCACGTCCTCGACCGTGATCCCCACCTTCTCGACCGGCGTGACCAGGAAATACCGCGCGCCCTCGCGTTTCAGGATGGTCGAGAACAGCCGCACCAAGGGCGCCCGTCCGATCGGCGTGCCAAGGTAGAACCAGGTCCCGTCGCGCGCGATCCGCATGTCGATATCCCCGCAGAAGGGCGGGTTCCACATCTCGACCGGCGGCAGCTTCCCCTCGCGCGCCGCCGCGCTGGCCGTGGCGGCCAGCCTGTCGGGATCGGGTTTCACGATCATTTGTGACGCTTCGGTTTTTGCCATTTGTGACGCGGGCGATATGTGGCGATACTGGCCCATATAGCATCGCAGGGAGAGATGTCATGTCCGACGAGACCCAACTGGTGGCCGAGATCGAGGCGCTGGGCGTGCGGCTGGCCGAGGCCAAGGACAGCATCACCCGGCGGTTCATCGGGCAGGAGCGGGTGGTGGACCTGACGCTTTCGGCGCTTCTGTGCGGTGGCCACGGATTGCTGATCGGTCTGCCGGGTCTGGGAAAGACGCGGCTGGTGGACACGCTGTCCACGGTCATGGGGCTGCATGGCGCGCGCATCCAGTTCACGCCCGACCTGATGCCCGCCGACATTCTGGGCTCGGAAGTGCTGGACACCGGCGAGGACGGCTCCCGCGCCTTCCGCTTCATCGAGGGGCCGATCTTCTGCCAGCTTCTGATGGCCGACGAGATCAACCGCGCCAGCCCCCGCACCCAATCCGCGCTGTTGCAGGCAATGCAGGAGAAATCGGTCACCATCGCGGGCGCCGCCCATCCGCTGAAACCGCCCTTCCACGTTCTGGCCACCCAGAACCCGATCGAGCAGGAGGGCACCTATCCGCTGCCCGAGGCGCAGCTTGACCGCTTCCTTGTCCAGATCGACGTGCCCTATCCCGACCGCAGGACCGAGCATGACATCCTGATCGCCACCACCGGCGTCGAGGAGGAAGCCGCGCATGAGGTGTTCAGCGCCGACCAGTTGATCGCCGCGCAGAAGATCGTCCGCCGGATGCCGGTGGGCGAAACGGTGGTCGAACTGATCCTCGATCTGGTGCGCGCCTGCCGTCCGGGCGAACCCGAGGCGCCGCAGATCGTGCGCGATGCCGTGGCCTGGGGGCCGGGGCCGCGGGCGGCGCAGGCGCTGATGCTGACGGTGCGCGCGCAGGCGCTGCTGGAGGGGCGGCTGGTGCCCTCCGCCGATGACGTGCTCAAGATGGCCGCCCCCGTGCTGACCCATCGCATGGCGCTGAGCTTTGCGGCGCGGGCGCGCGGCGAAAGCCTGCCCGACGTGATCGAGGCCGTCGCGCGCCAGACCTTGCGGGTCGAGGCCGCGGCGTGAGCGATCCCGCCGCCCTCCGCGCCCGGGCCGAGGGGCTGGCGGCCGCGCTGCCGCCGCTTCTGGCCGATGCCGAGCATCTGGCGCAGGCGGTGCTGCTGGGCGAGCACGGGCGCAGGCGGGCGGGCACGGGCGACGAGTTCTGGCAATACCGCCCGGCCCATGCGGGCGACGGGGCGCGGATGATCGACTGGCGCCGCTCGGGCCGGTCGGATGCCCATTTCGTGCGCGAACGCGAATGGCAGGCGGCGCAAAGCGTGCTGCTCTGGGTCGATGCCTCGGCGTCGATGGGGTTTTCGGGGGCGAAGTCGCATCCGACCAAGGCCGAACGCGCCCGCGTCCTTGCGCTGGCCATTTCGGTCCTGCTGACCCGCGGTGGCGAGCGGGTGGGGCTTGCGGGCACCGGCCTGCCCGCGCGGCGCGGGCCGCTGCAATTGTTGCGCATTGCCGAGGCGCTGGGCGGGACCGACCCCGCGGCGGATTACGGCGCCCCCGAGGCACGCAGCATGCCGCCCCATTCGCGCGCGGTGTTCCTGTCGGATTTCCTGGGCGATCCGGCGCCGGTCGAGCGGGCCTTGACCGAGGCCGCCGACAAGGGCGTGAAGGGCGCGATGTTGCAGATCCTCGACCCCGTGGAAGAGGCGTTCCCCTTCGACGGTCGCACGATCTTCGAAAGCATGGGCGGCAGCCTGCGCCATGAAACGCTCAAGGCAGGCGATCTGCGCGGCCGCTACCTGGACCGGCTGGCGATGCGCAAGGCGCGGCTGGCCGATCTGGCCCGCGCGACGGGCTGGCATTTCTCGACCCATCACACCGGCGAGTCGGCGCAGGGCTCGCTGCTCTGGCTCTTTCGCGCGCTGGAACGGGTGCATTGATGTGGACGCTGGGCGGCATCGGCTTCACCGCGCCCGCGCTCCTTTGGGCGCTGCTGGCGCTGCCCGCGCTGTGGTTCCTGCTGCGCGCCGTGCCGCCCGCGCCGATCCGGCGGCGGTTTCCCGGCGTCGCGCTGCTGCTCGGCCTGACCGATGACGAGACCCAGACCGACAAGACGCCCTGGTGGCTGTTGCTGCTGCGCATGCTGGCAGTGGCGGCGCTGATCCTGGGCTTTGCAGGCCCCGTCCTGAACCCGCAGGAGCGTCAGCCGGGGCAGGGGCCGCTTTTGGTCTTCATCGACGGCACATGGGCCGATGCGCGCGACTGGCCGCGCCGGATCGACCGGGTCGCGGCGCTTCTGGACGAGGCCGGGCGCGACGGGCGGCCCGTGGCGGTGGTGCAGGCGACGGCCCTGCCCGAGGCGGGGCTTCCCCTCCAGTCGGCCGAGGCCTGGGCCAGCCGTCTGGCCGGTCTGAAGCCCGCCGCCTGGCTGCCCGATCCGGCGGCGCTGTCGGACTGGGCCGGGGCGCTGGAGGGCGGCTTCGACACGTTCTGGATGTCGGGCGGGCTGGATTACGAGGGGCGGCGCGACCTGATCGCGCGGTTCGAGGCGGCGGGAACCCTGCGCGTCTTCGAAAGCCCGCGCCCGGTTCTGGCGCTGCGCCCCGCGATCTTCGAGGATGGCGCGATAAGGCTGACCGCGCTGCGCGCCGGGCCGGGAGAGACCTCCGAGATCACGCTGGCCGCGACGGGGCGCGATCCGGCGGGCGTGGAACGGGTGCTGGCGCGGGTGCCTGCCGGTTTCGAACCGGGCGCCGCCGAGGTGACGGCGGACCTCGTCCTGCCGCCCGAATTGCGCAACCGGATCAGCCGCTTCGCCATCGAGGGCGTGCGCTCCGCCGGTGCGGTCAGCCTGACCGATGACAGCCTGAAACGGCGGCGCGTGGCGCTGATCGCGGGGCGCGACGACCGCGAGGGGCTGCAACTGCTCTCGCCGCTGTTCTACCTGCAAAAGGCGCTGGACCCGACCGCCGACCTGATCGACGGCGCGCTGGCCGACATCATCCTCGCCAGCCCCGATGTGATCGTGCTGGCCGATGTCGCGACCCTCTCCGCCGCCGAGGCCGAGGCGTTGCAGGACTGGGTCGAGCGCGGCGGGCTTCTGGTGCGCTTTGCCGGGCCGCGGCTGGCCGCCTCGGATATCAGCCGCGATGCCGAGGATCCGCTGATGCCGGTGCGGCTGCGCGCAGGCGGGCGCACCGTGGGCGGCGCGATGAGCTGGGGCGAGCCCAAGGCGCTGCGCCCCTTCGCCGAAACCTCGCCCTTCTTCGGGCTGACGATCCCCGGCGATGTGCAGGTCACTGCGCAGGTCATGGCCCAGCCCGATCCGCAACTGGCCGAACGCGCGATCGCGGCGCTGGCCGACGGCACGCCGCTGGTCACGCGCAAGCGGCTGGAAGACGGGCAGGTGGTTCTGTTCCACGTCACGGCCAATGCGGAATGGTCCACGCTGCCGCTTTCGGGGCTGTTCGTGCAGATGCTGGAACGGCTGGCGGTCTCGACCCGCCCCGCCCGGCCCGAGGTGGACGAGCTGCGCGGCACGACCTGGGTTGCGGAAACCGTTCTGGACGGCTTCGGCGAGGCGGGCGAGGCGGGCAATCTGCCCGGCATCCCCGGCGAACGCCTGGCCGAGGCACGCCCCGCCCCCGACCTTCCGCCCGGGCTGTATGCCGGCGAGGATCGCCGGCTTGCGCTGAACGTGATCGGCCCCGAAACGGCGCTGACCCCCACGACATGGCCCGCGCGCATCCCGGTCGAGGGGCTGGCCGTCGCGCGCGAAACCCTGCTCAAGGGCTGGGTTCTGACGGCCGCGCTGGCGATCCTGGCCGCCGACATTCTGGCGTCCCTGTGGCTGTCGGGGCGGCTCAGGGGGCAACGCTCGGGCGCGGCGGCGGTCCTCGTGCTGGCGCTGATGCTGCCCCGGGGCGCCGAGGCGCAGGTGGACGAGCTGGCGCTTCGGGCCACGACCGAGGTGGTGCTGGCCCATGTGCTGACCGGCGATGCCCGGGTGGACGAGGTGGCGCGCGCCGGGCTCTGGGGGTTGTCGCAGAAGCTGATCCAGCGCACCTCGATCGAACCGGCGGACCCGATCGCGGTGAACCTCGAAACCGACGAGCTGTCGTTCTTTCCCTTCCTCTACTGGCCGGTGACGGCGAACCAGCCGATCCCCTCGCCCGAGGCCTATGCCCGGCTGAACCGCTACCTGCGCACCGGCGGGATGATCCTGTTCGACACCCGCGACGCCGATGTGGCCCGCTTCGGCGGCGCCTCGCCCGAAGGGCGGCGGCTCCAGCAACTGGCCCGCCCGCTGGACGTGCCGCCGCTGGAACCCCTGCCCGCCGATCATGTGCTGACGCGCACCTTCTACCTGTTGCAGGATTTCCCCGGCCGCCACACCAGCCGCGATGTCTGGGTCGAGGCCGCCCCCGCGGATGCCGAACAGGCCGAGGGGATGCCGTTCCGCGACCTCAATGACGGGGTGACGCCGGTGGTGATCGGCGGCAATGACTGGGCCGCGGCCTGGGCGGTGGATGCGCAGGGCGGCGCGATGTTCCCGGTGGGCCGCGGCTATGCAGGCGAACGGCAACGGGAAATCGCCTATCGCTTCGGCGTCAACCTGATCATGCATGTGCTGACCGGCAACTACAAATCCGACCAGGTCCATGTGCCCGCACTTCTGGACAGGCTGGGCCAATGACCGGCAACGTGATCCTCGATCCGCTGATCCCCTGGCCGCTGGTCTGGGTGCTGACGGCCCTGGCCGTCGCGATCACCGGCCTTGCCCTGTGGCGCGGGCTGGCGGGCTGGTGGCTGCGGGGGCTGGCGGCGGCGGCGATCCTGGCGGCGCTGGTCAATCCCGCGCTCCAGACCGAGGAACGCAACCCGCTGTCGGACATCGTGGTTCTGGTGGTCGATGACAGCGCCAGCCAGCGCCTTGCCGACCGCCCCGAACAGACCGCCGCCGCCATCGCCCGGATCGAGGCCGAGATCGCGGCGCTGGAAAATACCGAACTGCGCATCCTCCGCGTGGGCGATGGCGAGGGCAACGAGGGCACGCTTCTGATGACCGCGCTGGCCGCCGCGCTGGCCGAGGTGCCGCGCGCCCGGCTGGCGGGGGCGATCCTGCTGACCGACGGGCAGGTGCACGATCTGGACCGCGCGCCGCCCATGGCCGCGCCGCTGCACGCGCTGCTGACCGGACAGCGCGACGACTGGGACCGGCGGCTGGTGGTGCGCAATGCCCCGGCCTTTGCGATTCTTGGCGAACAGGTCATGCTGACGCTGCGGATCGAGGATCAGGGCGCGGTGCCCGCCACGCTCGGCCAGACGACGCAGGTCCGGGTGGCCATCGATGGCGGGCCTGCGCAAAGCTACACGGTGCCGCTGAACCGCGATATCGACGTGCCGCTGGTGCTGGACCATGCGGGCCGGAACGTGATCCAGTTCTCGGTGGCGCTCGAAGAGGGCGAACTGACCGACCGCAACAATGCCGCCGTGGTCCAGATCAACGGCGTGCGCGACCGGCTGCGCGTCCTGCTGGTCTCGGGCGAGCCGCATGCGGGCGAACGGACCTGGCGCAACCTGCTGAAATCGGACAGTTCCGTGGACCTCGTCCATTTCACGATCCTGCGCCCGCCCGACAAGCATGACGGCGTGCCGGTGTCGGAACTGTCGCTGATCGCCTTTCCCACGCGCGAGCTGTTCCTCGACAAGATCGACGAGTTCGACCTGATCATCTTCGACCGCTACAAGCGGCGCGGCATCCTGCCCGGGCTCTATCTCGAGAATGTGCGCGACTATGTCGAAAAGGGCGGCGCGGTGCTGATCGCGGCCGGACCCGAATTTGCCAGCGCGGATTCGCTCTACCGCTCGCCTCTGGCCCAGATCCTGCCCGCCGCGCCCACGGCGCGCGTCCTCGAAGAGGGCTTCCGCCCCGAGATCACCGAACTGGGCCAGCGCCACCCGGTGACCGAGGGGCTGGAGGCCGAGGCCGACGGCCCCTGGGGCCGCTGGTTCCGCCTGATCGAACTTGAGGCCGGAGGCGGGCAGGCGGTGATGTCCGGCCCCGGCGCGCGGCCGCTTCTGCTGCTCGACCGGGTGGGCGAGGGGCGCGTGGCGCTGATGGCCTCGGATCACGCCTGGCTGTGGAATCGCGGCTTCGAGGGCGGCGGGCCACAGATGGAACTGCTGCGCCAGCTCGCGCACTGGATGATGAAGGAACCCGACCTCGAAGAGGAATCGCTGGGCGCCGCCGCCGAGGGCCAGACCATGACGATCACCCGCCGCTCGCTGTCCGAAGGCGCGCGCGGCGTCGAGATCACCCGCCCCGATGGCGAGACCGAGACGCTGGATCTGCAGGAAACCGCGCCGGGCCGGTTCCAGGCCACCTATGAAGGGCCAGAGATCGGGCTTTACCGTCTGTCGGATGCGGAACTGGAAACCGTGATCGCATTGGGACCGTCTGCGCCCCGCGAATTCGAGGAAACGATCGCCAGCGGCGTGCCGCTGGCCCCCGCGGTCGAGCCGACGCGGGGCGGCATCCTGCCGATCCATGCCGGGCTGCCCGACATCCGCACCGTGCGCGAGGGGCGGCTGGCGGCGGGCCGGGGCTGGATCGGGATCACCCCGCGCGGGGCCTACCTGACCGCCGATCTGCGCATCACGCCGCTGGCCCCGGCCTGGGCGATGCTGCTGCTCGCTGCCGCCCTCAGCCTGGGCGCCTGGCTGCGCGAGGGGCGCCGCTAGCTGCGCCCCAGTTCTTTTTTGGCCGCAAATATCCCGGGAGGAGTCTGCAAGGATGGGCGGCAGTGCCCGCCTGATCCGGCCCCGCCACGCGCTCTATCTGGTGTTGCTGGTCGAGGCGGTGTCGGTCAGGCCCGCGGCGGCGGCCTTTTCGGCCAGAACCTCGGCACGGGGACGCCAGCGATAGGTCGGATCTTCGGCCGTGCGCGCCCAGAACAGGTCGCCCCCCGTCCGCCACGGGTCGAGCACCACGCCCGCCTGCAAAGGATCGCCCTTTCGGCTGAGGATCACCGTGGAATGGTCGATCCGGAACAGCCGCTCGCCGGGCGAGATGGCGCGGTGCAGTTGCAGCGTGCGGAACCCTTCCTGGGCCAGGCGGGCCTCCATGTCCTCGGCCCAGTGATAGCACAGGCCCCGGTCGCGCAGGCCCATGTTGACCTTGGTGTTATGCACCAGCGGCGGGTCGGTCACGCGGTAGTCGCGCGCCAGCTGGCGGGCATGGGCATGCGCGATCTCGGCGGCGCGGGCGGCCTCGGCGGGGTCGATGCCGGGGCCCAGATCCTGGATCGTGCGCGCCAGCGCCGTGACCTCGGCGGGGTCGGGCGGGGGCAGGCCGTCCTGTCCCGGGGGAGCGGCGGCGCAGCCGGCCAGCGCGAGGGCGGCCACCAGCATCGGCGCGGCGAGGGGGGAACGGGTTCTGGTCACGGGCGCTCCGTCGGGTCGATGGCGTTGGTCACTGGCTAGCCCGGCTCTGTCCGTCTGTCGAGCGGTCCTCATGGCGCGCCCTCGCCGAGCAGCGCCCGGCGCGAGTTCGAGGCGAATTCCCGGCGCCAGAGCACCCAGCCGGTCAGCACCGTCGCAGCGATCAGCGGCAGCGGCCCCAGCAGCCAGGCCAGCCCGCAAAGCGCGAAATAGAGCGAGCGCATGCCCCGGTTGAAGCTGCGCGCGGCGGTGATGTTGATCTCGGCGGCCTGGGCGGCGCGGGGCAGGGCGGCGGGGTGCTCCGGCTCGTTCGGGACGGCGGCCATGATGACCGCGCAATAGCCGAACAGCCGGTGCGACCAGACGAATTTGAGGAAGGCATTGGCCACGAACAGCAGGATCGCGAGGATCTTCAGCTCCCACACGATGGCGGGGGCGGCGTCCAGCGTCAGATCCTCGGCCAGGCCCAGCAGCCGCTCGGTATTGCCGATCAGCGCGAGTCCCGCGCCGATGATGATCATCGCGGCCGAGGCGAAGAAGGTGGTGCCCTGGCGCAGGGTGGACAGGATCGTGGCGTCGAAGATGCGCGGCTGGCGGGTCACGAGCTGGCGCATCCATTCCCGCCGGTAGCCCGACATCAGCACCGAGACCGAGGGGCGGGCCGCCGAGGAATGCTCGATTCGCCAGCCGATCCAGAGCCAGGCCGCGATCCACAGGCCGAGGGCTGCGGCATCCAGCGCCGTGAACATTGCGATCCGGTCGAGCAGTTCCATGGGCGCGAGCCTAGACGCAGGGGAAAGCGCTTGTCAGCGCGGAATATTGGTTATAATTTCTTACCAATAAGGGAGGAACGCCGATGGACATGCCCGTGCCGAATGCCGCGGTCATCGCGAAGAAGGAGCATGTGGTGGCCCGTCTGGCCGAGGTGCTGCCCGAGGGCGCGGTGATCCATGATCCGGCCGAAACGCGCGCCTATGAATGCGACGCGCTGGCCGCCTATCGCTGCCCGCCGATGGCGGCGGTCCTGCCCGGCTCGACCGCGGAGGTCGCGGCCGTGCTGCGCATCTGCCACGAGGAGGGCGTGCCGGTGGTCCCGCGCGGGTCGGGCACGTCTCTGGCGGGCGGCGCGATGCCGACGGCGGATTCCGTGATCCTGGGCGTGGCGCGGCTGAACAGGGTGCTGGAGGTCGATTACGACAACCGCGTCATCCGGGTCGAGGCCGGGCGCACCAATCTGAGCGTGACCGGCGCGGTCGAGGCCGATGGCTTCTTCTACGCGCCCGATCCCTCGTCGCAACTGGCCTGCGCCATCGCGGGCAATATCGCGATGAATTCGGGGGGCGCGCATTGCCTGAAATACGGGGTGACCACCAACAACCTGCTGGGCGTGACGCTGGTGACGATGGACGGCACCGTGGTCGAGATCGGCGGGGCCTACATGGATGCGGGCGGCTATGACTGGCTGGGGGTGATCTGCGGATCCGAGGGGCAACTGGGCGTGGTGACCGAGGCGACGCTGCGCATCCTGCCCAAGCCCGAGGGGGCGCGGCCCGTGCTGATGGGGTTCGACAGTTCCGAGGTGGCGGGGGCCTGTGTCGCGGATATCATCAAGGCGGGCGTGCTGCCCGTGGCGATCGAGTTCATGGACCGCCCCTGCATCCGCGCGACCGAGGCCTTTGCGGGAGCGGGCTATCCCGATTGCGAGGCGCTGCTGATCGTCGAGGTCGAGGGCAGCCCGGCCGAGATCGACGAGCAGCTGGGCCTGATCAAGCAGATCGCCCGCAG
Source organism: Rhodovulum steppense (assembly GCF_004339675.1). Taxonomy (GTDB): domain Bacteria; phylum Pseudomonadota; class Alphaproteobacteria; order Rhodobacterales; family Rhodobacteraceae; genus Rhodovulum; species Rhodovulum steppense. The sequence continues at coordinate 37,090 of NZ_SLVM01000016.1, forward strand.
GCATGATCCGGTCGAGCTGCGCGAAAGCGGGTCCGAGGCGGAAAGCGCGGCGATCTGGAAGGGGCGGAAATCGGCCTTTGGCGCGATGGGGCAACTGGGCGATTACATGTGCCTTGACGGGACGATCCCGGTCTCGGCGCTGCCCCATGTGCTGCGCCGGATCGGCGAGATGTCGGCCGAGTTCGGGCTGGGCGTGGCCAACGTGTTCCATGCGGGGGACGGCAACATGCACCCGCTGATCCTGTTCGACGCCAACACGCCGGGCGATCTGGAACGCTGCGAGGCGTTCGGGGCGGCGATCCTGAAGCTCTGCGTCGAGGTGGGCGGCTGCCTGACCGGCGAGCATGGGGTGGGCATCGAGAAGCGCGACCTGATGGGGGTGCAGTTCGACCCCGTGGACCTGGAAGCCCAGATGCGGGTGAAGGACGTGTTCGATCCCGGCTGGCTGCTGAACCCGGCCAAGGTCTTTCCGCTGGAGGCGAGCGCGGGGCGGCGGGCGGGTTAGGGGGCTTTCCGCCCCCTCTTGCCCTGCGGGCAATTCACCCCCGAGGATATTTGGAGCCAGAAGAAGCATGATGAGACCGGGGACGGAAGCGGAGCTGGCCGAGGCGGTGGCGGCGGCGGCGGGGCCGTTGCGCATTCTGGGCGGGGGCACGCGGCCAGTGGGCCGGCCGGTCGAGGGCGAGGCGCTGTCGGTGGCGGGGCTGTCGGGGGTGGTGCTTTACGAGCCGGGCGCGCTGACGCTGGTGGTGCGCGCGGGCACGCCGCTGGAGGAGGTCGAGCGGGTGCTGGCCGGTGAGGGGCAGCGGCTGGCCTTCGAGCCGATGGATCACCGGGTGCTCCTGGGCGGTTCGGGCGTGCCGACCATCGGGGGCGTGGTGGCGGGCAATGTCTCGGGGCCGCGGCGGGTGCAGGCGGGGGCCTGTCGCGACGCCCTGATCGGGGTGCGCTTCGTCGACGGGCGGGGCGCGGTGATCCGCAACGGGGGGCGCGTGATGAAGAATGTCACGGGCTATGACCTGGTCAAGCTGATGGCGGGCAGCCGGGGCACGCTGGGGGTGTTGAGCGAGGTGGCCTTCAAGCTGTTGCCGGTGCCCGAGAGTGTCGCGACCGTCACGCTGCACGAGGCGGATGGCGCGCGGGCCTTCGAGGCGATGACGCGGGCGATGAAGAGCCCTTTCGAGGTGTCGGGGGCGGCCTGGCTGCCGGGGAAGGGTGAGGTGCATCTGCGGCTGGAGGGCTTCGCGGGGTCGGTGGCCTATCGCGCGGGGCGGTTGCGGGCGCTGCTGGCCGGTCCGGGCGAGGTGACGGTCGAGACCGGGGCCGAGGCGAATGCGCGGCTGTGGCGGGCGATCCGGGATGTCGAGGCGCTGGCCGGGCACGCCTTTGTCTGGCGGGTGTCGATGGCGCCCGGCGCGATGCGGGCGGGGCTGCGGGCCGATCTGGACCGGACGGCGCGGTTCGACCGGGTGGTGGACTGGGCCGGGGGCCTGTGCTGGATCGGGATGACCGAGGCGCAGGCGGCGGATTATGCGCCGCGCTTCGGGGCGGCGGATGCGGTTGCGGGGGCGATCCGGTTCCATCGCGACCTGCAGGCGGAAATGGCCGATCCGGAACTGGGCGGCGGCCATGCGACGCTGGTCAAGGGGCCGGAGGCGTTGCGCGCCGCCGTGCCGGTGTTCCAGCCCGAGCCCGCGCCGCTGGCCGCGCTCGCGCGGGGGCTGAGGGCGCAGTTCGATCCGCGCGGCATTCTGAACCCCGGGCTAATGGGATAGCGCGATGCAGACGACCTTTACCGAAGCGCAGTTGCGCGATCCCGGCATCGCGCGGGCGAACGAGATCCTGCGCGCCTGTGTCCATTGCGGGTTCTGCACCGCGACCTGTCCGACCTATCAGGTTCTGGGCGACGAATTGGACAGCCCGCGGGGGCGGATTTACCTCATCAAGGACATGCTGGAGAATGACCGGCCGGCGGACGAGAAGACGGTCAGGCATATCGACCGCTGCCTGTCCTGCCTGGCCTGCATGACGACCTGCCCCTCGGGTGTGCATTACATGCATCTGGTCGATCACGCCCGCGCGCATATCGAGCGGACCTATCGCCGCCCGCTGACTGACCGGGCGCTGCGCTGGATGGTGGCGAAGACGCTGCCCTATCCGGCGCGGTTCCGGATCGCGATGCGGCTGGCGAAGCTGGGGCGGCCGGTGGCGGCCTTGCTGCCCGATGCGCGGATCAAGGCCATGATGGCGATGGTGCCCGCGCGCCTGCCGAAGCGCAGCCCGAATGACCGGCCGCAGGTCTTTGCCGCGCAGGGTCCGCGGCGGATGCGGGTGGCGCTGTTGACGGGCTGCGCGCAGCGGGTGCTGGATACCGATATCAACGACGCGACCATCAGGCTGCTTCGGCGGTTGGGCTGCGAGGTGGTGATCGCGCGCGGCATGGGCTGTTGCGGGGCGCTGACCCATCACATGGGGCGGGTCGGGGACAGCCACGCGATGGCGGCGCGCGCGATCCGGGCCTGGAGCGCCGAGATCGCGGGCGAGGGGCTGGATGCGATCGTGGTCAATACCAGCGGTTGCGGGACGACGATCAAGGATTACGGCCACATGTTCGCGGGCGATCCGCTGGAGGCCGAGGCGCGGGCCGTGGCGGCGCGCGCGCTGGACATTTCCGAACTGGTCGAGCGGCTGGGCCTGCCCGAGGGGCGCGGCGGGTTGCGGGTGGCCTATCACGCGGCCTGTTCGTTGCAGCATGGCCAGCAGATCAGGACGACGCCCAAGGCGCTGTTGCAGCGCGCGGGGTTCGAGGTGGTGGAGCCTGCGGATTCGCATCTGTGCTGTGGTTCGGCGGGCACCTACAACCTGTTGCAGCCCGCGATCTCGGCCGAGTTGAAGGCGCGCAAGGTCCGGACGCTGGAGGCGCGGGATCCGCAGGTGATCGCCACGGGCAATATCGGCTGCATGATGCAGATCGGCTCGGGCACCGGGGTTCCGGTGGTCCATACGGTCGAGTTGCTGGACTGGGCGACGGGCGGGCCGCGGCCGCGGGCGCTGGGCGCGGACCAGGGGGCGCGGCCATAATCCTGCCCCGAGCGGGTGCTATCGCGGTTCCATGGCGGGACCGTTCGGACATGTCGCGGCGCTGGCCGGGCTTTTGCTGGCGCTGGGCGCGGGGATCGCGGCGGCGCAGGACGGGACGTTGCGCGCGCTGGAAAGCGGCGACGCCTCGAAGGACTGGCGCGCGGTCGGGCGGATCGAGATCGGCGGGCGCGGCTTCTGCACCGGGGCGCTGATCGCGCCGGATCTGGTGCTGACCGCGGCGCATTGCCTGTTCGACAGGGCGAGCGGGCTGCCGGTGAATCCGTCCGGGCTGGAATTCCGGGCGGGCTGGCGCAATGGCCGGGCCGAAGCCTATCGCAAGGTGCGCCGCGGCGTCGTCCATCCCGATTACCGCTATGACGCGCCAGACAACATCGCGCGCGTGTCCCATGATCTGGCGCTGTTACAACTGGATCAGGCGATCCGGCTGCCGGGGCTGCATCCCTTCGAGACCGGGGATCGGCCGCGCATGGGGGCGGCGGTGGGCGTGGTGTCCTATGCCCAGGGCCGGTCCGAGGCCCCCTCGCTGCAGGAGGTCTGCCATGTGCTGGCCTTGCAGCCGGGCGTCCTGATGCTGTCCTGCGAAGTGGATTTCGGGGCCTCGGGCGCGCCGGTCTTCCGGATCGAGGATGGCGTGGCGCGGATCGTGTCCGTCGTGTCGGCCAAGGCCGAGCTGGCCACGCGGCCGGTGGCGCTGGGCACGGCGCTGGGCGCGTCGCTGGAGCTGTTGCAGGGCCGACTTGCGGCGGGCGAGGGCGTAATCGGCGCGGCCGGGGCGGCGCCGCGCTTCGGGCAGGGCGGCGCGCGCGAGAGTGGCGGCGCGCGGTTCGTAAGGCCCTGAGCGATGCGGCGCCCCCGGCTTTCCCTGGGTCTGATGCTGGCGCTGGTCGCGTTTCCGGCGCTGGGCGATACCGGGCTCAGGCGGCTGGGCCAGCGCGCCGAACTGCTGGGCTGGGAGGCGGTGGGCCGGCTTGACCATGCGGCGGGCGCGTTCTGCACCGGGGTTCTGGTCGCGCCCGATCTGGTGCTGACCGCGGCGCATTGCCTGTTCGACGGCCAGGGCCAGCGGGTGGATCCGCGCGGGCTGACCTTTCGCGCGGGGCTGAGCGAGGGGGCCGCCATCGCCGAGGTCGCCGGACGCCGGGCGGTGATCCATGAGGGCTATCGCCCGGGCGAGGGCGACGCGCTGGCGCGGCTGGGGGCGGATGCGGCGCTGGTTCAACTGGCCGAGCCGATCCCGGCGGGCGTGGCCGCGCCCTTCGTGGCGGGGCGTGCGGTGGGGCGTGGCGGCGCGGTCAGCGTGGTCTCCTATGCCCGCGGGCGCGAGGAGGCGCTGTCCTGGCAGCCGGGCTGCACCGTGCTGGACCGCGGGGCGGGGGTCTATGCGTTTTCCTGCGATGTGTGGTTCGGCTCGTCCGGGGCGCCGGTCTTCGAGACCTCGTCGGGCCGGGCGCGGATCGTGTCCATCGTGTCGGGCGGCCTCCGCGAGGATGGGCGCAGCATCGCCTATGGTCCCGATGCGGGCGCGGCGCTGGATGCGCTGGCCGCGGCGCTGCGCGCGGGTCGCGGCGTCTTCCCCCGGGAGGGGGTCGATGCCCGCCGCCTGCCCGTGGCCGGGAGCGATGGCGCGCGGGGCGAGATCGGGGCGCGCTTCGTCCGGCCCTGAGCGGGGTCGGGTTCTTGACAGCCCCCGGCGGGCTTCCCAGATCCCGGTTTGCGGGTGCCGACAGGGCCCGCGTGATGGCCCGTCCCGACGAGGGGGAGGGCATTCCTTGCATCGCTCAGAAGAGGATGACAGACATGCGACACTATGATTTCGGACCGCTTTACCGCGCCACCGTGGGCTTTGACCGGGTGGCCGACATGATGGACCGGCTGCTGGCCAGCGAAATGGGCCAGCCGGGCTATCCGCCCTACAATATCGAGAAGACCGGCGAGCATGGCTATCGCATCTCGATCGCGGTGGCAGGCTTTGGCGCCGACGATCTGTCGGTCGAGGTCAAGGAAAACGCGCTGGTGATCGCGGGCCGCAAGGCGCCCGAACCCGACGGGCGCAGCTTCCTGCATCGCGGCATCGCGACCCGGGCCTTCGAGCGGCGCTTTGCGCTGGCCGATCATGTGCGGGTGACGGGGGCCAGCCATGTGGACGGGATGCTGCATGTGGACCTGGTGCGCGAGGTGCCCGAGGCGCTGAAGCCCCGCCGCATCGAGATCGCGGCGGCGGGCGCCCGGGCGATCCCGGCGCAGGCGTCGGCCGAGGAGGCGCAGACGGCCGGGTAGGTCCGGCCATCGCCGACCGATGACAAGACCGGCGCGCGGGGCCTTCCGCGCGCCGTTGCCGTTTCGGGGGCGGCGGTTCGCGCGCAGGACGCTGGCCGAATCCGGTTCGCGCGCGCTTTAATCGTGGCATGGAGGATTTCGAGCTTTTCCGTCGTCTGGGCCTTGCGCTGGCCATCGGGCTTCTGTTCGGGCTGGAACGGGGCTGGCATGCCCGCGACGAGCCCGAGGGCGAGCGGGTGGCCGGGCTGCGCACCTTCGGGTTGACCGGGCTGCTGGGCGGGGTCTGCGGCTGGCTGGGGATGCTGGTCGGGCCGGTTTTCCCGGGGCTGGCCTTCGTGGCCATGGCGGCGCTTGTCGCGGTGACCTACTGGGCGCAGATCGAGGAGAACGAGGATCAGGGCCTGACCACCGAGGTCGCGCTGTTGCTGACCTTTGCGCTGGGGGCGGCGGCGTTGCTGGGCGACATGGCGGCGGCGGCGGCCGTGGCGGTGGTGGCGACGGCGCTGTTGTCGCTCAAGCGGGTGCTGCATGGCTGGGTCGCGCGGATCCGGCAGTTCGAACTGGCCGCGCTGGTGCAACTGGCCGTCATCTCGGTGGTGATCCTGCCGCTGTTGCCGAACCGGGGATATGGCCCCGGCGCCGCGCTGAACCCGCATGAGCTGTGGCTGGCGGTGGTGATCGTGGCCGGGCTGTCCTTTCTTGGCTATGCGGCGATCCGGGTGGCGGGGGCAGGGCTGGGTGCGGTGATTACCGGGCTGTTCGGGGGGCTGGCCTCCTCGACCTCGACCACGCTGGCGCTGTCGCGGCTGGTGCGCAGCGATGCGCGGCTGGGGCCGGTGATGGCGATCGGCGTGGTGCTGGCGGGATCGGTGACCTTCCTGCGGGTTCTGGTGGTGGGCACGATCTTTGCGCGCGACCTGCTTGCGCCGCTGCTGGTGCCGCTGGGGGCGATGGCGGCGGCGGGCTTTGCCGGGGCGGGTGTTCTGGCGCTGGCGGCGGGGCGGGGGCAGAGGTCGGAGACCGATCTGGACGGGCTGTCGAACCCGCTGGCGCTGGGCACGGCGCTGTCCTTCGGGGCGGTGCTGGTGGGGGTGGTGCTGGCCACCCATTACCTGCAGCTCTGGTTCGGGGCGGGCGGCGTGCTGGCGGTGGCGGCGGCCTCGGGGGTGACGGATGTGGATGCGCTGACGATCACGGTCGCGCGGATGACCCGCGACGGGCTGGGCCTGGAGACCGCTGCGGCCGCCATCGTGCTGGCCGTGTCGGTCAATACGGCGGTCAAGGGCGGTATCGCGGCCGTGCTGGGCGGCGGGCGCTTCGGGCTGCGGGTGCTGGCGGTCTATGCGGTCGTGCTGGCCACCGGGGCGGCGGCGCTGGCGCTGGGCTGAGCGGGCGGGCGCAGCATCGCGGCGATGGCGGCGAATTGCGGGGCCAGCGGGCTGGTCCGGCGCCAGACCATGCCGACGGTGCGTTTCGGGCAGGGCGCGGGCAGGCGCGCGACCGAGACCGCGGCCGAGCGGGTTTCGGTCGGGATGGCCATTTCGGGGATCAGCGTGACGCCGATGCCCGCGCCGACCATCTGCACCAGTGTCGCAAGCGAACTGCCCTCCATCATGTCGCGCGCCGCGCGGGTCGTGGGGGCGCAGAAGGACAGCGCCTGATCGCGGAAGCAATGCCCCTCTTCCAGCAGCAGAAGCCGCATCTCGCGCAGCGTTTCGGGGCAGGGCACCGGTCTGTGGGCATCGGCAAGCGGGCGGACAAGGACGAAATCCTCGTCGAAGAGCGGTTCCTCGTGCAATGCGGGTTCCGAGACGGGCAGCGCGACGATGGCCAGATCCATCCGCCCCTCGACCAGATCGCGGATCAGGACCTGGGTGACGGCTTCGCGCGGGCGGATGTCGAGATCGGGATTGCGGGCCGCGAGATCCTTGATGAGGCCGGGCAGGAGATAGGGCGCGATGGTGGGGATCACCCCGATCCGCAGCCGCCCGGTCAGGCCGCCACGCGCGGCGCGGGCAAGATCGTCCAGTTCCTCGACCGCGCGCAGGATGTCGCGGGCGCGTTCGGCCAGCGCCTCGCCCAGCCCGGACAGGCGGATCTGGCGGGTGCCGCGTTCGATCAGGGGCGCGCCCAGCAGCGCCTCAAGCTCCTTGATCTGCACCGACAGGGCGGGTTGCGAGATGCCGCAATCCTCGGCGGCGCGGCCGAAATGGCGGTGCCGGGCAAGCGCCTCGAAATAGCGCAGATGCTTGAGGGTGAGGCCGATCATAGGCTGGGATTATCACTGTCATTAGAACTTCAAAATTCCAATAATGATAATAGGTGCTAGAAGCAATCTGTGATCCGGGGGCGGATTCGCGCGGGAGTGGCACGGCACGGAGGCTGGCCGCCCCTTCCCGACCCCCGGCCAATGAGCATCAGAGGAGAGCCCGAATGGACGGAAACGACATGGCGACCGGCAAATGCCCGGTGATGCATGGCGGGAACACCGCGATGAACACGAGTGTCATGGATTGGTGGCCGAACGCGCTGAACCTGGACATCCTGCACCAGCACGACACCAAGACCAACCCGCTGAAGGGGTTCGACTACCGCGAGGCGGTCAAGACGCTGGATTTCGACGCGATCAAGGCCGATCTGCGCGCGCTGATGACCGACAGCCAGGACTGGTGGCCGGCCGATTGGGGCCATTACGGCGGGTTGATGATCCGCATGGCCTGGCACGCGGCGGGCACCTACCGGATCGCGGATGGCCGCGGCGGCGGCGGCACCGGCAACCAGCGCTTCGCGCCGCTGAACTCCTGGCCCGACAACGTGAGCCTGGACAAGGCGCGGCGGCTGCTGTGGCCGGTCAAGAAGAAATACGGCAACCGGATCAGCTGGGCCGACCTCATCATCCTGGCGGGCAACGTGGCCTATGAATCCATGGGGCTGAAGACCTATGGTTTCGCCTTCGGCCGCGAGGATATCTGGCATCCCGAAAAGGACATCTACTGGGGCGCCGAGAAGGAATGGCTGGCGCCGTCGGATTCGCGCTACGAGGATCTCGACAATCCCGCGACCATGGAAAACCCGCTGGCCGCGGTGCAGATGGGGCTGATCTACGTCAACCCCGAGGGCGTGAACGGCCAGCCCGACCCGCTGAAGACCGCGCTTCAGGTGCGCGAGACCTTTGCCCGGATGGCGATGAACGACGAGGAGACCGTCGCGCTGACCGCGGGCGGGCACACCGTCGGCAAGTGCCACGGCAATGGCGATGCCAGCCTGCTGGGGCCGAATCCCGAGGCCGCGGATGTCTGCGAACAGGGCTTTGGCTGGTCGAACCCGAACCAGTCGGGCAAGGGCCGCTACACCGTGACCAGCGGCATCGAGGGCGCCTGGACGACCCATCCGACCAGGTGGGACAACGGCTATTTCTACCTGCTCTTCACCTATGAGTGGGAGCTGAAGAAATCCCCCGCCGGTGCCTGGCAATGGGAGCCGATCGGCATCAAGGAAGAAGACAAGCCGGTGGATGTCGAGGATCCCTCGATCCGCTACAACCCGATCATGACCGATGCCGACATGGCGATGAAGATGGACCCGGTCTATCGCGAGATCTCCGAGCGGTTCTACAAGGATCCGGACTATTTCACCGAGGTCTTCGCCCGGGCCTGGTTCAAGCTGACCCATCGCGACATGGGACCGAAGGCGCGCTATATCGGCCCCGAGGCGCCGACCGAGGATCTGATCTGGCAGGATCCGGTGCCTGCGGGCGCGACCTCCTATGACGTGGCGGCGCTGAAGGCGAAGATCGCGGGGTCCGGCCTGTCGATCGCCGAGATGGTCGCCACCGCCTGGGACAGCGCGCGGACCTTCCGCGGGTCGGACATGCGGGGCGGTGCCAATGGCGCGCGCATCCGTCTGGCGCCCCAGAAGGACTGGGAGGGCAACGAGCCCGCGCGGCTGCAAAAGGTGCTGGCGGTGCTTGAGCCGCTGGCCGCCGAGGCGGGCGCGTCGCTGGCCGATACCATCGTGCTGGCCGGCAATGTCGGGATCGAACAGGCCGCCAGGGCCGCGGGCCATGACATCGAGGTGCCCTTTGCGCCGGGCCGGGGGGACGCGACCGAGGCGATGACCGACGCGGCGTCCTTCGACGTGCTGGAACCGCTGGCCGATGGCTACCGGAACTGGATGAAGAAGGATTACGTCGTCAGCCCCGAGGAGCTGCTGCTGGACCGCACGCAGCTGATGGGCCTGACCGCGCCCGAGATGACCGTTCTGGTCGGCGGGATGCGGGTGCTGGGGACCAACCATGGCGGCACCCGGCATGGCGTGTTCACCGACCGCGAAGGCGCGCTGACGAACGACTTCTTCGTCAACCTGACCGACATGGCCTATAAATGGGTTCCGGCGGGCAATGGCGTCTACGAGATCCGCGACCGCAAGTCGGACGCGCTGAAGTGGACCGCAACGCGCACGGATCTGGTGTTCGGCTCGAACTCGATCCTGCGGTCCTATGCCGAGATCTATGCCCAGGACGACAATGCCGGGAAGTTCGTTCAGGACTTCGTGGCGGCCTGGACCAAGGTGATGAACGCCGACCGCTTCGACCTGGCGGCGTGAACGAAAAGGGCCACCCCCGCCTGCGCGCGGGGGTGGCCCCTTGCCCTCTGGGGGGCGTCAGCGGGAGGCGGGGGCGTAGAGCCCTTCGTAGATCGGGGCCAGCGTCTCGTGCTCGAACAGCGACGAGACGGAGGTGCCCTGCCAGATATTCATGATCGCCTGGGCAAACAGCGGCGCGGTGGGCACGATCCGGATGTTGTGGGCGGCCTGGACCTGCTCGGTCGGCTGGATCGAATCCGTCACCACCACCGTTTTCAGCCGCGAGCCGGTGATGCGTTCGACCGCGGGCCCGGAAAAGACGCCGTGGCTGATATAGGCGTGCACCTCTTCGGCGCCGGCCTCGATCAGCTTGTCGGCGGCCTTGACCAGCGTTCCGGCCGTGTCGCACAGGTCGTCGACGATGAAGCAGATCTGGCCCTCGACCTCGCCGATCACGGTCATCTCGGCCACCTCGCCGGGGCGCGAGCGACGCTTGTCGACGATGGCCAGCCCCGCGCCGATCCGCTGCGCCAGTTCGCGGGCGCGCGCCACGCCGCCGACATCGGGCGAGACCACGGTGATCTTGTCGCCGATGCCGTTGAACTGATGCGCGATGTCCAGCGCGAAGATCGGCGAGGCATAGAGGTTGTCGACGGGGATGTCGAAGAAGCCCTGGATTTGGGCGGCGTGCAGATCCATCGTCAGGATCCGCTCGATCCCCGACTCGGTCAGCAGGTTGGCGACCAGCTTGGCGCTGATCGGGGTGCGGGCCTTGGTGCGGCGGTCCTGGCGGGCATAGCCGAAATAGGGGATGACGGCGGTGATCCGGGCGGCCGACGAGCGGCGCAGCGCATCGGAAATGATCATCAGTTCCATCAGGTTGTCATTCGCCGGGTTCGAGGTCGGCTGGATGATGAACATGTCCTCGCCGCGGACATTCTCGTAGACCTCGACGAAGATTTCCTGGTCGTTGAACCGTTCGACCCGGGCATCGACAAGGCCGACATTCACCCCTCGGTGCATCGACATCCGCCGGGCGATGGCGGAGCCGAGCGGACGGTTGGCATTGCCCGAAATCAGTTTCGGTTCGTGGATGTTGTGCATCTGGAGGATCCTTGGGCGGCGGCGGATTCGTGACTGTCGCGTGACGTTGACAGCGCTTATCACCCGGTTACGGTCTTGAAAACCTAGTGAGGGGGACAGGTACGAGATGGCCCATATCGACTATTACTTCACGGCGGTCTCGCCCTTCTGCTATCTTGCGGGCCTGCGGCTGGAGGAGATCGCCGCGCGCCATGGGGCCACGATCACCTACAAGCCCTTGGACATGATCGCGCTGTTCGCGCGGACGGGGGGCGTGGCGTTGCCGGATCGGCCGGACTGCCGGAAAGTCTATCGGCTGCAGGAAATCCGGCGGCAGGCGGCGAAGCGGGGTTTGCCTGTCGTGTTGAAACCGAAGCATTTCCCGACCAATCCGGCGCCTGCCGCCTATGCGATCATCGCGGCGCAGGCGGCGGGGGGCGGGGATCTGGGCGGGCTGGTGCATGGGGTCCTGCGCGCCTGCTGGGCCGAGGAGCGGGACGTGGCCGAGGATGCGGTGATCCGCGAGTGCCTGTCGGCGGCGGGGTTCGATTCCGCCTTGGCGGACAAGGGGTTGCTGGCCGGGGCCGAGACCTATGCGGCCAACCTGGAAGAAGCCACCGCGCGGGGCGTTTTCGGTGCGCCCTTCTACATCACGGATGGGGATGAACGGTTCTGGGGGCAGGACCGGCTGGAGGATCTGGACCTGCATCTTGCAGGCAGGTTGTAGCGGAACCGGGCCGGATTCCGCGATATGAATTCCATATGATTTCCATATGAATTCCATATGGGCTTTTTCGGTCCGGTCGATGCACGCGGTCCGGCCGATGGTGGCGCATCCGGGGCGGTTCCGCGGAACGGAAAACGCCCCGGACCGGGGTCCGGGGCGCGCGGGTGGTCCTGTCGGAGGGGGGCGCCGACCGGGGAGCCGACCGGGGCGGAGGGCTCAGCCCGGGACGTGAACCGGCGCGGGCGCGGGGCCGCCCTCGACCAGCCGGAGGAAGGCGTCGATCTCGTCTTCGGTGGTGCACCAGGAACAGACGAGCCGGGCCGAAAGCGGCTGATCGCCGGGGCCCTCAAGCGACTGGTCCATCGGCCAGAGGTAATATTGCGCGCCCGCCTTCTGCGCCCGGCGGTGGCCTTCGCGCGGCCAGGCGGCGAACACCGCGTTGGCCTGGGTCGGGTGCAGCAGCGTGGCGCCGGGCAGCGCGGCCAGACCCGCCGAAAGTCGTGCCGCGGCATGGTTGGCACGCTCGGCCAGTTTCAGCCACAGATCGTCCTTGAGATAGGCCGCCATCTGGGCCGAAAGGTAGCGGTGCTTGGAAAACAGATGCCCGCCGCGCTTGCGCCGCAGTTCGAATTCCCAGGCGCGGGCGGGGTCGAACAGCACGACCGCCTCGACCCCCATCAGCCCGTTCTTGGTGCCGCCGAAGGACAGCACGTCGATGCCCGCCTTCCATGTCATCTCGGCCGGGCTGCATCCGGCCGAGACCAGCGCATTGGCAAAGCGTGCGCCGTCCATGTGCACCGGCAGGTCTGCCGCCCGGGCAACGGCGCAGATCGCCGCCACCTCGGCGGGGGAATAGACCGCGCCCGCCTCGGTCGCGTTGGTGATCGTGACCGCGCCGCGCTGGACATTGTGCACGCCCGCCCGCGCGGTGAAGCCGATGGCGCGGGCCAGCGCGTCGGGGTCGACCTTTGCATGGTCGCCGCCCACCAGCGTCAGCTTGGCGCCGCCGGTGAAGAATTCGGGCGCGCCGCATTCGTCCTCTTCGACATGGGCGTTCCGGTGGCAATAGACCGTGGCCCAGGGCGGGCAGAGGCAGGCCAGCGCCAGCGCATTCGCCGCGGTGCCGGTCGCGACCAGATAGACCTCGGCCTCGGGCGCCTCGAAGGCGATGCGGATCGCGTCGCGCACGTCGGTCGTGGTCACGTCATTGCCATAGGGCATGGTGTGGCCGTGATTGGCCTCGATCATCGCCTCCAGGATCTGGGGCGGGACGGGCGCGGTGTTGTCCGAGGCGAAATGCACGATCAAAGCTCCTCTTCGATGATGTGGTCTTCCCACTCGTCGAGGGGAATATCGAATTCGGGCAGTGTCCAGCCCCTTACCGATGCGCCCGCCCGGTGAACGCTTTCTGTATCGCCCGAGACCAGCGGGTGCCAGTCGGCAAGCGGCTTGCCCTCCCAGACCCGACGATAGGCGCAGGAGGCGGGCATCCAATAGGCGATCTCGGCGATGTTTTTCGGCGTCAGCACCACGCATTCGGGCACGATGGCCTTGCGGCAGTCGTAATTGCCGCAGCGGCAGGTGTCATCGTCCAGCAGACGACAGGCGATGCGGGTAAAGACCACCTCGCCGGTATCGGCATCTTCCAGCTTGTTCAGGCAGCACTTGCCGCAGCCGTCGCAGAGCGCCTCCCATTCGCGGGGGGTCAGCTTCTTCATCGGCACCTTTTCCCAGAAGCGGGGGCGCAGGCCGGTGCGGTCGATGGGGTCGGGCATGGCTCAGGGCCGCCAGGGCAGGGGCGGGTCCTGGGCGAGGATCTCGCGGGCGCGGGTGCAATCCCGCTCGATCTGGGCGACCAGGGCGTTGAGGCTGTCATATTTCGCCTCGTCGCGCAGGAACTCGACCAGCGCGACCGACAGATGCGTGCCGTAGAGATCGCCCTTGAAGTCGAACAGGTAGCTTTCGCAGTTCGGGACATTCTCGCCGAACATCGGGCGCACCCCGATCGAGGCGACGCCGTCATGGCTGCCGACATGCGGGCCGGACAGCACATCGACGCGCACGGCATAGACGCCGAAGCGGGGGCGGTGCAGGCCGTGGATCGACATGTTGGCGGTGGGATAGCCCAGCGCATGGCCGCGCGAATCGCCGTGCAGCACCTCGCCCTCGATCCGGTGCCAATGGCCCAGCATCGCGGCGGCATCGCGCGGGCGGCCATCGGTCAGCGCCTCGCGGATCGCGGTCGAGGAGACCTCGCCCGCGGCGTTTTCCAGCAGATCGGCGACGGTCACGCGGAAGCCCAGATCGTCGCCGAACCGGCGCAACGCGGCGACATCGCCCGCGCGGCCCTTGCCGAAGCGGAAATCCTGGCCGATGACGACATGGGCCAGCCCCAGCCCCTCATGCAGCACCTCGCGGGCGAAGGCCTCGGGGGTCAGGGCGGCCAGCCTGCCGTCGAAGGGCAGTTCATACAGGTGGTCGATGCCGAGTTTCGCCAGCCGGTTCGAGCGCGCCTCGGCATTCATCAGCCGGAACGGGGCGGCGTCGGGGGCGAAATGCTGGCGCGGATGGGGTTCGAAGGTGACGACGCCCAGCGGCACGCCGCGCCGGGCGGCCTCGGCCCGGGCAAGCTCGATCACGCTGCGATGGCCCAGATGCACGCCATCGAAATTGCCGATGGCGGCCACTGCGCCGCGCTCGCCCAGGGGGGCGCCTGCCCATGTCGTGAAGGTCTTCATCGGCCCCGGATTGCACCCAAGGCCGGGCGGCGTCAATCGAATTTCTTGGTCGGCGCCAGCACCGTCGCCTCGCCCTTGAGCACCGGCTTGCCATTGACCAGGCAGCGGGTGTCCAGCGTCACGCGGCGCTTGCCGTAGTCGATGGCCATCACCTCGACCTCGGCCAGGACGACATCGCCGGGGCGCACGGGGGCGAGGAATTTCAGGGTCTGGCCCAGGTAGATCGTGCCATGGCCCGGAAGCTGTTCGCCGATCACCGCCGAGATAAGCCCCGCGGTCAGCATGCCATGCGCGATGCGGCCCTCGAAGATCGTCGCCATCGCGTAATCGTCGTCCAGATGCACCGGGTTGCGGTCGGTCGAGACCTCGGCAAACATCTCGATATCGCGGTCCGTCACTTCCTTGCGGAGGTGGCGGATCATGCCGATCTCGAGATCCTCGATGCAGATGGTTCCGCGTGGCATGTTGTCGAGCATTCCCCCGGCTCCCCGGATTCTGATGTTGCAGCGCAGCATAGCGAAGCCGATCCGAGGCTGCAACGACGAAGGGTAATATACCGTTACGGAAGATGCGAGTGTCGCAACTTTGTTGCGTGCGGGGGCTGGCCTAGCGCAGGAAGCCCATGGCGTAGGTGGGGCTGGCCATTTCGCGGGAGAGAAAGGCGTTCAGCGCGGCGGGGTCGGGGTCGCGCGCGGTGTTCGTTTCCTGCGCGGCCAGCCCGCCGGTGATGAAGAGCGAATCGAGATCCTCGCCCAGCGCGCCGCGAATGTCGGTCGCGATGCCGTCGCCGATGCAGAGGATCTGGTAATCGGGCACCTCGGCGATCTGTGCCAGCCGCTGGCGGGCAAGGTCGTAGATCGGCGGGTGCGGCTTGCCGAAGTAAAGGCTTTCGCCGCCCATCTCGGTATAAAGCTGCGCGACCGCGCCGCCGCACCATTCCCGCGTCTCGCCCCGGTCCACGACGATATCGGGATTGGCGCAGAGCAGCTTCAGGCCTTTGTTCTTGGCGTAAAGCAGCTGCGGGCGCAGGTCGGCGGGGTCGGCATGGGCGTCGAAGGGGCCGGTGCAGACGATGCCCTCGGCCTGATCGAGCGGGACACGCTCGATCGCGACGGGGTTCTGGACGATGCGGATCGGGTCGAAGAAGGACTCGTCCTCGTCGGTGCCCATGAAGAAGACCCGCTGCCCGACCGCGCCGCGGAACATCGCCATGCGGGCGGCATCGCCCGAGGTGGCGATGGTGTCCCAGCAATCGGTGGGCACGCCGATCCGGTCAAGCTGGCCCTCGACCGCCTTGCGATGGCGCGGCGCGTTGGTCAGCAGCACCACCACGCCGCCGCCTGCCTTGTAGTGCTGCAACGCAGCGACGGCCTCGGGGAACGGCTCGCGCCCATTGTGAACGCAGCCCCACAGATCGACGAAAAGCGCGCGGTAGCGGGCGGAGACCTCGTCGAGGCGGTCGATGATCTGCGTCATGGGCGGTCCTTGAAGCGGGGCGCCGCGATGGGCGCCCCCTTGGGGTCAGAGTTGCAGGGCGGGCAGGATCTGCTTTTTCCGGCTCATGATGCCGGGCAGAACGACGGTGTCGCCCGCGACCGTGGCGCCAAAGCTCTTCTCGGCCACGGTCTTGACCAGATCGTTCGGCACCAGCAGCGTCGCCTCCTCGCGCAGGATGTCGACGACGAACAGAAGCACCTGGTCGGCGCCGTCTTCCTGCGCCACGGTGACCATCGACTCCATCAGGCTGGCCTTGCGGTCGAGCACGGTTTTCGGCGAGGTGGTTTCCAGAACCGAAACGCGGAACTGCTTGCCCGCGATCTCGAACTCCTTGGAATCCATCCGCAGCAGTTCCGCGTCCGAGAAGGCCGAGACGTCGGATTTCGCGGCGAACATCTCGGCGGCGTAATCGGGGATCGAGACGCCCAGATCGGCGGCCAGCGCCTCGGCCAGCGCCTTGTCCGCGGGCGTCGTGGTGGGCGAGCGGAATTCCAGCGTGTCGGACAGGATGCAGGACAGCATCGTGCCCTTGATCGCCGCGGGCATCTTCGCGGCGTCCGCGCCCATCAGGTCGTGCATGATGGTGGCGGTGCAGGCGACGGGGCGCACGGTGATGTCGATGGGCGCGCGCGTCTTGAGCCCGCCGACCAGCATGTGATGGTCGATCAGCGCGATCACGTTCGCCTCGTTGATCGAGGCGGGCAGTTCCGCGGGGTTGTTGGTGTCCACGACCACCACATCCTCGCCCGCCGCGACATCGGCGATGATCTCGGGCTGGTCGAGACCCCAGCGGCCGAGCACGAATTTCGCCTCGGTATTGGGCTCGCCCAGCAGCTTCGCCTCGGCCTTGCGGCCCTGGATTTCGGAGAGATACCACGCCCAGATGATCGGCGAGCCGGTGGAATCGGTGTCGGGAGACTTGTGGCCAAGGACCTTGATCGTCATGGGGATGTCCGCTTGTCAGGAATGTCGGTCGGGCGTCCTTATAGGCAGGGGCGCGGGGCTTGTCACGGGGGCGGCGGGCGAAGCTTTCGTGACGGTGGGCGCGCCGTGTTTTAAAGGGGGCGGCGCGAGAATTTTTTCGCCCTGCGGCTTCTTGACAGGCATTCGGCTTGTGCCTAACTCAGCGGCGTTAGCACTCGATGGGTACGAGTGACAACAGATCATACCCTGAACCAAGGAGCGTTCAAAGATGGCATTCAAACCGCTGCATGACCGGGTTCTGGTCCGCCGTGTCGAAAGCGACGAGAAGACCAAAGGCGGTCTGATCATTCCCGACAGCGCGAAGGAAAAACCGGCCGAGGGCGAAGTCATCGCCTGTGGCGAAGGTGCCCGCAAGGATTCCGGCGAGCTGATCGAGATGGCCGTGAAAGCCGGTGACCGCGTCCTCTTCGGCAAGTGGTCGGGCACCGAGGTGACGATCGACGGCGAAGACCTGCTGATCATGAAGGAAAGCGACATCCTCGGCGTCATCGCCTGAGCCGTCGCAGAAACGTAAATCGGACAACCAGGAGCAAGCGCAATGGCTGCCAAGGACGTCAAATTCTCTACCGATGCCCGCAACCGCATGCTGAAGGGTGTGAACACCCTCGCCGACGCGGTGAAGGTTACCCTGGGCCCCAAGGGCCGCAATGTCGTCATCGAGAAATCCTTCGGGGCGCCCCGGATCACCAAGGACGGCGTGACCGTCGCCAAGGAGATCGAACTGGAGGACAAGTTCGAGAACATGGGCGCGCAGATGGTCAAGGAAGTGGCCAGCCGCACCAATGACGAGGCCGGCGACGGCACCACCACCGCCACCGTTCTGGCCCAGGCCATCGTCCGCGAAGGCATGAAGTCGGTCGCCGCGGGCATGAACCCGATGGACCTGAAGCGCGGCATCGACCTGGCCACCAGTGCCGTGGTCGAGGCGATCAAGGGCGCCTCGCGTCCGGTGAGCGACAGCGACGAGGTCGCGCAGGTCGGCACCATCTCCGCGAATGGCGAGGCCAATATCGGCCGCTTCATCGCCGACGCGATGCAGAAGGTCGGCAATGACGGCGTCATCACCGTCGAAGAGAACAAGGGCATGGAGACCGAGGTCGAGGTCGTCGAAGGCATGCAGTTCGACCGCGGCTACCTGAGCCCCTATTTCGTGACCAATGCCGACAAGATGGCCGCGGAACTGGAAGACTGCCTCATCCTGCTGCACGAGAAGAAACTCAGCTCGCTGCAGCCGATGGTGCCGCTGCTCGAAGCCGTGATCCAGTCGCAGAAGCCGCTGCTGATCATCGCCGAGGACGTGGAAGGCGAGGCGCTGGCCACGCTGGTCGTCAACAAGCTGCGCGGTGGCCTGAAGATCGCCGCCGTCAAGGCGCCGGGCTTCGGCGATCGCCGCAAGGCCATGCTGCAGGACATCGCGATCCTCACGGGTGGCCAGGTGATCTCGGAAGATCTGGGCATGAAGCTGGAGAACGTGACCCTCGACATGCTGGGCCGCGCCAAGAAGGTCCTGATCAAGAAGGACGACACCACGATCATCGACGGTGCCGGCGACAAGGCCGAGATCGAGGCCCGCGTCGGCCAGATCCGCGCCCAGATCGAGGAAACCAGCTCGGACTACGACCGCGAGAAGCTGCAGGAGCGTGTCGCGAAACTGGCCGGTGGCGTTGCCGTCATCCGCGTCGGCGGCATGACCGAGATCGAGGTCAAGGAGCGCAAGGACCGCGTCGATGACGCGCTCAACGCGACCCGCGCGGCCGTGCAGGAAGGCATCGTGGTCGGCGGCGGCGTCGCGCTGGTGCAGGCGGGCAAGGTGCTCGAGGGCATGACCGGCGCCAACGAGGACCAGAACACCGGCATCGCGATCATCCGCAAGGCGCTGGAAGCGCCGCTGCGCCAGATCGCCGAGAACGCCGGTGTGGACGGCGCCGTGGTCGCGGGCAAGGTGCGTGAAAGCGCCGAAGCCAATTTCGGCTTCAACGCCCAGACCGAGGAATATGGCGACATGTTCAAGTTCGGCGTGATCGACCCGGCCAAGGTGACCCGCACCGCGCTGGAAGACGCAGCCTCGGTCGCGGGCCTGCTGATCACCACCGAGGCGATGGTGGCCGACAAGCCCGAGCCGAAAGGCGCCGGTGCCGGCGCCGGCATGCCCGACATGGGCGGCATGGGCGGCATGATGTAAGCCATCCCTCGGGATGGATCGGAATGGGGCCGCGTTTCGCGGCCCCTTCTTTTTTTGTCCCGGCGCGCGTATCTGGAAACGGTCGGACTGTTGACGGAGTGGGGTCGATGACACGCAAGCCCGGCCTGCTGGCCGCTTCATGCCTCGCGTTCATCGCGGGAAGCGCCCAGGCAGAAATCTGCGACTACAAACCCTCGAAGCTCGTCGGAAATGCGGCGACGGCGGTGGGGGCGTCCGTCGCCGGTGGTGCCGACGCCGCGGGTATCGCGTTGAAGGCGGCGGGGTATTACACGCTGTTGCATTCAGGGTCCGGCCTGACCCTGCTGGGATCGACGGCGGCCGGGGCGTCGGCGGCCGGAACCGTCGGAATTATCGCCGGGACGGCCGGTGCCATCGGCAGCATCGGAAGCGTGCTGATGGCTCCGGTAACGGTCGCTCTGGGCGCGGTCGCGTTCGTCGGCGCGGGGGCCTATGAGGGATTCTGTTACTTCCGGGTGGATCGTGTCACCGACCCCTATGATGTCCGACGGATCATCGAGAGCATCGCCGCCAATGACGACGCGGTTGCAATCGTCCGCACGGCGGACGGGGATGCGATGGAACTTCGGACCGATGGTGCTGTCGATACGTTCCTCTTGCGCAACCTGTATATCGCAGACGGCCAGTTGAAGCATCGGAAATGGGGGCCGGTTCCGAACCGGACACTCGGGCCGATCGTCTTCGCGGTGCCGCAAGAGGTGGAATAGGGCGCCCGCGCCATCCATCCTCCGCGACGGATTGCAAGGGGGCCGCGTTCGCGGCCCCCTTTTCGTTGCCCGGGGATTGGGCAGCGGGTGGGCGGGGCCGGGCCGGAATGCGGGGCGGATGTTGCCCCTGCGGCGGCTGCGCGTAGAGTGGCGGGGATGGAGGGACGCGCGATGGATCACCGCCGGGAAATCAGATTCCTGCTGAATGGCGAGGAGGTTCGCCTGGCCGAGGTCGGCGCCGAGGACATGGCGCTGGATTTCCTGCGCCTTCGGCGTCGCCTGACCGGCACCAAGGAGGGCTGCGCCGAGGGCGATTGCGGGGCCTGCACGGTGCTGGTGGGGCGGCTGGCCGGGGGCGGGCTGGTCTATGAGCCGGTCAATGCCTGCATCCGCCCGCTGGCCACGCTGGACGGCTGCCATGTGGTGACGGTCGAGCATCTGGCGGGGCCGGGAGGGGGCTTGCATCCGGTGCAGGCGGCGATGGTCGCGCATCACGGCAGCCAGTGCGGATTCTGCACGCCGGGGATCGTGATGGCGCTGGTGGCGCTGTGGCTTTCGACGCCTGCGCCGGGGCGCGAGGCGGTCGAGGAGGCGCTTCAGGGCAATCTGTGCCGCTGCACGGGCTATGCGCCGATCCTGCGCGCGGCCGAGGCGATGGACGGGTTCGGGGACCGTGCGGCCGATCCGCTGGTGACGGGCCGTGCCGAGGTCGCGGCGCGGCTGGCGGGGCTGCGCGACGGGCGGCGGGTCGAGGTGGCGCGTGGGGAAAGCCGGGCGATCCTGCCTGCGGATGTGGAGGATTTCGCCGCCCTTCTGGCCGAGATGCCCGACGCGGTGGTGGTGGCGGGGGCGACCGATGTGGGGCTGTGGGTGACCAAGGGGCTGCGGCGCATTTCGCCCGCGATCCTTGTCGGCCATCTCGATGCGCTGCGGCGGGTCGAGACGCGCGACGGCGCGCTGCATCTGGGCGCGGGCGCCAGCTATGCCGAGGCGCAAGGCCCGCTGGTCGCGGGTTTTCCGCATCTGGCGGGCTACTGGTCGCGGATCGGCGGGCCGCAGGTGCGCGCGGCGGGCACGATCGGGGGCAATATCGCGAACGGCTCGCCCATCGGGGACACGCCGCCCGCCTTGATCGCGCTGGGGGCCGAGGTGGTGCTGCGCCGGGGCGATGTGCGGCGGGTGCTGCCGCTGGAGGCGTTCTTTGTGGAGTATGGCCGACAGGACCGCGCGCCGGGGGAGTTCGTCGAGAGCCTGCGCATTCCGCTTTCGGGGCCGGGGACGCGGCATGCCGCCTACAAGATATCGAAACGGCGGGACGAGGATATCTCGACCCTGGCCGCCGCCTTTGCCGTGACGGTCGAGGGCGGGATCGTGAGGGCGGCGCGGATCGCCCTTGGCGGCATGGCCGGGGTGCCGAAGCGGGCCGCCCATGCCGAGGCGGCGCTGGTGGGGCGGCCATGGTGCGAGGCCTCGCTGGTCGCGGCCGCGGCGGATCTGCCGCGCGATTTCACGCCGCTGACCGACTGGCGCGGCACGGCCGAGTACCGGATGAAGGTCGCGCAGAACCTGTTCCGGCGGTTCTGGCTGGAGCAGGGCGAGGCCCGGACCGGAGGTGCGGCATGAAGGGGGATGCGGCCATCAGCGGCGCGGTCCATCGCGACCGGCCGCACGATTCGGCGGAAAAGCATGTCACCGGACGGGCCGATTATACCGATGACATCCCCGAACCGCTGGGCACGCTGCATGCCTGTCTGGGGCTGGCAGAGGTGGCGCATGGGCGGCTGACCGGACTTGACCTGTCGGCGGTTCTGGCCGCGCCGGGCGTTGTCGGGGTTCTGACGGCTGCGGACATTCCGGGGCGGAACGATATCAGCCCGAACGGCACCGGCGATGACCCGGTCTTTCCCGTCGCGACCGTCGCCTTTCACGGTCAGCCGCTGTTTGCCGTGATCGCCGAAACCCGCGAGGCGGCGCGGCGGGCGGCGGTGCTGGCGCGTGCCGAGATCGACCCGCTGCCCGCGGCCATCACCATCGAACAGGCGCTGGCGGTGGGCTATCCGGACGTGACCGCGCCGCTGGTGCTGGAACGCGGCGCGGTCGGTCCGGCGCTTGCGGCGGCACCCCACCGGATCACCGGCCGGATGACGGTCGGCGGGCAGGACCACATGTATCTGGAGGGCCAGATCGCCTTTGCGGTTCCGGGCGAGGATGATGAGGTCACGGTGCACGCCTCGACCCAGCACCCGACCGAGGTGCAGCAGATGGTGGCGCAGGTGCTGGGGGTGGCGGCCAATGCGGTCGTGGTGAACGTGCGGCGGATGGGGGGCGGTTTCGGCGGCAAGGAAACGCAGATGAACCTGTTCTGCGTGGTCGCGGCACTGGCGGCGAAACGCTGGAACCGGCCCGTGAAAATCCGCCCCGACCGCGACCAGGACATGATCGCGACGGGCAAGCGGCATGACGTGGTGGTGGACTATGAGGTGGGCTTTGATGCGGAGGGCGTGATTCATGGCGTGGATGCGACGATTGCCGCGCGCTGCGGGTTCTCGGCGGATCTGTCGGGGCCGGTGACGGACCGGGCGCTGTTTCATGCCGACAATGCCTATTTCTACCCGGCGGTGCGGCTGCGCTCGCGCCCCCTGAAGACCGATACCGTCTCGAACACGGCCTTTCGCGGCTTCGGGGGCCCTCAGGGGATGATCGCGGCGGAGCGCATGATCGAGGAGATCGCCTATGCGCTGGGCCGCGATCCGCTGGAGATCCGCCGCGCGAATTTCTACCGCGAGGGGCGCGACCTGACCCCCTATCACCAGCGGGTGGAGGACATGATCCTGCCCCGGCTGGTCGCGGAACTGGAGGACAGCGCCGAATACGCCGCCCGCCGGGCCGCGGTGCTGGCGCATAACGCGCAAGGGGGGATCATCCGCAGGGGCATCGCGTTGACGCCGGTCAAGTTCGGCATCTCGTTCACCGCGACCTGGTACAATCAGGCGGGTGCCTTGATCCATGTCTACAAGGACGGTTCGATCCACCTGAACCATGGCGGCACCGAGATGGGGCAGGGGCTGAACACCAAGGTCGCGCAGGTGGTGGCGGACGCCTTTCAGGTGGATATCGAGCGGATCCGGATCACCAGGACGACGACCGAGAAGGTGCCGAATACCTCGGCCACCGCGGCCTCGTCGGGGTCGGATCTGAACGGGATGGCGGCGCTGGATGCCGCCGAGCAGATCAAGGCGCGGCTGGTCGGGTTTGCCGCCGAAAGCCGCGGCGTCGATCCGGCCGATGTGCGCTTTGCGCCCAACGAGGTGCGGATCGGGGGCGCGGCGGTGCCCTTCGACCGGCTGGTGCACGAGGCCTATATGGCGCGGGTGCATCTGTCGGCGGCGGGGTTCTACCGCACGCCGGATATCCACTGGGACCGGGCGGCGGGCAAGGGGCGGCCGTTCTATTACTTCGCCTATGGCGCGTCCTGTTCCGAGGTGTCGGTGGACACGCTGACCGGGGAATACCGGGTCGAGCGGGTGGATATCCTGCATGATGCGGGCCGGTCGCTGAATCCCGCGCTGGATCTGGGGCAGGTCGAGGGCGGGTTCGTGCAGGGGATGGGGTGGCTCACGACCGAGGAATTGTGGTGGGACGACCACGGGCGTCTGCGCACGCATGCGCCGTCCACCTACAAGATCCCGCTGGCCTCGGACATTCCGCGGGTCTTCAACGTGCGGCTCGCCGACTGGTCCGAGAATCGCGAAATGACGATCAAGCGGTCCAAGGCGGTGGGCGAGCCGCCCTTCATGCTGGCGATCTCGGTGCTTGAGGCGCTGTCGATGGCGGTGGCGAGCGTGGCGGAGTACCGCGAATGTCCGCGGCTGGACGCGCCCGCAACGCCCGAACGGGTGCTGATGGCCATCGAGCGGTTGCGCGGTGGCTGAGGCGTCGGGCTTCCTGTCGGCCCATCCGGACGCGGTCCTGGTGCGGCTGGAGGGGGTGCAGGGCTCGGCCCCGCGCGAGGCGGGGGCCTGGATGCTGGTGACGGCGGGGGCCTGTTTCGGCACGATCGGCGGCGGGCGGCTGGAATTCGACGCGATCGCGGCGGCGCGGGCGATGCTGGCCGCAGGCGAAGCCGCGCGCCGGATCGAGGTAGCCCTGGGCCCCGAGACCGGGCAATGCTGCGGCGGGCGCGTTGTCGTGGCGCTGACCCGGCTGGATGTGGCCGGACGGGCGGCGCTGCTGGCGGCCGAGCACGCGGCGGCGGACGCGCGCCCGCATGTGCTGATCCTGGGGGCGGGACATGTGGGCCGGGCGCTGGCCGGGTTGCTGGTGCAGATGCCGGTGCGGACCCTGCTGATCGACAGCCGCGCCGATCAGGTCGCGCAGGCGCCCCCGGGCGTCGAGGCGCGGCTGACCCCGCTGCCCGAGGCCGAGATCCGCGCGGCCCCGCCCGGCGCGGCCCATGTGGTGCTGACCCACGATCACGGGCTGGATTTCCTGCTGGTGGCCGAGGCGCTGGCGCGGGACGACGCGGCCTATGTCGGGATGATCGGCTCGGCCAGCAAGCGCGCGCGGCTCTTGCGGTTCCTGGCCGAGCGGGGCGTTGCGCATCGGGGGCTGACCTGCCCCATCGGCGCGGCCGGGGCGGGCGACAAGCGGCCTGCGGTGATCGCGGCCTTCGTGCTGGCCGAGATCATGGCGGCGCTGGGTGCGCGGGCGGCAGAGGCCGCTTGCATTGCAGCGGATATCTGATAGTTTCACTCAACATTGACGGCCGCGCGAACGGCCCGCGATCCAGCGACGCCGGGACGGTTGCGTTTCCCGGCCAGCCAGGCAGCATTCCGAGACAGTCGAAACGGAAAGGGAGCCTCCGATGGAAGCGGGCGAAAACGTGACTCCGGACAGGATCAGGGCCGTCCGGGCCGAGAAATCCACCATGCGCAGCCGCGATCTGGCCGACAGCCTGGGCGCGGCCGAGGCGCAGGTTCTGGCCGCGCAATGCGGCGCGGGCGTGACCCGGATCGCGGCGCATCCCGACGGGTTGATGCCGCTGATGCCCGGGTTCGGCGTGGCGATGGCGCTGACCCGGAACGACAGCGCGGTGATCGAGAAGACGGGAGTCTATGGCGATTACACGCCGGGCGAGCATGCCGCGATGGTGCTGAGCCCGGCGATCGACCTGCGCATCTTTCCCCGCCACTGGGTCCATGGCTTCGCGGTCGAGGAGCAGAAGGGCGGCAAGATCCGCCGCTCGCTCCAGATCTTCGATGCGGCGGGCGATGCGGTCCACAAGATCTATCTGGGCGAGGACGGGATCGAGGCCGAATGGGCGGCATTGCTGGCCGCGCTGCGGATGGAGGATCAGTCTGACAGCCTGCGCGTTGCGCCGCGCGAGCCGGTGGAACCGGCGAAATCCGACCCCGCCAAGGCCGGGCGGCTGCGCGAGGAATGGGACCGGCTGACCGACACGCATCAGTTCCTGCAAATGGTACGCAAGCTCAGGATGAACCGGCTGGGCGCCTATCGCATCGCGGGCGCGCCGCTTGTGCGGGCGCTGGACCCGGCCGGGATGAGCGGGCTGCTTGACGGGCTGGCGGAACGCGCCCTGCCCTTCATGCTGTTCGTCGGAAACCAGGGCTGCATTGAAATCCACGGCGGCCCGGCGGCGAATATCAAGCCGACGGGGCCCTGGCTGAACATCCTCGATCCCGATTTCAACCTGCATCTGCGCGGCGATCATGTGGCCGAGCTTTGGGCCGTGACCAAGCCGACGAAACGCGGCCCGGCCGTCTCGGTCGAGGCGTTCGATGCGCGGGGCGCGCTGATCCTGCAAGCCTTTGGCATGCGGCAGGGCGAGGTCGATCACACGCCCGTCTGGGACGAACTGGTGGCGACGCTGCCCGGTCTGGACGAGGAGGTGCCCGCATGATCCGCGCGCTGGCCCTTGTCGCGGTGCTGGCGGGCGCATTGCCCGCCGCGGCGTCCGACCGGATCGTGTCGGTCGGCGGCGCGGTCACCGAAATCGTCCATGCGCTGGGCGAGGGGCACCGGCTGGTCGGGCGCGACACGACCTCGACCTATCCGCAGGCGGTGCGCGATCTGCCCGATGTGGGCTATGCCCGCCGCCTGTCGCCCGAGGGGCTGTTGTCGGTGAACCCCGATCTGATCCTCGCCGAGGAAGGCGCAGGCCCGCCCGAGACGGTCGATCTGCTGCGCACCGCCGCGATTCCCTTTGTCGAGATCCCCGACGGGCATGACCGCGCCGCCGTGCTGGCCAAGATCGAGGCGGTGGCCGATGCGCTGGGCGTGCCCGACAAGGGCGCTGCGCTGGCCGCAGAGGTGGGCGCCGCGCTGGATGCGGCCGCCGCCGAGGCCGCCGGGGGTCCGGGGCCGAAGGTCATGTTCGTGATGTCGGTGCAGGGCGGGCGGGTGCTGGCGGCGGGGCGGAACACCGCCGCGGACGGCATCATCCGGCTGGCGGGCGGCGAGAACGCGATCCGCGACTTCGAGGGCTACAAGCCGCTGACCGACGAGGCGGTGACACTTGCCGCGCCCGACGTGATCCTGATGATGGCGCGCGAAGGCGCCGCGGACGGGGCCGATCAGGTGCTGGACCATCCCGCGATCCGCACGACGCCCGCGGGCCGGGCGCGGGCGCTGGTGCGGATGGACGGGCTGTTCCTGCTGGGCTTCGGCCCGCGGACGGGGGACGCGGTGCGCGAGTTGTCGGCCGCGCTGGCCAAGGCGGGGAGCTGATCCGATGGTCGCGATCAGCCCCGACAGCGCCCCGACCGTGCAGGGCTGGGACCGCGGCGCGCAGGCCCGGCGGGTCACGCTGCTGCTGGTCGTGGCGCTGGGGGGTATGTCGGTCTTCAGCCTGACGGTGGGGGCGGCGGGCACCTCGCCCTGGGCGGTGCTGGCCGACATGATCGCGGGGCGCGAGGTGTCGCTGGCCGACCGGGTCGTGCTGTTCGAAATCCGCCTGCCGCGGCTGGTGCTGGGCGCGCTGGTGGGTGCCGCGCTGGCGGTGTCGGGGGCGGTGATGCAGGGGCTGTTCCGCAATCCGCTGGCCGATCCGGGGCTGGTCGGGGTCAGCGCGGGGGCGGGGCTGGGGGCGATCGCGGCGATCGTGCTGGGCGGGCTGCTGCCTGCCGGTCTGGCGGCGGCGCTGGGCTATTACGCGGTGCCGGTGGCGGCCTTTCTGGGCGGCTGGGCGGCGACGCTGGTGCTGTACGGCATCGCCACGCGGCGGGGACGGACCTCGGTCGCGACGATGCTGTTGGGGGGGATTGCGCTGGGGGCGCTGGCGGGGGCCTTGTCGGGCATCCTGGTCTACATGGCCGATGATGCGCAGTTGCGCGACCTGACCTTCTGGGGGCTTGGCTCGCTGGCGGGAGCGACCTGGGCCAAGCTGGCCGCGGCCGTGCCGCTGATGGTGCTGGCGCTGGTCGCCGCGCCGATGCTGGCGCGCGGGCTGAACGGGCTGGCGCTGGGCGAGGCGGCGGCGTTCCATATCGGCATCCCGGTGCAGCGGCTGAAGGCGGTGGCGATCCTGACCGTGGCGGGGGCCACCGGGGCGGCGGTGGCGGTGTCGGGCGGGATCGGCTTTGTCGGCATCGTGGTGCCGCATCTGCTGCGCCTCGCGACGGGGCCGGATCATCGCTATCTGCTGGTCAATTCCGCGCTGCTGGGCGCGGCGCTGCTGATCCTGGCGGATGTCATCAGCCGCATCGTGATCGCGCCTGCGGAATTGCCTATCGGGATCGTCACGGCGGTTCTGGGCGGGCCGTTCTTCCTGTGGATCCTGCTGCGCAAGCGCGGCGTTCTGGACCTGTAGGCGGATGCTGGAGGCACGGGGCATCACCGTTCGCCTGGGCCGCCGCGCGGTCCTGTGCGGTGTCGATTTCGAGGCCCTTGCGGGGCATCTGACTGCCATCGTCGGCCCGAACGGATCGGGCAAGACGACGCTTCTGCGGGCGCTTACGGGCGATCTCTCCCATGGCGGGCGGGTCCGGCTGAACGGCCAGGACATCGCCGATCTTCGCCCCTGGGCGCTTGCAGGCTTGCGGGGCGTGCTGCCGCAGGCGACGCCGCTGGCCTTTCCCTTCACGGCGGCCGAGGTGGTGCGGCTGGGCCTGACAGGCGGGGTCGAGGCGGGCGCGGCGGGGCTGGTGCCGCAGGCGCTGGCGCGGGTCGGGCTGGCCGGGTTCGAGGGGCGCTATTACCAGGAATTGTCGGGCGGCGAGCAGCAGCGCGTGCAACTGGCCCGCGTGCTGGCGCAGGTCTGGGAGCCGGTGGCGCATGGCGCGCCGCGCTGGCTGTTCCTGGATGAACCTGTATCGAGCCTGGATATCGGGCATCAGTTGCAGGTGATGGAGATCGCGCGCGACTTTGCCGACCGGGGCGGCGGGGTTGTGGCGGTGATGCATGATCTGAACCTGACCGCGATGTTCGCCGACCGCGTGGCGCTGATTTCCGAGGGGCGCGTGCTGGGGCTGGGGCTGCCCGGCGCGGTGCTGCGCGACGATCTGCTGAGCGCGGCCTATCGCTGCCCGATCCGGGTGAACACCCCGCCCGCGCGCGGCAC
The DNA here is from genome assembly GCF_004339675.1 of Rhodovulum steppense. Taxonomy (GTDB): domain Bacteria; phylum Pseudomonadota; class Alphaproteobacteria; order Rhodobacterales; family Rhodobacteraceae; genus Rhodovulum; species Rhodovulum steppense. Next base: position 65,588 of record NZ_SLVM01000016.1, read on the forward strand.
CTATCTGCTGCCGCATGCCGCGGGGCGGGTGGCGGCGGAGTAGATATCCCCCTTTTCAATGCCGACTGTTTCTGTCAGGAATTGAGGGGGTGGGCCGTTCGAGGGCGGCCCGATCAGGACAGGAGCGCGTGGATGGAGAGAGCGATGGGACAGGTGGAATGCGTGCTGGCGGGGGAGGTCGGCGGGAAGGACGACGCTGGCGCGGTGGTCGCTCGGGCGCCCGAGCATGATGCGCGGCGGCTGACGGGAGGCGGGTCCAGTGCGGTGATCCGGCTGAACGGGATGGACTACCAGTTGCGGATCACGCGGGCGGGCAAGCTGATCCTGACCAAATAGGCCCGGCCCCGGAAATGCGAAACGCCGCGCGGGGTGCCCTGCGCGGCGTTTGCCGTTTCTGCCTGCGATCCGCGATCACTCCTTGCGGCGCTCGGTGATCTGGAGATCGGCGTCGAGTTCGATGTCGTATTGCCCGTCGATGCAGAACACGTCGTCGAGTTCGTAGCCGCCATCGTCTTCGGCCTCGATATCCGAGGGATCCATCTCGCATTGCATCTCGGCCAGCATGGCCATGATCTGCTCGACGACCTCGGCGGGCACCTCGTCATCGGCCATGGCAAGGCCGGGGGCGAGGATCAGCGCGGCAATGGCGATCAGTCTTCTCATCGGTTTGTCCCTTCTGTCAGCGGATGGCGATCTGGACGCGCTGGTTGTCGCTGGTGGTGCCGGGGATGCGCAGCTCGTAGGTGCCGGGCTTGATCGCGATGAAGGACAGCCGGACCTGCCCCGCGGCGTCGAATTCGAGGCTGTCGAGCGCCATGGCGCGGACCTCGATATCGTTGATGACGACCTCGTTGATCCAGATCGCACGGAAGAATTCCGGGCCGACAAGGGCCAGTTCCGCGGATCCGTCCGCCGTCATGTCCAGAACGTAATAGGCGCCCGATTGCAGTTCCACGGGTTGTTCGCCGTCAAAGAGCGGCTGGCCCGAAGCCAGTGTCAGCACGACCGGTTCGCCGCGGTTGCAGCGCGCCAGAAGCCCGGCAAAGCCCAGATCGTCGCAGAGCGGCGCGGCCATCACGGGGCCGCCCGTCAGGCCCAGCGCCAGGGCAAAGGCTAGTTTCTTCATGGTATTCCTCCCTTTCATTCCGTTCCTGTCCCGTTTTCGTCAGTCCGGCGCGACGACAACGCCCCAGGGCTGCTGGCCGACCTGAACCGACTTGATCACCTCTTCGCGCTCGACGTCGATGATCGAGACATCGTTCGAATTGCCGTTGGTGGTGATCAGGAATTTCTCGTCCGGCGTGAAGGCAAGCTGCCAGACCCGCTGGCCGACAAGCAGATACTTGATGACCTCGTCGGTTTCGCCGTCGATCACCGCGACGCGGTTCGACGGCCCCAGCGCGACGAAGACGCGGCTGCCATCGGCGGTCACCTTGACGCCCACGGGTTGCAGCCATTCGGGCTGGATGCCGGGCACCTCGAAGGTGATCTTCTTGGTGATCGGGGGGTCGTCGGCGGTCATGTCGATCACGCTGACGGTGCCGCCGATCTCGGCGCTGACATAGAGCTTGGTGCCGTCGGTGGTGAACTCGGCATAGCGGGGACGCTGGTCCACCAGCACGTTATGGACGATCTCGTAGCTTTCGGCGTCGATGAAATGCGCCATGTTGGTGGTTTCGGAGGTGTTGATGACCGTGCGCGCATCGGGGCTGATCGCCATGCCCTCGGGTTCGATGCCGACGGGGATTTCGGCCAGCACCTGCCGGGTCTTCACATCGACCACGGTCACCATGTTGTCGTCCTCGTTGGCGATGTAGAGCGGGTTGCCCGAGGGGTGCAGGACGAACAGTTCGGGGTCGGGGCCGGAGGGCAGGGTGTGCAGTTCCTCGAAGGTGTTGGGGTCGAAGACGCGCACCAGGTCGTCATCCGAGGCGCAGACGTAAAGTTCGCTGCCATCGGGGGCGATGGTAATGCCGCGCGGGCGGTTTCCGGCGGGAAACTCGGCGATCACCTCCCAGGTGGTGCTGTCCAGCACGGTCACGGTATTGCCGCGTTCGTTCGAGACGAAGACATTGTTGGCAAGCGCGGGCGTGGCGGCAATGGCAAGGGCGGCGGCGGTGGCCAGAAGCGTGGAGCGGATCATCGGATACCTCATTCGAAAGCGGTGCAGGCGGATTCGGGTTGGTCGAGCCCGAGGCTGTCGAGAAGCGTGCGCTGGTGCAGGAAGCCGTCCTGCGGCGAGACGCTGACCGTCATCCGGCCATTGGTCAGAAGGATCGGCTGGCGCATCTGGCCGTTCCATTTCCGGAAGGTCACGGGTTCTCCCTTGAAGGCGGCCAGCGTGAACTCGTCGCCCAGCGCATAGGCGCGCAACTCCGCCGGATCGGCGGAGCCGGTGCGGGTGACCGCCTCGCCGATCACGCGCAGGGCAAGCCAAGTCTGGTAATCCTCGTCGCGCATCGGCCGGTTCGCGAGCTTCTCGAACCGGGTGTTGAGCTGCGTCGCGCCCCAGGATTCATGCGTCGGCGCCCAGGTCGCGGGCACCAGCCCGGCCGAGCCCGCGACGGGCGCGGCCTCCCATGTGTTGTAGGGCAGGTATTCGGCGAAATAGTCGGTGGCGTCGGCGGCCAGCACGACATCATGGCGCGGCGTGTTCTGCATGAAGACGGGCAATTGGCGCTGGACCAGCACATGGCCCGAATCCGAGACCCGCGAACCGCCGGTATCGGTGAATTCGCGCTCGCCGACGATCCTGGCGCCGAACTTGCTCGCCGAGGCGCGGTAGGCGTCGGCCAGCGCCACGTCTTCGGGGTTCGATCCGTGCACGAGGAACAGGTTGGTCCATTTCTTCCAGACCAGGAATTGCGTCACGGCATCGGCGCGCATCGCGTCCGAGGGCGCGACATGCAGCAGGTTCGCGCGGCATTCCTCGGAGCGCAGGCTGCCTGCGCCCGAGCGGGAATTGAACAGCAGCGCATCGCCGGGCGCGGCATCGGCCATCGCCAGCAATTCGGCCTCGCGCGCAAGGATCACGAACAGGCGGTAGCCTTCGGCCGCCAACCGCTCGAATTCGGCCAGGGCCTGTTCGGGGGCGGTGGCGATTGTCACGGTCTCGTAGGTCTGGCCCATGAAGCGGCCGGTGGTCGCGTTGTCCTCGGTCCCGAGCGTGGCGCCGGCAAAGGCGCGATCCTCGGTCGGCAGGTCAAGCCGCGACAGGGGAAGGAGAGAGGGGTAATCGACGCGGATGACGGCTGCCCGGACCTCTTGCGCGACGGCGGGGAGTGTCGCCAGCGAAGCAAAAGCCGCGCCTAACAGCGCGGCGCGCGCCCGCAGGCGCAATCCGGACAGGTTGGACCAGAACCTGTTTTCGGCAGCCATGGCCGATCTCCCCCCTCTGCTTCTCCCGTCTTCTGGGCTAGCACGCGGGCGCGCGCCGTTCCTCCCAAATCTGCCCGGGAAAAGTCGGCAATCGCCTTGCCGTCCGTTCCCGGCTGCGCCGCGTCGGCAATCGACCCGGCGCGCAGGACAGGCTAGATTGGTTCCCAAAGGGAGGAAACAGCGATGTTCGACCGGCTTCATCTGCGCTGGCAGGTCGTGCTGTGCGTGGCCGGGCTTCAGGCCGTGGCGCTGGGCCTTGCGGGCTGGGTGATGCTGGAGAATGCGCGCAAGGCGGTCGGGGTCGAGATGACGGCCGCCGAATCGGCGGCGCGCGCCCAAGTGATCGCGGCGGTCGGCACGGCGATGCGCGACCACCCGCCCGAGCGGGTTCTGGACGTGCTGTCCGAGCAACTGGTCGAGCCGCGCCACGTCCGGCTGGTGCTTTACGATTCGCGCACCGGGCCGCTGCCGGTGCTGTCGGGCAGCCGCGAGGCCGAGATCACCGCCGCGCCCGGCTGGTTCGCCACGCTTGTGATGCCCCCCCGGCGCGAGACGCGGCTGTCGATCCTGCATAACGGGCGCGATTACGGCTTTGTCTCGCTGAGCTCGGCGCCGCAGGACGAGATCGCGGAGGTCTGGGAGGATGCCGCGGTGCTGTTCGGAACTCTGGGGGCGGCGCTGCTGGCGTCCGCGCTGGTGGTGGCGACGGTGATCGGGCGTGGCTTGCGGCCGCTGGACACGATCAATCGCGGGCTGGCGGCGTTGCAGGCGGGGGATCTGTCGACGCGGATCGCGGGCGTGCGCGGAGCCGATTTCACGCCCATCGTGGGCGGGTTCAACGCGCTTTCGCAGGGGCTGGAGGCCAGCGAGGCGGCGCGCGCGGCGCTGGCGCGCAAGATCGTGGAACTGGGCGATGCGGAACGGCGCGCCATCGCGATGGAACTGCATGACGAGTTCGGCCCCTGCCTGTTCGGGCTGAAGGTCAAGGCGGGCGCCATCGCGCGCGTGGCCGAACGGTCGGGCGATGCCACGCTGAGGCGCGATGCCGAGACGGTCGCCTCGATCGTCGATCAGATCCGGGTGGCGAATACCCGGCTTCTGACCACGCTGCGGCCCATGACCATCGGCCAGTTGCCGCTGGTCGAGGCGCTGGAGGACATGATCGCGGGCTTTCGCAGCACCCATACGGGCATCGACTGGGAGGTGAGCCTGCCCCGGTCGGTGCCCGGCACCGAGGAAATCGTGGATCTGACCGTCTATCGGATCGTGCAGGAGGGCGTTACCAACGCGCTGCGTCATGGACGCCCCGGCCGGGTGCGGATCGCGATGGCGGTGCTGCCCGACGGGCAGGGGCCGGGCGAGATCGCGCTGGGGATCGAGGACAATGGCGCGGGGCTGGGGGCCGGGCTGGTCGAGGGGCGCGGGCTGACCGCGATGCGCGACCGGGTCTATGCGCTGGGCGGCAGGCTGGCGCTGGGCCCGCGCCCGGGCGGCGGCACGCGGCTGACCGTGCGCCTGCCGCTGGCCGGTGCCCGGGCCGGGCGCCCCGCGATGGAGACCCTGGCATGAAGACCGCGCTGATCGTCGACGACCATCCGGTGACCCATATCGGCTGTGGCCAGCTTCTGCGCGATCTGGGCTATGACGAGGTGTTCGAGGCGCTGACCGATCGCGAGGCCTATCGCCTGGCCGAGGCGCATCGCCCCGACCTGATCGTGCTGGACCTGGGCATGCCCGGCGTGGGCGGGCTGAACATGATCGGCCCGCTGGCCGCCCGGGCGCCCGATGCGCGGATCCTGGTCTTCACGATGAACGAGCAGACCGTCTTTGCGGTCAAGGCGCTGGAGGGGGGCGCTGGCGGCTATCTGTCCAAGAACTCGGCGCCCGAGGATTTCCTTGAGGCCGTGCGCACGCTGGAGCGGGGCGAGATGTATCTCAGCCACAAGGTCGCGGTTTCCATCGCCTCGATGAAGATCGGCGGCAAGGCGGATCCGATCTCGGCGCTGAGCGAGCGCGAGCATCAGGTGCTGCGGCTGATCGGGCGGGGCGAGGATTTGCAGTCGATCGCGGATGCGCTGTGCATCAGCTACAAGACCGCGGCGAACACCAGTTCCACGCTGAAACGCAAGCTGGGCGCGCGCAACACCACGGAACTGGTGCGGCTGGCCATCGAGACCGGGCTGTCCTGATGCGTTTCTGGGCAATTCGTGGCAGTCTTCCCACCGAGTGATAACGTTTTTTCCATCTGCATTTCCCATCCGGCGGAAAGCGGTTAAGTCTGTGGCCGAACTAGCGAGTGGTGCACCGGATGAGCAGCGGCAGCAGCCTGTTACCCATCATTGCGATCCTTCCCTTCCTGGGGGCGTTGATCCCCGGAATCATGATCCGCGCAGGCCGGACGGCCTGCGCCAGTTTCACGGCGATCCCGACGCTTCTGGCGCTGGTGATGCTGGGGGTGCTGGCGCCCGCGGTGATGCGGGGCGAGGTGATCCAGGCGGAAATCGAATGGCTGCCGCAACTGGGGCTGTCGGCCAGTTTCTTCCTCGACGGGCTGGGGCTGCTGTTCGCGGGGATGATCCTGGGGATGGGGTTGCTGATCACGCTTTACGCGCGGTTCTACCTGTCGGGCGAGGATCCGATGGGGCAGTTCTATACCTATCTGCTGCTGTTCCAGGGCGCGATGCTGGGCATCGTGATTTCGGACAACATCCTGCTTCTGCTGATCTTCTGGGAACTGACCAGCCTGACCTCGTTCCTGCTGATCGGCTATTGGAAGCACCTGCCGGAGGGCCGGCAGGGCGCGCGGATGGCGCTGGCGGTGACCGGGGCGGGCGGGCTGGCGATGATCGGGGGGATGCTGATCCTCGGCAATATCGCGGGCAGCTACAACCTGACCGACATCCTGCAACAGGGTGACGCGATCCGGGCGTCGGACTGGTATCTGCCCGCGCTGATCCTGATCCTGATCGGGGCCTTCACCAAATCGGCGCAGTTCCCGTTCCATTTCTGGCTGCCGCATGCGATGGCGGCGCCGACGCCCGTCTCGGCCTATCTGCATTCGGCGACCATGGTGAAGGCGGGGGTCTTCCTGCTGGCGCGGATGTGGCCGGTGCTGTCGGGGACGGATGCCTGGTTCTACATCGTGGCGACCACCGGGCTGGTGACCATGGTGCTGGGTGCGCTGATCGCGCTGTTCAAGGACGATCTGAAGGCGCTGCTGGCCTTTTCCACGGTCAGCCATCTGGGCCTGCTGACCATGCTGCTGGGGCTGGGCACCAAGTTCGCGGCGGTGGTCGCGGTCTTTCACATCATCAACCACCTGACCTTCAAGGCCGCGCTGTTCATGTCGGCGGGCATCGTCGATCACGAGACCCATACCCGCGACATCAAGCGGCTGGGGGGACTTGCGCGGCTGATGCCGATCACGGCGGCGATTGCGATGGCCGCGGCGCTGTCGATGGCGGGCATACCGCTGTTCAACGGCTTCCTGTCGAAGGAGATGATGCTGGACGCCGCATCCGAAACGGTCTGGGCGGGCAGCCATCTGGCGGTGCCGGTGCTGGCGACGCTTGGGGCGCTGTTGTCGGTGGCCTATTCCTTCCGCTTCATTTCGCATGTCTTCCTCGGCCCGGTGCGCGACGATTATCCGGCGAAACCGCATGATCCGCCCTTCGGCATGTGGGCCGCACCCGCGTTTCTGGTGCTGTTCGTGGTGCTGATCGGCATCCTGCCCGCAACCTTCGTCGGGCCGCTGGTGGCCGTGGCGGGGGGCGCGGTGATCGGGGGCGAACTGCCCTATTACTCGCTGAAGATCTGGCACGGGGTGAATGCGGCGCTGATCATGTCGGTGATCGCGGTCGCGGGCGGCCTGGTGCTGCTGGCGCTGCATCGGCCGCTGGACCGGCTGTGGCAGGTTGCGCCGCGGCCCGAGGCCAAGGTCATCTTCGACGGGCTGATCGAGGCCGCGGCGGGGCTGTCGCGCCGGTTCACCGAGGGGCTGCATAACGGCGCGATCAGCCGCTATCTTGCGATCTTCGTCGCCGCCTCGGTGGCGTTGGGCTATGTCGCCTGGACCGGGGGCGGGCTGGCGCCGGCCGACCGGGCGATGCTGCCGATCCCGCCGGTTGTGGCAATCGGCTGGGTCCTGCTGGCGGTGGCGACGGCGCTGGTGGTGACGATGCACCGCCAGCGGTTCCAGGCGCTGGTGCTGATCGGGGTGATCGGGCTGATGATCTCGGTCGGGTTCGTCTATCTTTCCGCGCCCGACCTGGCGCTGACGCAGATCTCGGTCGAGACGGTCACGATCATGCTGTTGCTGCTGGCGCTGCATTTCCTGCCCAAGGACACGCCGCGCGAAAGCCCGCTGGCGCTGCGGGCGCGCGACGGGGTGCTTGCGGTTGCCGCGGGGGGTGCGGTGGGGGCGCTGGCCTTTGCCTTCCTGCTGCGGGATTTCTCGCCGATCTCGGACTATCACCTGGCCAATTCCTACGAGGGCGGCGGCGGCACCAATGTCGTCAACGTGATCCTTGTCGATTTCCGCGGCTTCGACACCTATGGCGAGATCATCGTTCTGGGCATTGCGGGGCTGGCGATCTTTGCGCTGATGGAGACGCTGTTGCGCGGTCAGGCCGCACGGCGGCTGAGAAACTCCGACTATTCGCAGGACCGCTCGCGCGACCGGCATCCGCTGATGATGGTGGTGGCCACCCGCGCGATGCTGCCGATCGCGCTGATGGTGGGGGTCTATATCTTCCTGCGCGGGCATAACCAGCCGGGCGGCGGGTTCATCGCGGGGCTGGTGGTCTCGATCGCCTTCCTGATGCAATACATGGCCTCGGGCTTTGCCTGGGCGCAGGCGCGCCAGCGCGTCGGCTATCACGACATGATCGGCTGGGGCGTGGTGATCGCGGGGCTGACCGGCGCGGGGGCGTGGCTGGCGGGCAAGCCGTTCCTGACCAGCGCCTATGGCTACATCAAGCTGCCTCTGATCGAGGAGTTCGGGCTTGGCTCGGCCTTCCTGTTCGACCTGGGCGTGTTCCTGACGGTTCTGGGTGCGGTCATGCTGACGCTTTACAGCCTGTCGCGGATCGCGCGCTATGCCGGCGAGACGGTGAATGTCGAGCCGATGGATTACGATCCCTCGCAGCGCGCCGGGGCGGTCGGCAAGGGAGGCGAGTGAGATGGAGTTGATCGTTGCGAGTTCGGTCGGCGTGCTGACCGCGGGGGGGGTCTATCTGGTGCTGCGGCTGCGCGCCTTTCCGGTGATCCTGGGGCTGGCGCTTCTGTCCTATGCGGCCAACATCTTCCTGTTCGCCTCGGGGCGGCTTAGGATCAACGCGCCGCCGGTGCTTCAGAAATACGGCGAGGCGGTCTATACCGACCCGCTGCCGCAGGCGCTGACGCTGACGGCCATCGTGATCGCCTTCGGGATGACCGCGCTGCTGGTGATGGTGGCGCTGGGCGCCTTCATCGAGGCGGGCGACGACCGGATCGACATGACCGAGGCGGATGACGCGGGCAAGGCCGTGCGCAAGGACGGCGCGGCATGAGCCACTGGATCATCGCCCCGATCATCCTGCCCGCGCTGCTGGCACCGCTGATCGCCTATGTCATGCGCTACGATATCGTTCTGGCGCGCGCGGCGTCCTTTGCGGGTGCGCTCGCGCTGGTCGCGATCGCGGTCGGGCTGGCCGTGCTGTCGGCGGATGGCGCGGTTCATGTCTACGATCTGGGCAACTGGCCCGCGCCTTTCGGCATCGTCCTGGTGCTGGACCGGCTGTCGGCGGTTCTGGTGCTGCTGACGGCGGTGCTGGCGCTGATCGTGCTGACCCATGCGGCGGCGACGGGCTGGGACACAAGGGGGCGGCATTTCCATGCGCTGTTCCAGTTCCAGATCATGGGGATCTGCGGCGCCTTCCTGACCGGCGACGCGTTCAACCTGTTCGTGTTCTTCGAGATCCTGCTGATCGCGTCCTACGGGTTGATGATCCATGGCGGCGGCAAGGTGCGGTTGCAGGCGGGTCTGCAATATGTCGTGATGAACCTTGCGGGTTCGACCCTGTTCCTGATCGCGCTGGGCACGCTTTATGCCGCGACGGGCACGCTGAACCTGGCCGATCTGGCGGTGAAGGTGCGCGAGATACCCATCGAGGAGGCGGCGCTGATCCGGGTGGCGGCGATGCTGCTGATGGTGGTCTTCGCGATCAAGGCCGCGCTGTTCCCGATCCAGTTCTGGCTGCCCGCGACCTATGCCAATGCGCCTGCGCCCGTGGCCGCGCTGTTCGCGATCATGACCAAGGTGGGCGCCTATGCGATCATCCGGATCCATTCGATGATCTTCGGCCCCGAGATCGCGGCCACGGACGGGCTGACCGGCACCTGGCTGTTCCCGGCCGCGGCGGTGACGCTGGCCATCGGTGCCTTCGGCGTGCTGGGCGCGCGGCGGCTGATGCCGTTGCTGGCGTTCTCGGTGGTGGCCTCGATGGGGACGATGATGCTTGCGGTGGCGGCCTTCACGCCCTGGGCGACGACGGCGGCGCTGTATTACCTGATCCATTCGACCTTTGCGGCGGCGGCCCTGTTCCTGCTGGCCGATCTGGTTGTGTCGCGACGGCCCGAGGGCGACCGGCTGGATCCGGCGCCCGCGACGGTGCAGAACGGGTTGTTCGCGGCGCTGTTCTTTGCGGGGGCGGTGGCGATGGCGGGCATGCCGCCGCTGAGCGGGTTCCTGGGCAAGCTGATGATCCTGGATGCGCTGCGCGATCCGCAGTTCATGGCGCTGGGCTGGACGGCGGTTCTGGCCGGATCGCTGCTGGTGATCGTCGGTCTGGCGCGGGCGGGCAGCGTGCTGTTCTGGCGCTCGACCGCCGTGGCGGCGCATGTGCCGGCCGCGGATGACGCGGAACCGCGCCCGGAGGCGCGCCCGGCCAGCCCGCTGGAGGTTGCGCCGACGGTGGCGGCGATCGGCATGACGGCGCTGCTGGCGGCCTTTGCCGGGCCGCTGACGGATTTCCTGGATGCCGGATCGCGCCAGGTCTTCCACGCGGAAGACTACATCGCGGCGGTGCTGGGTCCGCAGGAGGTGCCGGAGGTGCCGCAACCCGAACCGGACGCCGCCGAAGACCCGGTGCAGGAGGAGGGCTAGGCCATGCTTGGACGCATCTTCCCGCATCCGCTGTTGAGCCTGGTGCTGACCCTGGTCTGGCTGGGGCTGGTGAACAAGGTGACGCCGGGCAATCTGGTGCTGGGTGTCGCGCTGGGCATCATCGTGCCGCTGACCACGGCGGCCTATTGGCCGAACCGGCCGCGGCTGCGCAATCCGCTGATGGCGGCGGAATATGCGCTGGTGGTGCTGTGGGACATCGTGGTGGCGAATGTGCAGGTGGCGATGATCATCCTGTTCAAGCGCAACGCCGATCTGCGCTCGACCTGGATCACGGTGCCGCTGGACCTGACCTCGGCCGAGGCGATCACGGTTCTGGCGGGCACGATCACGATGACGCCGGGCACGGTCTCTGCGATGCTGGCGGCCGATGGCGGGGCGATCCTCGTGCATTGCCTGCATGCCGAGGATCCGGACGCCGTGCGCGACCAGATCAAGAGCCGCTACGAGCGGCGCCTGAAGGAGATCTTCGAATGATCGAGGCGGCCCTGATCTTCGCCTTCGGCTGCTACGGGCTGGGGCTGTTGCTGAATCTCTGGCGGATCACGCGGGGGCCGGACGTGGCCGACCGCATCCTTGCGCTGGATACGATCGTCATCAACGTGATCGCGTTGCTGATCCTTTACGGGATCTGGCATGGCACGGCGGTCTATTACGAAGCCTCGATGCTGGTGGCGATGGTCGGCTTCGTCTCGACGGTGGCCTATTGCCGCTTCGTGCTGCGCGGCGACATCATCGAATAGGGGGGCTGGGCATGGATTTCTGGGCGGAGCTTGTGATCGCGTTCTTCCTTGTCGTCAGCGGGATCTTCGGCTTCGTCGGCTCGTTCGGGCTGATCAAGCTGCGCGAGACGATGCAGCGGCTGCACGCGCCGACCAAGGCGACGACGCTGGGCGTGGGGGGCGTGCTGATCGCCTCGATGCTGTATTTCCTGCTGATCGAGGGCAGTTTCTCGTTCCACGAATTGCTGATCACGCTGTTCCTGTTCCTGACCGCGCCGATCGTGGCGCATTTCATCGCCAAGACCTTCATCCAGGCCAATATCCGCCCCTCGGACGTGCCGCCGACCGGGCGCGAGCATGGCTGGTCGATGTATGACGACCCGCCCTCGGACCGGCGCGAGGAATAGGCCGGACGCGCGGGTTCAGTAGTTCTGGGCCTTGCGGATGCGGTGCATCTGGTCGCTGCGGGCGATGGCCTCGCCGAGGGTTCCGATCCCGGCCCCTTCGAGGACGCCCAGCATGTGGCGGAACACCTCGGCCGTGGCCAGTGCGTCGCCCAGCGCGGTATGCCGGTGCTCGTTGGCGAGCGTGACCCCGAACCGGGTGGCCAGCGCGTCGAGCGTCAGATCGTCGGCATCCGGGTAGAGCGCGGCGGCCAGCAGGACGGTGCAGAGCGCAGGCTGGTCGAAGCGCAGGCCGATGCGGTCCTCCTTGAGCTTGAGGAAGGCCATGTCGAAGGCGGCGTTATGGGCGACCAGCACCGCCCCCTCGCAATAGGCGTGAAAGCGGCGCCCGGCCTCGACGATGTCGGGGGCAACGGCGACGCGGGCGTTGTCGATGCCATGCACCGCGGTCGAGGCGGCGGGGATGTGTCGGCCGGGATTGACCAGCATGTCGAAGGCCTCGCCGCGCAGGATGCGGCCATTGACGATCGGGACGCCGCCGATCTGCACGATCTCGTCGCCCGCGCGGGGCGAAAGACCCGTGGTTTCGGTGTCGAACACCACGAAGCGCAGTTCGGAGAGCGGCCGCTCGGCGATCTCGTCCGAGACCGGCGGGGGCAGGGTGAAATCGTAGAATTCGGGCCGCGGATCCGCGGGGGTCAGGACCGGCGCCTTGGCGGCCTGGAGCGGCAGCATCAGCCGGTTGCCCGTCGCGGTCGCCTCGGACCACATCTCGGTCCCGTGGCCTTCGAGCGCGTCACGCCCGGTATAGTGCCCGTAGCCCTCGGACAACGGCGCGGCCAGCCAGCGATCGAGCTGACCATCGGGCAGTTCGGGGCCTTTCCAGTCCAGCATCAGGCAGATCTCGCGGTCGCAGGCGCCCGCGCGCAGAACGAAATCGCAGCGCGCCGGGTCGGAGCGCAAGCCACCGATCACGCGCGCCAGAAGCTCGGTGATCGCGAAGCCGTCGCAGCGGATGAACTGGCGTGCGCCCTCGACGCGGAGATCCTCGGGCAGGCGGGCCTGAAGCGCGTCGAAGATGTCATCGGAGGCGACCGCGGGCATCGGCCAGCGGCGTGCGGTGGCGGTGCCGTGGCGCTCGGCGATCTCGTGGACCTTGACCACCAGCGCCCCCTGTTCGCGCCGCAACTGTCGGAAAAAGCTCGTCCGCCTGTCCGTGCAGAGGTCGGGATCGGCCTCGATCGCGTCGATCAGCGCGCCGATCGCGGCGGTCGGGCGGCGGATCGCCTCGAGCAGCGTGTTGAACAGGTGGTCACGCTCGGCATGGGCGTCGAGATCCTCGGTCGCGTCGTGGAAGATCAGGACATAGCCCACGCGGCTGCCATTCACCGCGATCGGGCTGACGCGGGCCATCAGGAAGCGTTCGCCGCAGGCGGTGGCGGCCAGGAATCGCTCGGCCTCGAGCTCGCCGCGCGCGGCGCGCGCGCCCATCCGGTCGAGCGCGTGGGCCAGAGGTTCGGGCCGCAGGAACGCGGTCAGCCGCCGGTCGAGCCCCAGATCGCCCAGAAGCCCCTGCGCCGCGCGGTTGTAGAGCATGATCCGGTGATCGGGCGTGGCCACCACGGCGCCTTCGGCAAGGTCACGCAGCAGCGCCTCGAACATCGCCTTGTCGCGGTTCAGGAGCGCGGTCTTCTCGGCCACGGCGCGATCCTGGGCGGCGCGGGTCTCGGCCAGCGCGTCGTTGATGGCGTTCGCTGCAGGCGCCAGCGCGCCCAGATAGCGGGCGGGTGCTTCGTCGATATCGACGTCGATATCCGCCCGGGCCCGTGTCGTCAGGTCGGCGGCAAGGGCGAGGATCGGGCGGGCGACGTTCTGGTCGAACAGCAGGCCGACCCAGGCCGCCAGCCCCGCGAGACCGAAGCCCGCGACGGCGCCCGCGATCACGAAACCGTCCGCCGGGCCGCCCGCCCTGGCATGGCCAAGCCACAGGCCCAGGACCAGGATCGCCAGCCCGCCCAGTGCCAGCGCCGCGAAGAACAGCGCGAATCGGGTTCTCAGCCCAAGCCGCTCATGCATCCAACTCTCCCCCCAGCAACGCGCGGATCTGGGCCGTCAGATCCGCGGTCGCGAAGGGTTTGGTCAGGAACGCGTCCGCCCCGAGTGCCAGACCCTTGCGCCGCTCGACCTCTCCACCGCGCGCGGTCATCATCAGGACCTTAACATCTTTCAGGCGCTCGGTACGCCGGATCATCTGGCAGATCTCGTAGCCAGAGCGATTGGGCAACATCACGTCGAGAACGACAAGATCCGGTGGCGCCTCCTCCAGCGCCTTGAGCACCAGATCGCCATCGGCCACGCGGCGCGTGTCATATCCCTCGCGCGCGATCAGGTATTCCAGCGCAAGGGCGATTCCATCCTCGTCCTCGGCCAGCAGAACCGATTTTCGCCCCATGACGCATCCCCCCTCAGCTTGTTCCGTTGCAGACCGCCCGGACCAACGGATCGTCGCCGGAAAGCCTGCGCCAATCGGCGCTGCGAGGATCGGTCAGCGCCGACTCGGTCGCGTCGGCGCGCGCGGCACGCGCACAATCGACCAGCACCGGCGCAGAACGGGCGGGCTGCCAGCGCGCGAAGAAGTAGAGCGTGACCAGCCGCATCTCGGGCGCATCCTCGCGGCGGGCGGCGCGGCCGACATCGGCCGCCATCAGCCGCGTCGTCTGGGGCAGGAGATAGGTCCAGGGCTTCCACGGCACGGATTGTTCGACGCGCGAGATCTCGACAAGGCCCTCGGGCAGGCCGGCCATGGTCCGCGCGGCCCAGGATTGCTCGGACCAGAGCGCATAGGCCAGCATTGCAAGGCCCGCCGCCACCGGCACCGACCAGCGCGGCAGCCGCTGACCACTGAGACGGTTGAGCAGGAACATGAGCCCGCCCGCGCCGAACCCGGCGGCTACACTTGCGATCAGTTCCAGAAACATCGTCTATCCCATCACCCCACGGCCCTGTCCGGCGGCCGATTGCATTGTCTTGATCACCATGAAGGCATCGCGCAGGTGGTTGCGCTCCAGTTCCGACAACTGGCCCGGCGCCATGAAATTGTCGGGCTTCGTACCCGCCCGGATCTGGTCGGCCTGATGGGCGAGCCTTGTCTCGCAGATCAGGTCATAGGCGTCGATCAGGTCATGTGCACCCGATTGCGAGACCGCGCCCGCCTCGCGCGCCGCGACCAGCCGTTCGCGCGTGTTCACCGCCTGCAATTCGCCCTTGAGCGCGTAGACCCGGCCCAGATCGACCACCGGCACCACGCCCGAGAGCTTGAGATCCAGCATGTCCTTGTGTTCGCCCGAGCGGATCAGCGCGAAGCCGCGGAACAGGCCCAGCGGCGGCGTGTGCTTGAGCGAGTTCGAGATCATGTGCGCGACGAAGATCGAGTTCCTGCGCGCCATGGCCAGCGTTTCGGCCTGCAGATCCTGGAACAGCGCCCGTTCGCCGCCGATCGGGCGCAGGTCGAACATCACCGAGGCCAGCATCTGCGCCTCGTTGTCGGGCTGGGCGATCCAGCCCGAGAAATAGCTGCGCCAGACCCGGCGGGGCTGACGCCAGCGCGGGTTGGTCGCCATCATGTCGCCGGGGCAGTAGAAGAAGCCGCAGGTATTCAGCCCGTCGGACACGAATTTCGCCAGTTCGGCGAAATAGGCGTCATGCTCGGGACGGAAGGCATCGTCAAGGATCAGGCAGTTGTCCTGGTCGCTGATGCCGGTCTGTTCGCGTCGGCCCTGGCTGCCGCAGGCCAGCCACAGATAGGGCACGGGCGGCGGACCGAGACGGGCCTCGGCGAGTGTCAGCAGGCGGCGGGTAATCGAGTCGGTGATGTCGGTGATCCGCCGGGTGATGGCGTTGGCGCTGACGCCCGAGCGGACCAGTTGCGCCAGCAGCGCGGGCACCTCGGCCACGACGCGCGCCATGGCCTCGGGGTCGTCGGCATCCACGATCTCGACGATCATGTGGCTGGCGGTGGCGGCCTGCTGGCGGAACAGGTCGGTGCGCCCGATCAGTCCGACGACCCGGCCCGCCTCGGCCACCGGCAGGTGGCTGATATTGTTGTCGGCCAGCGTCATCAGCGCATCGAGTCCCAGCGCGTCGGGCGGGATGGTGATCAGGTCGCGGGTCATCACCTGCGTCGCGGGGGTCGCGCCGTCCAGCCCCTCGGCCAGAACCTTGTTGGTCAGGTCGCGCACCGTGACGATGCCCGCAAGCGTCTCGCCCTCCATCACCATCACCGACGAGATGTTCTTGTCCCGCATGATCCGCGCCACGTCGCTGACCCGCGATCCGACCGGGCAGGTGATCGGGGTCGGGGTCATCAGGTCGGCCACGCGCAGCGCGGTCAGCCCGGCGGCCTCCTCGCCCGCGGCTGCGACCCGGCCGGGCAGCGAGCGCTGGAACCACACGGCGAATGCCGGCACGTCGTCCATAAGGTCGTGGAAGGCGGCCTTGGACAGCACCAGTAGCGTCACATCCGAGGCTGCGCGCGCCGTCAGCATCGCGCGGCCCAGCCGCAACAGGCCCCGCTCGCCCACGACATCGCCGGGACCGCGATGGGCGATCAGGTCCGAGCCGCCGGTCTCGATATCGACGGTCCCCGTCTCGATGACGTAAAGCCCGTCCAGCCGCTCGCCCTCGGTGCAGATGGTCGCGCCCGGCCCGACCGCCATCCGCCGCACGCTGGGGCCAAGGGCGGCCATGGCATCCTCGGGGATCAGGTCGAAGGGCGGAACCTGCCTGAGGCTTTCGAGGATCTCGGCCTCTGGGTCGGACATGCGCACCTCCTGCGCGGGTGGGCGGAACGGTTGTGCGAAGAACCTAAAAGGAAGGCGCGGTCCGGGAAATTCCGGGCGCGTGGGGAAGGGGGCGGCAGAGCGCCGCCCCCTTCGTTGTCGTCAGTGGTCGGCCGCGGCAGAGCCCGCGCCGCGCGGCACGCGCACGCTTTCGACCAGGTCCTTGATCTCCTGCGGGGTGTCGGCCGTCATCTTCGAGACGCCATAGGCCACCGCGAAGTTCAGGATCGCGCCCACCGCGCCGATGGCGGTCGACTGGATGCCGAACAGCGATCCCGCGATCGTGTCCTCGAAGCTGTTGGTGCCGGGGATGAAGAACCAGCCCTTGTGCAGGAAGATGTAGACGACCGTGAAGATCAGGCCGGTCAGCATCCCCGCCACGGCGCCCACGTTGTTGATGCGGGTCGAGAAGATCCCCATCATCAGCGCCGGGAACAGCGAGGCCGCCGCGATCCCGAAGGCCAGCGCCACGGTCTGCGCGGCAAAGCCCGGCGGGTTGAGACCCAGCCAGGTCGCCACCGCGATCGCCACCGCCATCGAGATCCGCGCCGCCAGCAACTCGCCCCGCTCGCTGATCTTGGGGTTGATCGCCCCCTTGATCAGGTCGTGGCTGACCGCCGACGAGATCGCCAGCAGCAGGCCCGCCGCCGTCGACAGCGCCGCCGCCAGACCGCCCGCCGCGATCAGCGCGATCACCCAGCCCGGCAGGCCGGCAATCTCGGGGTTGGCGAGAACCAGGATGTCGTTGTTCACGGTCAGTTCCGACCCCTGCCAGCCCCGCTCGGTGGCGGTCTCGGCGAAGTTGGCGTTGCGGTCGTTGTACCACTGGATCAGGCCGTCGCCGTTCTTGTCCTCGAACCGCAGCAGGCCGGTGATCTCCCAGTTCTTGATCCAGTCGGGCCGCTCGTCATAGGCGATCGGCTGCTCGGTGGCACCGTTCGGATAGATGGTGTCGACCAGGTTCAGACGGGCCATCGCACCCACCGCCGGGGCGGTCAGGTAGAGAAGCGCGATGAAGACCAGCGCCCAGCCCGCGGACCAGCGCGCATCGGCCACCCGCGGCACGGTGAAGAAGCGGATGATGACATGCGGCAGACCCGCGGTGCCGATCATCAGCGACATCGTGAACAGGAACATGTTCAGCATCGGAAGGAAGCTGGTGTCCTGCAGCGTGTAGGCGGCAAAGCCGAGATCCTGGATGACCATGTCGAGACGGGCCAGAAGCGGCTCGCCGGTGGTGGTGTATTCCGAGAACAGGCCCAGCGGCGGCAGCGCCACGCCGGTCAGTTGCAGCGAGATGAACACCGCCGGGATGGTATAGGCGGTGATCAGCACGACATATTGCGCCACCTGGGTATAGGTGATGCCCTTCATGCCGCCCAGAACGGCATACATGAACACGACCGCGGCGCCGATCAGAAGGCCGGTGGTGTTCGACACTTCGAGGAAGCGCGAGAACGCCACGCCCGCGCCGGTCATCTGCCCGATCACATAGGTCACCGAGGCGATGATCAGACAGGCCACGGCCACAAGGCGCGCGGTCTGGCTGTAGAACCGGTCGCCGATGAATTCGGGCACGGTGAACTTGCCGAACTTGCGCAGATAGGGCGCAAGCAGCAGCGCGAGCAGCACATAGCCGCCGGTCCAGCCCATCAGGAAGGACGAGGCGGTGTAGCCGCCGAAGGCGATCAGACCCGCCATCGAGATGAAGGACGCCGCCGACATCCAGTCGGCCGCGGTCGCCATGCCGTTGGTGACGGGGTGAACGCCCCGGCCGGCGGCATAGAATTCCGATGTGGACCCGGCCCGGGCCCAGATCGCGATCCCGATATAGAGCGCGAAGGACGCGCCCACGAAGATGAGGTTGAGCGTAAACTGATCCATGGTGACTTACTCCTCGTCCACGCCGTGTTTCCGGTCGAGGCTGTTCATGCGGAACGCGTAGAAGAAGATCAGGCCCAGGAAGACCAGGATCGACCCCTGCTGCGCGAACCAGAAGCCAAGATCGGTGCCGCCGATGGCGATGCCCGACAGAAGCGGCCGCAGCACGATGCCGAAGCCGAAGGATACGATCGCCCAGATGACCAGGCTGATCAGGATCAATCTGACATTGGCCTTCCAGTAGGCCATTGCTTTGTCCTTGTCGGACATGGGTTTCCTCCCGTTGAAGTTGGCAGAGGCCGGGGCCGGGGCCTTTCGGGCCCGCCCCCGGATTTCGTTTATCTGTTCATCCTGTTTTCGATGAGAGTATCGACGACGGATGGGTCGGCGAGGGTTGAGGTGTCGCCGAGTGCGCCGAAGTCGTTTTCGGCGATCTTGC